>CAYXRG010000085.1:0-14422 GCA_964467575.1 uncultured Caldilineaceae bacterium | reverse complement strand
TGTCACTCGTCACTTGTCACTCGTCATCCGTCCGAACCGGCGCGCGGCGGGCCTTGTCGCAGCCGCGCCAGCACCGCGTCCAAGTCCGGCGCATCCCAGATCGCCTCGATCCACCAGGTCGCCCCGGCCGCGGCCAGCGCGCCGACCTGCGCCTGCGCCGCCTCCGGGTCATCACCCGGCGTGCGCCCCTCCACCACAATGTCAAACGGCGTATCTGATGCACGCCGCTCGTCTACATAGGCCTTCATGGCGGCGACCTGCTGCGGCGTGACGCGGTCGTGCGGGCCTTCCGGGTCCATGATATTGGGCAGCAGCCCGTCATAGCGCAGCACGCGCTGCATCGACTTCTCGCGCGTCCACGCGCCCACCACCCAGATGGGGATGCGCGGCCGCTGCAAGGGCGGGGGCGGCGGCGCGAAATTCGTCTCGCTCACGCGATAGTGCTTGCCCGCATAGTTAAAAGGCTGGCCCTGCCACAGCCCTGTAATGATATCCAGCCCCTCGTCCAGCAGTTCGGCGCGGGTCTTGCGGTCCGTCACCTCGCCGAAGTTAGCGAAACCCGTTTCGGGCGCGCCCAGTCCGACGGCTAAGATCACGCGGCCGCCGGAGAGTGCGTCCAGGGTGGCGGTTTCGCTCGCCAGCTTCCAAGGGCGCCGCCGCGACACCGGCGTCAGCATCGTGCCCAGCCGGATGCGCTGCGTACGCGCCGCGACCGCGCCAAGCGTCACCCAGGGGTCCACGCCCCATACCGGCTCCCACATGAAGAATCCGTCCCAACCGGCTGCCTCCGTCTCGACGCCGAAGCGCAGTGCGGTTGCGGCGTCGCCGCCGGGAAACACAAATCCGTAGCGCATCCACCCCTCCTTCCGCAATAACTGAAGTAAGGCCGCGGCGAATCTTGCCGCGGCCTCCCAGTCTAGCCGATCCCGACGTTGGCGGCAACGAGCTTTTTGATGGGTAAACGACTGCGTGCTAAGCGCCGGCAGAGGTCAGACCCGGCGAGTAAAAAACGATGCGAGCGGAGAATAACCGCCTATTTGATCAGCGCCGGTACAAATAGACGCTCCATGTGGATCAAACAGCCATGGATGTCTTGGTAGGCGCTGTTGCCGCGCTGCTGTTCCCATACCGCCAGCATGTTCACCCCGCCCGCAGCCACGACCGGGTCGTCAAGGTCCGTCGCGCCCATCGAGCCCCAAATGCCTCCCATGCTGCCGTTTGTGTGCACAGGACGAACAGCCATGCCCTTTGTGCCGCCGGAACCATACTCCTGTTGCCATATGACCAGGTAATTGCGCCCGCTCGGATCGCACACGACCTCCGGTTTTTCCTCTTCATTGGGCGTCTGTTGGAGATGAATGACCGTCTGTGGCACGCCGGCGCCTGTCAGGAAGCGTCCATAGATCTCGTGCTTGTCTGGCGTTAACGACTGCCAGACCACCAGATATTGGTCCGCGCCGGCGCAGGCAGCGACCGCCGGGCTATTCTCCATGTCAGGCCAACCGGCAATGGGAAACTCGCCCCCGGCCAAGAGCGACCCGGTTGCCGATATCCGTGCGCCGTAGATGTCCCCGTTGTTATCGTAAGCTGCCAGGTATTCGTTACGCGCCGCGTTATAGGCCACGTCTGGGCGCACGCGCGGCTCCGTCGCATGGCTGGCAACGGTAAAGCCCTTATTGTCCGGAAAGCCTCCGGCCGCGAAGATGCGCCGTGCACTGATGTAAGCCGGCTGGCCGGTGGGCGTATTCGTCCACACGACCAAGAACTCGTCTTGTGTATTTGCATACACCACATCCGGGTTCCACTGGCTGCTGGCCCAGTCGCAGATGACGAACTCGCCCAGTGTGCTGTCCGGGCCGTTCCAGGGGATGAAACGCCCATAGACGTCCCAATCGCTCCCATCGCCGAAGACGTCGTAGATCCACGCCACCAGATAGCGATCGCGCACCGGATCATAGGCCACGCTCGGCTGCGCCCGGCTGTTTACGCCCGCGGACACAGCAAACCAGCTCTTCAACTCCCCGCGCGCCGTCACGCGCTGGGCGTATATGTCCCGGTAACCGCCGCCCCAGTCGTTGTGCCATACAACCAGATACTCGTCGTGCTTGGCGTTATAGGCCGCCGCCGGCAAGTACTGCTTGTTGTCCAAAGCCGACACCACAATCTCAGGAGCGAGTTCAAGCGCCGGCGCCAAGCCCGCCGCACCGGTCTGGCTCTGTGCAGCCGCCGGCATGCCGGTCAAAGCGAATACGAACGCCAAAGCCGGCGCAACCAGCCGCCATCTTCTCACGCGCGCCGCAATCGTCCCGTTTCGTTCACGTTTCATCCTGCGCCCCTTTCTCAACGCGATAGAACGCCCATGCCGCAGTGCTTGACGCGGCATAGGCGCTCTTAGCGTATCAATCAGGCTGCTACAAAACGGCTACAAAAAAGCGGGACGACAGCGCGCGGGCGGCTATTTCCAGTCTGCCTGGAACTTCTCGCGGCCGTGGATGAACTTATCCGCGGCCATGGCTGCGATCACCCCGTCGGACGCCGCGATCACCGCCTGCTTGATGTGCGTGCAGAGCAGGTCGCCCACGGCAAACACGCCCGGAACGCTGGTCTGCATCTCCCGATCCACGACCAGGCAGCCTTCCGGCGTCGTGTTAAGCTGGCCCAACAGGTAATCGGTGATCGGCTTGGCCCCTTGCAGGTAGATGAACGCCCCTTCTACCGGCAGTACTTCGGCCTCACCGCTGCGCGGCTGAATACGCACGCCGGTGACCTTGCCGTTGCCCACCACCTCGCGCAGCCGCGTGCCCAGATGAACATTGATGCCCGGATGGCCGGTCACTTCTTCCAGCAGGCCGGAGCGCAGATTGAGATTCGGCGTCGGCACGATCAGGTGGATCTGATCCGTGTATTTAGCCAGGAAGAGCGCTTCTTCGGCGGCTTCGTCGTTGTTGCCGACCACGGCTACCGGCTTGTTGCGGAAGAACGCGCCGTCACAGGTGGCGCAGTAGCTGACGCCCCTGCCCAAAAACGTCTCTTCTCCCGCCACCTGGCTGGTGCGCCCCATGGCGCCGGTCGCCAAGATCACGGCCCGCGCCGTGAACGAGCCGGTTCCGGCCATCACGCTCTTGGGGTTGCTCTGCAAGTCCACGCCGATCACCTTGTCCGTCAGGAACTCGGCGCCGAACGACTCGGCCTGGCCGCGCATGATCTCGACCAACTCCGCCCCGCTGACCGGGCCGACGACGCCCGGATAATTGCTGAGCTTGGCGGTCACGCCCAGCGCGCCCGCGGTCAGTCCCTTGTCGATCACCAGCGTCTTCAAGTTGGAGCGCGCCGTGTAGATGGCCGCAGACGCGCCCGCCGGCCCGCCGCCGATGATGATCACATCGTAGCTCTTCGGCCCCTCGCCGCCGGCCATACCCATACCCAAATTCAGTTCCATCTCTCATACCTCCCGGCTGTCATTCATCGCAAAATCGCAGAGAGCGAAGGAAACCCTGCGCTTACGGCTGCTGACCTTCCAGGAAGCGCGCCTCCTGAAAGGTCAGCCTTCGCCCGCTGCGTCTTGGCGGCATCTATATTTTCAAAGCTGTGTTGCCTACGCCAACGCCTCGCGCACCTTGTCCATCAACATCTGTTCAGGCGCGGCGCCTTCAATGTACGTATCCTCGTTGATCACCGTGCGCGGCACGCCCATCACCTGGTACTTGTTAGACAGGTGCGGGAACTCGATGGCCTCCACCATGTCGCCCTTCACCAGGTCGCTTTCCATCGCCATCATGTGCGCCAGCCGCACTGCCCGCGGGCAGTAAGGGCACGTCGGCGTCACAAAGACCTGCAAATGCAGCGGTTCGCTCAGATCGTGCAGCAGCGCCTTGGTCTCGCCGCTCAACCCGGATTCGCGGTGCGACACCATGAGGATGTCTTCGATCAGCGTGCTGAATTCGTAGCCGGACGGAATGCCGTACAAGCGGATGCCGTAGTCTTTGGCGTCGTCGCCGTCAGCCACAATCGCTACAGCCGGAATCTTGTCGATGCCGTACTCGTCGGCCAAGGCCTTCTCCGCCACGAAATCGTGGACTTCCACGCTCAACTTGTCGGAAAGCTCTGCGACTTCCTCGATCAGTTCCCGCGTCTCCGTGCAATATTGGCATTCCATGTCCTGTGTAAACACGACCAGCTTGACCGAATCGGTCAGTGCGGCGAATTCATCCTGGACTTGCTTGCGAACCTCTGCGTTCAACAGACTCATTTTTCTCTCCTGATTTGTTCAAGGGGCCGGCCAATCGCCGCCCGTGAATTGCTTTTCTATACAGTTAGATGCACGCCTGCGTAAAAGGTTACAAGCTCGGCGCGCAACAACAGCCGCATCCGGCTAATCGAAACGGATACGACAAAGCTTCGCAGAAAAGGGACAGGCGAATCGCTAACGGGGAGGGAGGTCCAAACGCAGCACGCGCCATAGGCGGCGACGCGCCTCATCCGGCACATTCTCTTCGGGCAACGTGCGGTAGAGGGAAATCGTCTTGCCGAGGGTATCGACGACCGCCTGGCAGTTGGGGCAGCCGGCCAAGTGCCGTTCGATCTCCCGGCAGAGTTCGGGCGAGGCTTCGCCCTCCAGATAGTTGGACAATTCGGCGAGCAGTTGGCGGCAATCAGGCTTTGGCATCGGCAGAGCCTTCCGACCGGCTGTCGGCCCGGCTTTCAGCATAGTAGTGCGACAGCAGTTCGCGCAGTTGCAGGCGAGCGCGGTGTAGGCGCACCTTGACCGCCCCCTCGGAAATGCCGAGAACCTCCGCCGTCTCCGCCGTAGACAGGCCCTCCAGGTCGCGCCAGATGAAGACGATGCGCAGCGCTTCGGGCAGTTGGGCGATGGCGTCCTCCATCACGCTGCGCAGCTCGCCGCCCAGCAGCACGTCGTCGGGCCGCACAGACCAATCGACGAAGTACTTGGGCGGGTCGAACTCATCGCGCTCCTCCTCGCCGTCGTCCAGCGAGGTCATGTCCGCGCCCGCGGCCTGGCGTCGTCGCTGCATCAGGCAGGCGTTGGACGCGATGCGATACAGCCACGTCGATAGCTGGGAACGCCCCTCGAACTTGGGCAGCGCCTTGATCGCGCTCAGGAACGTCTCTTGCAGCGTCTCCTCGGCGTCGTGCGGGTTGCCGCACATGCGCAGCGCCACGTTATACACCGTACGCTGATGGCTCTCGACGATGGCGGCCAGGGCCTGTGCATCGCCCTGTTGGGCGCGGGCAATCAACGCCTGCTCGTCAGCCGCTTTCCCGTTATGCGCCGTCATGCCCGCCGCTCAACCGCGTCTGCGTCTTGGGCGTCATCGCCATACCCATCATCGCCGTCTTCATCGTCATCCGGCGTAAAATGGTCGTCCAGGCGGCCCGCCCACACGCGCCCCACGGTGTCCGTCTCCTGCGCCAACCGATACGCTTCGACCCGAATCTCGTCGGGCTTAGCGCGCAACTGCTGTACATCGTCCACCTGCAAAACGCGCTGCATCTCCGCGTCGCTCAGGTTAGCCAGCTCCCAATAGGTCCCTACGCCGGCTGCGAAGAGACGCTGCTCGAAGATGGCGCCGATGCCGGTGACTTCATTCAGGTCTTGCGGCTGGGCCAGTTCGCCCGGCTCCACGCCCAACGTCCAGGCTGCCTGCAGCGCAGCCGCCTTGGAAGGCGAACGTCCGCCGATATCCGGCGCTGCGCCGCTCCCGGACGCCTGGGCCGAAGAGATGCGCTCCGCTGTGGGCTGCATCGCCGCCGCCAGCGCCTGTTCGAGATCTTCGTTCAGGGCGAGAATCTCGGCGTCACGCGCCTGCAGCAGCGCCTCCAGGTCGGCTTTTGCGTCGGCTAGCTTGTCCGACTCGCTGTGCAGCTGGCCCAGCAGGATGTTCAGTGCGTTGAACTCCGCCTCGCGCGCCTGAAGTTGCGTCTCCAGGCCGATCTTTTCGTCGGCCAGCTTGTACGCCTCATCCTGCGCCTGACCGAGCAGCTTATGCAGCGCATCGACCTCGGCATCGCGTGCGTGGAGCTGCGCCAGCAGTTGGCTGCGGTCGTCCTCCGCCTCGTCGGGCTGTCCGGACGGCTCCCGCCGGCTGCTGAACGCGGCAAGCTCCCGGTCGCGCTGTTCCAGCGCTGCAGCCAATTGGGCGGCAATGGCTGACAGTGCGCTCACGCTCTCGCTCAGGCTTGCGATCTTGGCCCTCGCCTCGGCGAGCTTTCCTGTCTCGCGTGCGGGGAGTGCGCCGGACGACGAGGCCTGCTCCACAGCGCCGTCCTCGCTGCGACCGGCTGGGGCATCCTCCGTCAGTTCGGAGTGCGGCTCCGCAGCCGGAGATTCGGTCTCGGCTTCCGGGGCGGACGTGATCGCCGCATCATCTTCAGGCTCGTCAGACTCCGCCTCTAGCGTAACCTCCGAGACGCGCGCGGGCTCGGCGTGTGTATGGTCGCCTTCTTCTCGCTGCTGGGTAAGCGCCAGTTCAAGTTCCTCGATGCGCGACGCAGCTTCGGCCTGCGCCTGCTCCCACTTGGCCTGGAACGCGGCCCGCTCTGCGGCCAGTTGCTCGGCCCGGTCGCGCTGCGCCGCCAGTTGCTCCCGCACCGTCTCCAGGTCATCCTCGCGACGTTTCAGCGCCGCCTGGGCGGACTGCAGCCGCCCCGCATAGCCGGCTTCCATCTGCCGCCGCGCCGACCGCCCGATCAGCCACGTAAGGAGGCACCCGATCAGAAACGCTCCCGCTACAATCCCAATCTGCGCGTATTGGGACAGATTCTCCATACAACTCCTCCCATTGGTTGATGGGACGAATAGGACAGCCCGTGTTACGCCGCGGCGTAAGTCTAGCCGTTATGCGCTTGCTCCAGCTCCTTCGTCAGCTCGGCGATGCGCGCGTTGGCTTCGTGGAGGGCGTCGTCCTTCAGCTTCATCATCGTCGACGTGAGCGCGGCCAATTCGCCCGCGGCATCGGCGCGGGCGCGCTGGATGCGGAACTCCATCTCCTCTTTCACATCCGCCAGCGCCGCGATCTCGTGGCGCAGCTCTTCCAGTTCCGCTTGAGCCGCTGCCAGCTTCTTCTCGCGCTCGTCCAGTTGCCGCTGCAGCGCCACGGCCCGTTCATAGGCCTCCGTCAGCGCCGTATCTTTACTCATCGCCGCTTGGTCCGCCTTGTCGGCGCGGGCGCGCGCCTGGTCTAGATCGGCGCGCAGCCGTTCCATCTCGGTTGCGCTAACGGGCGGTTCAGCCTGCGGCTGGGCGAGTTCGACCTCGGCGCCGGCGCGCATAGGCTCCGGACCGGCGTCCGGCGGCGCGTCCTGTTGCAAGGCAAGCTGCATCTTGAGGTCAGCCGTTTCGCTCGTACACGCCTCCAGTTGCGCGGCTAGATCGGCCTTTTTCTCCTGCGCCGCCGCCAGCTCGGCTGCGAGCGATTCCGCCTTGCTGCGCAACTCCGCCAGTTGCTCCTCCGCGGCCTTGACGCTGCTCTCAAGACGGGCCGCCTTCTCGATAGACTCGGCGGACTGTCGCTCAATTCGGCGGCGCTGGGCGTCCAGTTCGGCGGCGCGCTCCTCGGCCTCGTTGATGCGGCGACGCCAGCCGATGCGCGTGAACAGCCACCCAATCAGCAGGCCGATGACGCCCGCCACGGCATAGGGGACGTAGAAATTGCTGGTCAGGTCCGTCAAAGTCATGACGCCGCCTCCTTCTTTGTGATCCGCCTGAGAGATTCGCTAGGTCAATCCAACATACGGCGCAGCGCGCCATAGTCTATTTTGGCGTTGTGGCGCTTGTCGACCGGCAGATGGCGGAGTACACGCACTTCGTCTATGTGCGCCCATTCCATCTCGCGCAGCAAACGTCCCGAGAGGTCATCCTTCACACTACCGTATAGCTCGACGACAAGCAAACGCCGCGCGCGATGTGCGACAAACGCCGCGCGCTTTATCTCGGCGTGGCGCTGCGCCGCGCACTCGACCGCGAACGGATAGATGACGCCGCGCGCATCTTCGACGCGCGCCATGCACCGCCCCAAAAGCCACAGCCGGCCCCGGCTGTCGAAATAGCCGGCGTCGCCTGTACGATGCCATACCGTGTCTTCAACGCGGAACTTAGTTTCAGCGTCGCCCTGCCCCTGCCAATAGCCGGCAAGCACATGCGGCCCGCTGACCACAATCTCGCCCGCCGCGCCCGCAGGCAGCACGCGCCGCTCGAACTCCTCCCGGGTGAGCGAGGAGAGAGGCCGGCCCCATTCATCCGGCAGCACGCGCACATCCGCAGCGGGCACAGGCCGCCCTGCCAACAGCCCAGCGCCCTCGGCGGAGGCGTCGGAGTCAGCCGCCGTCATTTCCTCCAAGTCGAGATGAGCGATCGGCTCCGCTTCGGTCGAGCCATAGACTGCCGTGATCTGCGCGTTGGGCGCCAGGGCGCGGATGCGCTGCATCAAGGCCGGAAAAACCGGCCCTCCGCCGGTAAAGACCTTGTTGACGCGCGGCAGAGTGAAGGCGGCTGCAGCCGCCTGGTGCGTCATCCTGTCCAACAGGGCGGGCGATCCCTCAATACACGTCACGCCCTGCTCTGCCGTCTGGCGGAGGAGCGGCCCCGCCCTCACCTTTCCAGGATGGCGGACGTCCACGCTTGGGATCAGGGTGCATGCCCCCGCGGCGATGTGCGACAGCACGAAGATGGGCAGCGTAGACAGCACGATATCGTCGTCGCCTAATTGTTGCAGTTCGGCCAGGACGCCATGCTGCCGGCGCAAAAAGCTGTGGGTGCGGACGGCCATCTTGGGTGCGCCCGTGCTCCCGCTCGTAAAGGTCGCCAGCGCGGGCGTCTCTGCGGCGCATGCGACCGGCTCTGCTTCGACCGGCAGATCGCGCGACGCAGCCCAGCGAACTGCGCCGGGCGCGCCAATGCCCGTGGCGAACTTGACCGGAATGCGGTGCAGCGCCGGCGACACCAGTCGCAAGAGGTGCGCTTTGGGCGTTGCCAGCAGTGCGGCGGGCGGCGCCAGCGCGCAGCACCGCTCGATGTGCGCCCTCCCTGCAGAAGGGTCGACAAAGGCCGCAATCAATCCCGTGCGCAAGAACGCCGCGATTGCCACGTAAAGCTCCGCGGCCATAGGGTGAAACGTCAGCACGCGGTCGCCCGCTGCCAATCCCTGCCGGCGCAACAGCGCAGCGGCCCGCCCTGCTCGCACATCCAGTTCCGCAAACGTCACCGAACGCGCCGAGCGTCCCGTCCCGTCGATGAGGGCGCGGGCCTGCGGTCTCCGGCGAGCCTGCTCTTGCAAAAGATGGGCCAGGTTTACATCCATGCAGCCAGGGTTGATCCCTTCCGGCCAAGACTCGCCGCGCGCATAGGCTCAGGGGATAAAGATCACCGAACCGTAGCCGACCACCTCGTTGCGAGGACCGCACGTATCGCCTGAATTGCGGTAATCCAGGACATGGGCAGTCCAGCCAAGTTGCCGGGCAATGGCCATCAGGCACAGGATCGGCTGGAGGCCGCACGCCTGGCCTTTGGCTGCGGCGGCAACATCGCCTGCGGCCACCGCGTCCAGAAAGGAACGGTCCGCCTGCTGCGCCTGGGCGTAGGGCAGATAGTGGCTCAGGTCCGAGCTGACTACGATGATGCTGTGCGGGTCGCTCGCCAGCCATTCGCCCAGGTCCGCGGCGATTTGCTCCGGCTTGGCCGCGTCATCGAAAAGCATAGGCACGATACGGCAGCCCGGCAGCGCCGTCTGTATAAAGGGCAGTTCCACTTCAAGGCAATGTTCGGGCGCGTGCGCCGCGTCAGTCAAGCTATACGGCCGGCCGCGGCCGGCCAGCGCGCGCACCTGTTCAGTGAGCACCGGGACTGCGCCTAGCGGCGTCGTGAACGCGCTCGCCGACGAAAGCCCCACGCCATAAACCGGCAGCCAATGGGCAGGCCCCATCAGGTACACAGTGTGCTTGGCCTGTGCGGCGACAGACAGCGCCCGGAAGCCGGCCCCGGCCACGATGCCGCTGCACACATACCCGGCATGCGGCGCGATCAACGCGCGCGGCGCGCCCCACGGCGACGGTGACGCCTCGCACATGAACCGGCGCACCATTTGCTCCAGCGTCGCCGGGTCCGCCGGATAGAAACGCCCTGCGACAGATGCACGCCGAACAAAGCCGGCTTCAGCCGCCGCACGCGGCAGATCCGACATCTCCATTTTCTATCTCATCACTTTCCAACCGGTGCAGCCGTCTATTGCCACACCCCTGCAATGGCGGCGTCGCACCGATGACAGACGCCGGGCGTCCGCCACAAGGCGTGTACGGCATATCCGTTGCGCCGGATCAACACAGCGCCGCACGCAGGACACATCGTATCGGTGCAACTCTCCAGCAACGGGCTGTCCCAGATGTTGCCCGTATAGACATAGCGCAGCCCTGCCTCCTTGCCGATCTGCCAAGCCCGATGAAGCGCCTTCGCAGAGGTAGGCGGGCGGTCTTGCATGTGGTAATGGGGCGAAAAGCCCGACACATGCCACGGGATGTCCGGGCTGATGCCGGCCAGGAACCCGGCGATGCCGCGCAGTTCCTCATCGCCGTCATTCAAGCGAGGGATGACCAGCGTCGTCACCTCCACCCATACGCCCGTCTCCTTTGCCAGATGGCGGATGTTGCGCAACACCGGCTCCAGCCGTGCGCCGCAATAGCGCCGGTATGTTTCATCGTTAAAGGCCTTCAAGTCCACGTTGATCGCATCTAGGTAAGGCGCAATCGTGTCGACGGCCTGTAGGGTCTCGAAACCGCTCGACACGAAGACGGTGCGCAAGCCGGCCTCGTGCGCCAGCTTGGCCGTGTCGTAGGCGTATTCGAAATAGATCGCCGGCTCGTTATACGTGAAGGCTACGAGCGGAATGTCCTGGCGCAGACAGATATCTACAATCTCCTGCGGCATGAGCTTGCGGCCAATAACGTCCTTATTCGGGTCAAAATCGCGGAACTGCGAAATGTCCCAATTCTGACACCAGGCGCAGCGCAGATTACAGCCCGCCGTGCCGATGGAAAAGACGGCGCGTCCGGGCAGGAAGTGGTGCAGCGGCTTTTTCTCCACCGGGTCGACATGGGCGGCCACGGCGCGGCCATAGACGACGAGCCGCAGCGCGCCGTCGAGATTGCGCCGCACGCCGCACTTGCCCGCCGCGCCCGGCGCTAGCGCGCACCAGTGCTCGCAGGCCGTACACTGCACATATCCTTTCTGCAAGCGTCGAACCAACATCGCTTCGGGGAACACGTTTCAAGCCTCCCCAGAAGAACCGCCATAACGCCGGGCTTTAGTCGGTCCTCACGGCGGCAGTATTGCGCCAGGCTTCGATCTCACGCCGGTGGTTGTAGAAATCTTCGCTCAAGGCGCCAACCCACTTATCAACTGTGAGGGACGCGCCGCCATCCAACAGAACGCCGAAATCGGTCGTCCAGTCTGCCAGATCCAGCGTATAACAATGCCGCGCCAGCTCCTGGAACGACAGTTCCAACTCGCGCAGGAGTTGCTGCGCGTCGGTCGAATCGTATTGGGCGACGAAGCTCGCATTGATCTTGCTGAAGTCTTCGCCAGGATCGACTAGGGATGCGGGCAGTTCGCCGCGACGAATGGCGTCTACGCCCTCGAGCGTGGCGCGGTTCCAGCCGATCAGATGGGCCGTCACATCGCGCGGCGCCCAGCCGTTCATCTTGGTCAAAAATTGTTCGGCTGAAAGCGTCCGGATCGTGCGAATAAAGCTATGTACATTGCGCTGTAGCTGCTCCAGCAACATCTGGTTGATCATCTTGCGGCTCCCAACTAGCGGCGTCGATAGGTTTGGCATGTCTATGAGCATGGTACGAGGCGAGACGGTCAAGTCTGCCTGTATCTTACCGCACGATCCGAACCCGCCGAAACCGCCCGGCCAATCGTGCGGCGGCAGGCAGGCGTCATTGCACCCGCCCGGCTATTGCGGCTGCAACGCACGAACGCGTCCGCGATGCTCTTCCGCCTCACGCCAGGCGAAAAGCGCCTCCGCACGTTGCGCGGCCAGCTCATGGAAATACGCCGCCTTGGCCGGCTCGTCCGCCGCCTCGTAGTGATAGGCCAGGGCGTCAACGGCATGGCGGTTGAGCTGTTCCAGAGCGCGCCCTGCACGGCGGTGAAGCAGCCGCCGGCGCAGCGGACTCATGCCCGTTTCGACCACGCGACGCACCAGGTCATGTTGAAAGCGATAGGCATCCTCGCGCGTATCGAGCAGGCGGCGCGCGGCCAGGCTGTCCAACGCATCCAGCGTCTCCAACTCGCGGCGTCCCGCCGTCAGCCTCACCAAGTCAAAGCTGAAAGCGGGGGCCAAAATCGCGCAGGCTTCGATGACCTGGCGCGCTACTTCGTTCAGCGCTTCCAGGCGCGCTTCCACCGCGGCGCGAATGGAGGACGGCAGCGGAAAATCGCCCAACGCCGCCCACTGCTCCGGGTCCTGCCCGCTCTCCAGCAGTTTGGCGACGATCTGCAACAGATAAAAGGGATTGCCGCCGGTCGCCGTATGCAGACGCAGGGCAAGACGCCCGTCGATGGCGTGGCGTCCTGTCACATAGCAGAGCAACTCCTGCACCTCGTCGACCGTCAGGCCGGCCAACTCCACCTCGGTCAGGTTGCCCAATCGGCTCAAGCCCTGGCGCAGTTGGGCCAAACCGGCGCATTCGTCGCTCGGGCAGGCGCCGATGATGAGCAGCGGCAGGCCGCGCAGTTGCGTGCCGAGATAGGCCAGCCAATCGAGCGTAGCGCCGTCGGCCCAGTGCAGATTGTCCAAACAGAGAACCGCCGGCTCCGCGCCTAACGTCATCGCCTGGATGAAGCGGCTAAGGCCCTCGAACAATCGCAGGCGGGCCTCATCGCCAGGCCGTTGCGCGCTTCTAGACGGCGTCGCGCCGCCTGTCTCTAGTTCCGGCAGCAGGCGCGCCACCTCCGCCACCCACACAGGAGAAAGGCGGTAGGATGCCGGAGGCGGCGAGCAGCCGGATTGCGCATCGATCCTGAGGCGCGACCGGATCGCCTGGATGATCAGGCCGTAGGGCAGCGACTGCGCTCCCGGCTGGCCCGCCGCTACCAGCACGATGGCGCGGGCAGGCAGTTGGGCGGCGAAATGCTGCAACAAACGCGATTTGCCGATGCCCGCCTCGCCCGTGATCAGCGCCATGCCGCCTTGCCCGCCTGCGGCCCGCGTGCAGGCGCGGCGCAGTTCCTCCAGCGCCTCAGCGCGCCCTACCAACGGCGCATGCGGCCCCGGCAGCGTCGTCCACAGCGCGGCCGCAGCGTTGATCGTCTGGCGCGAGGAGCGCCCTTTGAGCACGACTTCGTAAAGCGACACGGTTTCGGGCAAAGGCTGCACGCCCAGTTCGCGTTCAAGCAGGATGGCGCACTGCCGATACTGGCGCAGGGCGGCGGCCCGGTCGCCCCGTGCTGCGTAGAGTTCGATCAGACGGCGGTGAATCGACTCGTCCAGACGGTCAACCGCCAAATAGCGATGCGCATACGCCACGGCCTGGTCATACTCGCCCGCTAGGGCAAGCTGATCGATCAAGGCGGACAACGTCTCGCGATAGCGCCGCTCCCAAGCGCGTCGTTCGAGCAGCATCCACGATTCGTATTCCGGGCAGTTGGGCGCGGACAGCCCGTCCAGAAACGGCCCTCGATAGAGCCGGGCGATCTGCACGAGCGTATTCACGTCCTTGCCGGCGCCGGCGGCGTCGCCCAACCGCCTGAATTCCTCAACGTCGGACCAGGTCCATTCGCGGTTCAGGAACACCTGGTCGTCCACCGTACACAGGACATCGCCGGCGGGCAGCGCTTGGCGAAGATGCGTAAGGAGGTGGCTTAGGTTGCGTCCGGCCACGGCTTCGGGCACGTCGGGCCAAAAGAGGAAACAAAGTTGCTCGCGCAACAAAGGCTGGCCGAACACAGCCAGCCGGAAGAGCAACATGCGCGTCTGCCGGCGCAGGATCGACAGCGGAGCGCCTCCCCAGTGGACTGTCGGCGCCCCCAGCAGCCGAATTTCGAGGACATTCATGTGTCCTCCTACACGCTCGATCCCTCCGCCTATGTCGTTATCTGTTATGTCTGGTGCATCGTCGCCAAGATCAAGATATAGAACGACCCGAACAACAGACGATGGAATGGCAGATGACCGAACGACAAATACGCCAGCGCGCATACTGCCGGCTGCAATACCTAGCCCTGCGCGCCCGGCGCAACGGTCGCCTGTCAGTTGCATCGCCCACGCGCGACAAGGGGAAACGGGAGCTCACGCTGCCTATAGTGTATCACAGCGGAATGCGCCGATCAACGCTGTTCCGCCTCTCTCTACGGCCCGCGCCGCCGGCTTCGCCGCACCGCTTTCCGCCCCCTACATATGGCTTCATT
>CAYXRG010000084.1:13151-18468 GCA_964467575.1 uncultured Caldilineaceae bacterium | reverse complement strand
CACATAGGCGCAGAGGGCGGATAGCCCCTGAGCAAAGTCTGCCCGACGTTGGCCGATGTGTCAACGCGGGCAAAGCGCCAGATGGGGCGCGCTTGCGGCACAAGGACTACAAGCCGGCGGGGTAGGTCGACAACATTCTGGGGTGAACCAGTGTTACAACGACTACGGATTCGACATCACCACAATGGACTCGACATTGCTCCACAGACTCGGGCCGGACTCATTCTCGGCGTTTACGCGGTAGTAGTACGTCCCAGGAGCCTTCCCCGTGACATCGTACGCGGTCTCTGTGCCTGTGTATACCGTCGCTGAATTGATAAAGGACTCGCCTACAGCCTCTTGCAAAGCGTAGCTGGTTGCGTTGTCGTCGGCGCTCCAACTAACGGTGTAATCACCATCTCCGTCGGCGTTGTCAATTGCATTCAGGACCGGAGCAGAGGTGCAGGTGATGTCCGATGTCGATACGGATTGAATTCCAGCGAACCACTCAGCAATAGCCGGGTCATCGGGCACGCAGATTTTGGTTTCAGAAAAATTGAACATGTCCAGCCAGATTAGAGCAGTCAACGTCGACGGAATGGGGCCGGTCAGTTCGTTGCGGTACAGCGTGAGTTCCTCAAGATAGCGCAGGTTGCCCAATTCAGCGGGAATGCTGCCGGTCAGTTCGTTGGCGTGTAGATTGAGACGTTCAAGAACGCCTAGATTGCCCAACTCGGCGGGAATGCTGCCGGTCAGATCGTTGGCCTCTAGATAGAGACTCTGAAGACTGCTAAGGTTGCCCAACTCGGCGGGAATGGGGCCGGTCAGTTCGTTGTTGTAGAGCAATACACGCTTAAGACTCCGCAAATTGCCTAACTCAGTGGGGATACTGCCGGTCAACCTGTTGACGTGTAGGTTGAGTTCCTCAAGACTGCCCAGGTTGCCCAACGCGGCGGGGATGGTACCGGTCAACCTGTTATCGTTCAAAAAGAGTATTTCCAGATAGTGCAGATCTCCCAACTCGCTTGGAATTTCACCGAGCAAGCGGTTATCGGATAGATACAGATTCCTAACATGCCCAGGTGCACCAGGTGCACCAGGTGCACACCCTACACCGAACCAGCGGCACGGTTCTGTGTGCGCGAGCCACCCTCTATTATCCTTCCATTCCGGCCCGTTCGTGGCGTTGTAGAGTACTACCAGTGCATTGCATTCCTCAATCGGTATCTGTGTTACTCCGGCGCAGCCAGGCACAGGGGTGATTCTTGGCCTCGGCGTTCCACCTGCCCCGCTCCCTACAATGACCGGCAAGAACAGCGAATCGGAACCATTCTCATCCGCTGCGCCTGCGTGTAGAACCGTCCCGCCCGCCAACGCCAATACGACCAGTACCAAAGCCAACACAACCGCCACGGCTTTCCGCCGCTCGGGGGCAATCATAAACCTACTCCTTGTCTGTAACTGCTTGGGGAGTCAACACGAGTCTCTGCCACAGCGCTGCTTGAAAATCCTGCCGGACTGGGGCCGGCATATACCACTCAGTCTACCACACCTGCTAAAACCTGTGTCCTCATCCATCGCTGTCTTCGGCCGATTTTTCAAAACTTGAGAATTTCCTATTGCCGCCCCCTAAATCTTGCAGAACGCCCGGCGCGTCGAGTTCCCCACACAGCCCCTCCGCGGGCAGCCGCGCCTAGAAACCAAACCCCTGGCGGCGACGTTATTGGGGGCAGCGGAGGCCGCGCCGGCGCAGTTTGTCGACGCGCAGGCGGCCCCCGCGCTGTGGTATACTCGAAGCGGGCCTGCGCTATCCTCCGGCGGAGCGTGGGCCCGGCACGAACGCAGCGGGCCGGTGAACATGAGGCAACTATGCGAATTCTGCTCTATACAGGCAAGGGCGGCGTGGGCAAAACCAGTATCAGCGCGGCGACGGCCGTGCGCTGCGCCCAACTCGGCTACCGGACCGTCGTGCTCAGCACAGACCCGGCCCACAGCCTGGGCGACAGCTTCGACATGCGCATCGGCAGCGAGATCAAGGAACTGGCGCCCAACTTGTGGGGCCAGGAGATCGACCTGCTCTACCAGATTGACCGCTACTGGGGACGGGTGCAACGCTATCTCAACGTGCTTTTCGCCTGGCAGGGCATGGACGGGCTCGTGGCGGAGGAGGCTTCCATCCTGCCCGGCATGGAAGAACTCGCCAGCCTAATGCAGATCACCTTCCTGGCCGACAGCGGCGACTATGACGTCATCGTGATCGACGCCGCGCCTACCGGCTCGACCCTGCAACTGCTCAGCGTGCCCGATATTGCCCGCTGGTATCTCGAAAAGATCTTTCCTTTCCACCGCAAGACCATGCAGGTAGCGCGCCCGGTCCTCACCCGCCTCAGCGATATGCCGCTGCCGGAAGATGACTTTTTCGACAGCATCGAGGAGCTGATCCGCTTCATGGAGCGCACCAACCGGCTGCTCTCCGACGCCGAGATCAGCAGCATGCGCGTGGTGCTGAACCCGGAGAAGATGGTCATCAAAGAGGGCCAGCGCGCCTATACCTATTTGAACCTGTACGGCTACCCCGTCGACTCGGTCGTCGTCAACCGCATCTTCCCACAGGACCTTACCGACAGCTACTTCGACATCTGGAAACACGCCCAGGCGGAAAACATGGAACTGGTGCGGGAAGCCTTCTACCCGCTGCCGATCTTCGAGGTTCCGCTCTTCGAGCAGGAGGTGACCGGCTTGTCCCTCCTCCAGCAGATGGCCGATACCGTCTTCGGCGCGGAGTTGGTGCGCGGCGGACAGGGCGACCCGACGCAGCGCTACTATGCCGGCAAGCCGCAGGAGATCTTCCGCCAAGACGGCTACTACGTGCTCAGCATCCCGCTGCCCCTGGTGGACCGCGAGCAGGTGCACCTGCATCGCAGCGTATACGACGAACTAATCGTACGCATCGGCAACTGGAAACGCAACATCTCCCTGCCGACAGGGCTGGCCAAGTTGGACATCGACGGCGCGCGCTACGTCGACGACCGGCTGAATATCCTGTTCAAGTCACAGGCCGGCGAGGAAATCGCGCCGGAGGATCTGACGACCGATCGCTGGAAGATGCTGCGATCCAAGCTCATCGGCCATCGGGCTTGACGCCCGTGCGCCCCATGCTCGCAGCGACTGACGGGGTGAGACGCCGGCGGCGCAGGTGTAGAACAGCCTCCGGCTGCCGGCTCCTTACCTTATTTTATCCAGCCGGCCCGCTGTGCGTATCCTGGCAATCAAACCATCCGTATCTGTTAAAGACGAAACAAGTGTCGACGCATGGCTGAAATCCAGCGCGGCGAACCTGTCGAAGAATCGATTTTGGTTGAGTGTTTGCAGCGAGCGCAACAGGATTCCGATCCGGAGGCGTTCGACGGTCTGTATCTGCTCTTTGCCGACCGCGTATACCGTTATTTGTTGGCCCGATTGGGCGATGCCGAATTGGCGGAGGAGGCCGTTTCTCAGGTCTTTCTGCGCCTGATCGAAAAGGTGCACATGTACCGCATCGCTCCGCAGGACAATGTGGCGATCTTTTCCGCCTGGCTGTACCGCATGGCCTATAACAAGATGATTGACATCCTGCGGGCGCAACGGCGTGCAAATCTGGTCGACCTGAGTTACGCCGACCAGACCGGAGAGACCCGGCAGATCGAAGCGGTCGAACACAACCTGGACTTCGCAGAAGTTCTCCGCAAACTTCAGTTATTGAATGACCAGCAGCGCGAGGTTTTGGTGCTGCGCTTTATCGAGGACCTGAGCATTGCCGAAACGGCCCAGGTCATGCAGAAGAGCGAAGGCGCGGTCAAAGCCTTGCAGCATCGGGCGTTGGAAAGCCTGCGTCGCTATTTACAGATGTAGGAAGCCATGATCTTTGAAGAGATCCTCGCCAGTTGTATTGCGCAACTTGAAGCGGGAGATACCGTCGAAAACTGCCTGGCGCGACACCCGGCGGAAGCAGCCGAGTTGGAGCCGTTGCTGCGCGTCGTGGCGGCCATGCGCAACGCGCCGGCCCCGGCCATGCCGGAGGAGAGCTTTTCCCGCGGGCGCAGCGCCATAGCGGCGGCGGTCCAAGCGCGGCGCGAGGCGGCGGCTACGACGGACTACGCGCCGCCCGGCATCTATCTGCCGGATGCGCCGCCTCAGCAAGCGACGCCTGCGCGCCGCGCTTCCGGACGACTGTTCGTTTGGCCGAAGCTGGCCGGCGCGCTGATCGCCGCCTGTCTGCTCTTGGCCGTCGTGGTCGCCGGCAGCCAGACGCCGGGCGTGCTCCCCGGCGAGGGAGCGCTGGGCGCGCTCTACGAACTGAAACTGCTGGGGGAACAGGCGCAGGGCCTGCTGATGGCCGCAGCGGGCAGTGAAGCCGAATGGCACGCGCGGCTGGCGCAACGACGCTTGGCCGAGTTGGAACGGATGCACGCCCAAGGCCGGCCCGTAGAGCCGGAGCTGGCGGAGCGACTGCTGGCAGAAGTGCAGGCCGCCTTGGCGCTTAGCGCAGATCTGCCGGATGCGGCGCGTACCGCGCTATTGGACGATCTGCGCCAGGAATTGGCCGCAGCCGCGTTAGGCGCGAGCGACGTCTCCCTGGCGACCCTGCAAGAGGCGCGGTACGCCTTGGCGAATGCGCTGCCGGAAACGGAGGCCGTTGCCGCCGTTCTCCCTACGCCGGCCTCGCCTACAGTCGCGCCGGTTACGCCGACGCCTATGCCTACGGACACGGCCGTTAGCCCGCCCGCGCCACAAGAAGCCGCGGTTCTTTTGCCTACGCCAACGCCGCCTGCATCCGCTGCGGAGTCGCCGGAAGAGCCGCCCGCGACTCAGGCAGTTGAAGCCGCAACCGCACAAGACGAACCCGCGGCAGAACTAGAAGAAGCAACCGCTTTGGCGCCAACCGAGACGCCTCCGCCCGTACAGGATGAACCGGCGCCGGAGCCGCCTCAGGAACCGGCGCCGGAAGAAGCGTCGCCGGAGGAAACGGCTCTCGCGCTCGGCTTGCCCACGCCAAGCCCTGCAGCGCCGGACCTTGCTGCAGCCGTCTTTGATGATCCGGAACCGGCGGGCGATCTCGAACCCGCGGACGGTGTGATAACGCACGCAGAGACCGCGCCTGCCACGCAGACGGCGGACGTCACCGTAACGCTGCCCATGACAGCCGGCGCAGAACCGCCCGAACCGGCGGCGACGATCGCCGAGGCGGTGACGGAGACAGCTACGGAGACAATTACGGAAACGGCGACAATTACCGCGAGCGAAACTTTGACGCCGACTGCGGAAGCCCCTGCCCTGGAACTGCTGCTGCCCACAGTGA
>CAYXRG010000084.1:0-13051 GCA_964467575.1 uncultured Caldilineaceae bacterium | reverse complement strand
ACTTTGACGCCGACTGCGGAAGCCCCTGCCCTGGAACTGCTGCTGCCCACAGTGACGCCCACCGCAACCGCCACGCCGGAAACGATCGGGGCCGCCACGCCCACGCCGGAGGAGGAGCCGGCGCAGGTCGTACTGCCGACGCCCACCCCCAGACCGCGGTGGACGCGCATCCCCGTGGTGCAGCGCACTGCTACGCCGGCGCCCGAGGCGACAGCTACGCAAGGCATGACACCCGCCGTGACGGCTACGCCGGCTGAAACAGAGCCGAGCCCAGAGCCTAGCCCGACGAATACGGATACGCCCGCCGCAACCTGGACCGTCACGGCGACAGCGACGGCAACGCCCACGCCGACGGCGATCGTCGTGCTGCTGCCCACCCCCACGCCGACGCCTTTCGTCGCGCCGGACGACCCGACGCAAGAAGCGCCGGCAGATTAGCGGCCTTCAGCGGCGTCCTTCATGCGCGGCAGCGTGATGCCCGTCTGTCCCTGATACTTGCCGCGACGATCCGCATAGGAAACTTCCGGCTGTTCCCCTTCAAAAAAGAGCACCTGGGCGATGCCCTCGTTGGCATAGATCTTGGCCGGCAGAGGCGTCGTGTTGGAGATCTCCAGCGTGACATATCCTTCCCACGCCGGTTCGAAGGGCGTCACATTGACGATGATGCCGCAGCGGGCATAGGTAGACTTGCCCAGACAGACGGTGATGACGTTGCGCGGGATGCGAAAGTATTCGACCGTGCGCGCCAGCGCGAAGCTGTTCGGCGGGATGATGCACACGTCGCCGCGATAGGGCGACATGGCGCTCTCGTCGATGGCCTTAGGGTCGACCACGGTCAGACGCCCCGTCGCCGCGGTGAAGATGCGGAACTCGTCGGCCACGCGGATGTCGTAGCCGAAGCTGCTGAGGCCGTAGGAGATGGTCCCCTGGCTGACCTGGCCCTCGACGAAGGGTTCGATCATGCGGTGCTCCAGGGCCATGCGGCGGATCCAATGGTCCGGTTTGATGGACATAGCGGTTTCTTGACTCGTGTCAGATGATGGATGATCAGACGGGCTGAGCGCGACTCTGCGTCTCCGCCGCCGGCTGGGCGGCCAGCCGCCGCCAGATCATACCACGCCGCGGCGCGAAGAGGAAGACCAGGATGAAAATGCTCGTGGCGACCAGGACCATGGCCGGGCCGGAGGCGATGTTGGCGTAGTAGCTGAGGTAGAGACCGGTGATGTTGGAGACGGCGCCGATAAGCGCGGCGGTTGCCATCATGTAGGGCAGGCGATGCGTCAGCAGTTGTGCAGCGGCGGCGGGCGTCACCAGCATTGCCAGCATCAACGCAATGCCCACGGTCTGCAAAGAGGTCACGATGGTGACGGCGATCAGCACCAGCAGCAAGTAGCGCAGAAACGTGACAGGCAGACGCAGCACCACCGCCAGGGTCGGATCGAAGGCGAGAACCAGAAATTCCTTGTAGAAGAAAAAGATGGTGAAGAGCGTCAGCGCTCCCAGCCCGAAGGTGAGCCATAGGTCGGAAGGCGAGACGCCGAGAACGTCCCCAAATAGGATGTGGGCCAAGTCCACGGCATAGCTGCGCACGGTGCTGAGCAGGGCCACGCCCAGGGCGAAGCTGCCGGCAAAGACGATGCCGATGGCCGTGTCCTCGCGCACCTCCCCGCGCTGGCTGAGTGCGCCGATGCCAACCGCGGCGAGGATGCCGAAGCCGAGCGCGCCCACGGCCAGCGGCCAGCCTGCCAAATAGGCGAGAACCACGCCAGGCAGAATGGCGTGCGCCAGGGCGTCGCCGAAAAAGGCCATACCCTGCAGGATGACATAGGTCCCCAACACCGAGCAGATGACGCCGACCATGACGGAGGCCAGCAATCCGCGCCACATAAAGCCGTAGCTAAGCGGCTCCACCAGCCACGACACCCAGTCCATCTGTCTATTTCCTTCTAGCGGTTGGCTAACTCGACCTGGGATTCGACGCGTGCCGTCAGGTCGTGCGGCTCTGTGCCGAGCATCTGCGGCACAGGCGGCTGCCCGCCGTTGCAGCAGGTGTCGGCGATGACGAGTTCGCCTTGTTTGGTGTGGACGACGTGCATCTGGCTGCCGTAGGCCTGGCTGAGGATGTCTGTGGTCAACACGTTTGCGGGCGAGCCAAAGGCGATCAGCCGGCGGTTGAGGACCAAGACAAGGGGATACTGCTCGGCGGCCTGGTTCAGGTCGTGGGTGGCGACGAGCATGGTGATGCCGCGCCTGCGCAGCCGGTCGAGGATGCGCAGGAAAGCCTCCTGGCTGGGGGTGTCCAGCCCGCCGAGCGGCTCGTCCAAGAGGAGCAGTTCGGCTTCTTGGGCTAGGGCGCGGGCCAGCAAGACGCGCTGCTGCTGCCCGCCCGACAGTTCGCCGATCTGGCGGCGGGCGAAGGGCTGCATCTCGACTTGTTCGAGCGCTTCGCCGACGATCTGCCGGTCGCGACGTCCGGGCCAGCGTGACAGGCCGATCTTGCCGATGCGCCCCATCATCACCACGTCGTGCACGCTGACAGGGAAGCGCAGGTCGATGCGGTTGCGCTGCGGCACATAGCCCACACAGATGTGGCCGCGCGGCCCGCTGCCATAGACGCGCACGCTGCCCCGCTGCGGCTTGACGATGCCTGCGATGACGTTGAACAGCGTGCTTTTGCCCGCGCCGTTCGGCCCGATGACGGCCGCCTGGTCGCCCTGGCGCACACTGAAGCTGACGTCTTCCAGCGCAGCGATGCCGTCATAGGCGACGGAGACGCCCTCCAGTTCGAGGCTGGGGGCGTGGATGTCATGGGCGGCGGGACGGTGAAAAAAGCTGGGCATAGGTTCTCTTGCGCCTCACTCCAAAATCGCAATGGCTCCGACAGTCGATCAACGCGGCTATTGTACCACAATACGGCCAATTCTCAAGACCAGATGAGACTACTTCTCAATTACATCGGTGTAGGCAAGCGGGAAAAATGTAGGCCGCAATGCCGTCGAGGGCGAAGTGAATCGCCGAGTTTCCTTGCGGGAATGCGACAGAAAGCGGCGCTAGCCTCCAATCGCCGCGTGTAATTCGTGCAATCCGTGGCAGAAATCGTTCGCGCCCACTGTCCTGTGGCGCTAGGCGACAGTCGCCATGCTGAGCGTGTATAATACCCGACGCATTTTGCAGACTTTCGTTGCGGACAATGGCGTATCACCGATACCATCGATTATTATGCCGCTTGACCAGATCATCCTCCTTGCCATCATCGTCGCCTCGTCTACGCTCTATGCCACTCGGCGGCTGCCCTTCGAGGCGACCTCGATTCTCGTCATCGCCGCCATCGCCCTGACCGGCCTGCAGCCGCCGGAAGAGGCATTGGCAGGCTTCGCCAGTTCCGCTACGCTGACCGTCGGCGCCATGTTCGTGCTCAGCACAGGGCTGGTGCGCACCGGCGCGCTGGAAGCGGTCACCATCAATCTGGCGCGGCTATCCAACGGCAGCCCACGCCGTCTGCTCATGCTGCTCGCCGTGACCGTGCCCGTGGGCAGCGCTTTTGTCAACGACACGCCGGTCGTCGTGATGCTGATCCCGGTCGTGCTCTCGTTGAGCGTGCAATTCGGGGTGCGCCCCTCTAAGCTGCTGATGCCGGTCGCCTACTTTGCCATGCTGGGCGGCACGCTTACCCTCTTCGGCACCAGCACCAACATCCTCATGGACGACCTCTATCGCCGGGCGGGCGGCCCCGGCTTCGGCGTCTTCACCTTTGCGCCGCTGGGCGTCATCTATGCGGCCATCGGCGGCATCTTCATCATCCTCTTCAGCAGCCGCCTGCTGCCGGATCGATCCTCGCTTTCGGAGTTGACGAGCAGTCGCCAGACATCCACCTACATCACGGAGATCGAGGTGGGGCAGGCCAGCACGGTGATCGGCCGCCCGGTCGAAGAAGCCTTCGAGCGCATCGCCAGGGTGAGCCAGCGGTCGGAGCCGCCCGAGCCGACGCGCCGCCACCGTCGCTTGCAGCGCCGCCTGCCCGACGATCTCCTGCCGGGCAACGCCAACAACTCCATCGAGATGTTGGCCGTCTTTCGCGACAGCCGGGTGTATCATGCCGAGGAGACGCGAAACCTGCTTCTACAGCCGAACGATTCGCTGCTCGTGGCGGGGACGGCCAAGGAGATCGCTCAGTTCCTCGAATCGACGCGCAGCGCGCTGGCCTCGGTCTTGGTAGACGGCCAGCGCACATCTAGCGGCAGTATTGAAGCCAAGGTCATGGAGGCTGTCGTCCTGCCCGATTCGCGCCTCAACGGGCGAGTGATCGGCGAGATGGAACTCAACCGGCTCTATGGGGTCAAAATCATGGGCGTGCAGCGCCAGGGGCGCCAGCTTGTGCGCGGTCTGCGCAACTTGAGGCTTTCCAGCGGCGACGTCTTGCTCTTGCAAGGCGAGCCCGGCGACTTGCACGCAGCGGGCGAATCGGAGCAGCTTCTGCTTGTGGAGGGCGTGGATCAGTCCATCCTGCGCCAACGCAAAAACCGGCTGGCGCTGCTGATCATGCTGGGCGTGATCCTCTCGGCGACGCTGACCTCCATCCCCATCGCCATCCTAGCCCTGACCGGGGCCGGGCTGATGGTCGTGACCCGTTGTCTGCGCGCCGACGAGGCGTTGCGCTCGCTGGAGCCGCGAGCGCTGCTGTTGCTGGCCGCGGCCATTCCCATGGGCCACGCCATGGAGACCACGGGGCTGGCCCAGTCCGCCGTCAACCTGCTGCTGTCCGTGCTGGGCGACGCCAACCCGGCGATCTTCCTCTCGTTGTTCTATCTGCTCGCCAACCTGCTCGCCCAGTTCATCTCCGCCAAGGCCGTCGCCGTCCTCTTCACGCCCATCGCCCTCTCTCTGGCCGCTGTCCTGGGGCTGAACCCAACGGCGCTGCTCATCACCATCGCCTTCGGCACAGCCGCCAGCTTCCTCACGCCGATGGGCCACCAGGTCAACGCCATCGTCATGGGACCGGGCAGCTATACCTTCGGCGACTACCTCCGCTTCGGCCTGCCCATGACCATCCTCATGTGGCTTACGGGCAGCGTCTTCATCCCGCTGTTCTGGCCGCTGTGAGCGGGCTTTGCCCAAGCGAACCGCGGACGCGCCGCTGTCGTTCATAAGATGTACAGGCTGTAAGAGAGGTTCGGTTGTGGACAACGCCGCGGCCTCCGGTATACTATGCACTATCGAAACTGCCGGTTAGGCGTATTGTTTTGCCGATCCCGGCATAAGACACGATAAAGGCTGACCGCCCTCGATCATGCAGCGACTGTCACGCGTATTCCTCGTATTCACCGCTTTTGTCGCCTTCGCGCTTCTCGCCTGTTCGCCGGGCTGGGAGTTCGAGAGCGGGACGCCGCGCGGCGAACGGCCGGCCGCCACCTCGACGCCGGCCATCACAGCCAAGCCTGCCGTGAGCGTCCCTGCGCGGCTCATGGCCCCCGTCCCTCCGCCTACACCGGCCGTCGTCTCGTCCCAGGAACTGCGCAGGCTTTCGACCGAGGAACAACTGGCGCAGATCATCGCGCCGGTGCGCGACCTGCGCGACCTAGCGCTGCGGCTGGACCCCGGCGTGGAGGATATCCCCGTCGTGGTCAATGCGCACACGCCCGATTATCCGGTCGGCGAGCGGATGTTCTTTTGGGTGCACGACCTCGAGGCCAACGCCAACTTCGAGATCACGGCGGAACTGGTCGAAAAGACCGACGTCGCCTATGTGTGGATCGAAGAAGATCGTGAGTTTGATCGCGAGGCCATCATCCGCTCGGTGCAGCGTTTCAGCGAACATACCTACCCGGCGGTGCGCGCCTTCTTTGGCAGCGAGTGGAACCCCGGCGTAGACAATGACCCGCGGCTGCACATCCTGCACGCCTACGGGCTGGGCAGCGGCATCGCCGGCTACTTCAGCAGCGCCGACGAATACAGCCGTCTGGCCCGCCCCTTCTCAAACGAGAAGGAGATGTTCTACATCAATCTCGAATGGCTCAATTCCGCGCGCAACTACGACTATTACGAAACAGTGTTGGCGCACGAGTTGCAGCACATGATCCACTGGTACAAGGACCGCAACGAAGAGACCTGGGTGAACGAGGGCCTCAGCGAGTTCGCCCAGGAAGTCGCCGGATATGACCCCGGCACCATATTCGCCGGCGTCTTTGCCCGCAACCCGGACACCCAACTCAACACATGGGGCCAGGAACAGGGCAACAACGGCGTGCATTATGGCGCATCCTATCTGTTTATGGCCTATTTCTCGCAACGCTTTGGCTCGGATATGACGCGGGCGCTGGTCGCCCACCCGGCGAACGGCATACGCGGCTTCGATGCCGTCCTCGAAGCCGCGGGCCTACGGCAGAACGGCCGCCCGCTCCGCTTTGACGACCTCTTTGCCGACTGGGTTGTGGCCAACTACGTCGATGACCCCAACGCGCTCGGCGCCGACGGGGTCTACGGCTACCGCGCCTTTACGCAAGATGCGCCGGTAGTCGACGCGTCCTACAATGTCTACCCGGCCGAACCGCGCACCACGACCGTTAACAACTACGCCGCCGACTACGTCCTGCTCAAAGGCCGCGGCGACGTCACCGTCCATTTCGAGGGGCAGACGGCTACTCGCCTGGCGAACCTTCCCCCTACCAGCGGCGCTTATTGCTGGTGGAGCAACCGCGGGGATGACTTTGACACCCGGCTGACCCGCCGCTTCGACCTAAGCGCAGCCGATCCCGCCCTGCCCTTGGAGATGCATGTAACCATGTGGTGGGACATCGAGCCGGACTATGACTACGGCTACGTCCTCGCCAGCCGCGACGGCAAGAAGTGGGAGCCGCTGGCCGGCGCCAACACCTCGACCGAAGACCCCGGCGGCAACGCCTTCGGTCCAGGCTATACCGGTCAGAGCGGCGGCGACGCCTCGGCCTGGGTCGTGGAAACATTCGACCTGGCCGCCTATGCCGGCGAGGAAATCTGGGTGCGCTTCGAGTACGTGACCGACGACGCGGTGAACGCCAGCGGCTGGTTCATCGACCAAGTGGCGATCCCTGCCCTGGCCTATCACGCCGATTTCGAAAGCGGCGCAGACGGCTGGTCTAGCGAAGGCTGGCTGCTGACTGACAACCGCCTCGACCAGCGCTGGCTGCTTCAAGTTCTCACCCTCGATCAGAACCTGTTGAGCCGCGTCGAGCGCGTGCCGGTCGACGCAGACGGCCGCGCTCGCATCAACATCGCCGGCCTGGGCAACGGCAAAACTGTTGTCCTCGCCATCAGCGCCCTCGCCCCAGTCACCACTGAACCCGCCGAATATACGATCAGGATCGACAGACGCCCATGAAACACCAGACGATCGCCGTTCTCGACTATGGCAGCCAGTACAGCCAGTTGATCTGCCGTCGCATCCGCGAAAGCCAGGTCTACGCCGAACTCATCCCGTGGGACCGGGCCGGCGATCTGTTGCCTGACTTGCAGCCGCAGGGCATTATCCTGTCCGGCAGCCCGACCAGCGTCTATGCGCCGGGCGCGCCGGCGCTGCCGGAGGCGGTGCTGGATAGCGGGGTCCCCGTGTTGGGCATCTGCTACGGCCTCCAGCTTCTGGCGCATACTTTGGGCGGGCAGGTCGCGCCGGCGCGTGAGCGGGAATACGGCGCGGCGACGGTCAGCGCGGTCGGGGCCGGCGAAGACGCAGCCAGCCCGCTGCTGGCCGGTCTGCCGCACAGCTTCCAGGCGTGGATGAGCCACGGCGATCGCGTGGAGCGCATGCCCGCGGGATTCATCGCCATCGCCCACAGCATGCACTCGCCGCTGGCGGCTATCGCCGATGAATCGCGCCGCCTCTACGGCCTCCAATTCCATCCCGAGGTCGTCCATACGCCGCAAGGGGGGATCATCCTCGAAAACTTCGTCAAGGACATCTGCGGCTGCGTGGGTGACTGGACGCCGGGCAGTTTCATCGACGACACCGTGGCCCGCATCCGTAGTCAGGTGGGCGAACAGGGCCGCGTGATCTGCGGCCTTAGCGGCGGCGTGGACAGCGCCGTCACCGCCACCCTAGTGCATCGCGCCGTCGGCGACCGTCTGACCTGCGTCTTTGTGGACCACGGGCTGCTGCGCAAGGGCGAGGCCGAGCAGGTGATCGAGACCTTCCGCCGCCACCAGGGCATGCGCCTGGCGGCCGTCGACGCCAGCGAGGACTTCCTCAGCGACCTGGCCGGCGTCACCGACCCGGAGCAGAAGCGCAAGATCATCGGCGCCCGCTTCATCCGCGTCTTCGAGGCCGAGGCCGCACGCCTGGCCGCGGAGTGGGGCGTAGACTCGCCCGCTTTCCTGGCCCAGGGCACGCTCTACCCCGACGTGATCGAATCCGCCGGCAACGACGACACCCGCCACGCCCGCACGATCAAGACGCATCATAATGTGGGCGGGCTGCCCGCGGATATGACCTTCCAACTGATCGAGCCGCTGCGTATGCTCTTCAAGGACGAAGTGCGCACGGTGGGCGAAGCGTTAGGGCTGCCGGAGGCCATTGTCTGGCGGCATCCCTTCCCGGGGCCGGGCTTGGGCATCCGCATCCTGGGCGACGTGACTTGGGAGCGGCTGGAGACGCTGCGCGCGGCCGATGCCATCTTCCTAGACGAACTGCGCGCGGCGGGTCTTTACCGCGACGCCAGCCAGGTCTTCGCCGTGCTGTTGCCCGTGCGCAGCGTGGGCGTCATGGGCGACGGGCGCACCTATGCCAACGTGGTTGCGCTACGCGCCGTCACTACCGACGATTTCATGACCGCAGACTGGGCGCGCCTGCCCTATGACCTGCTGGCTAGGATCAGCAGCCGCATCGTCAACGAGGTGGACGGGGTCAATCGGGTCGTGTATGATATCAGCAGCAAACCCCCAGCCACCATCGAGTGGGAGTAGTCGAGCATGAGTAGCGACGGCCCGTGATTGTGAGTGGTGCGTCACGGATGACGCACCTGTGAGACTGGCAGGAATACTCAGAAGTCAACCATGCGCCGTTTCATCAACTTCGTGTTGCTCCTGGTCGCCCTCTTGGCGATCTTCCCCATCTATACGCGCTATAAGGTGGCGGCCGCGCCGGTTCCGCCCGGCGTACACCTGGGCGGGCTGGACCTGAGCGACCTCAAAGACGCTGCCGAAATACGCCGCCATCTGGAGCGCATCTACACTGAACCGATCTCGCTGCACTACGAAGAGACGCGCCTGGTCCTGCGCCCCGAAGATATCGACTTCCACGTAGATGTCGAACAGATGGTGGCCGAAGCCATGCATTACCTGGAAGGGCCGGCCTTTCTCGACATCGCCGTGCGTCACGCCCTGGGCATCAGCCAACAGCGGCGCGACGTGCCTGTGCGTTTTATGCTCGACGCGGATAAGCTGCGCGCCCGGCTCGAAGCCATCGCCGCGGAAAACGACCACGGGCCGCAGGGCGCACGCGTCTTGCCGCCTTCGACGCGCTGGGCCGAAGCCGCAACCGCGCCTGCCGGCCTGCCCCCAGGATACGTGGGCAGCTACACCCGCGATTGGACATGGACCGCCGGCCGGCCCGGCTATACGCTGGACATCGAAGCCAGCATTCCGCTCGTCATCGCCGCGCTTACCCGCGACACGGACAGGGACGTGAACTTGGCCCTGATCGAGACGCCTGCGCCGCCGCTCACACTGGACGACCTCGCCCGCGAACTCGACAGCGTGACCTCCAGCTTCCCCGGCTTCGCCGCCATCTATGTCCACGATCTTGTGACTGACGAGGAAGGCGCGGTCGACGCCGACGTCTCGTTCTCCGGCATGTCCACGCTCAAGATCGGCCTCGCCGCCGCGATCATGCGCAAGCTGGATAATGGCCTGCGCTCCAGCGACGGCAGCGCCGAGCTGGCCGGGCAGTGGCTCGACTACGCGCTGGGCGAAAGCAACAACTACGCAGCCAACCAACTCCTGAGCTTCCTCGGCGACGGCGACACGACAGCCGGGACGCGCGTCTTCACCGAGTTCATGCGCAGCCTGGGCTTCGAGAACACCTACATGCAATCGGGCTACGACGCCCAGGTGCAACTTCCGCAGATCCCCACGCCGGGCAATCAACGCACCGACTGGCAGACCAACCCGGACTCGAACCTGCAATCCACGCCGGCGGAGATGGGCCGCATTCTCTCCGCCATTTACCAATGCATGTCGGGCGAAGGCATCCTCGTCGAGCGCTACCCAGAGGAGATTACGCCCGACGAATGCGGCGCCATTCTCTTCTACATGTCGCACGACGAGTTTATGGAGTTGATCTGGGCGGGATTGCCGCACCCGGCGGACGCCTGGATCGTGCACAAGCACGGCTTCGCATTCGAGTCGCACAGCGATGTCGCCCTGGTCTGGGGACCGAGCGGGCCGTACGTGCTCAGCATCTTTCTTCATCGCAAGGGCTGGATGGATTGGGGAACCAGCAACAGCACGATGAAAACCATCAGCCGCATTGTCTGGAACTTCTTTGAACAGCGGCAGGGGCAGATGGAACAGGACGCGCCTGCGCCAATTGTGCTTACGCCGCCGGCGGGCTATACGCCTATCAAGGATGAGTATATCTCCGTCGCCAGCACCGGTTTTCGATAGCGAATTCTGTTTCCAACAGAGAGATTTGACAGACTTTCGACAGCAAATGAACACCGAGAGCGTGTTATCATGCTGAACATGTGGCTTGCTGTCCATCCGATGAATTCGGCGGGCGGCGAGCCGACGGTATAGGTTGGATTTGCGCTTTACCTCCCTCCATACCAAGCTGTCTGTCTTGTCTGTCCTGTCTGCAGAGAACCCGCCTTACGGCGGGTTCTCTGCGTATGCCGGTCTGATTAGCTTTCAAGCGCCACGAGGCTATTCCGTAGGAAGCAGCCCTTCTTCGACCATCGACAGGAAGGGCGAATCCTCGATGGTCAAGGGCAGGTCGATGCGGCCGCGACGCCGGCTCGATTCGTAGGTGGCGAAGATCAACTCGGTGGCCTGAAGGGCGCGGCGACCGGCCAACTCCGGCTCGCGGCCGGTCTTGAGCGCGTCGATCAGGTCCAGCACGCCGCGCGCCACATATTCGGGCACGCCGTGAATTCCTTCGCCCACGTCCACATTGCGCCACGCGCCGTCGTCCACGCCGCGCACACGCAGCGGGATCTCCGGGCTGTAGCCGACCTCGATCATGCCGTCGGTTCCTAACAGCCGGTTGACAAAGCCCTTTGTGCCATAGCCGGTGATCAGTTGGCCGATCACCCCATTCTGGAAGCGGAAGCAGCTCAACCCCTGCCCCTCGACCAGAACGTCGAACACCTTGTGGCTGCCGCGCGCGTCCACTTGCCCGATCACCCACTCGACCGGCGTCTGGTCGTTATAGAAGAACATCATGTCGAACCAGTGCGTGCCCCAGTCGTACAGGTTGTCGCAGACTGCCTCGACGCGCAGCAGTTCGCCGATAGCGCCTTGTTTGACCAACTCTTTGGCCTGGCGGAAGGGCGCGCCGAAACGACGCTGGTGGTTGATCGTAAGCTGTACGCCGTTGGCCTCGCAGGCGCGCACCATGCGCACCGCCTCGCCGTAGGTCGGCGCCATAGGCTTCTCGCAGTGAACGGCCTTGACGCCCGCCTCGGCCGCGGCGATCACCATCTCGGCGTGCAGGTGCGGCCATGTGCTGATGCTCACGATATCCAGCTTTTCCTGCGCCAACATGGCGCGATAGTCGGTATAGAGCCTCTCGCCGCCATATACCGCCTGGAACGCCTGTGCGTTGTCCAACTTGATATCCGCCAGGGCCACGATCTCGGCATCCGCCGAATCGCGATAGCCTTCTGCATGGGCGCGCGCCATGGCGAAGCCCGTGGCCCCTTCCGTCTTGTGCGGCCGGCCGCAGCCGATGATGCCTACTCGATACATGATACGGTTCCTTTGCAAATGCCGGTGTTGGTGTCGAGCCAAAAGGTACGTTCGCCAAATACGCACACCTCTACGACGAGATTCTTCAGCTCGCTAGCGCTCGCTTCAGAATGACAGACACTTGGCGGATACGCCGCTAAATGCCCAGGCTCTTGAGATAGTCGCGGCTGATCTGTGCGCTGAGCAGCGCGGACGGTTGCTGCGTGACGTCGGTCTCGACGATCAGCCAGCCGCTAAAGCCAGCCTGCTCCAGGATGGCGAACACGGCAGGGAAGTCCACGAACCCCTGACCCAGTTCGGTGAAGATGCCCGCGTCGCTGAAGGTTTGGTAGTCCCACTGCTTGGCCTGACCCTCCTTCAACACAGCCGGGGCGATGTCCTTGATGTGCATGGTCTTGATCACGCCGGCGTAATCGCGGCAGAACGGCGCCACATCGACGCCACCCCAGGCCAGGTGCCCGGTGTCGGGTCCCATGAAAATGAGGTTGGGATCGACCAGCTCGAAAAGACGGTCGATCTCGGCGCGCGTCTCGATCACACTGCCCACATGGTTATGGAAGCAACTGCGCACGCCCGCGGCCAACGTGATCTCACCCACGCGGTTGAGCGTCTTGGCGAACTGAGCGTATTCCTCGGCGCTCATGGCGTCGGCGGCGGTGACGTGTCCCGACGCCTGTGCGCGCGTCAGTCCGCGCTGCGTCACATAGGTGGTGAAGCCGCCTGCGGCCACATACAACTCGCTCACCCCTGCGGCGCGAGCGAAGGCGGCATGCTGGCGGGCGCGCTGCAAGATCTCCTCCTCCAGGTCCTTGTTCCAGAAGTCGGCCCCCAGGTAGCCCGGTGCGGGCTTCAAGCCATGTCGGGCGAACAGGTCCAGGATCTCTTGTGGGGACTTGTCCTTGCTGGGGCCGGCGGGCGCGCCATCATAGCCGGCCTGGGCGATCTCCGCCAGCGCCTTGGCCTGATCCGCGCCTTTCCACGTAATCTGACCGCATCCAATCCAGACATTCTTCATGGCAGTCTCGACTTCCTTGCTGATGGGGCTTTGTTTTTCATATGGCAAATAGGGGAGTCTGGGCATGTACAGCGCGTCGGGCGCGATGAACAGCGGCTATTT
>CAYXRG010000083.1:16696-18555 GCA_964467575.1 uncultured Caldilineaceae bacterium | reverse complement strand
GCGCTCTGCCGCCAATACGCCATCCCCTACCGGGTGCCGGTGCGCGAGCTCAGCCCCAAACAGCGCGACCTCATCCTCCACGGCCTGCCGCGCCGGCAGGACAAAATCCGCATCGAATACCGCTCCACCGGCGGCGAGACGCGCTACTACGAAACGGGCTATAGCGGCGTTATCCCCAACCTGCAAAAACGCCTGCGCGAGACGACCAGCGACTATGTGCGCAGCAAGCTCGAAGAGTATATGAGCGTGCGCCCCTGCCCTGCCTGCGGCGGCAAGCGGCTGCGCCCCGAAGCCCTGGCCGTCACCGTCGTCAGCCGCAGTATCGACGAGGTCACCTCGATGGCCGTCGATGACACGCTCAAGTGGGTCAGGCAGTTGCAGGGCCTGCCGCAAGACTCAGCCTCCGCCGATGTCCCGGCGCTCAACGGGCGGATGGAGTCTTCTGCCAATGGTCGAACGCCAAGCGGCGATCTGGAGGCTTCGCCCTTGTCCCCGCGCGAGCGGTCCATCTCTTACCAGGTGCTCAAAGAGATCGCGGCCCGTCTCCAGTTCATGGTCAACGTCGGGCTGGACTATCTCACGCTCAGCCGCGCCGCGGCTACGCTCTCCGGCGGTGAAGCCCAACGCATCCGGCTGGCTACCCAGATCGGCAGCCAGCTCATGGGCGTGCTCTACATCCTCGACGAGCCGAGCATCGGCCTGCACCAGCGCGACAACGCCCGCCTCATCGAGACGCTGATGGGCATGCGCGACCTGGGCAACACGGTCCTCGTCGTCGAACACGACGAGGACACCATCCGCGCCGCCGACTGGGTTGTGGACATGGGGCCGGGCGCGGGCGAGCATGGCGGCAAGGTCGTCTGCTCCGCGCCGAGGGACGAGTTCTTGCGCTGCCCCGACAGCCTCACAGCCGGCTATCTGCGCGGCGAGCGGCGCATCGAGATCCCGCCCGAACGCCGCGAGGGCAACGGCAACTACCTGCAGATCCGCGGCGCGGCCGAAAATAACCTCAAGAAAGCCGACGTGCGTATCCCCTTGGGCAAGTTCATCGCCGTGACGGGCGTCAGCGGCAGCGGCAAGTCGACCCTGATCGTCGAGGTGCTCTACAAGAAACTCGCCCAGCTCATGTACCGCGCCAAAGACCGGCCCGGTAAGCACGAAGCCATCGAGGGCATCGAGTTCCTCGACAAGGTGATCGACATCGACCAAAGCCCCATCGGACGTACGCCGCGCAGCAACCCTGCCACGTACGTAGGCGTCTTCACCTACATCCGCGACCTCTATGCCAGCCTGCCCGAAGCCAAGGCGCGCGGTTACAAAGCGGGGCGCTTCAGCTTCAACGTCAAGGGCGGACGCTGTGAAACCTGCAAGGGCGACGGCATCATCCGCATCGAGATGCAATTCCTGCCGGATGTCTACGTACCATGCGAGGAGTGCAAAGGCCGCCGCTACAACCGCGAGACCCTGGAAGTCAAGTTCCGCGGCAAGTCCATCGCCGAGGCCCTTGACATGACCGTCGAAGAAGCCCTCGACTTCTTCCAAAACATTCCGCGCATTCGCACCAAAATGGAGACGCTGAACGCCGTCGGCCTGGGCTACATCCGCCTCGGCCAGCCCGCCACCACGCTCTCCGGCGGCGAAGCGCAGCGCATCAAGCTGAGCAAGGAACTCAGCCGTCGCGCCACCGGCAACACGCTCTACATCCTCGACGAGCCGACCACCGGCCTGCACTTCGAGGATGTCAACAAACTGCTGAACGTCCTGCACGAACTGGTGAACATGGGCAACACGGTCCTCGTCATCGAGCACAACCTCGACGTGATCAAGAGCGCCGACTGGATCATCGACATGGGGCCGGA
>CAYXRG010000083.1:14184-16596 GCA_964467575.1 uncultured Caldilineaceae bacterium | reverse complement strand
CTCTACCTGCTCAACCGCGGCCAGACCGACCGCCCCGTCCCCGAAGGCGCACACGTCCTGCAGGGCGACATCCGCGATCCGGAATCCGCCCGCTGCGCCCTGCACGGCCTTGAGTTCGACGCCGTGGTCAACTGGATCGCGTTCACGCCCGATCACGTCGAAACCGACCTGGAATTGTTCCGCGGGCGCACAGGCCAATACATCTTCATCAGCTCGGCTTCGGCCTATCAGAAGCCGCCCAACGCCCTGCCCATCACCGAATCCACCCTGCTTGCCAACCCCTTCTGGCTCTACTCGCGCAACAAGATTGCATGCGAAGAGCGGCTGGTCCGCGCCTATCACGAAGAAGGCTTCCCCTTCACTGTCGTGCGCCCGTCGCACACCTACGACCGCACCATGTTCCCGTTCAATGGCGGCTATACCGTCGTCGACCGCATGCGCAAGGGCAAGCCCGTGATCGTGCACGGCGACGGCACATCGCTCTGGGTGCTGACCCATCACCGCGACTTCGCTAAAGCCTTCGTCGGCCTGCTCGGCAACAACCACGCCATCGGCGACGCCTTCCACATCACCTCGGACGAACTGCTCACCTGGAATCAGATTTACCACATCTGCGCCAACGCGGCCGGCGTCGAGCCGAAGCTGGTGCATGTCCCCTCGCCGCTCATCAACGCCTTCGACCCGGAGTGGGGCGCCGGCCTGTTGGGCGATAAGGCCCACAGCGTCATCTTCGACAACGCCAAGGTCAAGCGGCTTGTACCGGACTTCGCCGCCACGATTCCGTATGCGCGCGGCGCGGAGGAGGTGATGGCCTGGCACGATGCAGACCCGGCCCGCCTGGTCGTCGACCCGCGCTGGGACAAGCTCTTCGACGACATCATCGAGCGCTACGCCGCGGCCTGGCCCGATGGGCAACCGGCCTACTGGCTTTCGGCCTAGCAACTCTGGCTAGCGCAACGAAACTCGGCGACAGAAATTGCGTAGTGCTTAGCGAGTGATTTGAATTGACGCATAACTCGTGACGCATGACTCGTGACGAGCGATCCGAAAGGAGCAAACATGGCAGAACCCGCCGAAAACAAATTGCGCCGGCAAAACGGCATCATCGCCGGTGTATGCGGAGGCTTGGGCGAGTTCTTCGGCATCAAGCCGATCTGGTTCCGCATCCTCTTCCTGCTGCTCTTGCTGCCGGGCGGCGTACCGGGCATTCTGCCCTACGTCATCCTTTGGATCGCGATCCCGCGCAAGTAATGCCGGCTAGCCGCAATCCCATGTAGACGACAGGGACGCGTGCGCCTTGCGCACGCGTCCCTGTGAATTCCGGACCCCATCTGTTCAGAGCCCCATCGGCGCCTACTCCCCGCGCCTCTCCAGGACCAACGCCGGTTCGTGCAGTTCCCGCCAATGACGGTTGAAGTAGAGCAGCGGCGAACCTGCTTCGCTTGCGCCGCACGCCACCACATCGCCCACGAAAATCGTATGGTCGCCGCCGTCATAGGCATGGGCCACCGTACAGTCAAGCCAACCCAGCACACCCGGCAAAATCGGGCTGCCGGTGATCGCGGCCTGCGTCACGATGTCCTCGAAACGGTCCTGCACCTCCGGCATTAACCCCGCAAAGCGCATACCCCACTCTAGCTGGCTCTTCTCCAGTATATTGACGGCAAACGCCCCGCCGGACTCGATAGCGCCATGCGTGTATAGTTTTTTGCTTACGCACACCAGCACGCGCGGCGGGTTCAGGCTGACGCTGGCAAGCGAACTAGCTGTGATGCCTACGCGCTGGCCGTCATCCCTGGCGGTGACCACCGTCACCCCGCTCGCCCAGTGGGCCATCGTCTCCCGAAACGCACCTGCATCCACACTCATCTATCGTCCATCCTTGCTCGAATATGCGACAAGTTCAGGCCGGTTGATCCCCGGCGGATTCCCAGTATAGCGAAGAAACGCTGTAAGAAAAGGGGTTTGCATCCCAAATGCCGCGGCAATCGAGATCGCGCCTTTCGCCAAGAGCCGCCAACGCCGAAAATTGACACCCCTCCCCGATCAGGGCACAATCAGACGGCTGATTTGTGAGACACAGAACAGACGCCGGCGAGCGCCGCCCAGGCGCCGCCGGTCCAGTTTTAGCGAGAACGGGGAACTATAATGAGACGGTTAGGCACGCTTGCAGTCGCACTTGGCATCACGATCATCCTCGCCGCATGCGGAGGACGCGCCGTAGACGAAGAACTGCTCCCTACGCGCGTGCCCACCTTTGGTCCTGCCGACTTCGCCGTAACGCTTGCCGCGACACCGGCGCTCCCGCCGACCGTCACGCCCCTGCCGCCGACGCCGACCTCATTGCCGGTGGTCGAACTAGCCACGGCAGAGCCCGAAGCCACAGAGGTCCTGACCCCTACGGTAGAGGCC
>CAYXRG010000083.1:0-14084 GCA_964467575.1 uncultured Caldilineaceae bacterium | reverse complement strand
CCTACGGTAGAGGCCACAGCCGAGCCGGATGAAACCGTCACGCCCGCCGCCACGGAAGCCCTGACGCCCACGGTAGAGGCCGGGGGCCTCCTTCCCTCCCCGACGCCGAGCCGCGTCTCCAGCACGCCGACGCCGGCGGCCACGCCAACGGAACCGGCGCCCGAAGCCGCCGCTGAAGCGGACCCGGCGCTGGCCGGCCTACCCGATGACGTACTCGCCGCCATGACCGACGCGGACCCAGCGCGCGGCGAGCAACTCACCCTTACCAACGGCTGCATCGGCTGCCACGCCCTCAACCCCAACCAGGTCATGGCCGGTCCTACTTGGCACAACGTCGGCGCGACCGCCGCCACGCGCGTCGAAGGCGAATCGGCCGCGCTCTACCTGTACAACAGCATCTTCCACCCCAACGATTATGTGGTGGAAGGCTACATGCCCAACATCATGCTCCAGATCTACGAACAGACCCTGAACGACCAGGACATAGCTGACATCATCGCCTACCTGCTCTCGCTGCAGGACGAATAATCGTCCTGCCTAGCGCGCCTGCTTGCCCGCCCCGGCGGCCTTTGCTACAATGACGGCGCACGCAAACCGGTTGCCGTTCGTCGCAGCGCCCGGCGCACACGGACGGCTGAATGAACTTGACAGGCTGAATCTACAAGGGTGACGCCATGAAAGCCATGTTATATATGCCGGGCAAGACGGAACCGGTGGCAGTCTTTGACCATGTAGACATAGTCCGCATGAACGACAACCATAAGGCCGCGCCGGAGCGCATCTTTTTCCGCACCCGGCAGTTAAACGCCGGCAAGACCATGGTCGAACTACACCGCGACAGCAAAATGACCCTGAAACTGGACGACGGGCGAACATGCAGCGTGCTGTTACAGCACTCCAGCCTCGATGCCAAAGGAGGCGCCGTCGGCGTGCTGCGCGTCTTGGGCGAACTGTCCGCTGAATAACGTCGCATCGGCCTCGTTGATCGCCCGTCCCGTCTCGTTCCGAAAATGCCGGCTGCCCATTCTCTGGCTTGGCCGGCATTTCTTGATCCGCCATGACCGCACAACTCGGTGACACCCCGACCCCCGACGCGCAGCCTACAGCCTCGCGTCGCTCGCGCAACTGGTTTTGGCCCGGCTTCGCGCTCGGTTTTCTGCTGCTCGCTTCGCTCACCTGCACTGCATCTGTCTTCTTAACCGGCTTGAACCGGCTGGACATCTCTGACCTGGGCGGGCAGAGCGCGGCCGCTTGGACGCCGCCGCCCGTCATGCCCACGGTCCCGGCGACAGCCCCCGATACAGATGCCGCCAGCGACACGCCGGCCCTCGGCGCCTACCGCCCCGGCGAACAGGTGCGCAACATCACACCCAGCCTGGTCAATATCCGCGCCACGCCCGGTTACCTGGGCAAGCCGGCGGGCGACGTCGTCGCCCAAGTCATGCCCGGCGATGCCGTCGAAATCGTCTCCGGCCCGGTAGTCGCCGACAACCTCACCTGGTGGCGCGTGCGTCCGCTCGTCCCCGGCGCAGGTGCGGCCGAAGGCTGGATGGCAGAGGCGACCGCCAGCGGCGTGCAGATCATGGGAAGATAGCTCATGGCCGACACCTTCCGCCCGCGGCCGGCGCAAGAGCAGATCCTATCCTACACTGGCGGCTACATGGGCGTCAGCGCCGTGCCCGGCAGCGGCAAGACCTTCACGCTCAGCCTCTTGGCGGCCAAACTGGTGCAGCAGCTCGCCCGCACAGCCGCCTTCGACGACCGCGAGGTGCTGGTCGTCACCTTCACCAACAGCGCCGTCGAGAACTTCCGCAGTCGCATCGCTCGCCTGCTGGCCGAAGAAGGCGGCCTGCTGCCAGGCGTGGGCTATCGCGTGCGCACCCTGCACGGCCTGGCTCACGACATCGTGCGCGAGCGCCCCGGCCTTGCCGGGTTGAGCGAAGACTTCGACATCGTCGACGAACGCACCGCGGTCGAAATCCGCCGCGACGCCGTACAGAAGTTTCTGCGCACCAACCCCGACGCCCTCAGCCCGTTCATTGAGCCGCGTTATCTGCAGCGCAGCGACTCCCGTTTCCAGAACCGGCTGCAACAGGACGCCGACGAGATCGCCGTCGCCCTCATCCGCCAGATCAAGGATGATAGGCTCGACCTGCACCGCCTGCGCGAGAATCTGCGCCGCCAGTCGCATACGTGGCCCTTGCTCGACTTCGGCCTGGAAGTATACGCCGACTACCAACGCAGTCTGGAGATGCGCGGGGCCGTCGATTTCGACGACCTGATCATGCTCGCCCTGCGCGTGCTAGAGGCTGACCCGAACTACCTGGAACGGCTGCAGGACCGCTGGCCCTTTGTGTTGGAAGACGAAGCCCAAGACAGCAGCGCGCTCCAGGAAAAGCTGTTGCGCCTGCTCACCGCGAAGCACGGCAACTGGGTGCGCGTGGGCGACCCGAACCAGGCCATCAACACCACCTTCACCAGCGCCAACACCAGCTTCCTGCGCCGCTTTATCGCCGCCCACCAAGACCTGGCGCGCGACCTGCCCAATTCCGGCCGTAGCGCCCTGCCCATCGTCGACGCGGCCAATCGCCTCATCGACTGGTCGCAACAAGAACACCCGGCCCTGCCGTCCGACGAAGCGCTGACCCAGCCCTACATCCTGCCCACTCCGCCCGGCGACCCGCAGCCCAACCCGGAGCCCGGCGACCCGCCCGTCATCTTCTATGACCGCGCCCTCTCGCCGGAGGAGGAGGTGGACGTCGTCGTGAAGAGCCTGCGAAAATGGCTGCCCCAGAATCCGCAGCGCACGGTCGCCGTGCTCGCGCCCGACAACAACCGCATCGACAGGGTCGCCGCCGCCCTCGCCGACGCCGATCTGCCCGTCGACGACAGCCTGTTGCGCACCGGCAGCGCCACGCGCGCCGCAGCCAAAGCCCTCGCCGCCCTACTCGGCTACCTCGCCAAACCCCAGACGGCTCGCTCTCTGGCTGACGTCTGGCAAGATGTCTGGTGGCCGCGCAAGGGCGAACGGCTCGCCGCGCAGAAGTTTTCGGATGAGGCCGGCGCCGAAGTCGAAGCCACGTCGCCCAAGCCGCAACGCGCTCACAAGGCCGCCGGACGGACGGACGTTCCCGAACCGATCACGCTCTTCGCTCGCGCCCTCGGCCAGTTGCGCCAGCCGGAGGACTTCCTCTTCCCCGCACAAGACGATTGGCTGGACGGCATCGCCTGGACGCACGAGATTGAGGGCTTCCGCGACCTGATCGAAGCGTTCCGCGCCGACGTGCAGCGCTGGACCCAGGCCACCGTCCTGCCCGTGGATGAACTGCTGCTCACGCTGGGCAATGACCTCTTCGCCGAGCCGGCGGACCTGGCGCTGGCCCACTTCCTCGCCGTGCGCCTCGCTAAGCTTGCCGAAGACAACCCCCGTTGGCGGCTGCCCGAACTGGCGCGCGAGTTGGACTTCATCGCCCAAAATCGCCGCCGCATGTTGGACTTCAGCGAAGACGCCGCCGGCTATGCTCCGAAACCCGGCGTGACGACGCTCGCCACCATGCACGGGGCCAAGGGCCTGGAGTGGGACCGTGTCTATCTCCTTTCGGTGAACAATTACAGCTTCCCCGGCGGCGGCGATGGGGACAGCTACCGCGGTGAGCCGTTCTACGCCCGCGACAGCCTCAACCTTGTGGCCGAGGCCCAGGCGCAACTCAAGCTCCTGGACATGGGCGGCGGCGCGCTCGACGAGTACGCGCCGGGCGAGGCTACCCGGAAGGCGCGCATCGACGTCGCCGCCGAGCGGCTGCGCCTGCTCTACGTGGGCATGACGCGGGCGCGACAGGAACTAATCGTCCTATACAACACCGGACGCAACGCCGAGCGCAACCCCAATACCCCCGCCGCCGCGTTCGAAGCGCTGGCCGCCCACACAGCCGCGGCATAACGCTATGGCGGTGGGCTTCGTGCGCGTCCCGCTCGTTTTGGTGCAGAACCGTGCTTAGGTCTTGGCATGGGTGGCTGCTCGAAGAGGTGCAAAGACGGCTAGCCGGGCGCGAGCAGTTGATGCGGGTCGCCCAGAATACCGGTTGGCTTTTCTTCGATCGCGTGGCCGTCATGGCCGCAGCGCTGATTACCGGAATTCTCATTGCGCGTTATCTCGGACCGGAACGCTACGGCCAGTTATCCTACTCTGTGGCGTTTGCCACGCTCTTCACGGCCATCGCCCCTCTAGGCCTCAACAATATCGTCGTGCGCGACATCGTGGATGCGCCCGGCGCCAAGGACGAGACGCTCGGTTCAGCCTTCTGGCTTCAGTTCGCAGCCGGCATCTTGGCGGTGTGCAGCGCTATCGTCGTTACTGCGCGGGTTAATCCCGGAGATCAGCACATTCAATGGATGGTCGGCCTCGTTACAGCATCCACTCTCTTCACCGCGTTTTCGGCCATCGATTACTGGTTTCAATCCAAGATCCAGTCTCGATACGCTGTGTTGGCGAAACTCGCCGCACTGATCGTCATTCCTCTCGTCAAGATCGGCATGATCATGGCAGGCGCGCCCGTAGTCTGGTTTGCAGCGGCTTACACAGCCGAAGCCGCGCTGGTTGCGCTGGGCCTCGTCATCACATACCATATCACCGGGCAAAGCATCCTCCGTTGGCGTTTTCGCCTGGCCGTCGCCCAGCGGCTTCTGGCCGATTCGTGGCCCTTGCTTGTGAGCAATTTGGCTATCGTCGTGTCGATGAGAATCGACCAAGTCCTTATCGGCCAGATATTGGGCGATAGGCCAACGGGCATCTATTCCGTAGCGGCCCGGGTGTCTGAGCTCTGGCTTTTCGTCCCTGTGGTGATTGTGACGTCAGCTTTTCCGCTTCTGGTGGAAGCGCGTCAACGTGACGAGACTGCCTTCTATCGGGCGTTAGCCAAATTGTTCCGGGCGATCCTGCTCATCGCATTGGGCGCTGCCGTCAGTATTAGCGTACTGGCCTACTGGATCGTCATTGTCCTCTATGGGGCGGATTTCCTTGAAGCAGTCCCCATTGTGCGCATCTATGTCTGGAGCGGATTAGTGTCCTCTTGGGGCGTAGTCTGGGGCCGGTGGATCGTGATCGAGAATCGCCAAAAACTGGTGATTCTCTCATTTGCGACGTCCGCGGCGGCTAACGTCGTGCTGAACCTAGTCCTCATTCCTCGGTTTGGCGTCATAGGGGCTGCTGTGGCGACTGTGATCTCAACCTTTTCCAGCGTGATTGTGTCAATAGCGCTCTATCGCCCGCTGGTAATCGTCAACACGATGCGGACTGCAATATGGGGCGAGCGAGCAAGGCGACCGGGTTATGAATGATGCGATCCGGATTGTCGCCGCCATAGACGACGGGTATGAGCAGCATCTCGGCGTGATGCTTTGCTCGTTGTTTCGCAATCACAAGGAGGACGGCCGGTGCGAAGTCTACATTTTGGACGGCGGCATCTCTGCTGAGGGAAAGGAGAAGGTCCTTGATCTGGCGGCGATGTATAACGCTGAGGTTCACTTCTTTGTTGTTAATCCGGATGACTTCAGCGATTTCATGGTAAGCCATCACATTTCCTCTGCCACCTACTATCGCCTGGCAATCGCTAATCTGCTGCCCCGGTCAATTGACAAGGTAATTTATCTGGATGCCGATCTGGTTGTGCTCGGCGACATCGCTGAATTGTGGCGCACTCCAGTAGACGAGTATGCTCTCGCTGCGGTCCGGAATCCCGGTTTTCGAGGACATGCTCGGCTGAGCATCCCACACCATTGCCCATATTTCAACGCTGGAGTCCTCTTGCTGAATTTGGCTGCGTGGCGGCAGAAACGCGTTGGCCCCGGCGTGATGACGTTCCTACGGGACAATCCGGACAGGGCGCGGCAATGGGATCAGGACGGGCTCAATGCCTGCCTTTACGACCAATGGCTAATGCTGCACCCGAAGTGGAATGTACAGACCGTCTTGCTGCAGCATAACGCACTGTGTAACGCCGAGTTTGACCCAGAAGAGTTGGCGGATGCGCTGGGGAATCCGGCTATCGTTCACTTCACCGGCTCTTCGAAGCCTTGGCAATACATGAATCGCCATCCTTTGAAGGACTTATACTATGATTACCTGCGGTTGACTCCTTGGCATGGATTCACGCCGCCGGATGCTACATTTGCCAACCGAGTAAGGAAGGCTCTCTGGATAGTCGAGTTGAAGACCGCCATAAAAAAGGCCATAGAGAAGCCAAGCCCATGAAGCTATACCTGCGTAGATGATGAGTTCATCAAGCTCCCACAATAAAACGCCTGTCGTGCTCCTCATCTTCAACCGGCCAGACACTACCCGCCGTGTGCTGGAGGCCGTGCGGGCCGTCCAGCCGTCTACGCTGCTCGTCGTGGCAGACGGCCCGCGTCCGCACGTCCCGTCCGACACCGAACGCTGCGCCGAAACCCGCGCCCTCATCGACGGCGTGGACTGGGCGTGTGATGTGCGCCGGAAATACGCAGACGCCAATATGGGCCTGGCGGACCGCGTCGCCAGCGGTCTGACTTGGGCCTTCGCTCAGGTTGAGACGGCTATCATCCTCGAAGACGACTGCGTGCCGCACCCGTCATTCTTTCGCTTTTGCACTGAGTTGCTGGACCGCTACGCCGCCGATACGCGCATCATGGCGATTGCCGGCGACAATTTCCAGTTCGGCGCGCGGACGGCAGAGTACAGCTACTATTTTTCGCGCTATCCCCATTGCTGGGGCTGGGCAACCTGGCGGCGGGCATGGCGATTCTATGACCACTCTATGGCCGCGTGGCCCCACATCCGAGAGCGAAAACTGCTGGACGACATTTTTGAAAGCAGAAGCGCCTCACGCTATTGGACCCGAATTTTCGACGCCACCTATTCGGGACGGGTGAGCTCTTGGGCGAATCGGTGGACGTTAGCTTGTTGGCTTCAGAACGGGCTGTCGATCCTGCCTGCTGTGAACCTTGTTTCCAACATCGGTTTCGGCAGCCACGGCACCCATACGCGGGACGACTCGCCATTCGGCAATATGGAGGTTCACCCCCTGGCGTTTCCATTGAAGCATCCGCCCTACGTCGTCCGCGATGCCGCAGCGGACTGGATCACCCAGCGTACGTTGTTCCGTCGGCCGAATTTGTGGCAGCGCGTGGCTTATCGCATCCGCCATATCAAAGAGGTCAAATGACAACGCCGCACAGTGAAGCGCCCTCCTCTCAGCGAGAGGCCAGCATGCTCAGACGTTTTGCGCGTTTGCTCTTTGTGGCTCGCACATTGCGCACCAAACCAGGCAGATGGCCCTCAGCCTGGCGTCTCCTACAGACGCCGCGCTTCCAACCCGGCGCGACGAGTCTTTGCGGCTCGGAACTCCGGTTTGTAGACGCAGCCACCTTCCTTTCCGCCTATTCCGCAATCTTTGGCCAGGACATCTTTAGGTTCCAGGCGGATCAACCGTTCCCCTACTTCATCGACTGTGGGGCGAACATTGGGCTGAGCGTGCTCTACTTGAAGCAACGCCACCCGAACAGCACCGTGGTTGCATTTGAGCCCGATCCGTCGATTTTTCAGGTTCTACAGGAAAACGTACACCGCCTGAACCTGCAGAACGTTGAACTGCGCAATCAAGCTGTCTGGGATAGTGAGGGCGAAATGGCGTTCTATGCAGAGGGATCTGACTCAGGACGTCTGCTCTCCTCTGGCGACATATCGTTGCCGGCCATCAAGGTTCCGACCGTGTCGCTGCGAGATCTTCTAGATCGCCAGGTGGACTTCCTCAAGATCGATATAGAGGGAGCGGAAACGCAGGTTTTGGTGAACTGCAGTGACCGACTCCATCAGGTGAAGCGGCTCTTTGTTGAATATCACTCCTACGCCGGCCAACAACAAACGCTCCACATTCTGATTTCAACCTTGATCGATGCAGGCTTTCGGCTGTTGATCGGCGGTTCCACGCCCCCCGATCCGTTCCTACAGCAATTTCCATCAGGCAGCCTCGACATGCTGCTGAACATCTTCGCTTATCGACCATGAACACAGATCTGGCAAGGGGCCGGCGCCGCCCGATATCGGTCTTGCACCTAAGTGTCACAGAGGGCGGCGGGGCAGGACGCGCCGCCCTACGGCTACACAGCGGGCTGCTGGGGCTTGGCGTTCGCTCCTCCTTTCTGGTAGACAGACAGGTGAGCCAGAACCAGGGAATCATGCAGCGCAGCTTCGGTCCGTTTGGCCGGCGGGGCGCGCAGCTTTACGCCTACCTGGACAAATTGCCCATTTTCCTGCTGTACGGCAAGCGAGGAATGCCCTGGAGCATCAACTGGATGCCGCGCACAACCGCCGCGGCTGTAAACAGACTGGAACCGGATATCGTCAACCTGCACTGGATCGGCGACGGCTTTATGGCGCCCTCCGAATTGCCCCGCATCCGCGCGCCGTTGGTGTGGACGCTGCACGATATGTGGCCGTTCACCGGCGGCTGCCATTATGACGAGAATTGCGGCCGCTACCGCCAATCGTGCGGACATTGCCCGCAACTCGGCTCGAAGCACGAACATGACCTCAGCCGTTGGGTGTGGAGTCGCAAGTCGCGTAGTTGGCGCCCTGTTCCCATCACCGTCGTGACGCCGAGCCGATGGATGGCAGACTGCGCCAGGCGGAGTTCGCTCTTCGGCGCCATGCGGATCGAACACATTCCCTACGGCATCGACGCGGACGTCTACCGGCCCCTAGACAAAGCCGAGACGCGAGTGCAGTTCAACTTGCCTCACGACTCGACGCTCATTCTGTTCGGCGCAGCCGCGATTGGACGGGATACGCGTAAGGGGCTGCAACTCCTTCCTGCAGCCATCGAGCGAATTGCTCCACGGTTGGGGCGTTGCACACTTGTGACCTTCGGCAGCGTCGCCGAGCAGGAGCTTCCACGCTTCTCCATTCCAGCACGGCATCTAGGCGCGTTCCACAGCGAGGCTGATCTTGCCGCGCTCTACGCAGCGGCGGATGTCTTCGTCGCGCCGTCGCAGCAGGACAATCTGCCCAATACCGTGATGGAAGCGCTGGCATGCGGCACTCCGTGTGTCGCCTTCGATATCGGCGGCATGCCGGACATGATCGAGCACCGGCGCAACGGCTACCTCGCGCGGCCTTTCCGGGTCGACGACCTTGCCCAGGGCATCCTCTGGACGGTCGAGGATCCGGGGCGCTGGCGAGATTTGGCCGGATGCGCTCGCGAGACGGTCATACAGCATTTCACCCTTGCCCTCCAGGCGCAGCGCTACCGCACCCTCTACGAAGAACTGCTCGAAGCCCGGCAGAGGGGTTCGCCGCCATGATCTCCGCACACGCCGCCCAAGAGGCTGCCCCGGCCCTATCGAACTACCAAGCGCGGCCGCCTCATCTCCAGCGCCGTAGCGGCGGGCGTCGCGCAGCCGGTCACATGCCGCCCGCCGGCGATCCCGACCGCCTGCTCGTCTCCATCGTCACGCCCGTGCGCAACGGCGCCGCCACCCTGGAACGCGCCCTGCGCAGCGTGCTCGCCCAGGACTACCCCGCGGTCGAGATCGTAGTCGTCGACGGCGCATCGACCGACGGCACGCTCGACATCTTGCGCCGCTATAACGAGGCGTTGGACCGCTGGATCAGCGAGCCGGACAGCGGCATCAGCGACGCCTTCAACAAGGGCATCGCCCTCGCCACGGGCGACATCATCGGCATCCTCAACGCCGACGACTGGTACGAGCCGGACGCCGTGAGCAAGGTTGTCGCCGCTTTCGCCGCCACCGGCGCAGATGCGATCTGCGGCGCGCTCCAGTACTGGAACGGCCCCCAGCGCGGCCTGGTCTTCTTCTCCAATCCAGATAACCTACGCCTGGAGTCCACCGTCAACCATCCCACCCTCTTCGTACGCCGCGCCGTCTACGAACAACACGGCCTCTTCCAGACGCGCTATCGCTACGCTATGGACTACGACCTGATCCTGCGCCTTTATCTGCGCGGCGTGCGCTTCCACGTCTTGCCCGACGTCCTGGCGAACATGCAGCTTGGCGGGCGTTCCGACAGCGCCGTCCTTCCCGTTTCGCGCGAGCTATACCAGATCAAGACCGCGCTCATGGGACAGCCCATCCGCCACGCGCTCTACAGCGTCTATCACTTCGCCCGCACGCATGTCTCCAAGTTCCTGCGCAGAACCGGCGCCGACTGGCTGCTCGACGCCTACCGCCGGCGGCACTCCGTCGTTCGCAAAGCGCGCGGCCATGCCCAACCGCCGGAGCGCGGATAGTGAGAGAAAGCGTGAAACCGGTCATCCCCAACCCGCTTGATCGCCCCCGGCTGATGCTGTCGCTCTTCGTGCTGGCCTGTCTGCTGGCCTTCTGGGCGACGATCCCCTTGCCGCGGGCCGACAACCAACTAGTGGGGTCCGACGGCGTCAATTACTATGCCTATCTGCCCTCGCTTGTGCTCGACGGGGACCTCGACTTTCGCGACGAGTTCCAAGCGCTGCTCGCCTATTCGCCCGAGGAGATCGCGGCGCGCACCGCAGCCTATGGAGACGTCGATCCCGTCGCCAATCCGCACGGGATCGGCCCGGCCCTCTTCTGGATGCCCTTCTTCCTGCTGGCGCACGGCCTCGCCCTTCTCCTGAACTGGGCGGGCTTTGCCGTCAACCTCGACGGCTACGGTTACTTCTACCAGGCGATTGTCCTGACCGGAAGCATACTCTACGGCGGGCTTGGGCTGTGGTTCACCTATCTATTTGTGCGCCGGCTTGCCTCGCAACGCAGCGCTCTGACGGCCGTGCTGCTGGTCGCGGCGGCGGGCAACGTCGTCTACTACATGACCGCCGAGCCGTCCATGTCGCACAACCTCTCGCTGATGCTAAGCGCGCTCTTCTTCCTGGTCTGGGAGCGCTACCGCGACGACAACCGGCTGCGCATCGCCGCGCTGTATGGGCTGATCGGCGGCGCCATGGCGCTAGTCCGCCAGCAAGACGGCCTGTTTCTGCTCCTGCCCTATCTGGCGCAGATCCCTGCGATCTGGCGCGGGCTGCGCAGCGGCGATATGCAGCCGTTCCTGCGCACGCTGCGCAACGGTGCATTGGCGGCGCTGGTCGCGTTTGCGGTCTTCAGCCTCCAGCTTGCCGCCTGGGGCGTCATGTACGGCAACCCCTTCTACAATCCATACAGCTCGGCGGGCGAGTTCTCTTGGTTCCGCCCGTGGCTGGGCAGCGTGCTGTTCTCGGCGCGCCGCGGGTTGTTCGTCTGGCATCCCGTCTTTCTATTTACACTGGCCGGCCTCGCCTTCACCTATCGCAAGGACCGCACCTTCGCCATTTGGGGTTCATTCGGCTTTGCGCTCCAACTCTATCTGATCGGCAGTTGGTCGTGGTGGTGGCAGGGCGGCTCATTTGGCGCGCGCATGCTGATCGTCTGTACGCCTATCTTCGCCCTGGGGCTTGCCGGCCTCATCAACTACGCCGCGCAGCGCTGGTCCTGGCGCGTCGTCTACGTCGCCGGCGCGTTGCTGCTGGCCTGGAACTTCCTGCTCTTCGTGGAATACCGCTTCTGGCTTGTCTACGCCGAGGTTTCACAGGATACCATCCCCACCTGGTATGATATGACCATCGGACGCGTCACCTTCTTCCTGGATCGGCTGCCCCCAATCGGGCGATAAGCTAGCGCATATGACCGCATGACCGCCCAGCGAACCTACGTCGTCGACGCACGCACCGCCACGCCGCATTTTCCCGGCATTGGCCGCTATGTCACCGGCCTGCTTCCGGCGCTGGCCGCGCAGCTTGCGCCTGGCGAACGCCTGGCGATTCTCTGTATGGACGACGCCCAGATCGCCGAGCTCCAAATATACATGAAATCCTGGCCGAGCACAACATATTTCGTTGCGCCCGATTCGCCCTTCTCCCTAGGCCAGCAGCGGAGCGTGCCGCGCCTGCTGCGGCGTATGCCCGCCCCCGCCGTCTACCACAGCCCCTACTATCTCATGCCATACCGCCCCGGCATCCCCGCCGTGGCGACGATCCACGACCTCATCCCCCTGCTCTATCCGCAGACGGTGTCCCTGCGTGCGCGCCTCCTGTTCCGCATCGCCGTGCGCCTGGCATTGCGCGCCGCGGATCGCGTGATCGCCGGCGCAGAGGCGTCGCGCCGCGATCTGGTTCGCATCCTGGGCGTAGACCCGGCGCGCGTCGCCGTCACGCCTTACGCCGCCGACCCGAACTTCCATCCCCGCCCCCCCGCAGAAATCGAACGCGTGCGCCGCCGGTTCGCCCTGCCGGACGAGTACATCCTCTACTTCGGCAGCAACAAGCCGCACAAGAACCTTGTTACCCTTGTCGAGGCCTATGCTACAATGGCCGCGGAGACCGGCGCACGCCTGGTCATTGCCGGTTATTGGGATGCGGCCCACCCGGAATCACAGCGGTGCGCCGAGGCATTGGGACTGGGCGAGCGCGTGCGTTTTTTGGGCCCGGTCAACGAGACGGACGCGCCCGCGCTCTATTCAGGCGCAACATGCTTCGTCTTTCCCAGCCGGTATGAAGGCTTCGGCTTGCCCGTGCTGGAGGCGATGGCCTGCGGCGCGGCGGTGGCGTGCAGCAACACATCCAGCCTGCCCGAAGTCGGCGGCGACGCAGCCCTCTACTTTGACCCGGAGGATGTTGCTGCCATCGCGCGCACGCTGCACGCCCTTGTCGCGGACCCAGGGCCGCGCCAAGCCGCGGCGCAGAAGGGGTTGGAACAGGCTCGCCGCTTTTCGTGGTCGCGCACCGCAACCCAGACCCTGGAGGTCTATCGCAGCCTGGTCGATTAGCGCGGTCCAGGGCCCGAATCGCCCGCAGCCCAAGCGGCGCAACGCCCAGGGAGTTCGGATTGTCTGTTATCTACGAACGTCTCAGCCAAACGCTTCGTCGCCGCTCGTCCGTTGCCGGCCTCGGCGTGCTGTTGCTGCTCCTCTACGCCGGGTGGATCGCCTATCAGTGGCAGCGCGATAGGCTTTACGACTTCAACCTCTACTACATCGCCGCCGCCGGTCTGCGCGACGGGGTTGACGTCTACGACTTGGCGCGCGATTATTCAGGCGAGAACGCTGCGGCATGGGCCGAACTGGCGGAGGCCTATGGCGTCGAGCACTACGCGCCGCCCTATCGCTATCCACCGCTGACTGCGCAACTCGTCCTGCCGCTGGCCTATCTGGACGACCGCATAGCCGGCACGCTCTGGCTGCTCCTCTCCGGGCTTGCCTTCGCCGCTTCGGCCTGGCTGATGGGCAAGGTTTCGCACGCGCCGCAAGGACCAGCCCTGGCGCTGGGCCTCATGCTCGTCTTCGTGCCGGCGCTCACCACTCTGCACGCCGGCCAAGTGAACGGCTTTGTCCTCCTGGCGCTTACCGCCGGCTATTGGGGTCTGGAACGGCGCAACGACTTGGCGGCAGGGATCGGCATCGCCGTCGCCGCGCTGCTCAAGCTTGTGCCGGCGGCGTTGCTGCTCTATCTCTTCTGGCGCAAGCAGTGGCGCGCCGCCTTCATCGCCCTGGCAGCCGCAGCCCTGCTCATGCTGACCGCGCCCATCACTTTCTCGCCGGGCACGCTCTCCGCCTACTGGCGCAACTTCTTCGTGATGGGGGAGCCGGGCACGCTCTTCGCCATGGCTCCCAACCAGAGTCTCAACGGGCTGTGGGCGCGGCTTCTGGGCGGCTACGTCGCAGACGACGAGGCCATCTACCGCATCTACCTGCTCTCTGCGCTGGCAGTCATCGCCGCCACGCTCGCGCTTTGCTGGCCCATGCGCCGGCTGCCCGCCTGGTGGCGTCACGAGTTCGCGCTGATCGTCTGCGCCATCAACCTGATCACGCCCTACGCTTGGTATCACCAGCTCGCCCTGCTCTTTATCCCCCTCTACATCGTGACAGAGCAATTGTTGGCGGACAGACGCCTGCCCGCGCTGGCTGCGGTCCTCGCCCTGCTGGCGTTGACAAACCTGCACGGGCTGTTGTGGCACTCGTTCGAGTCCAGCCGCTGGCTGACCAATTTCCCGCTGGCGCTCAATCTCACATTAGCCGGTATTCTCGC
>CAYXRG010000082.1:0-18916 GCA_964467575.1 uncultured Caldilineaceae bacterium | reverse complement strand
CACGTCGAGCATGGTAAGGCCGCCTCCCTGGACGCCCTCGGCGGCGTCTTGTCAGCAGCCCAACTCCGAGATAATGCAGAGCGCTTTATCAAGATTGCTTCGCGGTTTGTTCGTCCAATTCGCACACTGTCATGCCGCGCGCCCCTGTCATGCTGAACGTAGCGAAGCATCTCCCGAACGAAGTATCTCGACCTTTGGACTAACGAGATTCTTCAGCTCGCTAACGCTCGCTTCAGAATGACAGACACTTGGCGATCAAACCATTTAGGTTGCGCCGCGCCATAGTTTAGTACGGGCCTCGTATCTCTTGGCGCACCTTCTGATCGTACCAGTGGCGCAGTTGTTTGTGCAGCGCTTCGGGCAGCGGATCCAGCTCGGCGGCGGCTGCGTTTGATCGTGCTTGCCGCGGCGAGCTTGCGCCCGGAATCACAGTAGACACGGCATCGTGGTCGAGGATCCAGCGCAGCGCCATCTGCACCATATTCATGCCTTCCGGCACGTACTCGCGCAGTTCCTCGGAAAGCTCGACGCCCTTTTCGTAACGGATGCCGGCGAAGGTTTCGCCTACATTGAAGGCCTGCCCATCGCGGTTGAAGTTGCGGTGGTCGCCTTCGGTGAAGACGGTCGACTTGCTCAGCTTGCCGGTCAGAAGGCCGCTGGCAAGGGGCAGGCGAACGATGATGCCCACGCCTTTCTCTTTTGCCGCCGGCAACAATTCTTCAGCCGGCTTCTGTCGGAAGACGTTGAAGATGACTTGCAGAGAGGTGAGGCCTTCTTGCTCCAGGCAGATGAAGCCTTCCTCGACGGACTCTACACTGGCGCCAAAGGCGGATATGAGGCCTTCGTCGCGCTGCCTACGCAGCCAGTCGAAGACGCTGCCCTGGCGCAATAACTCGGGCGGCACGCAGTGCAACTGAGTAAGGTCAATGCGGTCGACGCCCAGGCTCTTCATCGAGCTTAAGGTGGCGGCGCGCAGACCCTCCTCGCTGTAGTTGTCCGGGTAGAGGCCGCCGGATCGCCCCAGCTTGGTGGCGATGACAATGTCGGGATGTAACCGGCGGAAACGGCCGAGAGAGAGTTCACTCTCGCCATCGCCGTATCCATCCGCGGTGTCGAAGAAGCGCACTCCTGCGTCGTACGCGGCTGCCAGGATCTCCTGCGCCGTAGCATCGCTCCAAGGGGCTCCCCAGCCGCCGCCGATCTGCCAGCAGCCGAGACCTGCTTCCGTGGCCTGGAGGCCCTGATTTCCGAGTGGGCGTGTCTTCATTGGGTTCTTCTTTCTTTTTGTGTCGCTCAAGAGAGCGAGCGCGTCGGCAAGCGAGAAAGCAGTCAGCGAGTGCGGTGAACGCCGCCGTCCGTATGGAACCAGGATACCATCTCGGAAACGCTCTAGGCAACAAGCCGAGATCCTCTTTCTTTCGTGCCACGCGAAAGCGCGTCTCAGGGGGAGACCATCAGGCGTGATAAAGCTCGCAAAGGGGCGCCGGTGATCCGCATCTAGAAGCGCGTTGAGGCGCGTATGGCTTGCTGGTCGGGTGTATAATTGGATCGTCCAACGAATCTGCCAGAGTTGTCTGGAGTCGTGTAGCCGGACATTGCCGGAGGGCGAGACACGTGTCGGCGCGATCACCGCACCGCTGATGACCGCACCACTGATGACTGCACCGTTGCGTTCCCGCGAACCAAAGTGATCGAGAGCGGAGTTAAGTCTCCTCAACAGGAAGCGCTGTTGCGTTTATTGCAGGCAGACGCGGCCGCTGAAGCGCGAAGAGAGCAGGCCCGCACCAACGCCGACAAGACCCTGGCGGGCGGCGAGGAGGAAGCGCGCCGGCAGGCTGATGTTGCGCGCTCCTCGGCAGAAGCTGAAGCCGCCGAACTATTGCAGTCTTCACGCGCCCAGGCAGCAGTCGAAGCAGATCGGATGCGCCAGGACGCCGGGCAAGCGATCGAAGCAATGAAACAGCGCGCTGAACAGCGCCAGGCCGTGGCGGTCGCCCTCTTGGTTGCCTGGGTGAAGGCAGAGTCCTAGCATGGCTGCGTTCTTCCAGGCGGCTCGCTACAGCGCCGTTAGCGCTCGGGTGCACGCCCTCCTTCCGCAGTTGGTCCAGCCCATACAATGGGCGATTCTCCTGGATGCTCCGGACCTCACAAGTCTCTTCGCCCTTTTACGCAGCCTTTACGGTCTTCCTGCGCAAATCTTGCTTGGGGAGGCGAAGCCCGATGTTGTCCGGGCAGAACGCGACTTGAAAAGTCATTATGCTGTCGCGGCACGGCGGCCCCTAAATTTGCTCTACAATCGGCAGCTTGAACTACTGGACTGGTTTTGGCGGCGTTTTGAATTAGATAACGTCAAGACGCTCCTTCGCGCCGTGCATCATGGGAGTCCGCCTAGCCAGGCTTACGACGCGCTGATTGCGCTGAACGCGTCACCTTCGCTCCCCTGGGATGAACTAGTAGCCAGCCCGTCCATTCCAGCCCTTATTGAACGCCTTGCCGGTTTCTGGTATGAACGCACGCTGCGCGACGCGTTGCCGCAGTACCATCGTCAGCAGGCTGTGTTCCCGCTAGAGGTCGCGCTCGATTTGGCCTACCACTCCACGCTGCTCGACCTTGTTAACCAACTACGCGGCGCCGAACACGCCGACGCCGACGCTTTTCTGCGGGCATGGGTGGATGCGCAGAATATCCTGTGGGCCTTCCGCTACCGCTTCTATGCCCAGCTTTCGTCGGAAGAGATCCTCAATTACACCTTGCATCATGGCTTGCGAGCGGACGCCGAGGTTGTGCGTGCCATCGCCATGGGCGCGCCGTTGGCGGATGTGGTTGAGTCGGTCTGGGGTGCGGGGTTGGCCGGGATCGAAGGCTTCGCAGGGCTTGAAGAACGTGAGTTGGCGCCGCGGCTTGAACTGGTTCTCCAACGCCATTTCTATCGTCTTGCCAAGCGCGCTCTCGTAATTTCTCCAATGCGATTGGCCACCGTATTGGCCTATGAGTTTTTGTTGGACAGCGAAATGCGCGACTTGACGGCAGTTATCGAGGGTAAATCCTATGGATGGCCCGCTGTGCAGATCCAGCCGTACTTGATCGCAGAGCGAGGTCAATGATGTTTGCGCCGGAACGCATGGCAGAAGTCACCCTCTTCATCTACGAGGATGCCATTCAGCCAGTCATCCTGGAACTGGCGCGGCTGGGAACGCTCCAGATTGAGGAGGAAGACGGCGCACAGGAAGATGCGCGCCAGGTCCGCTGGATGTCAGCTGCTGGCACGTATGGCGCGCTGGAACGGCGGCTGCGCGAATTGCTGGAGATCCTCGCAATTATGCCGGACGAAGCTGCGGCGCCCGATGACATAGACCTTGAACAGGATCAGCAGCGCATCGCCGCGCTCTTGGATGAAGCGGAGCGCGTGGTCATTGGCTGGCGCCGGGAGAGCGATGATGTGTTGCAAGAACTGGAGCGTCTGCATTTTCTGATAGAGCAGATGCGGCTGTTGGCACCGCTAGATGCGCCTGTCGAGCAGTTGGCAAATCTGCATAGCCTATACCTGGTTGTAGGCGCCATACCATCTGCAAACCTAGCGCGCATTCAGACCGCGCTTTTCCGCATTCCCTTTGTGATTATCCCGGTCCATACTTTTGCCACACGGACACTGGTGATTGCCGCCACCCCCAAATCCTACGCGACGATCCTCGAACGAGCATTGCACAGCGCCTTCCTTCAGCCAATCGCGCTGCCCGACGATGCAACTGGTCGGCCTTCTCAGGTGCTCGCAGACCTGGAGCGTCAGCGGGGCGCTGCCCAGACGCGATTGAAGGAACTTCAGGGGCAGCGCAGTCAGTTGGCCGGTCGATGGGGCGAGTCGCTTGGGAATGCTCTGCATCGTGTCCAGGCGTGCCGCGTCCTGGCTGAAACGATCCAGCGCCTGCCTGTGCAAGGGAACATCTACGTTGTCACCGGTTGGACGCCTGTCGCCCAGGTAGCCGATACGGTCGATGCCGCGCAGAAGATCACCAACGGCCAGGCTATCATCGAGGTCCTGGAGCCCGAGGCTGAGCGCCCACATGTGCCGACCCAACTGACTAACCCGCGCATTCTGAAGGGGTTCGAAGCTTTGGTACTCAACTTCGGCATACCTGGATACCAAGAACTGGATCCAACCTGGATCGTTGCTTTGAGCTTCGTCCTGATGTACGGCCTGATGTTTGGCGATGTGGCGCACGGCCTTTTGCTGGCGGCGACAGGAGCATGGCTTACCACCCGAAAAGGAGGCCTAGCGCGGCTAAGCGCCGTTCTGATCTCGGCAGGGCTAAGCGCGGCGTTGTTCGGCGTGTTTTACGGCACGGTGTTGGGCATGCCGCTGTTGCCCGCGCTGTGGCTGCGTCCGGCCGATAGCATCCTGACCGTCCTGCTGACTACGTTGGCGGGCGGCATCGCCTTGCTGAATGTAGGATTCGTGTTGTTTGCCGTTGCGCAGTGGCGCATCCGCAACTGGCCGCGCCTCGCGCTCGACAAGAATGGGCTGGCCGGTTTCTGCCTGTATTGGGCGCTGTTAGGCGGCGGGTACGCCATGTGGCGCGGCATGCTATCGCAGCGTCTATGGTTTATCTTCGTCTCCATCGCGGCGGCCATCCTACTGCTGCGCGAACCCTTGCTGCTGTGGCTAACAGAGGGAAAGCCAAAGCCGCGGGAGACATGGACGGAGTACAGCGTTCTGGCCTTTTTTGATCTGTTCGAGACGGTGCTGAGCTTTGTGGGCAACAGCCTCTCCTTCGTGCGGCTTGGGGCGTTCGCCGTCGCTCATGAGGGCATGAGCCAGATTGTTCTCCGCATGGCCGGTCTAGGCGGCGGCCAGGGCTGGCTGATCATCGTCATCGGCACAGTTTTTGTCGTTGCATTCGAAGGACTGATCGTAGGCATCCAGACGCTTCGATTGGAGTACTACGAGTTCTTTGGCAGGTTCTTCCGTGGCGACGGCAGCGCGTTCAAGCCAATGCGCATGCCTGGGATCGGGCGCAGTTAACACCTTGTTCTCATAGAAGAAAGCGGCAATGATGATACTGATAGGGCGCGCAACGAACATCTTGTCTGGCGTTTTCCAGCTTGCCGGCATGCGGATTTTAGCGGCAGCGACAGCCGCCTTGCTGCCGGCAATGGCCGCGCCAATGCCGCTGATCGCTGCGCCGTATATACAGGCGGGCGAGAGCGGCCTGGACGCGGCGATTGGCGCAGCCCTGGCAATAGGCCTGGCGGCTATCGGCGCAGGCATTGCCGTCGGCATCGCCGGTGCAGCCGCCATCGGGGCCATGGCCGAAAAGCCGGAACTCCTGGGCCGCACATTGATCATCGTCGGTTTGGCCGAAGGCATCGCCATCTACGGACTGATCGTCTCATTTATGATTCTGACGCGATGAACGATTCCGGCTTGTACGTAATCGGTGACGAGCACGCCGTGTACGGATTCCGTCTTCTCGGCGTTGGGGGGACAGCTGTCGATTCTCCTGAGGAACTACAGCAGGAACTGGAACGCGCGCTGGCCCACAGCGACTTGAAGATCGTTCTGGTGACTCGGGATTTGGCGTGTACGATGCGGAGTGACATAGACCGGCTTAAGGCGGCCGTGACCACGCCGTTGATCGTCGAAATCCCGGCGAGTCGTGCTGCGTCCACCCCTCTGCCGCTACGACGGTTGATCCAGCAGGCGCTGGGTTTGCGGCTCGACCGTTGATGGGACATGCCAAAGAGAAGAGCGCATCGTGTCTGCTATCCTTGGCGATCTCGATGAACTGATCGGTCTGATCCGGCGTTCGGCGCAGCAAGAGAGCCTGGACATCGAAGCGGAAGCGCGCGCCAAGGCGGCCCGCATGCAGGAGGACGCGCGCGCCAACGCCCAGACCCTACGCGCTAAACTCCTTGCCGAAGCGAGCCAAATCGCCCAGAACGAGCGCCAACGACTCCTGGCGCAGGTCACGGCAGAAAACCAGCGGCAGCGCTTGACCGCGCGTGAGGCGCTGCTGGACCAGGTCTGGGCGGAGGCTGAGCGCTTGTTGAAAGCCGCGCCGGGTGATGCCGGCTATGCTGACGTGCTGCAGCGCCTTGCCATTGCGGTCGCGCACAGACTTGAAGCGGAGGAGGTCATCTTGGCAGCCGATCCGGTTGGGCACGCACTTCTCGCCCCAGACCGGTTGGTGCAATGGAGCACGGAGACGCACTTCACGGCGACAGACCAGCCGGCGCCGATCTGGGGCGGGTTGATAGCCCGCTCTGTTGACGGTCGCCGCCAGGTGGATGCATCCTTCGCTGCGCTTCTTGCTTTGGCGCGGTCGCAACTGCGCGATCAGGTGGCCGGATGCCTGGGGATCGTATGAACGGACAGGTGGGCGTCCTATCCTGGATCAGCGGGCCCGTAGCCCATGCGCGTGTCACCGGCCAGCTTGCCATGTCCGAACAGGTATGGGCGGGCGATGCGCGTCTGGTAGGGGAGGTTATCGCCGTGGGGCAAGACTCGGCCACAGTTCAGATCTATGAAGAGACGTCTGGTCTGCATCCTGGCGAACCGCTCTTTGGCAGCGGGCGTCCTCTTTCGGTAGTCCTAGGGCCTGGTCTGCTTGGCGCCATCTTCGACGGCATACAGCGACCGCTGTCGGGCGCTGGCTTTGCAGAAGACATATTTATCCGGCGGGGCGTGCAACTGACGCCGTTGTCCGAACGAGCCTGGTCTTTCCAACCGAGTATCCAGGTTGGCGCCCATGTCTGCGGCGGCGCGCTGCTCGGGACCGTGCCTGAGACCCCGTTGATCGAACACCGTGTGCTGGTCCCGCCCGGCGTGCAAGGCGCGGTGATCCATGTGGAGGCGGCCGGCGAATTCACCTCGGACGACACGATCGCGCTCGTTAGGGATAGCGACGGGCGGAAATGCCGTCTAACAATGGCCCATCACTGGCCAGTGCGCCAACCGCGGCCCATCGCCGAACGGCTTGAGCCAAACGCACCCCTAATCACAGGGCAGCGAGTGCTCGACGCCTTCTTCCCCATCGCCAAGGGCGGTGTAGCAGTGATCCCTGGGCCTTTTGGCGCTGGAAAGACCGTCATCCAGCAAAGTCTCGCAAAATGGTCGGATGCCCAGATCATCGTTTATGTAGGCTGTGGCGAACGCGGCAACGAAATGGCCCAGGTATTGGAGGACTTCCCAAAGCTGACCGACCCGTGGAGCGGCCGTCCTCTGTTAGAACGGACGATCCTAGTGGCGAATACGTCCAACATGCCGGTGGCCGCGCGCGAGGCTAGCATATACACGGGCATCACCATCGCCGAGTACTATCGGGATCAGGGCTACGACGTTGCCCTGATGGCAGATTCGACCTCGCGCTGGGCCGAAGCGCTGCGTGAGATCTCAGGGCGCCTCGAGGAGATGCCGGCTGAAGAGGGGTTCCCGGCCTACCTTCCCTCGCGCCTGGCCGCGTTCTACGAACGGGCCGGTCGCGTGCGCACCCTGAACGGCCAAGGCGGGTCAATTACCGTGATTGGCGCTGTCTCGCCACCGGGCGGCGATCTCTCTGAGCCGGTTACGCAACATACCCAGCGATTTACACGCTGCTTCTGGGCACTCGACCGCACCCTGGCCGGTGCTCGTCACTTCCCGGCAGTAAGCTGGACTGCCAGCTATAGCTTCTATGACGCCGCTGTGGCGGAGTGGTGGGGGAAACAGACCGATCATGACTGGGCTTTATCGCGCCGGAAGGCGATGAAGCTCCTGGCGCAGCGAGATCAATTGCAGGAGATCGTGCGGCTGGTGGGCGCCGATGCTTTGCCCGATCGCCAGCGTTGGATATTAGAGGCCGCGCGCTTGTTCGAGCAGGGTTTTTTACAGCAGAATGCGCTGCACAACGTAGACGCCTATTGCGCGCCGGCCAAGCAGTTGTCCCTGTTACGCCTTTTCGTGGATATCTATGAGCAGGGTGATGCGCTGATCGCTGCCGGCATATCGGCGGTGAGCGTCGATGAGACGTTGGATGCGGCGCGGCTTATCCGGCTGAAGGAGGACGTTGCGAACGACGATCCGCAGCAGATTGAGAAAGCGCACGCCGAGACTGTGGCGGGTTTGCGCGCACTGGCTGCGGAACAGCGTCGCTGGAGACGGACATGAACGAACGTGCGCAGGGACACGGCGTCTGCGAATTTCTCGGTGCTGACCGGATCGAGGGCCCAATTCTCGTGGTGGAGCGCGCCCGCGATGCTGCGCTTGGCGAACTCGTGGAAGTGACGGATCAGTACGGCGCTGCGCGTCTTGGCCGCGTACTGGAGACGGGAGAGCGGGGCGCCTTGGTGGAATTGTGGGGAGAGAGCCGCGGTTTGAGCCCGCATACAGTGCGAGTGCGCTTCTTCGGCCACGGCTTTCAGGCCCCAGTGGCGCGTGAAATGCTCGGCCGCGTCTTTGATGGGCTGGGCCGGCCTCGAGATGGGCTTCCTCAGCCTGTGGCCGAGAAGCGCGTAGACGTCAACGGCTCGCCCCTTAACCCTGTTGTTAGGCAATATCCCCATGACTACATTGAGACAGGCATTTCGGCTATTGACGGCATGAATACGCTGGTGCGCGGGCAGAAACTGCCGATCTTTTCGGGCGCGGGGCTTCCGCACAATGAACTAGCGGCGCAGATCGCCATCCAGTCGCGCCTGGCGCAGCCAAGCGAGCAGTTTGCTATCCTGTTTGTGGCGTTGGGCGTTCCACACGACACCGCGGATTTTTTTCACCGCGATTTTGCAGTAAACGGCATCCTCAGCCAGGTCGCGCTCTTTTTGAATTTGGCCGACGACCCGCCGGCGGAACGCGTCATTACGCCCCGGGCGGCTCTGAGCCTGGCGGAGTTTCTGGCCTATGAGCACGGCTATCAAGTGTTGGTCATCTTGACCGATATGACCAACTACGCGGAGGCTCTGCGCGAGCTTGCCGGCCGTCGCGACGAGACACCCAGCCGCAAGGGTTATCCGGGCTATCTGTACAGCGACCTCGCCTCGCTTTTCGAGCGCTGCGGCCGGGTCGCGGGGCGGCGCGGTTCGATCACCCAGATTCCGGTTCTCACTATGCCTAATGACGACATTGCGCACCCTATACCGGACCTGACCGGTTATATCACCGAAGGGCAAATCGTGCTAAACCGTGAGCTTCACCGCCAAGGCGTCTATCCCCCTATCGACATTCTCCCCAGTCTTTCTCGGCTCATGAAAGACGGAATCGGAGAAGGCCATACTCGGGCGGATCACCCTCACCTAGCCGATCAGATTTACGCGGCCTATGCCCAGGTGCAGCAACTCCGTTCGCTCTCGTCCATCATTGGCGAAGAAGCGTTATCCAGCATTGATCGCGCCTATCTAGCCTTTGGACAAGCGTTTGAGGCTCGATTCTTGACGCAGGGCGTCAACGTTAGGCGTACCGTCGCGGAGACGCTTGACCTCGGGTGGCAAGCACTATCCCGGCTTCCCGCGCAGGACCTGACGCGGGTGACGCCGGAAGAAGTGCGCGCCTACTATCGCGGGAAGTTGGATGGACAGGAGGAAATGACAGATGCAGAGCGCACCGACGCGCAGCAATCTGCTGATCCTGCGTGACCGGCTGGCCCATGCACGCGCGGGGTATTTGCTTCTTGAGCATAAACGGGAAGCGCTTGCCCACGAATTGAGCATTCTGCTTCAGGATGCCGCAGCCACGGAGGCAGAGGCGGAAAAGCGTTTTGACGCTGCCTATAAGAGCTTGTATGAGGCGCGCATGCGCATGGGCAGCGATCGTCTGCAATGGGCAAGTTTGGCTCCTGCCGCCGAGGTTCGCACTGAGACGACAGTACACAGCGTCATGGGCGTTGCGACGCGGTTGGTGCAGGTGGAAGTGGAACCTCGGCCTCTACCCTACAGTTTAGGCGATACGAGCGCCGCGCTAGATGACGCGCGCACCCGCTGGTTGGATGTGGCGGAATTGATTGCGCGTTTGGCCGAGACGACGACGGCTGTGTGGCGTCTAGCCGCTGAGTTGCAGAAGACGCAGCGGCGGGTTAACGCACTGGAACAGGCGGTGATCCCGCAACTCGAGGCCCAACTGCACTCCATCGCCGAATCGATAGAAGAGCAAGAAAGGGAGGCGTTCGCGCGAGCCAAGCGCGTCAAGCTGCGCAGGCAGGCTCGTGACGGCGAGGAGGAGGGGCGCGGATATGGTCTTTCATCATCTGTTGGCGCCAACTGATGGATCTGCGAACTCTGTGCAGGCAGCGCAGCTCGCCTTTCGCATAGCGCATCTGTGCGGTGCCTCTCTCACACTAGTCTACGTGGTCGACACAGCGGTGCTGGGCGAGCTGGTCCGCTTTGCCGCCGACCAGCGTGCAGAGATGCGCGGCGAGCTTTATGAGAAGGGGCGCAAGACCCTCGACCATCTTGAGTCGCTGGCGCGACGGTCAAATTTGATGGTCCGCTGCGAGATCTGTGAGGGTGAGCCGTTTGAAGAAATCGTAGCTCTTGCGTCAAGACTGGGAACAGACCTGATCGTCATGGGACACGTCGGTCAGCGCGGCCCGCGCCGCATCCTTATCGGCTCGGTCACCGAACGCGTGATCGAGTTCGCGCATTGCCCGGTGTTGGTGGTTAAACGGTGAGGATCGCTGCTCCGAAAGGGGGCGGCGTAGTCCTAGGGAGTTTTCGCTAGGGTAGTGCCATACAGGTATATAGTAGAATCTGGCTACACATCCGGAGATGACGACGAGCATGAAACCGTGAACCAAGATTGTCTGCCAACGCACCATTGTTGTGGATTTCTCCGAGACGCCTGGTCTGTTGGACGGCACGCTCTTGGGGCGAAGGTCGATTCTCCTATTCGGCGATTGCCAACAGCGGATCGCCGCTGTTCATGGCCAAGGACGTAACCAGAAATAGGACGACTCCATTTCGCGGCGCTTGGAGCGATTGCAACGTATTGCCGAAGACGTCAGCGACTCTGCCCAAATCCTGCCCCACGGTTACGTGTTCGCCTACTTTGACAGCAGGGTAGTAGACGCCATTGTGCTCGGATCGCAGCCAGGACCAGGCCTCTAGCCGCTTTGGTTCCGAAACCGCAGGCACGGGCGCCGTCATCTCGAGGTGAGCCAGCACGCGATGCAGCCCGTCCGTCAGTATCTGAACCGTTTCGTCATCCCACACGCCTTGCCCGCCGGCTTCTTCCAATATGGCGGGCACGCCGGCCTCGGCTGCCTCCATATGGGTCGCGCCGGCAATAGCCTTTCTGTCGCTTAACACGAGGTAGGGTAAGCCAAAGCTCTTGGCCATACCTTCTGCAGCACGGTCAACCTTGTCATTCCCCGTCTGAAAATAGGAGCCAAAAGGCAGTAGCGCCTCGATCATATCGCCGCCATGCAGGTCGATGTAGTAATCGCCGCGTCGGATGACATTGTTGAATAACCAGTAGGCAAGCGCCTGGCTAAAGGTCCCCTGAGAGTTGCCGGGAAACTGGCGATTGAGGTTCTTGCCATCGGGCGGGGTGACGTAGATGCTGCGGGCGGCAAAGGCGACGGGGTTGGCGATGGGTACGATGATGACTTGCCCTTGAAGCGTCGCAGGATCGAGCGTCTGCCCCAAGCGCAACGCCGACTCCACGCAAGGGTATTCGGAGCCGTGAATGCCCGCGGTAATACATAACGTCGGGCCAGTTCCTGCACCGTTTATCAGGAACACAGGCAATGAAACGTTTACGCCGGCAACTCTGATAGGCAGCATTTCTCTCAAAGACTGCCCGGGTTCTACTGTCAGCCCAGCAAATTCGAGATTGTCCTTCATGGCGAGCTCCCCTGAGGTTGTTGTTGACGGCTTACATTTGTTCCAGTAGATGATCCACAAGGTTCAATATCAGCAGTGGCTGTAGTGATCGCGCCGAGTCGTCGCGGCGGTTCTCTACAAACATAGCACACCGTTCGGCCGCGTCAAGCGCAAGCCCGTCGAGCCCGAACAAAGTAGCCCACTTAGCTCCGCGCGTTCGGTTAGCCTGCGCTCAAATCCGCTCGGCGCAGCGTCTGGGCATTCAAAGCCACGATGATCGTACTGATGGACATGAGGAGTGCGCCTATGGCTGGTGAGAGGGTGATGCCGATCGGCGCCAAGATGCCAGCCGCCAAGGGGATGGCGACGATGTTATAGCCGGCTGCCCACCACAGGTTTTGCACCATCTTGCGTCGTGAAGACCGGCTCAAGCCGATCGTCCGCACCACACCCAGCGGATCGCTCTGCACCAGAATGATGCCTGCCGATTCCACCGCCACGTCCGTGCCGCTGCCAATAGCGATGCCCACATCGGCCCGCGTCAGCGCAGGCGCATCGTTAACGCCGTCACCGACCATCGCCACCTTCTTGCCCTGGTCCTGCAAATCCTGCACCTTTTGGTCCTTGTTCTCCGGCAGCACCCCGGCGAAATAGGTGTCAATACCCAGTTCCTCGGACACCGCCTTGGCCACCGCTTCGCTGTCACCGGTCAACATGGCGACCTCGATGCCCATCATGTGCAATTGCTCGACGACCTTTCTGCTCTCCGGCCGGATCACATCGGCCAGGGCATAGGCGGCCGTCACCCGGCTACCGTCAACCAGATAGACGACGCTCTGCCCTTTCTGATTTGCATCCTCGGCAAAAGCGGCAATGGCGTCGGGTCGATCCAACTCCAGCATTTCCAGCAGGCGCGGCCCGCCCACATAGACGGTTCGGCCGTCGTACTGGGCTTTCACGCCGCGTCCCTGGATGGCTTCGAACTCGGACACCTTCGGCAGCGAAAGATCCTGTTCTTCCGCTGTATTGCGGATGCCTCGTGCGATGGTGTGCTCCGAGTCGCCTTCGATGGCCGCAGTCAGCGCCAGCGCTTCCTCCTCACGCCACCCGTCGACCGTAGTCTGGCCGGCTACGCCAAACTCACCCTTGGTCAGCGTACCGGTCTTGTCAAAGATCACGGTGTCGATGAGGCGGGCCTCTTCCAGCGCCAGCCGGTCGCATACGAGGATGCCGTTGCGCGCTGCCAATGAGGTGCTGATGGCGACCACCAGCGGCACAGCCAGCCCCAACGCATGCGGGCAGGCAATTACCAGTACGGTCGCAACGCGGCCGACTACCTCGACGTTTAGGCCGACCGCCGCGATCCAGACGATGGCCGTGATAATGGCTGCGCCTACTGCAATATAGAACAGCCACCCCGCGGCACGGTCGGCCAGCAGTTGCGTCCTCGACTTGCTCTGCTGCGCCTGTTCCACCAGCCGCATGATGCCGGCCAGAGCTGTATCGTCGCCGGTGGCGGTAATGCGCACGCGCAGGCTGCCGTCGCCGTTGACCGAGCCCGCGATTACCGCGTCGCCCTGCTCTTTGCCGACCGGCTTTGATTCTCCCGTAATCATCGACTCGTTGATCGACGACGAACCCTCCACGATCTCGCCGTCGGTGGGAACGCTGGCGCCGGGGCGGATCAACACTGTCTCGCCGGGCTTGAGTTCGCCGACGGGGACCTCTTCTACGCTGCCGTCATCCAACACGCGTTCCGCTGTGTCGGGCATCAACTTCGCCAGCTCATCCAACGCGCCCGATGCCTGTCGCACGCTGCGCATTTCCAGCCAGTGTCCGAGCAGCATTACGTCGATTAGCAGGACAAGCTCCCAGAAGAAGCCGCCTTCCGGGTCAATCACCAAGGCGGCCAGGCTGTAGGCTAGAGCCACCGTGATAGCAAGCGAGATCAGCGTCATCATGCCAGGCTGGCGATTGCGGATTTCGGGAACGGCCATGCGCAAAAAGGGTACGCCGCCGTACGCGAATACGATCACGGCGAACAGCGGCCCGATCCATTCGCTGCCCATGAAGGCGGGCATGGTATAGCCAAACCAGTGCTGCAGCATAGGGCTATACAGTAATACCGGGATGGACAGCACGAGGCAGACCCAAAATCGTCGCCTGAACATCTGCTCATGGCCGCTGTGGTCTACATGACCTTTGTGGCTGGGCGTCGCCTTGTGCTCGGCGTGTTCGCCATGAGCCTGGCGGCTTGTAGCCTCGCCGCCAGACATCGCGCCGTCTTGTTCCTGACCGAGCTCGCGATTGTGATGCCCATGATCGCCGGAGTGCCTATCTGAATGTTCGTTGTGCTCAGAGTGTTCAGAGTGTTCCGCCGCTGTTGTATTGTTCTCCATGATCGTCCCTCGTTTCCGTGTACTCTACGGGCATGCGCCGTACACAAGCAAGTTGTCGTAAGACGATTGCGTCTGTGCCTTTCCAGAAGAGACTAAACGTGTCCACGGGCCGCCCCATGAAAGCCAGTGCATCATAGGGCTGTTCATAATTGTACTCGATTTGCCGGGCATCCAGGTCGACTGGCGCTTGCTCGACTGTCTGAGAAAGCTTGGTGCGGACGATCATACTGAAGAACTCGGCGCTTGCACAACCTTCAACAATCTCCGCACGCTACCGTGAACTTGTGATAAGCGGCTTGTTCCCATTCTCTCTAGTGTGTATGATGTGTAGACAGCGCTTCCAGTCGACGTCATAGCCGATGAGTTTCTACTATTGCTGCGGTTCTGTAGTGGTGCAGGCGCGCAACCACGTTACGGGCGAGTTTTCGCGCTCGGTGGCTGCGCAATCGCCGACGCCGGTGTTGGGGGCCGGCGAGAGACCGCTCTCCGGTGAGTTTCTCTGCTGAAGGAGGCGCCGGCATGAGATTCAACACGACTCGCATTGCACTCTTGGCGCTAGATGGGTTTGCGGCGTTAACGGCTATCGGCGGCGGGATCGCCCTGATGACGGGGCTTGAAGGCGACCGGTTTCCGCTCGAGATGCTGCGGGGCACGCCGTTCAGCAGTTATCTGCTGCCTGGCTTGATCCTAGCGGTGGTCGTGGGCGGCAGCGCAGGCATCGCCGCAGTTGCCATACTGCGCAGCCCGCCCGTTGGGGCCGCCGCCTCATTGCTGGCGGGCATCGTGATGATGGGATGGATCGCGGGGGAGATCCTGCTCCTTGATCAGCCCTCAGAGCCGACCGGAATCGAGGCGTTCTACTTCGCCCTCGGATTGTTGATGGCAGGGGTAGGACTGCTCGTTTGGCAGATCGAGCGGAGGAAGCGGACGGGGGAAACGCATGATGCTCCTGCGCGCCGCGACTGAAGGCTCGCCCTCCGGCTGTTGCGTAGCATATTCAGCATCCTGGGCTGGCCCCTTCTTGCTTCGAGGGTTCGTCGTGCGGCCCAGCCGCGCCTTGAAAGGAATTGCGTCGTGATGCGAGTCGGTGATTTGCTGCGTTTAGCGGTAATCGGCGCGCTTAGCCTCGTGTCGACGAGCTGCGGCGCCACGCCAATTGACGTCGTGGACCCGGCGCTGGTCGGTACATGGCAAGGCGAGTGTAGGCTTGACTTGCCGGTGGTGTTCAACCCCAATCAGATACCGGAAGGTGTAGAGCGTTCGATAACCACGGCGGCGGTAAGCATCACGATTTTCGAGGATGCGACCGTGGAGGGTTCCATAGCGGAAGCCAGATTCGAGGATTGCGTGCTCAAGTACAATCGAGGCGAGTTGGGGCGAATGCTCAATATGGCGACCGATTACATCATCATCGACGGGCATCTGGCCGGGCAGATCGTGTCTGGACACGATGAGAACGAGACGAAATCATTCACGATCCCCTTCAATCTGGTCGAAGGCCGCATCCAGGGCGGACTGATGTGGCTGCAAACCGGGAAGTACCCCTATCCGCTCTGCGACATAGACCTGGAGCGGCGTACCTAGGCAGGTGCAGTTTATTAGCTCTGTCTGCGGATTGGGGGGGCAATATCGCTATAAGGACTGCCCGCAGGGAAACAGCGGTTGAATCAATTCTCCGAGGCTGACATAGCCCGCCTAGTTACAGAGATAAACGTGACTATGTTTGGTGTGGTGAACGCCCTTGCATCCAAGCAGACGGCAAACAAAGAGGGAGGGTCATAAGGTTTCCGGCGTGGTATGCCATTGCAGTTGGGGCGCTGATGGCAGTGCAATGGATCTTTTTCCTTGCAGCGGGCCAAGTTCCCGAGCTCGAAACGGAGCCGGTGGCAATAACTGCCCATCTGACCGCAGAGCTTCTGACGGCAGTGGTCTTGATCGCAGGCGGCGTTGGGTTGTTAAGGCAGGCGCGCCATGGAAAGGCTGTGTACCTGGCTGCGCTGGGTATGCTCAATTATACGGTGCGAGGTGCTTGGCGTACCAGGCCCGTGTCTGCGCGTTGTGTTTGATCTGCGGTTGACGCAGTCTGTGCGCTGGTGTTATGTGGATCGCAGACGCGACAAGAAGCCGGACAAGCGACCAATGAACCCGCACAACCTCCACAACGCCGGCGTGAACTGGCCCAACACCTGGAGAAAATTCCCGCACACATACTCGATCTACCTGATGTGGCGAGCACGCGGTGTCGACGGGATCGGCCTTGTGCTGACCGCCGAGGATCCCTTTGTCGGCTTGGATCTGGACCACTGAATCGAAGACGGGCTTCTGCTCCCCTGGGCACAGGACATCCTCGGCCGGGTCAACAACTACACCAAGATTTCGCCATCCGGCATCGACCTGCGGATTCTCGCCAACTCCCCGGAATTCACACAGAGCCATCGGTGTGACAACCTCGAGCTCTACAGCCGCGAGCGTTTTCTGACAATCACCGGCAATCACTTACTCGGCATGCCTGACGGCATCCGAACTGATGACACGGATCTCCTTGCCGCCCTTATCCCAGACGTGGTGCCGGCGACGGCAGAACAACCCGTTGGGCACATCGAGAATCACCTGGCAATCGCGGGCAATGATGAACTCTAGGAGCGGATCTTCACGCATGACCGCCTTGGCGACCACCACCGACGCCGCTTCCTTGGCGACACATCACTCGATGACGGTGACCATTCGTTGACCGCGATCCGTCTACTCAACACCCTGGCACGCTGGACCGGCGGCGACGCCACCCAAATGCGCGCCATGATGAGCCTATCGCCCCTTCCCAACGACAAGTGGTGGAGCAAGCGCGGCTCTACGGACTGGTTGGGCCGTAAATCGCAGACGCAATCCACTATGTCACCACTCGCAGATAGACGTGTACTTCGGTTGACGGGTCGTTCACCCCCAAGTACACTGTAAGAGAATGATGTCTCTCTGGGCAGAGACAGTTGTTGAGGGAAAAGGAGGAACCGTTGCGCGAAACAACCGCTACTACCGCGCAGCGCCTTTCCACGCTGGCACGCTTGAATGAGGCCAGACGGTCTTGCCCAATCATGGACCGTACGCTGGATAAGCTGCTGGCCCACGAAGCGGAAGAGGCGAAACGCCGGTGTGGATGCGGGAGAACCTTGTGCGCCGCCTAAAACTCTTCGCCGGTGGAAACGGTGAATGACACCTATTGACTATTTGGACGCAGTCAGAGAGCGGCTCACAGCCGATCCTGTAGTTGCCGCATTTCGCATACGACGCCAATGCGCCACCAGCATAGATGCGCATATACGCACGCGTGTTACGGTGGCGGATGGCAGCCTGCTTGAGTTCTCGGAATATGTGGCGCGGGACCAAAGCGGTAAACTTCAGATATTGGCCTACGGCTATCATGGGGAAAGTCAGGAAAGGGTTCCGCTCACTCGCTGGACAATACGCCCTACTTTCCCGGACTGACTGGATTCCCCTATCACACCCACGACAGGCGTATCAACCGGGCTCTACCCGGACAATCGTTGGACATCTGCGCGGTGCTTGACCACATTCGTGGTGTCTTGGGGACTTCCCTAAAAGATGAATATTTCCATCCTGCAGGCGTGACACAGTACGCTGACTTCAGCAGCGCACACAAATGACACTTACGGGGAGTCCTTTAGATGTTTCCGATCGATCTAGCTCTGGCGACTGATCGCGCACGAGTCGGCGGTAAGGCCGTTAACTTGCAGCGCGCAATGGACGTAGGGGTTCGGGTTCCGACTGGCTTCGTGGTCCCTCGCCATGCGCTGGCGTACTTCCTCAGCGAGAATACGCTGACAGCGCAGGTCGAGGCGTATCTAGGCCAGGCTGTGGCCTTGCATAGCAACGAGCTGCATCCTGTCTATGAAGCACTCTGTGCTACCATCACAGCTGCGCCCATGCCTGCCGATCTGGCGGAATCGATTACCTCAAGCGCGGATGAGCTATTTGCCACCGCGCCCAGTGGACTGGCGGTCCGTTCGTCAGGCATCCACGAAGACGCCACAGGCGCCAGCTTTGCCGGCGTCTACAGCAGCCAACTGGGGATTGTGAGCCATACTGCGCTTTGGCAGGCGATTCGCCAATGTTGGTGTGCGACTTGGTCGCCAGGTGCGCTTGCCTATGCGCGCCGCATGGGCATTCCCCCCCAACTCGATGGGATGGCGCTGATTGTGCAGCAGATGATGCCGGCGGACAGCGCGGGGGTGATCTTTACCGCCGATCCGCTCACCGGCAATCCGTGGCGCTTTGTCATCAATGCTACGTTTGGTCTAGCCCAGCCTTTGGTGAAGGGCCGTGTACCTGCCGATCGATTTGTCACGGCCTGGCATTCAGGCGAGGTGATTGAACGGCATATTGTCGAAAAAACGACCCAGTTGGAGGTGGGTCAACAGGGAGTGGAGGTAGCGGCCGTATCGCGGGCCAAGCGGAGTACACCCGCTCTATCTGATCGGCAAGTGCGCGAGGTTGCTCAGGTAGCGCTACAACTGGACCAAGCGTTTGACTGCCGCGTGGACATTGAGTGGGTAATGAGCCGGGGTAGGGTATTCATTGTGCAGGTACGACCGCTGACCGCGCTCCCCAGCTTTTTTCCGCACGACTTTTCTGAGAGCGAAATGCACGAAACGTGGACGCCATCCGCTAAAGTGGACACCAAGAAAGGGTATGCTACCCGTAGGAGGTGTCAGATG
>CAYXRG010000081.1:0-18916 GCA_964467575.1 uncultured Caldilineaceae bacterium | reverse complement strand
CTTAGGGGGAGGAGGTCGGACATATGACCGCGCCGCACGTTATTTCTTTGGGCACTATGCTGGTCGAGATTATGCGCGTCAATCTCGATGAGCCGTTGGATCGCCCCGGAACCTTTGCCGGCCCGTTTCCCAGCGGTGACACGCCGGTCTTTGTCAACGCTGTGGCGCGTCTCGGCCATTCGGCCGGCTTTATGGGCGCGGTGGGCCAAGACGGATTTGGCGACTGCATCCTCAGACGTTTCGCCGAGCAAGGCGTCGACGCCAAGCATGTACGCATCCTGCCGGATCGTACGACCGGCATCGCGTTTGTGTCCTATGCCGGAGACGGCAGCCGCAGTTTCATCTTCCACTGGCGTGAGGCGGCCGCAGGCCAGATTGGGCCGGATTACGTGGATGTGGACTACTGTCGCCAGGCGCACTGGCTGCATCTCACCGGCGGGAACTTGATCATTACGCCGGCTTCGTACCAGGCCTGCCTGCGAGCGATGTCGCTGATGCCGCCGGAAGCTAAAGTCAGCTTCGACCCGAACATCCGCGCCGAATGGCTTAACATCGAAGAGATTCTGCGCCAATGGCAGCCGATCCTCGATCGAGCGGATTATGTTTTGCCGAGCGCGGGAGAGGCCGCGTTGGTGACGGGCGCAGCCGATGATGACGCAGGCTGCCGGCGGTTGGCCGCGGCAGGCAAAACAGTTGTGCTTAAGCAAGGCGCAGCCGGCTGCACCGTCTATGCCGGCGAGGATGTCTACAAGCTCGACGGCTTCACCGTCGACGAGATTGACCCGACGGGCGCGGGCGATACGTTCTGCGCCGGCTTCACTGTGGCGATGTTGGAGGGGATGGACTTGCCCGCCGCCGGGGTTTTTGCCAATGCTGTGGGTGCGTTGGCGGTGACCAAGAAAGGCCCCATGGAGGGCGCGCCGACGCGATCTGAGGTCATGGCGTTGATTGCAAGCCAGGGCAGGGCGCTAACTTGACCGGCACTAATCGTTGAGATTTTTGAGATAAGCGTTTTTCTTGACAGGAATATAGCGTCGGGCTACAATGATCTGCGGTTGGGCTTTTCCCGCCATAACGTTCCCTGTTCCCCTACAATCTATCTCGACGAGGAGAAACGTCATGAAGGCATACCGCTGGTATTCGCTGGTATTGATCGTAGTTCTGCTCTTGTCGCTTAGCGCTTGCACGGTCCCGGCTGCGGCGCCAGCCGGCGGCGAAACAGGCGCGCCCTCGGCGGAAGGCGAGGTAGTCGAAATCCTCTTTTGGGATCAGTTTCCCGAAGTCTCCGACAAGATGGATGAGATTGTCGCTGACTTTAACGCCGCGCATCCTAACATCAAGGTGACGCGGGAAAGCTATCAGACCGAGGCGTTGCGCGATGTGATTCGGCCTGCGCTGACGTCGGGGACGGGGCCGGACATTTTCTATTACGATCTTGGTCCGGGCTTCGCCGGCGTGCTGGCTAGGGCCGGTCTGCTGATGCCGTTGGATGACGCCTATGCGGATAAGGGCTGGGACCAGCGCATCTATGAGTGGACGCGCGATCGCGCCGTTTTCGACGGCAAGTCGTATGGCGTCGCCAATGAACTCGAGTTTATCGGCATCTTCTACAACAAGGGAATGTTTGAGGCTAACGGTTGGGAACTGCCGCAGTCGTGGGATGAACTGCTGGGTCTGTGCGACAAAGCCAACGAGGCCGGCGTGATCCCCATGGGCTTCACCAATGGCGAAAGCTGGCCTTCCTATCACATGTTCAGCATGATGATGAACAACCAGGTAGGCAAGGATCGTCTGGCCGCAATGATTTCCGGCGAGGAGTCCTGGGACACCGAGGACACGGTTATCGCCATCAAGCGCTTCTTTGTGGATGCGAAGGAGCGCGGCTGCTTCATCGAAGACGTTAACGCTGTAAATTACAGTGACGGCCTGGCGCTCTTAGCTACCGGCCAAGCGGCAATGCACCCGACCGGCACCTGGCGTGTGGAGGCGTACTCTGACCCGACTCAGACCACCGAAGACATCGGCTTTTTCTTCCTGCCTGCTTTGGACGGCAATCCGGTTGTCGTGCCCGGCGGCATCGGTTCCGGCTGGGTGGTTTCGGCCAATTCCCAGCATCCGGAAGAGACGCTCACCTTCCTCGATTATCTGATCAGCGAGGAGATGGGGCCGCGCTGGGTGGCCGAGATCGGCGCGGTGCCCGCCTACCCGGTTGACACGTCCGCCCTGGACCTGCCTGAGTTGAAGGAGTTCGCCTTGGACATTATCGCGTCGCAGGCGGACAGCATGGGCTACAATATCGACGTTCTGACGCCGGACAACTTCAATAAGGTGATGTGGGACGGTTTCGCCGCGGTGCTGGCCGGCATCCGCACGCCCGAGGAACAGGCTGCGGCGCTGGAAGCGGCCATGCAGGAAGCTATTGCGGCGGGCAACGTGATCGACATTACCGAATGATTGTGTTGCATGGCGCCGGCTTGCCGAATCATGTCGACGCCGTCTCCGGGCGCTCACCTATGTGGGCGCCCGGCCCATATTCCTGCGCGTGATCGGGGCCGTCTCCTCAAGGGATTACCAGCGATGACTACTTCTTCCGTCACATCTGCGCCCGGCGCCGGACGATCCTCAACCGTACAGACGGGCTTTCGCAAGTGGCTGCGCACGAATATACCGTCCTACCTCTTCATCCTGCCCGCACTGCTGCTCTATGCCGTGTTTGTGTTGTATCCCTTTGTCAACACGATTTACTACAGCCTAACGGACTGGGACGGCGCGCAGCCAGTTAAGAACTTTATCGGATTAGCGAATTTCGCCCGGCTTATCCAAGATCCGCTAATGTGGCTGTCGCTCAAGCATAATCTGATCTGGATTGCGGTGGGCACCTTGACGCCGGTTGTGGTGGGGCTGGTCGTAGCGACATTAGTATCCGGCGGAGGAGTGCGCGGGCGCGTGGTCTTTCGCACCATCTACTTTATGCCGGTCGTGTTGGCCGGCGTCGTGGTCGGCATGGTGTGGAGTTGGATTTATCATCCCTTATTTGGGCCGATCAACACGGTGCTGAAGGCCGTCGGCTTGGGCAGCCTGGCGCGCGGCTGGCTGGGCGACCTCAATCTGGCCTTGTATGCTCTGTTGCTGGCCGCGTTTTGGGCCTATTGGGGATTCTGTTTTGTGATCTTGCTGGCCGCGCTGCAGAACGTGGACATGGAGCTGCACGACGCAGCCAAGATCGACGGCGCTAACCCGTTTCAACGTTTCATGAACGTCACAGTCCCCCAATTGCGTCCGGTCCTGACCATGCTCACCGCCTATACGCTGATTGGCGGATTTAACGTCTTTGACATCGTTTACATTATGACGAAAGGCGGGCCGGCCAACGCCACCGAGGTGCTCGCCACTTATACCTACCACATGGCCTTCAAGCAGAACCAGGTCGCCTATGGAGCGACGCTAACGCTGGTGATCACCGTCCTGTCGATGCTGGCTTCGTACACGTTTATCACGTTGCGCGAACGCGGCAACGTCGGGGAAGTATAGGGTCCGCGTCTCTCTTGAACGGCGCAGTCCGTCGCCAACGGAGTGAATCAGTATGACCACGCAAACTGTACGCCGCAGGCGGCGCAGCCCCACGGCAATCGCCGCTCAGGCCGGCATCTATGTCATTCTGATCGGCATCGCCATCCTCGTCCTGATTCCGATGTTCTGGGTCTATGCGACCGCGTTTAAAAACCGGATCGAGATCGCAGCCACGCCGTTGGCGTGGCCCAAAGAGCCGACGCTGCAAAACTTTGTTGATGCCTGGGTGAAGGGGCGACTGGGCAAGTACTTCCTGAACAGCGTGATCGTGACCATCCCCATCGTGGCGTTTACCGTCTCGTTTGCATCGTTGGCCGGTTACGCTTTTGCCCGGCATACGTTCGCCGGACGCAACGCGATTTTCTACCTCTTTTTGGTCGGCTTGATCTTGCCCTTTCAGTCGATTATGATCCCGCTCTATTACACGCTGTTGAATTTCGGGTTGCTGGGCACCTATTGGGCCATGATCGTGCCGTCTACAGCTTTGGGATTGCCGTTCGGCATCTTCATCATGCGCGCCTTCTTTCAGGGGTTGCCATACGAACTTTCCGACGCGGCGCGGGTGGACGGCTGCAACGAGTTTGGCGTTTTCTGGCGCGTAGTCTTGCCGCTTGCCAAGCCAGGCATGATCACGTTGAGCATTTTCGTGTTCCTCAACGCCTGGAATTCGTTCCTGCTGCCGCTGCTCTATTTACAGCGCGAGGCGCTGCGCCCGCTGGTGGTCGGTTTGATGTTCTTCCAGTCACGCTATACGACCGACTATGCGCTTACTATGGCCGGCGCAACCATTGTTAGCTTGCCTGTGCTCATCCTCTACGCGATCTTCCAACGCCAGTTTATCCAGGGATTAACTGCGGGCGCCCTGAAGGGGTAGGGCGCTTGGGGAGGGAGCCAAGAATTGACGGCCCCAAGAAAAAACCTGGCAGGAAGCGCACAACTTCCTGCCAGGTTTTCGATCCGCGCGAACATCGCTTATAGGCTGCCGTATTCCTCTACGATGCGGGCGATGTGACGTGCGGCGTTGATAAAGTTCTCGATCAGCATGTGCTCGTCCGGCGCATGGGTGCGCCCGCTGTAATGGCCCACGCCCGGCCGGATTACGGGGATGCCGCCCAGCGGCTTGGCGAAGGCGTAGACCGGCGAACTGCCGCCCACCAGCGGCTCGACCAGCGCCGGCTTGCCGTAGACTTCCTCGCCCGTGCGTATGCAGAGCTCGACCAGGGGGTCGTCGGCCGGGACCTTGGCCGGCCACATCGCGCCCAGCCGCGTCAACTCCACGTCCGCAAAGCCCTGGGCGTCGAGATGGGCGCGCAGCTTGGCAAAGATGTCGTCCGGGTCCTGTTCGGGCACGAGACGAAAGTCGATCTTGACCGTGGCCTCGTGGGGGATGACAGTCTTCATGCCGCCTCCCTGGTAGCCTGCGGTGATGCCCTGGATGTTGCATGTAGGCGAGAAGACCGCCCTCTCTAGGTCCTTGCCGCGCAGACCGCCCACGAACTCGCGCACGCCGTACTCGGCGCGCAACTCCGCTTCGGGGTCGGGCATGGCCTCGAACAACTGCTCGTCCAGCGCGGATGGCGGCAGAGCGTCATCGTAGAAGCCGGGGATGCGGATGCGCTCATCCGGCCCCTTCAGGCTGTCGAGCACGCGCACCAGTCGCCAGGCGGCATTGGGCAGCATGTGCGCCCCTCCGGAGTGCGCGTCGAGCGTCATCGTGCGCACAGTCAACTGCACGGACAATACGCCGCGCACGCCGAGGGTGTTGATGGGGCGGCCGCTGGCGTCGACGTAGCCCTGTTCCCAGATGGCTCCGTGACAGGCAAGCAGTTCTTTGTGGTCGCGCACAAACTGGGCGATGTGGGGGCTGCCGATCTCTTCCTCTCCCTCGACGACGAAGGTGATGCCGCAGGGCAGAGAACCGTCATGCAGGGCGCGCACCGCGTCCACCGCGGCCAGGCGCGCGACCAGTTCGCCCTTGTCGTCGATGGCGCCGCGGGCGTAGAGCGCGCTGTTGCGCACGGCGGGCTGGAAGGGCGGCGTGGTCCACAATTCCAGCGGTTCGGGGGGCTGGACGTCGTAGTGGTTGTAGAAGAGCAAGGTGCGCGGCGAGACGCCGCCAAGACGGGCCACGATGATCGGGTTGCCGTCTGTGGGGATCTTATTGACGGCGAACTGACGGCGCTCGAACATAGTTTCGACCAGGTCGGCGCAGGCAAGCACGCCTTCCCCAGTGGCTGAGACGCTAGGCTGGGCGCACAATTCGGACGTTTCGGTGATGTAGTCGTCGAGGTGCTCGAGCAGGAAGAGGTCGAGTTCAGCGGCTGTGGGGTTCATGGCGTGGCTCCTTTTTAGGCGGAGTATGACGCAGGACGGCCGTCAGTTTACGACGGCGCGGCGTACCTGCTCATATTGTACCACGCTTTGGGGGGTAGGCGCGGCGATCCGGGCGCGAACGGCTCGCGCCCGGGGCGTGAAGCATGCCTGCGCCTAGCGCGGGGCGATGGTCCAGCGCCAGATGAGGATGTAGCTGGTGTGAATGTTCCAATCCGGCAGTTCAATCGAACCGTAGCCCATGCCTTCGACGCGGTCGGCAGGCGCGCCGTCGACGGGGCGCGCGTTATAGGCCGGCGCGCAGGCGTACATGGCAAAGTCAGTGTATTTCGCGAACGGGTCGCCCGGCAGATCGGGTTTGCCGGTGACGGCGGTGACATAGCCGTCGGCCCATGTAACGCGTATCGGCACGCCGCCCTGCCGGTTGCCGTTTTGGTCGAGTGCGTCCATGTAGATGTGGTGCCTTCCGCTCGCCTCCGCCTCGTCGAGCCAGCGCGCCTCGACCAGCCGCCAGTAGCCTTGGCCGGGTGCGGGGCTTGCCTCGACGAGCGTGGCCCCGCGTTGATCCAGTCGCGGGTCCCAGATGCGCTCCGGCAGTTGCGAGCCGTCCGGCGCGACCTGGATGGCGTAAGTCTGCTGTGCGTCCGGGCCGATGCCGTTGGCCGCGCGCACGGCGACTGTGTAGCTGCCCGTCTCCGCCGGCGTCCACTGGATGAGGCCGGACGCGGCGTCGATGGTCATGCCTTGCGGGGCGGATTCCAGACTGAAGGCCGGCGCAGGGTTGCCGCTCGCCTGGACGGTATACGTGTAGGGCAGCCCGACCACGGCTGTGGTGATAGGCGTGGAGGTGATGACGGGCGGGGCGGACTCGCGCAGCACGACGATGTAGGGCAACACCACGCGCGGCAGAAACAGGGTGTCGGCGTCATCGGACTCGGCCAAGGCAGGGGCGGGCTGCCCGCCGATGAGGCCAAGCGCAATCGAAAAAAGCAGCGCCGCGATCCACAGCGGCCACATGACGGATAAAGGGCGAGGACGGAGAGGCATGGTTGATTGATTGCTCCTATAGCAGGTGTGTTGGGCGTGATCGGCCGGATGAGCGGCGAAGCAGATGGACCAACAGACTGGCGGACTGATAGCTGCTCCCATATATCGCACAGCCGGCACGTTGCCGACAGGTGCGCATGTCCGATTGCGGCTATGTCAAACGTTGTGTCTTGTTCGCTACATTTGGCCGGCTCCGGGCTCTCCGGTTCGATGTCGCCGTAGGAGGCGGTTGCAGGTTGGGGGCGGTTGGCGCTGCGCGGATAGGGCGATCCGCCTTAGTGGTTTGATCGCCATATACGCACGATGTCATGTTGCACCCAAAGGGTTCCCGAGCGAAACATCTCTGCCTCTGGTACGACGAGATTCTTCAGCTCGCTAGCGCTCGCTTCAGAATGACAGATACTTGGCGAACACACCACTTACGTCATGGGACGACGGCGGCGAAAGATGAGGCTGGGAATGGCGACGCCCGCGGCGATGGCGCCGATGATCAACGCCGTCTTGAAGCTGTTCACCGCCGCGATCGCCACGAGCGTTTCGTCCGCGGCGGGCGCCGCGGAGAGGTTGAGCAGATCGATCATGGTGCGAAAGGCCAGCGCGCCTGGGATCAGCGGGATGACGCCCGGCATCACCAGAACCGGCGCGGGCACATGCAGCGGGCGGCTGAAGAGAACGGCGGCAAAGCCGACGAGCGTGGCGCCCGCCAGCGTGGCCGCCTCCATGCTGAGGCCGGCGGACGTCGCCAGAAGCGTGCGCGTGGCGTAGGCGATGGCGCCGCAGACGGCGCAGGCGAACAGCGTGCGCACAGGGACGTTGAAGAGCACGGCGAACCCCAGCGCGGCGATGCCTGCCCAGAAGGCGTTCTGCACGAGCAGCCACATGTTGGCGTCGTTCATAAGGTTTTGATCCCCGTCAGCCGCATTGCCAGGATCAGCCCCAGGGCAATCGCTAGGATGATCAGCAGGCTGGTCGTGAAGCGGGCCAGCCCCACCACCGTGTAGCCTTTGATCAGGTCTTCGACGGCGTTGACAAAGGGCACGCCGGGCACGAGTAGAAGCACGGCCGCGGCCATCGCCGTCTCCGGCTGAAAGGCCAGCCCGGTCATGCGCAGCAGACCGACTGTCAGGCCGGCGACAAAGGAGGCGAGGGTCGCTTGCAGCAGCGAGTTGAGGTCGCGTAGGGCTAACTCCTGGCGCACCCACATGGCGAGGCTGGCGGCGACCAGCGTCACGCCGAAGACCGGCCAGTCTCCGCCGAACAGCCGGCTGAACGCGGCGCAGGCGAGGCCGACCATCAGCACGGTCAGCCCGCGATTGTAGTGACGAGGCGTGCCGGCGATGCGCGCCAGGTCCTTGCGCACCAGAAAGCGGTCGAACTTGCCCTCTTCCACGCGATGGCGCAGGTGGCTCATGGCCGCCACGAGGGTGAGGTTGACGCCGCCGAGTGCGATGCGCCGCGTCTTGGTGCGAAATTCGCCGCGGCTGCTGTGAGAGACGATCAGCGCATTATGCGAGACAAAGACGTCGCCCCAGTCGCAGCCGAGGCCCTCGCCCAACGAGCGGATGGTCTCCTCTACGCGCTGGCTCTCCGCGCCGTTCTCCATCAGCATTTGGCCGGACCAAAGAGCCAGGTTGACGACTTCGGTCAGGGCTTCCCGGTCCAATGCGGGCCGGTCGACCTGGACGGGGGCCGGTGGAGCCTCCGGCGGAGGCGATTGTGCGGCAGCTGGGTTCGCCATGCGCGTGCCTTCACTTCTTATGCCAAAAGGAGACGGGCGCGGTGCAGCGGATGCACGTCTATAGTATACCGCAGACGGCGTTTGCAAGGGCGGCATCTGCAAACAGGTTGAGGGCGAAGGGGCTTAGGCGGCGAGGCGTACGGTGAAGGCCGAACCCTGGCCTGCGGCGCTGGCGACGGTGAGCGAGCCGCCGTGGGCTTCGACGATCGACTTGGCGATGGAGAGGCCCAAGCCCGATGCGCCGAATGACTGGCGCGCCTGGTCGCCCCGGTAGAAGCGCTCGAAGATGTGGGGCAGGTCTTCGGGGGGGATGCCGTCGCCGGTGTCGTGGACGGAGAGCAGCACGACGCCGTCTTCCTGAGAGGCCGAAAGCGTGACGTCGCCGCCCGCGGGCGTGTGGCGCAGGGCGTTGCTCACCAGGTTGCCGAGCACTTGGGCCATGCGTTGGGCGTCCACGTTTACGGAGGGCAGGCCGGCCGCGATCTCCGTGCGCAGGGTGATGCCTTGCTGTTCGGCCTGCATACCGTAGGCTGCCACGGCGCGTTCGAGCAGCGCCCCTGGCGCAATCCAGTCGCGGTAGAGCGGAAGCTCGCCCGCGTCCGCCAGGGAGAGCGTACGCAGATCGTCGATGAGGTGGTTGAGGTGCAGCGCCTCTTGGTGTAGGGTGGCGGCGATGGCCGGGGTGGCTTGCAGCTTGCCGTCGCTCAGGGCTTCGGTGTAGCCGAGGATGACGCTGAGGGGGGTGCGCAGGTCGTGGGCGATGTCGGCCGTCATCTGGCGGCGCAGACGGCTGGCTTTTTCCAGGTCTGCGCTCATGCTGTTGAACGAGGAGGCCAGCTTGCCCAACTCGTCGTGGGTGCGCACCGGCACTTGCAAGCCCAACTCGCCGCGGGCGATGCGCTGCGTGGCCGCGGTCAGTTCGCCAATCGGACGGGCCAGGGTGCGGGCCAGGAAGGTGCCGAGCAGCAGAGCGGCGACGGTGGCGGCTAGCGCAGCCAGAACAATGCCGCGGTTGAGCGCCGCCACAAACAGGTTTTCAGGCGCATCCGGCGCCCGGCGGTCCTCGAAGAAATCGAAGATCAGATAGCCGGCGACCTCCCCGTCTACGTCGATGGGAATGGCTCTGTGCAAGGAGCGTTCTGGCACTTGCGTGCCGAGCCGCCGCGGATCGGGGCCGCCGTAGACGACAAGGCCCTGACTGTCGGTCACCGTCACCAGGACGGGGCGATCCGGTCGCTGCCAGCGTTCGGCGGCGTTGAGGACGGCGCGGTCAAGGCCTTCCCAACTGCCGTGGCTGCGATAGTAGTCGCTGAGTGCGGCGATCGCGGGCTGCTGGCTGTTGTCGAAGATGAAGCGGTCGAACTCGCGCTGTGTGCGGATGCTCACAAACGCGCCGACCAAGACGGCGCCGAGTACGCCGACGGCGAGAAAGGCCAGGGTGAGCTTCAAGGCGACGGAGCGCATGGGCGGGCGTTTCCGGTCAGGGGTCCACGGCGAAACGATAGCCGACGCCGAAAACCGTCTCGACATAGCGGGGCCGGCTGGGGTCCGCTTCGATCTTGGTGCGCAGGTTGCGAATGTGCACGTCGATGGTGCGTTCGTAGCCGGCGTAGGCGTCGCCCTGCAAGCGGTCGAGCAGATCGGCGCGGGTATAGACGCGGCCGGGCGAGGCCATGAGGACGGCCAGCAGGTCGAACTCGGAGGGCGTGAGGTCGACGCGGCGATCTTGGACGGCGACGGTGCGGGCGGCGCGGTCGAGGGTGATATCTGCGGCGCGCAGCACCTCGGCTGCGTCGGGCTGTCTGTGCAGGCGGCGCAGCACGGCGCGTACGCGTGCGGCCAGTTCACGCGGGCTGAAGGGTTTGGTCACATAGTCGTCGGCGCCCAACTCCAGGCCTAACACGCGCTCGTTCTCCTCTACTTTGGCCGTGAGGATGATGATGGGGACGTCGGCCTCTTTGCTGTAGGCGCGCATGAAGTCATAGCCGCTCATTTCGGGCATCATCAGGTCGAGGATGACCAGGTCGGGGCGCTCATGGCGGGCAACGTAAAGCGCTTCCTGGCCGTTGGCCGCGGTCACGACCCGGAAGCCTTCCTGGTCGAGATAGGCGGCTACCAGGTCGCGGATTTCGCGTTTGTCGTCTACCACAAGGATCGTCTGGGCCATAATCGTTTTTCGAGCGCTTTTATCGTGTGCAGACAAGGAGACAGGCCGGGCTGCGGAACAGACCGCAACCCGGCCGCTCAAGCGGCGGGGAGGCCGCCGCATCAGTTGGACGGCCCCCCGGTAAGTCTCCGTCGCCGCCCTCCGGACGGCCAACGCCCTAGCGGCGCATGCCGGGGCGGCCCAGGCCGCCGAATCGATCAACGTCGCCGGAACCGCCGAAATCACGGAGACCCCGCATGCCGCCCGGCTCCATGCGGCCCAGTAGCGGGAAGTCGCCAAGGCCGTGAGAACCCGGCAGGCCGCGGCCGGTCATGGCATCCGCCTGTTCCTGGGTGATTAGGCCCTGCTCTACGGCCTCTGCGACAGCCTGGTCTCTGGCGATCTGTACGGCCTCTACAATCAGTTGGCCGGCCTGCATCAGCTTGGCGTCTTCTTCCTCGATGAGGCCCGCCTCGACTGCGGCGGGGATGAGGTTGTCGCGTGCGGTTTGCAGTTCTTCGGCGGTGATGCCTAGCGCCTCGGCCAAGAAGGCATTGGCGTCGCCGGCGTCGTACCACTCGCGTAGGACGAAAAGACCGGCTCCGGGCTGGTCGTCCCACTTCTCGGCCTGGGCTTCGGTGATGTAGCCGTCTTCGACGGCCTGAGTCAGCGCCGCGGCGTAGGCGGCATCTTGCGCCTCGTCCAACTCCTCGGCGGAAATGCCCAGGGCGTTGGCCAGCAGTTCACCGTGCTGCGCCAACAGGGTGCGCCCGCCGAAGCGGCCTTCTCTAGGCCCCCACATCTCCATGCCGCCGCGGCCGCCCTTGCCCATCCATTGTACGGGCGGCGGGGCGGCCTCGTCAACCGCTGCCGGGGCATCCGCTGCAAAGGCGGTCGCTGCGCCGCCGGTTAGGATGAGCAGCCCTGCCAGAACAAGCGCCCAAAGTGTGCGATTCTTCATGTTTCTATCTCCTATCGTCTAGAGTCTGTCGACGGATGGCATAGGGGGAGCCTGTATCCCCGCTGCCGGTCCGGCCGGCGCCATCGGTGATCATGTGTTCGGTTGCAGGATAGCGCGGAGATGTTCAGGAGATATGAAGAGGTTGCAGAGTTTGATTTAAGGGCATCCCGCTCGAAAAGCACAGATGCATAGAGACAGACACAGATACATATGACGTATCGCTGTGGGCGTTGGCAAGTTGTGGGAGAATATCTGTCAAGATGTGTGTTTTTATGTGGAGTCGTTCGCCAGTTCGTGTGTTTGTGTATATTTGGAGTGCACCAAAATGATTGGCGCGCTTTCGAGAGGCGCTTATGGTATATTACTAGCAGTTATGCATGCCATCCGTTGTGCCGGGTCGCCGAAATCCCCGCTTAGTTTAAGGGGCATATGAAGTCAGGAGACGAACTCGGCCCCAGCGTGGTCGACTGTAAGGCGCTGCTGGCGGCGCTGCAAGCGCCGGCCCTGATCGTGGACCGGGGCCGCTGCATTGTGCAGGTCAACCAGGCTGCACGGCGTCTGTGCGTCGCTGCCGGTTTTGTCGAAGGGCGGCGGATCGAGGACCTACTCCCCGCCTTAGCTGACTATTGGCCGCAGCGGGCTGAGGGCTTCGACACCGGCGCGCCGATCGACGGGCCGGGGTTGGCCTGTCGGCTGCGCGTGCAGGGCGCGCCGCTTTGCAGCCGCAACGGCGCGCCCGCCGGCTGGCTGGTGATCCTGGAAAGGCCGCAGCAGGACGTCGACGGCTCTCCCCGGCTGCGTTCGCTGCTGGCGTCGCTGGACGATCTGGTGTTCGTGCTCGACGCACAAGGCAATGTCACCGAGTTCCACCAGGCTTCGGGCGGGCGGCAATTCGTGCCGGAGGAGTTGTTGGGTCGCACCTATCAGGAATTGTTGCCCCCTTCCTTTGTGCGGGAATTCGCCGCCGTCATGGAGGAAGTGCGGATGACGGGCGAGGTGCGCCGTTTCGATCATCCGCTCTATCTGGGCGGTGAAGAACACTGGTATTTAGTCAATGTCGGGCCTGTACGAGGAGAAGGAGAACAGACGTCCGGCTTTGTGGCGGTCGCCCGCAATGTGACGGAGGGGAAGCGAGCGCAGGCCGCCGCACAGGAGCAGCGCGCCTTGGCCGAGGCGCTGCAGGACGTGGCGCTAGCCCTCAACAGCACGCTGAATTTGGAGGAAATCTGGAAGCGCATCCTGGTCAATGTGGAGCGCGTTGTGCCCGCAGATTGGGCCGCGATTCTGCTGATCGAGGATGACGTAGCGCGACGTGTGGGCGAGCGCAACTACACGACCCAGGCTTTGGGCGCGTTGTTGGACCATGGCGGCGTTCAGATCACCAAAGCCGCCTATCTGCAGGACATGATCGCAACCGGCCAGCCCTGCCTCATCCCTGACACATGGAACCACGCCAGTTGGCCGCGCAACGATAAAAAGCGCTTTGCCGACTGGCTGTCTAGCGCAGAAGGACAGGTGATCCGCTCGTATCTGGGCGCGCCCATCATCTTGGAAGGCGCGGTGATTGGCTTTATCAACCTCGTCAGCAGCATGCCGGATCACTTCAACGTTACGCATGCGGAACGTCTGAAGGTCTTTACCGTGCATGCGGCCTCCGCTATTCGCAACGCCCAACTGCATGCCCAAGCCCAAGAACTGGCGGCGGTGAATGAACGCCAGCGTTTGGCGCGCGAGTTACATGATGCTGTGAGCCAAATGCTATTCTCCGCAAAGATTATTGCGGAAATGCTGCCGCGCTTGCGCGAGCGCGACCCGGACCGCGTCTGGCGCTATCTGCCGGAACTGCACCGATTGATCCAGGGCGCTATGGGCGAGATGCGCACGCTTCTGCTGGAGTTGCGGCCCGGAAGTCTGACCGATGCCGATCTGGACGTGCTGCTCGGTTACCTGGTCGACGCAGCAGGCGGGCGCACTTCCGCGCGCATTTCGCTCACTTGCGAGGGCTATTGCATGCTGCGCGACGAAGTGCAGGTGGCGTTCTATCGCATTGCTCAGGAGGCGCTGGCGAACGCCGTCAAGCACGCACGGGCCTCGGCCATCAACCTGACGTTGCGTTCCGACGATCGGCGCGTCGAATTAGCGGTAGAGGACGACGGCTGCGGTTTTGAACCGGACAAGGTGCGCCCGCAGAATCTGGGGTTGGGCATCATGCGCGAGCGCGCCCACGAAATCGGCGCGGAGTTGACGATCCGCACCGCACTGCAGGCCGGGACATCGGTTCGGGTTGTTTGGCCGGCCCCGACAGAGAGGTCCTAGGATGGAAACTGTGCGCCCTATCCGCGTCTTGCTGGTGGACGATCATGAGATCGTGCGCCGGGGGTTGGCGCTGTTCTTGGAAGGCTTCGATGACATGGAGCTGGTCGGCCAAGCGGGCGACGGCGAAGAGGCCGTGCGGCTGTGCGGCGAGGTGCAGCCGGATGTGGCGCTGATGGATTTGGTGATGCCCATGATGGACGGACCGGCGGCCATCCGCCGCATCCGCGAGCTGTATCCGGCGGTGAAGGTGGTGGCGCTGACCACGTTCCGCGACAAGGAACTGGTGCACTCGACGTTGCAGGCGGGGGCGGTCGGCTTTTTGTACAAGGACGCGTCGATCGACGAACTCGCCGGGGCCATCCGCCGCGCCTATCGGGGGGATACGGTCATGCTGGCGCCGCAGGCGGCGGAAGCGCTGCTCGACCTGATCGACGAGCGCGGCCAGGAAAACGAACGACCCGCTACGGAGCTTACGGCGCGCGAGCGGGAGGTGCTAGCCTTGTTGGTGGAGGGGCTGACCAACCGCCAGATCGCCTATCGTCTCCACGTCAGCGAATCGACCGCCAAGCAGTACGTGCGCGGCATTTTGTCTAAGCTTAATGTGGGCAGCCGCACCGAAGCGGTGGCGATGGCTGTGCAGCAAGGGTTGGTAGACTGAACCTAGCCAGTTGGTCATGACCAGATGAGCGCGAATTTGTGTCCAATGGCCGGTTTTCAGAAAGCGCACCCTGGCATATTCTGTGTGTGACGTATGAGTTGACCGAGATTTAACGCTGAAGCTTCCATCGACGACCGTTGCAGACTGCATTGCTGACCATCGCTGCCGACATCGCTGATCGTGATAGACGACATCGCTGATCATCGCAGACGACATTGACGCCTCCTCCTTCGGTCACGCTCATCACGTATTCATCGAAGAGAGGCCGGCATTCGTGTCGGCCTCTCTTTATTGCACGGTTCCGTCGCATCTCCCCATCAACATGAGGCGGGCGCCCGTGACGAAACAAACTTCGGTTCGTATCGTAATCGTGGATGACCATGAGACATTGCGCCGAACGCTGAGCCTCTACCTAGAGCAATATGAGCAGTTTGAGCTGGTAGGCGAGGCGAGCAGCGGCCGCGAGGCGCTGGAGGTCTGCGCGCGCGCCGAGCCGGACGTCGTGCTCATGGATATCTTGATGCCGGACATGGACGGCATCGCGGCCACGCGCGCCATCCGCCGCCAACATCCTCACGTACAGGTGATCGGCATGACCGGCATGGAGCATGAGCGCCTGAGACAGAGCGCGCTTCAGGCCGGGGTCGCCAAGTTCTTGTATAAGGGCGCACTGGACGACAGCCTGGCGCCCGCCATCCGCGAAGCCGCCGGCCAAACATGAGCCAGGCCGCGCTTGCCGTACAAGAGCCGCCTCCCTCCTTTTTCCCGGATCAGCAACGGCTGCAATACAGCTAAGCGCCGAAATAGGGCATGGAAAACGCGCATCGCTTTGTGCGGGCAGTTTGATGTATAGTGCACGTGTTGAGTCTTGCGCCGTAATGCAGCAGAGAATGCAAGGAAGCGTTCTGGCGAACACCTATCCAGCGCCCGAGGAGGGGCAACATGCTCAAGGAATTCCGGGAGTTTATCAGCCGCGGCAACGTGTTGGATTTGGCGGTAGCGGTGGTCATGGGCACGGCGTTCACGGCGATCGTGAATTCGCTTGTAAACGACGTCATCATGCCCATTATCGGCATGATCATTGGCGGCGTTGATTTCACCGGCTTGTCGATCACAATTGGCGAAGCGCAGATCTTGTACGGCAGCTTTATCCAGGCCGTGATCAACTTCTTGCTCATCGCTTTTGTGGTCTTCCTGTTGGTGAAAGCTATCAACGAGGCGCAGCGCCGGATGGCCGGCCCCAAGGAGGAAGAAAAGGCTGCGCCGCCCGAGCCAAGCGCTGAAGAGAAGCTGCTCATCGAGATTCGCGACCTGTTGAAGAAGCGCACCGTCTAGCGCCGGACGCAAGCCGGCAGCCGGCCGGTCTTGCCGGATAGACGCGGAACCGCCCCGTAACGCGCGCAGCGTGCGCCGGTACGGGGCGGTTGTATTGGCCGTTCGCGCGAGAAGGCCTAAGCCGCCGGCGCCTTGCTCTGCAACTGCTCCACCTCGTCAGCCAGCTCCTCCAGCCGGTCGAAGAGGTGGGCGATGCGGGGCGAGGAGGAGGCCGGTTCGCCCTCGATCAGCGTGCGCGCCCGCGCCAGCTTGGCATGCACCTCGCCCAGATCGATCCCGGTCGCCGGCCGTGCAGGGGCCGGGGGGATCAATAAGTTGTTGATCCAGATCTGTAGTGCGGTCGCCAATGGCGGCGAGGCCAGCAACCCCAGCAGACCAAAGGCGTCGGTCATGGCGAGCATGATCAACAAGACCAGCACGCGCCAGTAGCGGGTGCGCGTGTAGAGCCGCGGCTCCAGGTAGAACTCCATCGCCAGGTAAACCGCGGTTGTTAGGGACGTAGCGGCGATGACCCCGAACAGGCCCATGTTCCAGGCCAGGAGCGCGGCCGCGGCCACGCCGATCAGCCCGCCGACCAGCGGGATCAGCCACGCCAGCGCGGCGATAAAGGCCAGCAGGAACGGATAGGGCAGACCGATCAGCCAGTAGGCCAGGGTTAACAGCGCGCCTGTGGCAATGCACTGGATCAGTTCGCTGCGCAGATAGGCGCCCACGCCCGCCTCCATCGCCCGCCACTGGGTGCGGGCCAGCGCACGCGCTTCCGGCGACAGCAGCGACAGCCACAGCCGCTCAAAGCGCACCCGGTCTGCGGTCCAGTAGATGCTGACCACGACCGCGATCAGGAGTTGGCTGGCGATGGCGCCGGCATTGCGGATGACCTCTACGGCGGCGCCGATGAAGCCCTCGCCTTCGCCAAACAGAACGTTCAGGCTGGCGGGGTCGCGCAGATGCTCGGTGACTGACCGGGCCATCTCGCCGCCGCTGCGCAACTTGCTGTAGATGCGCGCGTAGAACATGATCAGCTCTTGCAGGGCCAGGTCCGCTTCGGCGCTGATGCGCCAGATGATCATCGCCAGCAAGAGCAAGGGGAGGCCGATGCCGGCGATGTAGATGGCGAGCATGGCCAAGGCGGGCCGCCATCCGCGACGGATCAGGGCTTCTGCCGGGGCGCGGACCATGGCAGCCGCCGCCAGCGAGATGACGAAGAGGATGAGGATATCGCTCAACCGCCACATTACCAACAGAGCCGCCAGCGTTGCCAGGGTTCCGGCGGTTGTGAGGGCGACGCGCTTCATGCCGGTCTCTCCATCTGGACCAGTACAGCGTCCAAAGCTTGTGCCACGTCTTCGATAATGTCTTCCGCCTCCTCACCGGCCTCATCGGCCTGGACGTCGCCTCCGCTGCGCACTTGCTTGCGCACATCCTGGATCAGCTCGTGCGTCTCCATGCGCAGCAATGTGAGCCGGTCGCGCTTGCCGGCTTCTCTGCGCGAAGACGCGCCCAGCGCATCTTCCGGCATCGGCAAGTTGAAGAGCGCGCGGTTGATCAGGATCTGCAAGATGGCGGCGAGCGGGATGGCGAGGAGAGCCCCAGCCACCCCGAAGAGAGCGCCGAAGGCGGTGATCGCTAGGATTGAGACGATGGCGTTGACCCCTACCGATTGGTCCATGACCCGCGGCACCAGCAGATTGCCCTCTAGGATCTGGATAGCCGCCAGCGCTGCAGCTGTCCAGATCGCCTTATCCGGGGCGGTTGCCAGGGTCATGACGATGGCGGGGGCTGCGCCGATGATCGGGCCGATCACCGGGACCGCCTCGAAGATGCCCATGATCAGGCCCAGCACCAGGGCATAGGGCACGCCGATCAGCCAAAAGGCCAGCACCGAAACGACGCCGACGATTACACACAGGATAACCTGGCCGCGAAAGTAACCGCCGATCTTGCCCTCTACCTCTTGGATCAGCGTGCGCACTTGCTCGCGGCGTTGCCGCGGGATGCGCATTTCCAGCCGGCGCGTGATCACTTCTCGTTCCAACGTCCAGTAGAAGGAGAGCGCGAAGATCACCAGCGTTACGAAGGAACCATAGGCGCCCAGCCGCACAATGGCCCAGGTAGAAGGGGCCGTAGCGCCCCCATCCTGGGCGGGCGCGCTTTCGGGGAGGGCATTCGCGCCGGCATCCGCGGCGGAAGGAGCAGTCGCAGAGCCGGACATGAGCTCTGCCAACGGAAATTCCACCGGCAACGCCGCGCCGAGGCTGCGCAGCAGGCGGCTGGACGACGCACCCAGCCAGTTGCGCAGTTGTTGGTAATCGTCGGGGAGCCGTTCGACAATGGCGCCGATCTGCGTCACGAGGAGGGGAGCCGTCAGCCAGACGAGCAGGGCGAGCAGGGCGAGCAGCAACACATAGACCAGCAGCACGCCCAGCCAGCGACGCAGCCCGCGCCCTTCCAGCCACTGGATGGCGGGGCGCATCGCCACTTCCAGCGCCGCCGCTACAAAGAAGATGAAGATCACCATGTAGAAGCGGTAGGCCAATACGAAGGCCAGCACGACCCCTAGCGCCGTGAGCGTCGCAGCGATCACTTGGCGCATCGTCCATGCGGGGAAAGAGAGGCCAGGCGGCGGCTCGGAGATAAGGGGCTCGCCGTCGGCTTCTGCGCCGAGTGCACGCTGCGACTGGTTCATGGGCGTTGTCCTTTTGACAGCATATCTTCTCTTCGCGCTACTCGCGTTCTGGCAACTCTGTTTCGGTCATTCTGACGACCGGAGGGAGGAAGAATCTGTTCGTGCGCCACACAGGGATTCTTCGCCTT
>CAYXRG010000080.1:15621-19046 GCA_964467575.1 uncultured Caldilineaceae bacterium | reverse complement strand
CGGCACGCTCAGCCTGGTCGAGACCGACCCGGAGCGGTTGGAAAAGCTGGGACGGCTGGCGGAGATGGTCGCCGCGCACAACGGCGCGCCGCTGCACATCCAGACCGCATCGCACTGGAAAGAGGCGCTGCCCGGCGCGGACTTCGTGGTGTTGAGCTTTGCCGACCAGACGGTCAAGTACCGCGGCATCGACTGCGCCGTCGCGGAGAAGTACGGCGTGCGCATGTGCTCCGGCGACACCATCGGGCCGGGCGGCATCTTCCGCGCCATGCGCGAGTTTCCGCACATCCTGGCCTGCGCCCGCGACGTACAGGAACTCTGCCCGGACGCCTGGGTGATCAACTACATCAACCCGTCCGCGGTGCACGGCATCGGCCTGCGCCGCTACGCGCCCGCGGCCAAGAGCTTCGCCCTATGCGACAGTCTGCACATGCCGCACATCAAGCGGCGCTACGCCGTGCGCGCCGGCATCCTTGCCGAGGGCGAGGACCTCAGCAAACAGGTCGACCGCGATTTCGACATGCGCATCGCCGGGGTGAACCACTTCACGTGGATGCTCAAGGCGGAATACCAGGGGCGAGACGTGATGCCGGCCATCGCCGCGTCGATCCGCCGCGCGGCCGCCGCCGAAGACACGGGCGGCGACGTCGGGGCCAAAGCGCTGCACAACGACCGCATCGCCTATGCGCTCTACGAGGCGTTCGGCTATGTGCCCGTATGCGTGGCGCACACCAAGGAGTACCTGCCCTACTGGCAGGGTCGGGGCGTGCTGAAGGACGACATCCCGCCGCTCTCGATCTGGGAAACCGAGCCGCGCTACGAACGTCACGCCGAGATGTGGCGCCAGGTGGATGACTTCGTGCAGGGCCGCATCCCCATCGCCGAGTACACGACACGCCTAGGGCCGGACCACGCCACCGACATCATCGAGAATATGGCGGCGAATCTGGGCCGGCCCTACTACGTCAACACAACCAACGACGGTGCGGTGATCAACATGGCCGGCGACGCCTTCCTGGAACTGCTGTGCGACGTGGACATGGACGGGCCGCGCCCGCGCCCCGTCGGGGAGATGCCGCGCGGGCTGCGCGGCCTGCAGGAAGCCATCCTCGACACGCATGAACTGACGGCGGAGGCTGTGGCGACGTGCGATCTGAAGCTGCTGCGCCGCGCCCTGCTCACCGACCCGCTGATCACCTCGATGGCCGACGCCGACGCCATCCTACGCGAACTGCTGGAGACGGAGCGAGAAGCCCTGCCTGACTGCTGGTATTGATAACGGGGGACGAGGCTATGACAATCGAGATTAAACGCCGCTGGTGGCACTCTCTATTGCGGTCGTACGGCGCAACCCGTGTGGGCACGCGCATCAACCGAACCCTGTTACCGCGCTTGGACCGTCTCGTGATACAGCTTTCCGGCGGGCGCGCCACGGCAACAGCGTGGGTGGCCGGCCTGCCTATGATCATGCTGACAACCACAGGCGCCAAGAGCGGTAAAGCCCGTACCACGCCGTTGATCGGCATCCCAGACGGGCGCAAGATCATCGTGATCGCGTCCAACTGGGGGCAGAAGAAGCACCCGGCGTGGTACATCAATCTGCGTGCGCACCCGGAGGCTGAGGTCACCGTGAAAGGGGAGACGCGGCCGTACATGGCGCGCGAGGCGACGCCCAAAGAACGAGAACGCTATTGGCGCCGGGCGGTGCAATTGTACCCGGGATACGCATCCTATAAGGAGTGGTGCGGCGACCGCGTAATCCCGATCATGGTGCTATCGCCGAGCCAGGAGGCCCGCAAAGCAGAGTAAGGCAAGCCATCCCACAACCGTGCAGCCTGACTGCCGGCACGGCTAAGACGGCGCATCAGACGCCTAGGGCGCCAGCAGTTTGAGGCCGATGCGGCGTCCGTAGCCCTGGCCGTGCGCCAACGAAGCCCAGAGCAAGGTCAGCATGTCGATGAGGGGCAGCTTGTCCAGCCCGCCGACGTAGACAGGGTTGAGGCCGACATCGTCGATCAGGCCGTGTACCGCCCGCTGCGCATCGCCCGCATCGCCGCAATAGAAAAGATCAATCCGCTCTGACCCGATCTGCGGCTGCGCGAAGTTCTCCCACCCCAGGTTGTTGAAGGCCCGGAAGAAACGCGCATCGGGCGCGGCCGCGCGCAGAGCGCCGATGCTGTTCATTTCCGCCTGTCCCATGCGGTTGCTGGCGTCGATGACGATCTTGCCTTCCAAGGCTGCGCCGGCTGTGCGGGCGAACTCCGCCACAGCCGGCCCTGGAATAGCGATCTGGATCACGTCGCCATAAGCCAGGGCGGACTCCACGCTTGCGGCTGTGGCATCTCCGCTGATGCCGTCGAGCAGCCGCTGCACCTTCGGCGCGTTGGCATCGCGCACGCCGAACTGGACGGCATGGCCTGCTTCGGCCCAGGCTTTGCCCAACGTGCCGCCAATGCTGCCCGCCCCGATTACGCTGATCTTCATATCCAATCTCCTCCAGCCAAATCGAACTATGCGCGACGCGCGGGTCGCCTTATGCAACCGCCGTCACGAAAACCGGCGCCATCCGGCAGACGAAGGCTCGGATGTCGCCGCATCTAGCAGCAACAAAACGACAGACTTGCGGCCTACTCCTTCGTCTCGCGGATCAGCGTCTTGATCTGTTCCGCCATCTCCGGCGTCACCTGGACGTTGTGCACTTGGGCGGCGTGCTGGGCGGCCTGCTCCAGCACTTCGGCCTCGGTCGCAGCGACGACCACGGCTTCGCAGTCAAATCCGACATCGCGACAGGCCAGACGTTTCATAGCGTGTTCCTTTCTGATTGTCCCGCAGAACAGACCAAGACGGATCACAGACAATAGCGGATGTGGGGAACGCTCCGACCAAACGGAGGGTGGGAACTGTGCCGCTTGCTGTGCCGGGCGATTCTGCCACAGGCCGCAGATCTGCGCAACCGCCGTTTTTCTGCCGGGACAGACGCCTGCACTGGCGGTACTGCGAAACCGGCAAAACTTGAGTGTTGCGAATTTAAAAAGTCTGATAGAATAGGGTATTCGCAAAGGCTTTCTCTTTTCAGGCGCACAATTATCCACAGATTTATCCACGTACTGAGCTAATCCGAGAAGGAGCGTTGTTATGAGACTGTCGCGCAGCGTTGTTGCATTTATTAGCGCGTCGGTTCTGGTCCTCGGCGTGATCGGCGGAGTCGCTCTGGCGCAGTCGGCAAGCGGCGGAGACGTCTACACCGGCTGCCTAACCGCAGAAGGCATGATCAGCAAGGTGTCCATTGGGACGGAGCCGGCTGAGGCCTGTGCGGAAGGCGAGACGCAGATCACCTGGAATCAAACCGGCCCGCAGGGTGAACGCGGTCCCGTAGGTCCCGTCGGCGTACCTGGTCTGCCGGGTGAGCCTGGCCCCGCCGGTGA
>CAYXRG010000080.1:0-15521 GCA_964467575.1 uncultured Caldilineaceae bacterium | reverse complement strand
CTGGTGAGCCTGGTCCGCAAGGCGAACCCGGTCCCGCTGGCGAACCTGGCCCCGCTGGCGAGCCTGGTCCCGCTGGTGAGCCTGGTCCCGCTGGTGAGCCTGGTCCGCAAGGCGAACCCGGTCCCGCTGGCGAACCTGGCCCCGCCGGTGAGCCTGGTCCGCAGGGTGAACCCGGTCCTGCCGGTGAACCTGGTCCCGCTGGCGAGCCTGGTCCACAGGGCGAACCCGGTCCTGCCGGCGAGCCTGGTCCGCAGGGCGAACCTGGTCCCGTTGGTGAGCCTGGTCCACAGGGCGAACCCGGTCCCGTTGGTGAGCCTGGTCCGCAGGGTGAACCTGGTCCCGCTGGCGAACCTGGCCCACAGGGCGAACCCGGTCCCGTTGGCGAGCCTGGCCCCCAGGGTGAACCCGGTCCGCAGGGTGAGCCTGGGCCGCAAGGCGAAACTGGCCCGCAGGGTGAAGTTGGTCCCCAAGGACCGCAAGGCGAAGTAGGCCCGCAAGGTGAGGTAGGCCCGCAAGGGCCGCAGGGTGAAGTAGGGCCGCAAGGCCCTCAGGGTGAAGTAGGGCCGCAGGGGGAGGTCGGCCCGCAAGGGCCTCCCGGCATGTCGGGTTATCAGGTGGTGGAAGTGGCGGACGAATACATGATCCTCGCCGCGCCGAGCGTCAACGTCGGTTATGCTGAAGTAGCGTGCCCGGCAGGCAAGAGCGTGGTGAGCGGCGGCTACATCTTTGAGGCCGACCCGCTGTACCCGCTAGGCGAGATCGTGGTCGATGCTTCCTATCCCTCCGGCAACGGCTGGAAGGTGCAATTCCGCAACTACGGCAAGGGCGCCGCCCACTTCACGACCAAGGTCTACGCAGTCTGCGTCTACGTCGATCCGTGAGGATGACGGCTGAATAAGCACAGATAGATATGGGGAGGCGGCGCAATGCCGTCTCCCCTTTTATTTGGCAAGGACCGGGGCAGTCTAGAGGCTACCAGAGGCCGGGAATCAGACGACGGCGGACCTGGCGGGCGTATTCCGGATATCCGGGGAGTTCAGCCATAAGCGCGCGGTCTTCCAAAATCGTACGCAGGACAATGAGGAGCGCGCCGGCGGCGCCGGCGGCTAAAGCCCGCCACGACGCGAGAAGAAGCGGGACGGCGAGGCAGGTAAGTATCGTGCCGGTGTAGGCCGGGTGGCGGACATACTGGTAAGGGCCGCCGGTAGCGACCTGGTGGCCGCGGTCAGTCTGAATGCGAACGATCTGGGAGAAGTAAGCGTTGGACGCAGCCGCCCAGACGGTGAAGGCGTAGCCCAGAACGCAGACGACTAGCGCGATGGCTTGGAGCGCTGCCGGAAAGTCTGCCGTCCAGCCGTACCGGCGATCGAGCCCGGCGACAATGAGCACTGCGAGTTGTAACAGCCCATACGCCTCCATGAGGGCTATGTCCCAACGCTTTGCCCCTTTGCGAGGCCCAAGCCGCTCGGCCAAGACCTCAGGATTGTACCGCAGGATGGCGATGGCCGTGCTGACCACCCAGCCCGCTGTGACGGCAATCAACGCCCACGCCGCCGGCCACCCGATCTCTCCGGCTGACCAGAAGAGAGCGGCCCCTATAACGGCAAGTCCCATTATCTCGCGAATGACAAAGCGGGTAGGAATCACGGCGTGTTCTCCCGGCGTCCATGCTTGTTATGACGACGGATCGCCCCAACGCCGGTCGATTTCCGCTGCGCCGCGCTGCATGGCGAGCAACAGCGCGTCCTGGTCCAGGGGCAAGGCCAGGCTGCGCACGCCCACGGCGTTGCAGACCGCGTTGGCAATGGCCGGGCTGATGGGGATGGAGCTGATCTCGCCCACACCCTTTGCCCCATACGGCCCGTCAGCCGTCGCATCCTCGATGAAGTAGTTCTCCATCTGCGGCGCCAGCTTAATGCCCGGCATCTTGTACTGGCCCAGATGCTGTGTCCACGGGACGCCGTCCTCGACGATATAGTGCTCGGTGAGGGCGTTGCCCATGCCCATGACGATGCCGCCCTCCACCTGGCCGGAGAGGCTGAGCGGGTTGATGGCGCGGCCCACATCGTGCGCGGTGATGACCTTCTCTACCGCCACCTCGCCGGTCTCCACGTCCACGCTGACCAGCGCGGCGTGTACGGCGTAGCTGAAGGCGAAGTGCATATCGCCGCCCGTGCCGAGGGGCTGGGTCTTGGGCGCCCAATACTCATAACGCAGCGCGGGTGCGCGGCCCTCGGCGATCAACGCCTGCACCGCCTCGGCAAAGGTGAGCGTGAAGCGCGTCCCCGCCGGTCGCGGGTCGCCAGGCGTATGCCCGTTGCCCGTCCCGCGCACACGCGCCAGCCGCGCCTCGTCCACGTAGGCCAGACCCTCGTGGAAGGCGATCACCTCCGGCGGTACGTCGTACTTCTCGGCCAGCACCGCCTGCATCTGCTCGCGCATCGACGCCGCGGCCAGGCGCGCGGCGTTGCCGCTGACGTACGTCTGGCGGCTGGCTGTGGTCGGTCCGCCGTCGGGCGCGCGGTCGGTGTCCATCACCAGCACGCTCACCCGCTCAAAGGGCAGTCCCAGTTCCTCCGCGGTGCAGGCGGCGAGCACGCCCACCAAGTTCTGGCCGAGTTCGGCGCTGCTGATGCGCACCTCGGCGCGGCCGTCGGGAAAGACCTCGACCTCGGCTTCGGCCTTGTCGGGCGCGCCGCCGCCCAGGCCGGTGTTCTTGTAGCCTGCTGCCACGCCCCAGGCATAGCGCTTGGCGCCCTCCTGCCAGGGCTGCCACGGCGATGCGCCGTCGCGCGCCGCGCGCACAGCCCCCTCCACGCGGGAGAGGCATTCCGGCAGCCCGACGCTCTCGCGCAGCGTTTGGCCCGTGGCGGTGGTCGCGCCCACGCGCAGCGCGTTCTTGCGCCGCAGTTCGATGGGGTCCATGCCCAGCTCGCGCGCCAGGGTGTCCATGTTGCTCTCGACGGCAAAGGCCGATTGCGTGACGCCGAAGCCGCGGAACGCGCCGCAGGGCGCGTTGTTGGTGTACATGGCGTAGCAGTCGATCTTGGCGTTGGGGACGGCGTAGGGGCCGGTGGCGTGCGTGGTGGCGCGGGTCATCACCTTGTCGCCCAGACTGGCATAGGCCCCGCTGTCGCCGTACAGCTCGGCCTCGACCGCGGTGAGGATGCCGTCGTGCGTGGCGCCGGTGCGCACGCGGATGATCGTAGCGTGGCGTTTGGGGTGGACGCGCAGGCTCTCCTCGCGGCTGTAGAGGATCTTGACCGGGCGCTCCGTGACCTGCGCGGCCAGCGCGGCGTGAATCTGCCCGGTAATGTCCTCCTTGCCGCCGAAGCCGCCGCCCATCACCGTGCCGCGGATGCGCACCTCCTCGTCGGCCAAGCTCAGACTCTTGGCAACCTGATGCCGGTCGCTGTAAGGAATCTGGCTGCCGACATAGACGGTGAGCTTGGCATGCTCGGCGTCGTAACCCGCGGGCACGCCGATGGAGCATTCCGGCTCCAGGAAGGCGTGCTCGGTCATGGGCGTGCGGTAGGTGCGCTCGACGATGACATCAGCTTGGGCGAAGCCCTGTGCGACGTCGCCGTGGCGCACCTTGATATGCTTGAGCAGGTTGCCGTCCGGCCGGTCAGGGTGGAGCACGGGCGCATCGGGCAGGCGCGCCGAGACCGGGTCGGCGACCACAGGCAGCGGCTCATAGTCGACGCGGATCAGGCCAAGCGCCTGGCGGGCAAGTTTGTCGCTTTCGGCCACTACCAGGGCGACGGGGTCGTCCACATAGCGCGCCGGGTATTCGCCGCCGGCAAAGACCGGCCAATCGTTTTCGACCAGGCCGTGACGCGGGTCGCCGGGCACGTCGCGATAGGTGAGCACGGCGTACACGCCGGGCAGGGCCTGCGCTTCCTGCGCGTCGATGTCTAGGATGCGGGCGTGCGGGTGGGCGCTGCGCAGGGTGGCGGCGTAGAGCATGCCGTCGAAGCGGAAATCGTCGGCGTACATCGCCTTGCCCGTCACCTTCTCCACGGCGTCGGGCCGGGGCAGAGGCTTGCCGATCTGCGCCAGCGGCGCCATGACCTGCGGCAGTTCCGGCGCGGGCATGCTGCCGGTGCGCATCCTCTCGGCCGCGGCGTGCACGGCGCGCAACACCGCAGTGTAGCCGGTGCAGCGGCAGTAGGTGTCCTTCAGGCAGTGCTTGATCTGGTCGTCGCTCGGCTCCAGGGTTTCGTCGAGCAGCGTCTTGGCCTGCATGATCAGGCCGGGCGTGCAGAAGCCGCACTGGGTAGCCCCGTGTGCGATGAAGGCCTCCTGCAGCGGGTGCAGGGCGCCCTCCTGTGCGGAGTGCGCCTGACGCCACCCCTCGGCCAGTCCCTCGATGGTGAGGATCGCGGCGTTCTGCGCCTTGAACGCCGGGTAGATGCACGAATCGACGCTGTGCCCGTCGACGAGCACCGTACACGCGCCGCACTCGGCCTCGTTGCAGCCGATCTTCGTGCCGGTCAGGCCGAGGTCATAGCGCAGCACCTCGGCCAGAAAACGATGCGGCGGCACATCGAGAGTATACGGCACACCGTTTACGGTCAGATTGAGTTCGGGCATAGACTTTCCTGTTTTCGTTTACGAGCGCCGCCGGCGCGAGACTTCCTCACTCATCCGCATGTGGGCGTTGTACACGCCGTCCGGCGTGGACATGAACGCGATGGCGTCCTTGGCCGCAATGGAGATCTCGCGGGCGGAGGCGATGGCGTCCTGGTTGGCGGCGAGGAAGATAAACTCCCAGTTGTACTTCTCCTGCTGGCGCTTGATCATGTCGGCGACGCGGCCGCGGTTGTAGTCCTTGCTGGCGTTCTCCAGGCCGTCGGTGAGGATGGCGACGATCACCTTGCTGGGCCGCTCCTCCTCCGGCGTGTTGTGCAGCCGCTTGCCCACGTCGTCGATGGTGCGGCCCACGGCGTCGAGCAGGGCGGTCGTACCCTGCGGCTGGTAGGCGTGGTTGTCCAGCAGCGCCGCTTGGGCGATGGGCGTATGGTCGTGCACGAGCAGATACTCATGGTTGAACAGGACGAGGGTAAAAACGGCTTCGCCGGGCTGTCGCTTCTGATCGGCAAGGAAGGTGTTGAAGCCGCCGATGGCGTCAGAGCGAATGCTCCCCATTGAGCCGGAACGGTCCAAAATGCAGATGATGTCGGTCAGGTTGTCTTTCACAGGTTCCTCCTATGGGGGATGATTTGCCCGCTGCACGAACTAGGCGCTGCCGGGCGGAGCAGGCCGCCGCTCGGCGATGGGGGCGAAGCGGGCGCGAGCCAGGCGGACGAGGTCCGCAGTCGCCAACTCCAGCCCGAAGGTCAAGTCGCCGCTGCTGATATTGACCTTGCGGCAGGCTGCGATGTCTTGGTCGAAGAGCACGGGCACGTCGTCAGGCAGACCGATGGGGGTGACGGCCCCCTGTGGGCAGCCGGTGACAGCCAGAATCTCGGCGGCGTCTGCGAAGTGCAGCCTGCGCCAGCCTTCGCCCAGGCTGCGACGCACGGCGCGGTGGTCGACGCGCCTATCGCCGCCCACGCATGCCATCACATAACGTCCGCCGGGCTCGCGCAACAGGATCGACTTGACCATCTCCTGCATGACCACATCCCGCTGGCGGGCAGCCTCCTCGACTGTGTACACCGGACCGTCGTGGGGAAGCAGTCGATAGGCGACGCCGCAGCGGTCCAGCAGGCCGGTAATGCGGGAGCGGTAGACGGGCTCGTTCACGATGGCGTGGGGATCAGGCGGCGCTGCACGGGGCGTACAGGGGCCTAGACGCCGGCCTCCTCCTGCCCGGCCATGAGCACGGCGTCGAGTATCTTGCGATAGCCTGTGCAGCGACAGAGGTTGCCGGTGAAGGCCTGCTGCGCTTCGGCATAGTCAGGATGGGTCGTCTCTTCGAGCAGCTTGGCCCCGCTCATGACAAAGCCGGGCGTGCAATAGCCACACTGCACGCCGCCGCTCTGCATCAGCGCGGCCTGTATCGGGTGTAGCGCCTCGTCTGTGCGCAGCCCCTCCACGGTGATCACCTCGCTGCCCGCGACGCGCTCCGACGGAACCATACACGCCATCACCGCCATACCGTCCAGGAAGACGGTGCAAGCCCCGCACTCCCCCTCCGCACAGCCCTCCTTGACGCCGGTCAAGCCGGCGGCGCGCAGGCTGTCGAGGAGCGTCATGCCCGCAGCCAGGGCCACGGGGCGCCCGTTGACCAACGCATGGTCCGCCGGGATCGCCTTGCCGGTCTCTACGGGCCAACGCCCGCCGGTCTCGCCCCACAGCATTACCGGACGTTCGGGCCAGCCGGCGCGCGCCTGGCCATGCGCGATCTGGCGCAGGGCCCTGGCGACGAGCACTTCCGTCATGGCGCGGCGATAGCCGGCGCTGCCGCGGATGTCGTCGATGGGCTGGGCGGCTTCCAGCGCGAGCCGGGCCGCGGCGGCAACCGTCTCCTCGTTCAGCGGGCGGCCCGTCAGATACTCCTCGGCGGCAGCGGCGCGCACGATCACCGGCGCAACTGCGCCCAGGCTGATGGCGGCGCGCGTTACCGGCGCGGACGGGTCATTACCGGCGCGGGTGATGACCGCGGCCGCGCTGACCACGCTGATTGCCTGGGCGCGGCGCAGCCCGAGCTTGATGAACACGCCGCAGTCATCCGGGTTGAGCGCGGGGAAGGAGATGGCTGTGAGCATCTCGTCCGGCGCCAAGTCGACGCGGCGGAAATCGACGCAGAAATCGCGCAGCGGGAGGGTGCGCTCCCCGCGCGCAGCGCTGCACACGGTCACGGTCGCATCCAGCGCCATGAGCGGCACGATGCTGTCGTTGGCCGGGCTGGCCGTGATGATGTTGCCGGCGACCGTAGCGCGATTGCGGATCTGCGGCGCGCCGACTTCCCAACAGGCGCGGGCCAGCGGAAAGCCCTTCTCGATGATCAGCGGGCTGGCGACGCATTGGTTATGGGTAACGAGCGGGCCGAGGCTGATGCGCCCATCCTCTTCCCGAATATCCGCCAAGCCGGGGATGCGCGTCAGGTCGATCAGACCTAGCTCCACGCCGTCCGGGGCGCGACGGCCGCGGTCCAGTTCGACGATCAGGTCGGTGCCGCCGGCGATGAAGCGCGCCTGATCGCGGTGCTGCGCCTTGAGCGCCAACGCTTCCTCGATTGTTGTGGGCGATGCGTAAAAACGGTACATATCTTCGGATGCCGTCTTTTCGTATACTTCGTTAAGTGGTTCAGACGTCATTATCGCAGAGAGGGAGGGGCTTGGCAAGCGTTTGACCATTCCCCGCGCCTAGTCTATGATAGCGCCATCCTCACAGCCGTTTACCAGTATGTGCCGATAAATTGCCCCGACTGTGCCGCATCTGCGGCGGACAAGGGACAGACGCCCATGCCATCACGCCATCGCGTAGTTATGTTGCTGCTCGCAGCCGCGCTGCTGGCGGGCGGCATGTTCCTGCCCGCCCGCGCCGCGGACGAGGTGCCCTCAGGCCAAAAGCTCTATCTGCCCTGGGTGGGCAACCGGGCGTGTAACGCCTTGCCATCGCCGTCTCTCTTCGGCGTACAGATGTACGGCCCCACCGGCGAGGGGTCGCCCTATTTGCCTTATCTCCAGGCGAGCGGGGCGCGTTGGCTGCGCGTCTCGGTCGATTGGCGGCAGATCGAGCCGCATAACACCACGCCGGACCAGTACGATTGGCGGCATGCCGACCGCGTGCTGGCCGCGGCGAAGGATGCCTGCGTCCACATCATCGCCACACACCGCAGCGCGCCGGCCTGGGCCGCGAGCAACCCGGACGGCCAGATCGACCGCACAAGCCTGGACGAATTAGCCGAATACCTGACCGCGCTGGTCGAACGCTATGACGGCGACGGCAAAGACGACGCGCCCGGTTCGCCGGTGGTGCGCCACTGGGAGCTGTACAACGAGCCGGACGTGGTATCCCAAACCGGGACGGCGTGGGGCGATGCGCCGCACAAATATGCCGCCATGCTGAAGAAGGCCTACCCCGCCATCAAGAAGGCCAACCCAAAGGCCCGCGTCCTGTTGGGCGGGCTCGCCTACGATGCGTTTACGGACCAGGGAGGCTGGTTCAATCGCAAGTTTCTGGAGGGCGTGCTCAAGGCGGGCGGCGGCGACTATTTCGACATCATGAACTTCCACTCGTTCCCCACGTTGGGCGGCAATTGGACAAATCAGGGGCCGGGCCTGTACGAGAAAACCGAGCATATCCGGTCCGAACTGAAGCGGATGGGTGTGAAGCCCAAGCCGGTCTTCATCACCGAGACCGGCCACTACGTCAAAACGAATAAGAACTTCCCAGCCAGCCCGGATATCCAAGCGAGCTATGTGACCCAGCTCTATACGCAAGCGCTGGCAGCGGATGTCGAAGCGTTGATCTGGTTTACGCTCTATGACCTGGATTACGTAGAGGATGTCAACTGGTATGGCCTGGTGACGAAAGACTCGCCGCCGGTGCGGCGGCCCGCTTTCGACGCCTTTCGCTTCGCTGCAACGCAGTTGAACGCCGTGCGCTACGAACGCCGGTTGAGCGCGGTGGAGGCCCGCGCCAGCGACATGGAGGTCTATCACTTCGTGGACCCGGCCAGAAAGCTGGATATCCACGTGGCGTGGCTCAATCCGGTTGATACGAAGGACAAAAAGCCGCTCGTGTTGCCGGCGAGCCGGGCCGTAGTGCGCGATGTCTTTGGCAAGCCCATTGTCGTGCTGGATGGCGACGACGGCAAAGCGGACGGACGCGTCACCGTCCAGGTGGGCGGGCAAGCGGTCTACGTCGAAATCGAGCGCTGATCGGTACAGGCGCGCGGCTAGGCGACGCGCGCCGCTTGCCAGGTGAGCCGCAGCATGGGGGCCGCGGCCAGCGCGCGGTGATAGGCCGCTTCGTCGGCGAAGTGCGTCTGCGCCAATACGCGCCCGTGGACGCTGACCGAAAAGGATTCGACGGCAAAGGGCCAGGGGTCGAAGGCGACAGTGTCGCCCGCAACCGTCATGACGATATCCGCATAGGCCCCGGCGCCGTCGACCGGGCAACGCTCGATGGCCTGCGCCGTGTCGGGCGCGGTAATGGCGCGCAGGCTGGCGGAATCGCCGAACTTGACCAGGTGCGTGTTGGCGGCTAGGCGTTCTTCCGCCAGCGCCGGGCCATAAACCGCGTCTGCCTGCCACTGCGCACGCAGCGCGGCGGTCAGCTTCTCCTGGCGGTCGATGAAGCCGGTGACGGCTTCCTGCTCCGCCGCGGGCAGGTAGTGGAAGAACGTCCGATAGAGGCGGACAGCATGGCGCGCCGTTAACAGGCCGGCATATGGATGCTGGGCCAGGGCGCGGTCGACGCCCCGTTGCCACAACGCGATCTTTTCTTCTCCCGGCGGGCCGTGCAGAAAATCCATCGGGTAGCCGTCGCCGCGCAGATGCGGGCGCTGTTCCCACTCGTACCAGCCGTTGTCGTGCTGGGCGACGCCCAACATCACCGCGGCATAGGGCTGCGGGCAGGCGAAGTCGCGGTTGCCCCAATGGCGGCAGAACTCCGCGGCCATCAGAGCGTGCGACGTCTGGTTGATGCACAACAGGCGCCCGTCGGGCATCTCGCGTAGAATCATGATCCGGCTTTCTGATGAATTGCCGCTTGCATGTTCCCCGCGGCAAGCTTTCCGGAAGTTATTGCTGCCGCCTGGCGACGAAAACGATCGCGCCCGCCGCGCCGCCCAGGATCAGGCTGAGCCAGGCGTGCCAGGCCCCCAGACGCAGCGCCCTGCTCAAGAACGCATGGCCCAGCAACACGCCCGCGCCCGTCACGAATACCGCGGGCGGAATAGGCGCGGCCGCGCCGGGCGTGTCGAACGCCTCTTGCTGCATCCTATCGATCTGTCCCTCAGCCTGCCGCCGGCCCCAGTCCAGAAAGGCATACCAGGCGGCGGCGTTGGCGAGGGCGCTGAGCCAGAACCGAAACATAGGCCGTCCGGTTAGAGCCCCTCTGCGAAGGTGTCGATCATCATCTTCACGTCGCCCAGCGGATAGAGGATGGGGCAGGTAGCGCCGTTGTCCAGGTACTCGCGCACCTTGGCCTTGACCTCGGCGGGCGCGCCGCTGGCGGTGATGCGCTGCACCAGTTCGTCCGGTACGAGCGGCATGGCCTGGCGCACCTGTTCGCGCGTGGCGGGCCAGCCGAGGATCTTCTGGATCTGCTGCACCACCTCGGGCTTGACGCCGCTGGCCGCGGCGATGTGCGGCTGTTGGGCCAGGTATTGGGTCAGCAGCTCGCGTGCGCCGTCCAGGGCGACCTGTCGGTCCTCGTGCACAGAGCAGACGATGAGCTGCGGGCGGTCGATGTCGTCCAGGCTGCGACCGGCGCGGGCGGCGCCGCGCTCAAGTTGTTCCATCGCCTCGATGTTGTACTCCGGCGGCACGCAGTAGTTGAGCACCGCGCCGTCGGCGATCTCGCCGGCCAGCTCCATCATCTTGGGGCCGGTGGCGCCGATCATAATGGGGATGTGGCGCGGCTCGCGGCGGCCATGCACCACGTCCAGTTCCACGCCGTCGACATGATGGAATTCGCCGTGGTAGGTGACGTTCTCCAGGGCAAGCAGCCGCCGCATCACCTCGATGGTCTCGCGCATGGCCGTGAGCGGTTTGCGCCGCTCGATGCCCACGTTGCGCGCCAGCGGGTCCCACCACGCGCCGATGCCGCAGATGACGCGGTTGGGCGCCAGGTCGTCCAGGGTGAGAAAGGTGGCGGCCAAGAGGCCGATGTTGCGCGTCCAGTTGTTGATGACGCCGGAGCCGACCTTGATGCGCTCGGTGACGGCGGCGAAGGCGGCCATGGGCACGATGGCGTCGCGCACGAGGCGGCTTTCCGCCTGCCAGACGGCCTCGAAGCCCTTCTCTTCGGCATAGCGCGCATAGTCCATGCCGTCGCGGATGGGGTGCTTGTCCTGGAGGTAGAGCGCAACGCGCTGTGTGGTGCTCATGTGGGTTATCTCTCCCGGCTGGCTGCCGCGCGCGGCACGGCAAGGGCTTGGCGATCTTTCTTTCAGGGCGAAGGCGCACACGGAAAGAGCAGCCCGGCCCGCGCTGCATTAGGCGGGCGCCGATCCGCTCATCGTGCGCTGTGCGGTTGAGTGTACACCTAAGCCGGAAGGGGCGTCAAGGCAGTCCGGGCAATTTTGACGCCCGTCGTTGCGTGCTATAATCCAACCCATGACCGCCGCCCCGCCTTCTGCGCCAGCCGGCCAAGTGCCTGCCGTCTCAGCGCTGCGCCGCCTGGTCGAAGGACGGCGTTCCATCCGTCGCTACCAGGACCGCGCTATAGATAGCGCCGTCCTCGAGGACCTGCTCACCTTCGCCATGTGGGCGCCGTCAGCGCACAACCGCCAGCCGTGGCGCTTCTGTGTGGCGACGCAGGCGGACGCCAAGGAGCGGCTGGCGACGATGTTGGGCGCACGTTGGCGGCGCGACCTGGAGGCCGACGGCGCGGCGCAGCAGGAGATTGCCCGCCGTACAGCCGCCAGTTACGCCCGCATCACCGGCGCGCCGGCGTTGATTGTCGTTGCTCTGGACATGGCCGAGATGGACGCCTACCCGGATCAGCGGCGGCGACGGGCCGAAGAGACGATGGCCGTGCAGAGTACGGCGCTAGCTTGCCAGAACTTGCTCCTGGCGGCCCACGCCTATGGGCTGGGCGCATGCTGGATGTGTGCACCGCTCTTTGCGCCTGATCTCGTGCGCCAGGTGTTGGACCTGCCTCCGGCATGGCAGCCCCAGGCGCTGATTACGCTCGGCTATCCGGCGGAGGAAAAAACAAGCGCTCGCGCCGGAATGGCGGGCCGCGTGGTGTGGCGATGACGCGCCGGCGCTGATATACGCATACAGGCGCGTTGCAGACGTCCCCAACATAATCGGGGGCGCGTCTCTATGCGAACAAGAGGCATATGGGTAAAGAAAAAGCGGGATCGAAGATGAATGTCCTCGCCTTGGCGGGGGGCGTAGGCGGGGCCAAGCTGGCGACCGGCTTGCAGGCCGCGTTGCCGCCCGGCGCGCTGACGCTGCTCGTCAACACCGGCGACGACTTCGAGCATTGGGGGCTGACCATCTGCCCTGACTTGGACACGGTGATCTACAACTTGGCCGGGGTCAACAACCCCGAGACCGGCTGGGGCCGCGCCGAAGAGACCTTCACCACGCTGCGCGCCATGTCGCTCCTCGGCGGCGAAGACTGGTTCGGGCTGGGCGACCAGGACTTGGCGATCCACCTGCGGCGCACCGAGTGGCTGCGCCAGGGCATCTCGCTCACCGAGATCACCGACCGGCTGCGGCGCAGTCTCGGCATCTCCACCACGGTGCTGCCCATGAGCGACACGCCGGTGCGCACCCTCGTCCACACCGACGAGGGCGATCTGCCCTTCCAGCACTACTTCGTGCGCCGTCGCTGCGAACCGCTGGTGATCGACGTCAGCTTCGTCGGCGCGGACGAGGCGCAGATGAGCGAAGCGGCGCAGGAAGCCATCGCCGCCGCCGATCTCATCGTCTTCTGCCCCAGCAATCCCTACCTCAGCATCGACCCCATCCTCAGCATCCCGGAAATGCGCGCCTCGCTGATCCGGGCAACCGCGCCCATTGTCGCCGTCACGCCCATTGTGGGCGGCAGCGCGCTCAAAGGGCCCGCCGCTAAGATGATGCGCGAGATGGGCCAGATGATCAGCCCCTTGACCGTGGTCGACCGTTACGCCGACCTGCTCGACGGCTTTGTGCTGGACCGGCAGGACGCTATCTTGCGCGACTCTATCGACGTGCCGGTATTAGTGACCAACACGGTGATGACCGACCTGGACTCCAAGACGATCTTGGGGCGCGAAACGTTGGCCTTCGGCGCGCTGTTGGTCGCGGGCGCGCCCGCGCAAGGGGCAGCGCTTGACAAAAACGTCTCCTCGTCCTAAGCCCGCTATGAACCTGTGGGTTGTCGTCCCCGTCAAGCCGTTTGACCAGGCCAAGAGCCGGCTGGCGAATGTGCTGCCGCCCGCCGCACGCGCCGGCCTCATGCGCGACCTGTTCGCCGGCGTACTGGCGCAGGTGCGCGCCAGCGAGCTGCCCGTCTCCGTGCTGGTCATCAGCCGCGACGCCAGCGTGCGCGCCTATGCCGCGGAACTGGGCGCATATACCTTGGCCGAAACCGGCGACGACCTCAACGCCGCGCTGGAGCAGGCTCGCCGCTGGGTGATGCAACGCGGCGGCGACGCCCTCCTCATCCTGCCCGCGGACCTGCCCCTGCTCACCGTGGAGGACATCCTGCACCTCTATGACCTCGGCCTGGCGGGGGCCGAAGTGGCGGCGGCCGCCAGCCACGACGGCGGCACCAACGCATTGTGGCTGCGTCCGCCGGACAGCATCGACTTCGCCTTTGGCCCCGACAGCTTCCGCCGCCATATAGAGCAAGCCGCAGCCGCGGGCCGGCGCTGGGCGGCCTATCGTTCCGAGACGCTCGACCGGGATGTGGATGTGCCTGCCGACCTCGATTTCGTGGCGCACTTCGCGCCGCTGCCCGCACACTGATGACGCACACTGATAGCGCGATGACAGGGCATCCGGCGCAACGTCGAATCGGCTACGCGCTGCTGGCGTTGGTCGCAGCCGCAGCGTTGTTGCTCTTCTTCCTGCCTGCCGAGAAGACGTTGGGCGGCGTGATCAAGATCGTGCTGCTGCACGGCGCGCTGGTACAGGCGGGGCTGTTCAGCTTCGCCGCGGCTGGGCTGTTGGGCGCGCTCTATCTGCTCACGCGGCGGGAAGGGGTCATCGCCTGGTGCGCGGCGGCGCAGAAGGTTGCGCTGGCGGTCTGGACTATCTACGTCGTGTCGAGCATGGCTGCCACCTATCTCGCCTGGGGCCAGTTGATCGCCTGGGATGAGCCGCGCGTGCGCGCCAGCGCCTATGTGCTAGTGCTGGCTGCGGCCTGTCTGTTGATCGTGTGGTGGGTGCGCGACCGTGCCTTTACGGCGCTGGTCAACGTCGCCGCCGCGGCCGCGGTCTACGCCCTGGTCAAAGGGGTGAGCGTGGTGCGCCATCCGCTCGACCCCATCGGTGCGTCGACCTCCGTGGCCTACCGGCTGGCGTCGCCGGCTCTGTTGCTGATCTTGCTGGTCATGGCCGCGCTGTTGGCGTGGACGTGGCGTCTGCGGGGCGGTATCCGGGGCGAAGAGTGACGCCTATCAGCGTTCGGTCTGGGGCTCGCCGAGCGCGTCGGGGCCGCACGCCTGACGGTAGGGACAGCGGCGGCAGCGGGCGGCGTCGTTGTGCTGGCGGCGGATGTCGGGCGCGGTGCGGGCGCGGCGGATAGCCTCGGCCGCGCTGAGGACTTGACGCTGCAGTTCTGGGTTGAACGGGATGCGCACGATGCCGTCGGCATAGCGGATCAGCCCGTGCGGCGGGCGCGTCTTGTAGTGATCTTCCACCAGAAGGCAGTAGGCGCCCAGCTGCAAGACATGGCTTTCGAGGGGCTGCTGCGGCATGCGCCGGCTCTTAACCTCGACCGGCACGATAACCTGCCGCCCGCGTTTCTCCGTGCGCACCAGGTAGTCGGGCCGCCCGACCAGCCCGTAGCGCCGGCTGATGAGCGGTTCGGACACTTCTTCCCACATGCCCGTGTCGCTGTAGATCACCTCGCCGGCAGGCAGGCCGGTCGCCGCGCGCAGACGCCGCCCCGCCCAGAACAGCGCCATCCCCAGGATGATCAGCAGGATGGCGGCGATCCACAGGTAGGTCATGGCATAGCGCTTTCCGTCTGTGCGCCGGTCATCATGCGCGCCGCCTAGGCCGGCTGGGCCTTGACCAACATCTCCCACGTCCCGCGCTGGACGACCTCGCCCTTCTGATTGAGTACGTCCACCTTGAAAGTGACGAGGCCGCCGCCCAAGCGAGGCATGGCCTTGGTCTCGTCCACGGTGAGGCGCACGCGCACGGTGTCGCCGATGAAGACGGGGCGCTGGAAACGCCATTCGCCGATGCTGCGAAAGGCGAGGATGGTTTCTTCCATGAAGCCGAGGCGCACGGACAGTCCGCTGGCGATGCTCAGGATGAGCAGGCCGTGGGCCACGCGCTGGCCGAACAGTTGGCCCTGGCTGTATTCGGCGTCGGTGTGGATCAGGTTCCAATCGCCGGAGAGCGCGGCGAAGTTAACGATGTCGGCCTCGGTGATGGTGCGGCCCATGCTGACGACCTGGTCGCCGGGGCTGAACTCCTCGAAATAGAGGCCGGTGGAGCGGGCGAGTTTACCTGTGGTCATGCGCTGGCTGCCTTCCTGACCGGGGTGTGGGATGGATGTACGATGCGTGCTGGCTGTGCTGTGCGCGATGATACAATACCCTGGCGGATTTCGGCAATGGGCGGATTGACAGGCGTGGGACGAGGGGCTAGAATGCGCAGGAGCGCGCACTCCGGGACGGTGGCGGAACGGCAGACGCAGCGGACTTAAAATCCGCCGGGGTGATA
>CAYXRG010000079.1:0-19486 GCA_964467575.1 uncultured Caldilineaceae bacterium | reverse complement strand
CGAAGGTGCGGCGCGTACGCCTCGTGTATGGCGGTTCACCCCCACGTGCGTGGGGAATACCGCGGCCTTCCGGTTGTTGCGCCGAACTCACCGGGTTCACCCCCACGTGCGTGGGGAATACCCTATTCGCGCGCACTTTGCGCAAGGTCTAGGCAGACTAGCTGCAATCCGTCCAGGTCGACAATGCGCCGCCGCGTGTCGCCTGCCATCCTGATTGTAAACCGTTGTTCGTTGTTTGTCGACCAGGCCTGCACGACGCCGCCCGTCCGTTTTGCCTCTGTACACTTCTCCCAAAGCTTGTCGCGCACCATACCCGATACGTGGCCTATGAATACGCCGGGATGGGGCTCGATCAGCCAGCGCGTTAACTCCCCGCGCAGCGACTGCGGCGTCTTCTCAAGTATCATCACGACCATTGGACGCCTCCTCTCCGTTGGTTTCCGCCTGCTCGTCCCCTATATCATAACCTCCGTAGTTCTCGCCGCCCGCCACTTCGTCCGGCGCCTCGCTGTCCTCATCCCATGCCGCATCATCATCTTCGGATTGTGGGTTCCACAGCCCGCCGGGGGCGGCAGGGTCCGCGTCGAAGTCGGGGCCTAGTCCCGCCCGTTCCATTGGCCGGGTGAGGTTGAGCAGGTCATCCAAGTCCAGTAAGATGCGTTTGAGCAGCCCGCTGCGATGGAAGAGGTCCCGGCAGGCATGGCGGATGCGCGATTCAAGTTTTAGCGGCGATTCCGCCGTCAGACGAAACGCAAGGGGTACGGTCAGCTCGGTCTTGTAGAGGTCGGCGACATCGTAGACAAACGATAGCTGCTTGCCCGTGTGGATGAAGCCTAGCCCGGGCGAGTAGCCTGCCGAGACGATCGCCGCGTGACACAGGCTGTTGAGACAGGCGTTGGCCGAAGATAGGGCGCGGTTGATGGGGTCGCTTGCGCCCCAGGCCTGCCGGTTATAGCGCCGCCCGAACCACAGCACCTTGTAGCGCCGGGCGGCTTCGGCATAGGCGCGGCGCACGCGCGCCCCTTCCATGCCGCGCACTTGTTCGATGGACAGGCCCTCGTCGAGATCCTCCTCAAAGCGGAACTGGTACATGCGCTGCACCACTTCCATGCGCTTGGCCGGCTTGCTCACGAGATCCGCCTGGCGAATCAGCCGGTAGCCCTGGCGGGTTTCACCCGTCCCCTGCGCATAGAAGCGAACGCCTTGCTCGCCGCACCAGTTGATCAGGCAGCCGTTGTCGGCCAGCGTTTTGACTGCCTCATGCGTTATCGATGTGCCCGGGCCCAGCATCAGGACGGACAGAGATGCGACCGGAACCAGGGTTCTGCCCTCCAGATTGATGAATTCGATTGCCTTCTGCGTCTGTTCGATGCGGCCGTGTTCCAGGTAGAGATAGGAAAGGCCGTCGCGTAACTTGGGCAGGATGTGCAGATCACGTATTCGCATAGCTTGCTCCTCATCGAAACTGGCGTTAGGGCGGCGCTTTGCGGGCGCTGCCGGCCGCGTGGCAAGACACGCGGCCGGCAACATCCCAGGCTGCTCCCTTCGGATCCCCGTCCCGGCGACCTTGTGCTACTGGAGCGGGCGCGCCACCGACAACATGCCGAAGCCAAAGGCTTTGCCGCTGCCAATCCCGTTGCGAACCGCCTCTAGGACTGTGTCCGGCTGCTGCACCTGCAAGAGGCCGTCGAAACGGACGGAGAGCAACTCGACGTTCTTCGTCCGGTCGGCGATCTTGGCGGCTGCGGCGGGGACGGCGGTCAGAACGGTGAAGCCGGACTGGTCGGCTTTGCGTTGTAGCCAGGCCATCTGTTCTTCGGCTGTGTAGAGGCCGACGCGCTTGCCCTTGTCTGGGCCGAACGACTTGCCGAGCCGTTTGGTGGGGTTAGCCAACAACCGAAATGCAAGCACTTGGCCGGCGGCCAGTTGCAGATCCGTCTGCTTGACGGCAGGGTTCGGCCTGTCCGATGCGGCCAGATAGGGACGACGTCCGTCTCTAGATGCCAGCCAGGTCCAGTCCGGCTTGCCCTGCGATTGCACCAGCAGATGCAGTTGGCCGGTGCGCGGCAGGGCGTCCACGCGGAAGAGCACGCGTTCACCGTTGGCGCGGAGGTCCTGCGGGAAGGCGTGCAGGAGCGTGCGGTGCATCTGATATGGGTTGGCGATCTCCTGCTGGACCTGACGGCTCAGAGGGTTGAGAATCAGACGCGACAGATACATGGGTCCTCCTTATGGGAATGGCTGTCCGCGTCCTGTTCTGCGGTTGATCCATAGAGAGGCGGCGGGATAAATGCCGTGCGCACCCTACGCAGCCTGAATGTTCGCGTCGCAAACGAGACGGGCAGGTCAGGGCGAATCTCTGCTCCTTGCGGATCGTCCAACACGAGGCGCAGCACAGCCAGCTTCGCATATTCCGTCTGCGACGCGCCGAGCCACGGATAGGACTTCAGCGCCTCTTCCAGTCCCATCTCCTTCAGCCCGCCCTTCACGTAGGGAGATAGAGATGGAGGACAGGATTTGCGCCCTAGGAAGAGAGTCCAGCGCGGGTTGCGCAAGGCGGCGTGTAGCGCCTGTAGCAGAGCGGCATCCTGCCCCTCAAGTCCGACGAGGAAGGCGGCGTCGTTCAAGTAGTAGCGCGTTGAAATCGTGGCGTTCCCGCTCTCGGTCGCCTTGGCCGTTTGCCATTCGCGCAGGATTACGCCCTCGCGGTCGACGCGCACACCCATGCGCAGGCTCGCCAGGTCGGACACGTCGTGCGAGCGGGGACGGCCTAATGCAGCGCACAACAGGCCGATCACGCCGCTCTTGGAGGGTTCGCGGGCCGTGTCACGAATCGAGTAGCGGCTTTGCACGCCCCAGGACTGAAGAGGGGCGACGCAGCGCAGCAGTAGAGTCGGCATGGCGTTACTCCTCTGGCAGGGCGTCGGCGATAGCCCCGAGCCATGCAGACAGCGTCTCTTGGCGATAGAGCGCCAGCGCCTTGAGCGCGTCGCCGTGCTGCTTGACATGCACCGCCGCGGCGCGGATGTCGGCGTCGTCATAGAAGCCTGCCAGCGCGGTCCAGCAGTCGTCGAGCGCCTTGATGGAGGGTTCGAGGTAGCCGCTGTCATGGCCGGCGCGCACGGGCGTCTCGAAGGCGTTGACGAGCGACCAACTCATGCCGTCGCCGCGTACCACGGCCAAAGCCAGGTCCGTGGGCGACTGAGCGGCAAAGGCGTTCTGCTTGCCGGTAGGAATGGCATTCAGGGCGGCGCGCAGGAAGGCCAGAACAGTCCGCTTTGCCAGAGCAACGTCACCGTCCAGGTTCTTGCAGAGCTGCTCAAAGTCAATGCGTGCGTAGCGATAGAAGCAGGCGCTGTTGAAACCCGTGAAACCGACCATTCCCGCGCCCGCCTCCTCGTCGCTCAGGAGTTCGTCTACGGCGGTGTAGTAGTCCATCTCCATCTGCACGCGGTGGGTGGAGATGGCGTGGCTCACCTGGCAGGCGGCATCGATGTTCAGCTCGGGCTTGTCGGCCAACATTCGCCCGAACAGAGCAATGTCGGGCGCGCTGGTGCGATTCTTGGTCTCTTTGATGATCGCTTTGACCAGATCGCCCAAAAGCTTGGTGCGGCCCGATTCCTTGGCTGCAACCAGCTCATCCCACTGTTCCAGCAGACCGGAGGCGACTAGGTCCACCTCGGACGGGCTATAGAAGAGCAGGACGCTGGTTTTCTCCGGGTTCTTAGCGTCTACCTTGCCGGCGTACGCTTTGGCAAACTCGGAGGCAAGGTTGCGGGCGGCGTCTTCCTCCTTGCCCGCTTCGGTGAGTTTCTCGATCAGCGGCCGCGTCAGCCATTTGGAGCGCTGGCCGGGTTCGGCCTGGGTAATCTCGGCGAACTTCGGTTCCATGCGGATGGCGCGCTTGAGCGCCTGCGAGGAGATGCGGGCGCGGCGATGCCCGCCGAACTCGCAATCCTTCGGGCTGTTGGTGTCATCGCGGTTGAGGTTGGATGGTCCAAAGCTTTGGATCAGATGCAGTTCAACAAACATGGCTGGATCCCTCCTGGATCATGTACATTTGTTTGAGATCGGTAGGACTAAACAAACCTTCTCGACGCCGCACGGCATGTTGGCGAGGCAAGTCAAGGACGCCAGAAGCCCTGCGCCCAACGGCGCTGAACCTGGATGCGCCGCTCCGGATCGTTCCACGCCATCACGTCGTAGAGCAATCGCTGGTAGTTAACGGGTATCTCCTCCTTACCCTTGAGGAAGCTGATCGCCTGGCGCAAGTAGAAAGCCAGGTCGTCGGGGTGAGCGTCGAGCAGAGCGATGAAGCGCCGCTCCACTGCCTCCGCTCCAGCCTCCCCGGCCTGCGCCAACGCCTGTGCGAAATGGCGGCCCAAGTTACCGCTGGACGCGGGCTTGGGATGAAGACCGTATAACGCTGCGATGAGGTAATAGCACTGCTCATCCCACCGGCTGATTCGCTCCGGCAAGAGTGGAATGAGATACCGGTGCATGTCTGCGGCCATACTGCGCGGCTGGCCCAGCCCGCGACGCAAAGCGGCCAACGCCGCGCGGTTATCTTGCAGGCTATCCAGCAGTGCAATCAGCGGGTGGACGGCCTGCCTTGTGTCTACGTCCGTCATAGGGACACCTCCTCGGCAGTAGGTTGTTGCTCGACTTGTTGATGGATCAACGGCAGGTCTTGCCGTAGAGAGTAGGCCAATGCTTGACGGCCGACCACGAGAGCTTTGAGGCTGCGCCCATCATCTCCGGCGTAGAGGGCGATCTTGTCGAATGCGGCGTACGCGGCATCCTCTAGGGTCTGCTGCCAGTCGATGCGTGCGCCCTCGCGGTCCGCTGGCAGCCGCACGACGAACTCCTGAAAGGGCACGTCCAGGCTCGCCCAGTAGGCGCGCTCGACGCCGGCGTGGCTCACCCAGTCTTCGATCTCCTTCTCCTCTTCCTTATGAATGGACTGGCTAGCCTTCAGGTGGATGCCGTATCTGGGCCACTTCACCTGCTCCGCCTGCGCGATGTGGATATGCATGCCTGCCACGCGCACGGCGCGCAATACGGATCGTGCGGTCTTCTCTGTGTCCGAAAGGGCAGATGACAGCGACTGCACCAAATCGGGCTCCAGAAGATAGGCAGGCACGATAGGAAGGTGCTCAAGGCGCGCGAACAAGACCTTGGCGACATTACCGGGGTCACGAGAGATGCCGAGAGCAAGGCAGTTGAGTTGTTTATCCGTCGAGACTCGAGAGTATTCTTCCGAGGACTCGAGAATACTGGATAGCCAACGAAACGCCGTTGGAGATTGATATTGTTCTTTTGTCGGCCCACCTATACTGAAAAGAGCAACAGAATCCCGCCAGAGGCTCCTTTCCTCACTGAACCGGATCGGAATCATGCCCCCCTTCTTGCTCTTTTGGTAAGCAAAGTACGGCTCAGTGCCGTCGACACGTAGCCGTGGTCCCGGCCCTACTTTGTATCGGCGTACTACTGGCTTGTCGTCCTGGAGGTCAGGCAGATCGAGAAGCACCCAACGATTTTGCCACGTTACGTAGTCCAGTAACCCGTAAGGTTGGTCTCGCTCATCAGAGAACGGGTCATCTTGCTCCCAGATCGGAGCGTCATTGTCTGCCACGTAAACAAAGAATGCTTGCTCAGGGTATGCAGGCATGTTCAGAACGATCGTCTCCTTTAGATTGTCCCCTTGAAGCATGAAGGTCGCGCCAGGAAGGCCAGGAGCGCCTGTGAACTGAAGAGTAGGTCCGCTCGTTCCGCTCAATCCGAACACCTGAACGGTTACGACACAGCGGGCGGCCTCCTGAGGAGTCAGCACAAAACCCGATGCCTCATTTGTGTGGTCGAAATGCTCATCATGCAGAAAGCTAAAGCCATGCTTAAGCGAGACGACAGATTTGAATTGCTTCTTTGGGTCGTCCATCTGATAGAAGGGCCGCTCAGGATCGAACAGGTCGAAGCGGTGACGCCACATCTGGAAGTAGGCGTCCAGCGCGGCGGCATCGAACCGCTGAGCCGTCCACAGTGCCGCCCAGGCGTCTTCGTCCGCCGGGCCGAAGACGCGGTGCAGGATCGCCAGGAGCAGCCGCATCAGGGCCGCGGTGGTGTGGGGCAACTCAGCCGCCACCATCTGCAACTCCTGAGCGTGGACCAGTGCATCGCGCAAGCTAAGTTCCACTGGCTCGCCGTCCAGCCGCAGACAGGGTATCCACGGCTCGTCGACTAGGTTGAACGAATATCTCTCGGTCATGCCTCCTCCTCTGTTATCTGTAGGCCAAGTTCGCGGCTCAGTTTGATGACGAACGCCCGCCCGCCGGCTGAGAAACGGTAGCCGTCGGGACCCAAGATTGCCGCGCGGCAATGGCGTAGGCGCACCTGCTTGCGCCAGGCTGGCGGCGGTTCCTGCTCTACGAAGTGTCTCAGCGCTGCCCAGTGCCGGACGTTGATCACGTAGCGGTCGATCAGGGCGACATCCTCGCGTGAAAGTGCGTGTTCGAGCTCCATCACCTTGCTTCCGTCCGGTTCCAGCGAGAGCCCCTGATCGGTCTCGAACAGTCCGACCAGCGCCACGCCGGGCGAAATATCTCGTGTACGGGCCTGGAATGAATTATGTACGGTGGGGTCATCCTCCTCCAGTTGTTTAATACTCTGTTCGAGCATGTACTTGTTGTCCGGCGGCAAGACAAGAAAGTGGGCGGCTTTGCCCTCGGTGGCTCTCTGCTCCTTTCGCATGGCGGCGTGCGCTTCGGCCAACGCCGCGTTCCACACTGGGTCGGGGTGACTGGGCGCGCCCGGACCATACACCGCTTCGATCAGCGCCTGCGTCTCTGCGGGCAAGCTGACGGCAGACCTGTCCTTGAGCGCCAGGTAGCTTTGCAGCAATACATACGGTTCGTACACAAATGCGCTCGATGCGAAGTCGGGCAGACCGTCAGAGCCGATCTGAGGCCGGACGATGGTCAGCCGGCGCGGGTGGAGGCGTTGCCCGCGGTCATGCCTGTGCAGCCGCCCCGCGCGCTGGATCAGGAGGTCTATTGGCGCCATGTCCGTCACCATGACGTCGAAGTCCAAGTCAAGGCTCTGCTCGATGACCTGCGTAGCCACGACGATGCCGCGGGCGGGGCGCTCTGCGCTGCGCCCGTCCTGCGGCTTCCCGTATCTGCGCAGCACTTGCGTCTCGATCTCCTGCCGCCAGGTGTGAGGGATGCGTGCGTGAAACAGCGTCAACTCGGTCTGCGGTACGATGGACGCATCACGCAGGAGCTGGTATACCTCCTGCGCACGGTGCACGGTGTTGCAGATGATCGCCGCGCATCCTCCGCCCGCGAGGCATGCGCGCAAGTATTCGACTAGAGCATGGTCGTCCACGGCGTCCAGCCATGCCAGGCCAAGGTCGTTGCTTGTGGGCGCCGGGAGCGCAACACTGCGCGGCGGCTCGCCCTCGGCAGCCAAGGTGATTTGGGGATAGCCCGCGTTTCCCACCGGCTCTGACCGGCCTGAGTAGGCCTGAAGCAGCCGCCGGCGCGTATCATCCGAAAGCGTAGCCGACAAGATGATAACCGGGGCGCCCAGAGCACGGAGCCAGGTCAGAAGGCGCTCGAACAGAGTAGACATGTACGCGTCGTAGGCGTGGACTTCGTCGAAGACCACTACCTTGTGGTGAAGGCCGAACAGGCGGACAAAGAAGTGTTTGGTCTGCAAGATGCTGAGCAGAGCCTGGTCAACCGTGCCCACGCCGAACGGGGCGAGTAGGGTCCGCTTGCTCTGTTCCATGAACCAGCCCATCGCCGCCACGCGCTGTTCCTCCTCTTCGCCTACGGCTGTCAAGTGTAGATTCAGCAGTTGCGGCGAGATCTGCGCCTGCCCATGCGCCAGAATCACGTTAACGAGATCCTCGGGGTAACGCTGCGCCAAGTAATCGACTGCCCGCTCGAACATCTGGTTGCTGGTGGCCATAGTGGGCATAGCGATGTAGATGCCCCGCAGGCGTTTGCGCTGGATCCAGCCATCGGCGAGAGCCAGTGCGATTTCGGTCTTGCCGATGCCGGTCGGCGCCTCGACGATCACCAGCGCCGGCAGAGCAGCTTCGGACGCCGCATCGAGCGCGTCTTGTTGCATCGGACGGGGTTTACCCAGACGCGGGAAGAGCTCCTCAAAAGACTTGACGTCGCCCGTGGCGCGCCAGCCCGTCCAACCCAATCGGCGCACTGCCTCCGCTGCCAGCGTGGCGGAACGTACTGCATACCGTCCGGTAGGCATTGGCTGCTCGACAAATGGGAACGAATCCTCGCGAGAGCCGATCCAGTCGGCCACGGAGGTCAGCGCGGAGATCACCGTGAGCAACGCGTTCCGTTCACGGGGCTCCGCAGGAGGGTTTGCGGCTGGCGGCTGGAATACGCCGATCACTTCCCACAGAAGATCCCGGCGCGCCTGGTCCCAGGCTGGAACGCAACTGTCGTTCAGGTAGTCGGTTGCACCGGGAGCAGGCCACACGCCATGATGCCCGCCGACTGCCGTCGCAAGTTGGCGGGCAAGCTTCTTGGGCATACCGGCATCCTGCAGCAGATCCGCCAGCGCCCAAGTCGACACTGTGCCGTGTGGCGTGTCACTTTGAGTTGCCGAGGAATACCCGGGGTGAACCAATACGAACCCGGCTTCAGCCAGTCTCTGCTGTAATGCCGGATCTGAGTACTTGCGCTGATAGGCAGGGCCTGCTTTGCCCAGATCATGCAGAGCGGCCAAGAATGCCACGAACCGGCCGGCTGCATCCTCGCCGACGCCCAGCGCGCAAGCCAGCCACTCCCGCGTTCCGGCTGACAGCGCCTCGCTCCAGAGTTGCAGCGCCACCTGGCCGACGTCGATCAGATGATATAGGAGCAGATGCACCTCCTCACCTTTCGGCGCGGTCTTGGCGTAGAGGGCGTGATAGGGATGCCCCGTCTGCCCAGTGGCTAGATACGCACGGCCCATTTTTCTCACCTCTTTGCTAACGTCCTCGCGCAGTTTCGGAGGCCCTACGACCTCCACGTCCGCGCCCCACGAGCGGATCCAGGGCAGCATGTCGGTGGTGTCGGCCACACATACTTGCCAGCGCAGGAAGCCGGGATGTTCTGGATCGTCGGAGGTCTGCTGCGATGGATGCCATTGGGTTTCTAGCACGCGCTCCTTAACCCGCGGGCTGAAGCGCAGGACGATCTCCGCCGTCTCGTCACCCATCATGATCGACCAGGAGTGGCGCAGGATATCAAGGCCGGGAAAATCAGGCGGCAACGTGTAGGTTTGACGCGTCAGCCGCGCCTCTTCGATGCGCTCGATCTTGTAGGCGCGCAACGCATCGGGCAAGCTGCTGCGCCCGATGGCGTAGGTCGCATAGCCGACGGCTGACGGCTCCATCAAGTAGGTGTCAAACAGCGTTTCGAAGGACCTGCCGCCCAATGGGCGATAGCGAAAGGCGACGCGCTTGCGGTAGATATAGCCGCGCACCAACGTCGTGAAGACGGACTGATAGCCTGGGCGCGTCGGGCGTTTAGCCAGTTCGGCTGCCGCCTGAGCGATTTCGTGGCCGACCTTAGCGTCGGCGGTGAGAACCTCGGCGAGCTTGAGCAGGGCGGTTTCGGCCGGTTCGTTGCGTTTGTCGTGCTGCTTAACCAATAGGCGGCTGCCTAGATAGAGGGCATACGCCTCTTCCGGCGAGAGCGAGAGAGAACGGATGCGCGTTTCTTCATAGTCCAGCGGGAACCAGAGCGTGCCTTCCTTATCGATCTTGCCCACGTCGCGCAACTCGTTGAGGTAGTTGTTCACAGTGCGGCGTTCAAACTCGGTGTAGTCCGCGATCTCCTGCTCTGTGACGCCGTTAGGATGGCGCTTGACCCATAGCCAGACGCGTTCGATGCGGCGTTGTCTATCTGTGTCAGCAATCCGTGGCATGTAGGGACTCCTTCTGCCTAGAACGAGGATATCGAGCGGAGACCGGCGGCCGTCGCATCGAGGGACCGCGGCGGCCGCATAACCGACCTCCTACTATTGATGATACAGGCTGGTTGGAAATTATTGTTCCAAAACCGCAAGGCGGTATCGAAATTGGCGGGTTTTAGGAAATCACGAACCGTGACAACCGCATGGCAAGCAGCCGGAGACTGTTCACCGTGAGCAGCGTCAGATTCTATAAGTACCGGCCGTTAGCTGGGTCAAGATGGCGAAGGGCAACATATGGCGGATATGGGCGTCGGTCTCGTCGCTTAACGAAGATTGGGCCTTGCCGGGCGTTAGGGTCGCAGATGGTGCGGTGATTCGCCGACGCGCCCATAGCGGCTTCAGGAGATGAACGATGACGAAGAATAGATCCAACCGGACCGAATGAAACGTCCGCAGGCTTGGGAGTAAGAGAACGGGCTTCGGCATGGGGGAATCCTTCGGTCGTCGATTGGCTGGAACGAGACGAATCGCCCTTGTTGAATGCAGGAGTTCGAGAAACAGACAGGCTTATGGCTAGGGCGCCACAGACTGACGTGACGCAGGCAGCGCAACCGCTGGGGAGCAGCGCTGACTACTAGGAGTAAAGTATCCCACCCTTTGCCGACAGGCGTGAGGGCGCGATGAAACGCGTAATCTGATGAGAGCGCGCTGGAGGACTTCGTTGTGGCAGTGTAGTCGGCTGCACACCTTGGATAACAACCAACGACTACTCACCGATCAGACGGATGCCGGATCGGGAATGGGTTTATGTCTGGGACGGCCTGTAAACCTAGTATAGCAGCCGATGGCCGGCGCGGCCAAGGGCGTTCGCCGCAATCACCAGATGGGATGAAGTCGCCGGATGGTCCGGCGCGCTCGGATGTCGCTTACGCCGGGCGGTTGCGCAGGTAGCGCGCCGCCACGTAGAACGAGGCCAGGGCCATGAGCAGCGCCACTGCAAACAGAGAACGGTAGCCAAGCTGCTGGGCGATTGTGCCAGCGATGAACGGGGCGGTCAGGGTGAAGAGGGCCGCGGCCGTGTTCGACAGCCCGACATAGGTAGGGCGCTGGTCGGAGTCGGCATAGTCCACTACCCAGTTGGTGTAGCTGGCGAACAGCATGGCGTGGCTTGCCAACCCGGACAGGAGGAAGCCGGCATAGAGCGGCAGCGGCCCGGCGATCCCGGCCAGCAACGCGCTGGCGGGGAGCAGGGCGGCGCACAGAATCGCCAACTGGATGTAGCGCGTGTTGTCACGCGCGCCAAGCCAGGCGTAGATCAACGCCCCGCCCAGGCCGCCGATGGTCTGCATGGCCAGCAGCACCGGCACGGCCACCGCGCTCGACAGCCCCAGGTCCACCGTGGCATAGCCAATATAGAAAGGGAGCGCCATCGTAAACAGGGCGGTGAGCATGCGCAGGATGATGAAGGCCCGGTAGGGCTTGTCCTGGCGCAAGACCGTGCCGAGATGGGTGATGAAATCGCCCATGCTGGGCAGCTTTTCGACCGTGCCGCTGCCGGGAAGCTCGTGAAAGAAGAGGCCGGGCAGAATCGAGACGGCAAAGACGATGCCCGATGCGCCAAACAGCAGCGCATAGTTGTTGGGAAATGCGGGCCCGGCGTCGCTCAGCACAAGGCCGATCAACGGAGCGATCGCCAGCAGCGTGACGGCGGTGACGGCGTCGCCGAAGCCGAACATGCGCGCTCGCCAGCGGTTGTTCAGGCTGTTCCCGGCCAAGTCCGCCCAGGGCACGCCGACCAGACCGTCGCCAATGGCTGCGATGCCGTAGAAGACGAAGAAGGCCGCTAGGATCGCGCCGGGTCTGCCTGCGCCTAGCCATACCGTGATGCCGGCGAAGATCAACATTACCAGGCGCACGGGGATATTGGGGCCGACGAACCACCACTTCTTGCGCGCGTAGCGGACGATATAGCGGGCGATGAAGAGCTGCGGCAGCATATAGCCGACGGTGAACATGCTGCCGGACAGGCCGATCAGGATCTCTGAGCTGGTGAGCTGGCGGACAAAGTCGGGGATGACGGTGGTCGTCCCGATGATGCCCATGGCCAGGTTGAACAGGATCGTGTCGGCTAGGAAGTACTTGAAGTTGCGACGGTACACCTGCTCCCTCGCCGCCGGCGTCAGGGAATGGGCGGCGATCTGGGTTGCGTTGGGTTGGGTCATGGGTCTGCGCCCCCTGCGCTGGATGAGGCGGATGAGGCCAGGGATCGTGCTGCTGGCAGTTCCAGCATACCATGACTAGGCGCGATGGGGCTCAAAGCGAGGGGCGCCGGTATGACGTAGAGGGCAGTCCCGTCGAGCGGTTGCTGCGTGCGCCTACTCCTGCTTCCAGTTCTCGATCGCCTCCCGCAACATCTTGAGGCTGTCCTGTTCGCCAGTGTGCGTGTACCAGAACTCGCGCGCCGGAAGCTGCCCGGAGCGCAGATCCAAGCCCTGCAACTGGCGCACGGGGCGGCGGGCGGGCGCGGCTGCGTAGGCAGCGGCCAACATCGCCACGGAAGCCGCCCGCGTCATCGAGGCTACGGCCCGCGCCGATAATCCGGCGTTGCCCTGCCTGCGCGGCGAAGATCCTCCCCTATAGCGCCTGCACCCGCAGACTCGCGATCGCAGACACAACGGTCCGGACTGTGACCTCGTGTAATCGAAGACCGTGCGCCTCGCCGGCGCGGGCCAGGGCTTGAATGCCATGACTGCCGCACAGGCGGTCGTGCCTCAGATCAGGTGCGCGCGTGCCGCCCATTAGGCAATGGCGCCAGGGGGAAGCGGCGCGACGTCGTCTTGCCGCATCACCTCGCCGCCCACCCTGGCTGCGATCCGTCGCGCTGCTGTGACGTCGGGGTTCGGGTCCGCCCCGCTCGGGCCAAACGGGTCCAGCATCAGGTTGAGCAGCCTCTCCAGCGTCTTGTCCTCGCAGATCCACCGATAGCCGTCAATCGTCGCCTCAGTATCGCCAATTCGGATTGTTGCCGCCACCTCTCCCTCTTTCTGGAATTGCCGGGCCCGTCCGCCGCAGGCGAAGCCGGGATGAGTCGCCGGCCTCGCCTGCTCGTTCAGGCAAGTCGCCTAGAACGTCCCGTCTTGCTTGCGCCGCCGCTCGCTGCGCTGCATCGCCCGGTCCTCGTCCTCGAAGGACAGGTCGGCCTTGCGCATGCGCCGCAGTTCGGCGATGTTCTTGGACGTGGCGCGCCACGCGTTGAGCGTGCCGGCCGCGTCTTTGTCAAAGGCCAAGGTGCGGTCGGCAGCAAAGCCCACGCGCATGGCCTCGCCGATGGCCTCCAGGTCGGCGCTAAGGAACACGAACTCCCAGCCGGCCGCCTGCTTCTCCTCGATCAACTCCATGATCTGCTCTCGGGTGTACTCCCGGCTGGCGTTCTCCCGTCCGTCGGTGATGACGACGAAGACGACCTTGTCCGGCCGCCCGCCGGCCATGTCCGCCAGGGCCAGGGCCAAGTCGTGCATGCCCTGTCCCAGCGCATCCAGCAGCGGCGTGTTGGCTCGCGGTACATAAGTGTCCGGCGTCAGCGGCTTGGCCTCCTTGACAGGCAGGAAGCGGCAGAGAACCTCGTACGGGTCCTGCGAGTCGAACTGCACCAGGGTCAGCGTGGCCTTGCCGGGCAGGGCCTGCTGCTCCTGCAGAAAGGCGTTGAAGCCGCCGATGACGTCGTCGCGGATGCTCTGCATGGACCCGGTGCGGTCCAAGATGACAGTAATGTGGGTGTAGCTGTCATGCATGGTTGGTTCTCCGTTCTTGGCCGGCATGCCGGCCCGCTATGGGTTGTGTAGCAAGGGAGGGCCGGCGCCCTCTAGGCGTGATTCCGGCCCCCGTGCCGCTGCAGGCTCAGGCCTGATCCCCAGCCTCATCTTCGTTCGCAAACTCCGGCGGGACTGGCCGCAGCGAGAAGAAGCGCACCTCGTCCGGGTCGCAGACGGCGATCATCTGCCGGTTCAGGGCATGGAGCCGGCGTCGCAGGCGCGGCACTTCGTGCGCATCGTCCAATCGGTAATGCTCAATCAGCAGTTCGGTCCCCTCGATCTGGTCAATCAGATCCAGCTGCAGCGTCCGGCGGGCGACCTCGGTGCGGTAGGCTTCGTCACTCCGTCCTGCTTCATCAGCGTACTGCACGCCAAGCTCGGCATGGATCAGCAACTCGCGTGCTCGTGAGCGACCGCGCCGCGCGTACTTGATCCAATCGGCATTCTCGTCGCCCTCGCCCAGGTTTATCCTGCGAATGCTCTTCTGTTCCGCTCGTTCCGAACTCATCAGTCGTCTTCTCCATGAATGGTTTAGGTTGTGCGCTCCCCAGCGGGAGCAGTAGATGTCGTCATGTCCTGTCAGGCCGCTAGCCCCAGCGGGCGCGCGCCCGGTCAATTAGCTCGAAGATGCGGCGGTCGTCGACATCCTCCCCCTCGTGTTTGCCTCCGGCCAGCGTGCGGCCGGTCAGGTTGGCGCGCCAGCGTTCGGGCATCGCCTTGGCCCCGTGCAGCGCGCCCACGGCGGCGCCGACGATGGCCGCCACCGTATCGTTGTCTTTGGTGTCGTTGACGGCGCGTACGATGGCCTCCTCCGGTTCATGCCCGTGATGCATCAGGATGTAGAGCGCGCAGGGCAATGTCTCCATCAGGTAGGCGGCAGAGTGCCACATGTTGCACGCCTCCAGCACCGAAATCCGGCGCTCCCAGGCCCAGCTGACCTTCTCCTGCACGGAGCGCCAGAGGGGGCCCTCGTAGGCGCCTGCCCAGGCCCCGCCGCGCGGTTCGTATTTGTGCGCATCGCCTTCGAGCGGCGCGGCGGCCTCCACATAGCGCTCCAGCCACCAGGCCGGCTGCGGCGCGGACTCCATGGAGAGCAGCAGCCACAGCATGCGCACGAAGGCGATGCAGGCCGCGGTGGACGCGGCGTCGTTGTGCGTGACCATGGCGGCGATGGCCGTGTCCGCCCACAGGTCTGCCGACGGACGGCGCAGGTAGGGGACCGGCAGCGGGGCGATGCGCATGAGCGCGCCGTTGCCCGCCGACGCGACGCCCGCCTCGTACCAGGGCCGGCCATCTTCGGCGAAGCGGTCCAGCGCAGCCTTGACCGTCCCGCCGATGCCCTTGATGCGCCGGCTCGCGAACTTCTCCAGCAGGCGCTCGGGGTCCAGCCGCCCGTCTTCGAGCAGCTGTTCCAGGGTCCAAAACGTCATCTGCGAGTCGTCGGACGGCACGCCCATGGCCTGATAGCCGGCGCGGGCATGGACAGGATAATCGCGGATCTCGCCGAACTCCGCCCACCGTTCACGGGGCAGCATCCCCTCTGAGCGCTGGCCCAGCGCATCGCCGATGGCGACGCCGAGCAGCATGCCCTCCACCCGGTCCCAATCCGGCCCGGACGGGAAGGCTGGCGGCGCTGCATACAGAAGCGGCGCGTCACATAGGTCGATCCTGCCCTTCGCCAGCAGTTCCTGCAGCATGCGCTGGGGAGACGCTGGGCCTGATGTAAATGTGTTGATGTGCGGGCACATCAGTTCCTCCTTTTTTGGCTCTGTAGTGTGAAAGCGCCGCTCGCCGTTGTCCGGCAGGCCGCCTAGCAAACCGCGAACTGTCTCCTCCAGTATATGCCTTTGCTGTCAGGCGAATGGGGAATTCCCCCGGAATCCCCGGAAACTCGCCGGTACCCCCCCCCGCCGAGCAGTCAATGCAGAGCAAAAAGAACGCCGCTATGCATCAAGCATAGCAGCGTTCCGGCGACTAAGGGCGGGAATCCGCCGGAATCCCGGCAACGGTCTAGTTAGGGAGGCTCTTCTTGAACTCCGACCACGTCACGCCGAAGACGCGCTTGACGGCGTAGTCGATTTGGTTCTGGCTGACCCGCTCGTTTAGCGCGAGGCCGGCCGCAGCCTCGGCTGTTGCCAGAGTCCAACCGGCTTTGGCGTTTTCCTTCAGCCATTTGGCCAGCTTTTCGACGGTCTCGCTTGCCTCGCCGGCAGGCGGCGGCCACTGGCCCGTGGGCGCGCCGTACTCTTCAACCAGCCGGGCGGTCAGCCTCGCGCAGAACGCGGCGGCGAGCGCGCCGTCGCCCGGCTCGATGTGCAGATAGGCAGTGTAGGCAGGCGAGGCCAACGCCCGGATGTGCGCTAGGGCGGAATCCGACTCGACGGGAACCGCCGGTTCGGTCGCTGTGACGGTCAGCGCGATCTGCGACTCATCCTCGGCCGGCTCAGTATGGCCCACGAAATAGGTCACGTCGCCCATGGCTATGCGCCAGTTGTCCGACCCCCCTCCCAGCACGGCGTTGAGCAGGGCATAGAGGTTGCGCAGCGCGTCTCTGCGGCGGAAGGCCAGCGGGCCGGCGATGCGGGCGTCGTTTCGCCCTCCCGCTGCCGGATGAAGCGCAGACGCGTTCGCCGGCCAGTACAGGGCGTCCGGCTCGGCCGCATACTGCCGGGCGCGAAACAGCTCGGTCAGCAGGCCGAGCAGCTTGTCCCGAAACGGCGCCAGGTCGCTCTCCGCCGAGTCGGACCGGCACGGCTCGAAGCACAGGCCGAACCACAGCTCGCCCGATTCTAGCCGCCAGAAGCGGCCGCGTGCGATGGTCAGCCTGTCACGGGGCGGGTCGAGCCCCTTGTCCTCCCGGGCGTGATAGCGCTCGCCCACCACCTTGATCCAATAGTCGTTTCCCGGCGCGATGGGCTGCAGGCAAGGGTCGATCTGCTCTGCCCAGTTTTTGCTCTCCAGGGCGATGTGGTAATAGCCGCCGCGGGCGGAAGGCCAGTAGTACTCGTGTACGCCCTCGCCGAATTCGTCGCGGAACGCGTCGCGCAGGTCGTCAAGCAGCGGCTCCTCATCGCCCGCTATCGGGCCGAAGATGGTCGTCTGCAGATGCAATGGTCGTCTGTGCGCGGGGGATGGGTGGGACATGCCGCCTCCTGACGGTAGGTGAAAAGATGAGAAACCGTTCTAGACGGTGTTGCGTTCGGACGCACGTGCACTTCCCGCCGGCTCCGGCTTAGGTGATCTGCGCGATCCTATCGCGGAAGGAAAACATCAACTCCGCCGCTTTCTTGCCTGTATCCAATCCGGCGCCCGCTAACGTCACCTCTACCGAGTAATCGCCGTATTTCCGAGCGCCTGGGAGCGGCAATAGCGCGTTCAGGAGCTGCTGCGGTATATCGGTCCCCTTGAGATAGGTGCCGTAGGCGTGCAGGAAGGGCTCTCGGCGGCCGAACGTACCGGGCGGGAACAGGTAGAGAATAGACACCGGCGCGCCTTTGCCGTTGATTGCACGTATGCTCAACCCCTTTTCGCCGAAGCTGAGGACCATGCCCAGCTCCTGCGCCTTGTCCATGACGTCGTTGAAGAAGGCCGCCACCGGTTCGGGTACGCTGCCGAGGACTGCGGCCCGATTCGTCGTGCCCGGCGCGGATGCCGTCCGCTTGGCGCGGCTGGCTAGCACCGAATGCCCGACGATGGCGGGCACCATTACGACCGGCTCGCCTTCCCGACCATAGCATTTCAGCTCCAGGCCGAGGACCTCTGCGTTTTGCATCTCGCCGTTCAGGTACTCGATCATCCGGCGCACCTCAGGACGCAAGGCGTCGCCGGCGATGATCATTCGGATCCGGCCTTGACGCAGATTTGCCTCCACCGTCTCCCAAAACGAATCAGGATCGACGTCGGCGCCGAACGCCTCGCGCAGCACATCATCCAGTTCCCGCCCCTGCCGATTCCAGTATTCGGCTGCGTACTGACGCGCTGCACCCGACGCCCACAGCTCGAACGCGTTCGCCGCGTACTCGATGATCTGCCCGATGACGTCTCGGCGCGATTCGGGGTTCTGCATCAGCTTCGCCTCGACCAACGTCAGCACGCCGCGCTGGTCGACCAAGAGCAGGTCGAGCGACCAGCCCGAGAGCGGCATCTCGCGACGCAGAAGCAGGAAACGCGGCGGCTCCTCTTCGTCCGGCGCAATCTGCCTGCCCGGAATCAGCTCCGGGTATTGCTGCAGGATCGACTGCAGCGCGTCTTCCAGTTTCGCGCCAAACAGCCCCTCGCGCATCTGCACGCTTGGCAGCGTCCGCAGCGTCCCGTCCGTCACGATGTAGATATCGTCGCCCGTATCCATTCGTACCTCCCAGGCTTGGTCGTCTCTGACTTCGCCTCGTCATACCCAGCAAGTCATGGGTGCAGCGAAGGTCGTCGTCTCGACGAGTCTCCCCTCAACCTGACTGCGGAACAGAGCGTTCCGGTCGCCCCCACAATTCGGCCCATAACGCGCGACTCCACGCGCACTGCCGGAACGCCGCCATCGACAGCGCAATCGCAGCCGGCGGCAAAGAGCGCGTGGTCAGATCACCCTGCAGCGCTTCGGGTCGTGGCAAGAGGATGTGACGCACGGCGTACTTGGAGTTCCGCGTTCAAGTGGCGCTGCGTCAGACGCGACAGCCGTAGGCATGCAGCCAACGCGAATGCGATGGCAGGCGACATGGCGGCGATGGAGATGGGCTTCCGTGCGGCAGCAGCCTTCAGTGTAGCCATGTCGGAACGGGCTGTCAAAACCTGGACCCGGGATGTCCCGCTTCAGCTCAGGAACGGCGCGCGTCTCATGTACTGCCGAGAATCACCTGCGGACCATGACATTTGTCCCTTTCTCTATTGGGCTCACGTTGCTATACTTTACAGAATAAAACGCGTCTTGTTCGACAGCGCACGGCGCAGGCGCGTAGGCGGGCTGCGCCACTCGGCGCCGATTCCCGTTCCGAACAGAAAGGCCGATCCGCCGCATCCACCCCATTGCGGGTGCACATTATCCAATCACCACCAACACCCTCAACCATGACACGACTCGAAGACATCAAGCGTGGCGCCAGCATTCAGGGCGTCCACCCCACCGGGCTTGTCACCGTCGTCGACGTTACTTGGCACGGCCGTGAAGCGGTCACCCTGACTTACCGCGACGCGGCCGGCAATAGTGACAGCGAGCTGCTCTTCCGCGATGACGAAGCCCGATTGCAGATCGTCACCGCCGGCCGGCCCTGGCGCTTTGACGCAGACGGCGCACTGCTGCGCCTGGCTTCGGAGGCGCAGCGCATCCGCCTGGCGCATCTGTCCGACCCGTACTTGGCCATCCACACCTCGGAAGTCGAACCGCTTCCGCACCAGATCACGGCTGTCTACGAGAAGATGTTGCCGCGCCAGCCTCTGCGCTTTTTGCTCGCCGACGATCCGGGCTCCGGCAAGACCATCATGGCGGGCTTGCTCATTAAGGAGCTTCGCATACGCGGGGACGTCCAGCGCTGCCTGATCGTCTGCCCCGGCAACCTCGTCGAGCAATGGCAGGACGAACTGCACCGCCGCTTTGGCCTAAACTTCGAACTGCTGACGCGCGAGCGGGCGGAAGCGTCGCCCACAAGCAACATTTTCCTCGACGCGCCCCTGCTCATCGCGCGCCTGGACCAACTGGCCCGCAACGAAGACCTGCAGGACAGACTGTCCCAGAGCGAGTGGGATCTGGTGATCAG
>CAYXRG010000078.1:0-19502 GCA_964467575.1 uncultured Caldilineaceae bacterium | reverse complement strand
AAAAGGAACCCGCAGAGTCCTGACTAGGAGGCTCTGCGGGTTCGTGTCTCTTTCGCCCTTCGAGGCGCTAAGTTATCCACAGCCGCAAGCGGGGAGGCCTGCGGGCCGCCCTCGTACGTGAGGGGTGCAGGGGGCGTGCGGCGCACTCACACTGGGTTGTGGCGCTGCGCCGGCTATTTCCCGCATTATCCCACATTTATCCCACATTTATCCCACAGCGCTGTGGATATGAGCCTCGCGGGATCAGGTTGACGCGGCGCTCAGAGCGCTGCCGGCGGATTTCGCCTTGAGGGCTGCGATGCGCCTGTTCGACGCGTCGATCTGCGCTTCGTCAATCTGGCCCGCCATGACGGCCGCGGCTAGGATGTCCACGATCTTGACGGCGATCTCCGGGTCGTAGGCCAGGTTGCTGCCGACCGCCAACACGTCGACGCCCGCAGCCACGGCCCCGATAACCGCTTCCTCGAAGCCATAGTTGCCGGCGATGGCGCTCATCTGCATATCGTCGGAGAAGATCACGCCGTCGAACCCCATTTCTTCGCGCAGGATGCCGGTGATGACGGGCTTGGACAGTGTGGCGACCGTGTCCGGGTCCAATTGGCCGTTGAAGACATGCGCCGTCATGATCGAATCGACCAGCCCCTCGCCGATCAGGTCCCGGTAGGGCTCCAATTCCAGCGGCTGCCAGGTTTCGGTGACGTCCACGAAGCCGAGGTGCGAGTCGGCGCGGCTGCTGCCGTGGCCTGGGAAGTGCTTGAGCGTGGTCGTGACGCCGGCGTCGCGGTGGGCGCGGATGAAGGCGGCGGCGTGTTCGGTCACGGTTGTCGGGTCGTCCGAAAAGCTGCGTCCGATAGCGCCGATCACGGGGTTGTCGGGGTTGGTGTTGACGTCTACAACCGGCGCGAAGTTGTGGTTGATGCCCGCTGCGATCAGCGTGCACGCCATTTGGGCGGCGCTGTCGTAGGTGAAGGCCGGGTCGTTGCGTTCGCCTAGCTCCTGGTGAGAGAGGGTCGGCGGAAAGCCATGCGCCTCGTTGAGCCGCGCAACCCAGCCGCCTTCCTGGTCGGCGGCGATCAGCAGGGGCGTATCCGCCAGTTCGCGCAAGCTGGCGTTGAGCGCCGCGACCTGCTCCGGCGACTCGATGTTGCGCACCGGGCTTAGCAGGGCGACGTCGAAGCTGAAGAGCACCACGCCGCCGATGCCCAGGTTGCGCACCGCGGCGACGATGGGGTTATCCGCCTCCAGGGTGAGACCGCGAAAGCCCGTCATCACCATCTGCGCCAGCTTGCGGCGCAGCTCCGGGTTGATCGTTTCCGCCGGCTCGGCTTCACGCGTAGGCGCGGCGGGGACGGGCGTCGCGGCTGGGCTCGTAACCGCGATGGCTTGCGGCGGGGGCAACGTGACCGGCCTGCAGCCTGCCAGCAGCCCTGCGACCGTGACGCCTGCCCCTGCGAGCGCCTGGCGGCGCGTCATCCTGGCTGTCATCATTTGTCTCCTTAAAGGCGGTGCGTGATGGCCTAGCCGTAGGCCATAATCTCCAGCGTGCGCACGAGCGCGGTACGCCAGGCCTCGGCGTCGTCCAGCGGAAGATAGATGGCGCGGCGGGCGACGCGCGGGAAGGCGTCTTCGGGCAGGCCTTCTCCCGGCGCGCCGAAGGCCTGGCGCAGCCGGTGCTGCATGGCGGGCCGGTTCATGTTCTCCAGCGCTTCGCTGCGGATCACGAGTTGGTCCAACTCGCGGCCGATGTTCTGCACGCCGGCTTTCAGCGCCAGGATCTTGACGCGGATCAGGAAGAAGAGGTTCTCGACCTCTTCGGGCGCGGCGTTCTCGTCGTCGACCGCGCCGAAGCGGTCGATCAACTCCTTGCGCATCTCGTCGATGCTCTTGAGGTGCGTCATGCCGGCAATGCGCCGGTACATCTGCAGGCGGATCGCCTCTTCGGCAATGTAGGATTCGGGTATCTTGGCCTCGATGGGCAGGTCGAGCAGGACGGGCGGAGCCAGCGGGTCTGCCAGGTCGAAGGGGCCTTCGAGGTCGGTGAGTTGCTCGGTTGCGACGGCGTCCCCTTCCGCCGCAGGCGCTTCCTCGACTTCTTGTGCGCCGTCAGCCTGGTCGCCGTCCTGCGTGCGCAGGGCTTGGTCGAAGAGATGCTTTCTGCGCCTGGCCTCGTTGATGGCCTGGGCAAGCAGGCGCGTGTAGAGGTCGAAGCCCACGCTGTCGATGTGCCCGTGCTGGCGTGCGCCGAGCAGGTCGCCTGCGCCGCGGATCTCCAGGTCGCGCATGGCAATGCGGAAGCCCGCGCCGAGTTCTTCGCTGCTTTCCATGATGGCGGATAGGCGGCGGCGGGCGTCGTAGCTGAGCGCGGCGTGCTTGTCGTAGAGCAGATAGCAATGGCCGCGCTGGGCGCTGCGCCCGACGCGCCCGCGCAACTGGTAGAGCTGCGCCAGGCCGAAGCGGTCGGCGCGGTTAATGATCATGGTGTTAGCGTTGGGGATGTCCAGCCCGTTTTCGATGATGGTGGTAGCGACCAGGACATCGTACTCGCCTTCGGCAAACTGGAGCATGATGTTTTCCAGGGCGCGTTCGGGCATCTGGCCGTGGCCGACGACCACCCTGGCTTGGGGTACGAGGTGACGGATGCGGTCGGCCAAGTGTTCGATGTTGCGCACGCGGTGGTGCACAACAAAGACCTGCCCGTTGCGGGCCAACTCGCGCTCGATGGCCTGGCGCACGAGGTTGTCGTCATATTCGGAGAGCACGGTGTGTACGGGCAGCCGCTCGCGCGGCGGGGTGGTGATGGCGCTCATGTCGCGCACGCCGCTGAGGCTCATGTGCAGGGTGCGCGGGATGGGCGTGGCGCTGAGTGTCAGCACATCGATCTGGGTGCGCAGTTGCTTGAGCTTTTCTTTCTGCACGACGCCGAAGCGCTGCTCTTCGTCGATGATGAGCAGGCCGAGGTTCTTGAAGTCAAGGTCGCGCGAGAGCAGGCGATGGGTCCCCACTACCATGTCGATGCGGCCGTCGGCCAAGCCCTGGATGATCTGCTCCTGTTGCGCGGGCGTGCGGAAGCGGCTGAGCATCTCGACGCGCACGGGGAAGCGGTTGAGCCGGTTGCCGAGCGTGCGGAAGTGCTGTTGGGCGAGGACGGTGGTCGGCACGAGCATGGCGACCTGCTTGCCGTCGACGATGGCCTTGAAGGCGGCGCGCACGGCCACTTCTGTCTTGCCGTAGCCCACATCGCCGCAGATCAGCCGGTCCATCGGGCGCTCGGACTCCATGTCGCGCGTCACTTCGTCGATGGCGTCGAGTTGATCGTCGGTTTCCTCATAGGCAAAAGAGGCGGCCAGCTCCTGGTTCCACGGGCCGTCGGGACTGAAGGCATGGCCGCGCACCAACTCGCGCTCGGCGTAGAGCTTCAACAGGTCGTCGGCGATGTCCGCTACGGCGCGACGAGCGCGCTCTTTGACCAACTGCCAGTCGGCTGTGCCCAGGCGGTTGACGGCGGGGGTTGCTTCTCCGGCCCCGACGTAGCGGCTGAGGCGCTCGGCCTGGTGGACAGGGACATAGAGCTTGTCGCCGCGGGCATAGCTGACCTGGAGATATTCACGCGTCAGCCCGCCCAGTTCCAGCGTAACCAGGCCGTCGTAGATGCCGACGCCGTGCTCCAGATGCACCACATGGTCGCCGGGCTTGACGTCGGCGAAGAAGAGCTCCGGGGCGACGGTGCTGTGACGCGGCGAGCGGCGGCGCGCCCGCGGCTTGCTCCAGCCGAAGAGTTCCGTGTCGGTGAGGAAGTGCAGGTCAAAGCCGGCGGCCTCGTTCTCCAGCCCGCGCATGACGAAGCCCTCGCCGATCACGCCCTGGACGAGCGAGACGCTGCCCGGCGCCGGCGCACGCGCCAGTTCGCTCTGCACATGGGCGATGATGTCGGCTTCTTGCAGCGCCTCTTGCAGCCGTGCGGCTTGGCGCGTGACGAGGACGAGGGTTGCGCTGTCGCGGCGTTGTTGGGCGACGTCGCCGGCGATCTGCTTGATCTTGCCGCCGTAGCGCGGCCCCGGCACGAATGAGCGGGCCAGGTCACTGTGCGACGATGTGTCGGCGCCGGCGAGCGTGCCATAGCCGAGGATGATGGGCTGGGCGGCTGTGATGCGCCCAGTTAGCTCGGCGGCGGGCACGAAGCTGGGCAGGAAGGCGTGTGGCAGGTCGCCGCTGCGCACGAGTTCGCCATGCAGCGCAGCGGCCTGCTCTTCCAGGTCGTGCAGCGTGGCGACGAGTTCCGCCGCGTCGTCGATCACCAGGGTAGAGGCGGGCGGCAGGTAGTCGACCAGGGTGGCGGGCTGGGTATAGAAGTAGGGCAGGTACCACTCGATGCCGTGGAAGCTGTGCCCCTGGCTCAGGTGGTCTACCTCCAGGCGCAGTTCCTCGCGCACGGCCAACAGCAGCCGCGGGTCGAGCAGCGGCGATTCCTCCGCGCCGGCCGCGTCCAGGTTGGACGGGTCGGTCAGGCTGCCGCCGCGCACGCCGAGGCGCTCTAGGGCGGCGGGACCGAATTTGCTCAGGGCCTCGCTGCCCGGCCCGATCTGTACGCTGTCGACGCGGCGCAGGGTGCGCTGGGTGGCTGGGTCGAAGATGCGCAGGCTTTCCACCTCGTCGCCGAAGAGGTCGATGCGCACCGGGTTGGGCAGATTGGGCGGCCAGATGTCGACGATGCCGCCGCGGCGGGCAAACGTGCCGGGTTCCTCAACCACGTCGACGGGGTTGTAGCCGGTCTGCGCCCAAGTCTGGGCCATCTGCTCGAGGCGCACGAAGTCGCCTACAACGACGGGGCGAAGTGCGAGGCGCAGTTCGCGTGCGGGCAGCGTCTTTTGCGCCAGGGCGCGGGCGCTGGCGACGACGATGGGCGGCGTCTGCGTGCGGCTTTGCAGGGCGGCGAGCGCAGTCAGCCGCTGTTGGCGCGTGGCGCTGCTCCAACGGATGCGTTCGTAGGGCAGCGCGTCCGGTTCGGCAAAGATGAGAACGCGGCCGGCGGTCTCTTGCCCGTTCTCGATGGGGGGAGGCAGCCATTGCGCCAACTGGGCGGCGATCTCTTGGGCGGTCTCGCTACGCGCGGTAAGCAAGATCAGCGGGCCGGGCCGGTGATGGTATAGGCCGGCTGTCACGAAAGGGTGAGCTGCTGGCAGCAGGCCGTGGGGCGTGCTGTCCGGCTCTGCGAGCAACGCTCTGAAAGCGGGAAGGCGCGACAGATGGTCTAGTAAGGCGGTAAGCATGGCAGGTTCCGCGGGTGATGACGCTAGCCGTTGTAGCGATTCATGGCCGCATCGATGCCTTCGAAGAGCCAATATTCGATGGCGTCGGCGACGGTCTCGCGCAGCGGCGCAAACGTTTCTTCTTCGCCGTCGCTGAAATTTTGCAGCACATAGTCCGCCGGGTCCATGCGGCCGGGCGGACGGCCGATGCCGATACGGGCGCGGTGGAAGTCCTGGCTGCCCAAGTGCCGGATGATGGATTTGATGCCGTTCTGGCCGCCGGCGCTGCCGTTGGGGCGCAGGCGCAACATGCCTGATGCAAGGTCGAGATCATCGTGGACGACCAGAATGTCTTGCGGCGCGACCTGATAATACTTGGCAAGTGGGGCAACGGCTTGGCCGCTGGCGTTCATGTATGTGAGCGGCTTGACCAGCATAACCTTGTGGCGCATAGAGGCGCGGGCTATCCAGCCGCTGCCGATTACGGCGCGCTGCTGCATGCGCGTGAGGTCGATGCCGTGACGCCGCGCGAAGAGCTCTACGCACTGAAAGCCGATATTGTGGCGGTTGCGGGCGTAGCCGGGACCGGGGTTGCCAAGACCGACGATCATTTTGACGGACATGTCAGATTTTGGATTTTAGATTTGGTCTGGTTCAAAAAACTTCCTGGTACGGGACCGGGTGCGCGGCGGATCATCGCAAATCTAAAATCTGCCATCCGAAATGTTCACGAAAACTGCGTCCACACCCAGTCGAACAGCTTCTTGCCGGCATAGAGGGCGACCACGCCGAAGAGCAGTGCGGCGCTGATGCGCATGCCGTTGAGAAAATGGCCGCGAAGCGTGGTCAGCGACAACGCTTCGCCCAGTTCGCGCGTGAGGCTGTTGCCTGCGGAGGTAGAATCGGCCTCTCCGCCGGTGAGGCTGGGTCCTGGGAGGGCTGCGATCTCCGCTTCGGCAGGGTCGCCTTCCGCGCCGGCAGGCGCCGCCGCGGCGATCGCATCCGGCGTCGGGGTGGGTGTGGGCGGCAGGGCAGGCAGGTCTATCTGCCCGACGGCCGGCGTAGGTTGCGGCGCGGGCGTAAAGGTCGCCGTCGGGATTGGCGTCGGTGTGGGTTCGCTGGATGTCGGCTCCGGCGTCGGTTCTGCGGCCTGTCCTGCCTGGCCTGTATTGAGACTCAGGTTCGGGGCATAGTACTCGGCGTAATTACCGTCGTTTTTGACCACGCGCAAACGCAGACTGTAAGTCCCCGGCGGCAGAGCGCCCGCCTGCCAGACGCCGAGCTGGCCGTCTATGACGGGGTTGGTGGCGCCATAGAAATAGATGTAGGCGTCATCGCCGCTCGGCTCCAGCTTGTAGTGCAGCTCGTATTTCTGGAACGGCTCGATCACCGCGGTGCCGAAGATGGGCACGTCACCGCTGACCGCCGCGCCCGGGGCCGGCGAGGTGATGCCGGACTGGGCGCGCACGGGCGTTCCGCCTGTAGCCAAGCTGAGGCCGATGACGGCCAGCGCAGACAACAAGCGCAGAAGCCGTGTGCATTTGGCGATGCGGGGGAATGAGCTGTAAACCATGAGTTTTGATATGACCTCAACCGGAATGCGCTCAGCGAAACACTGCAAGGTTATCGGCCTATTCGCCGGCGGCCGCGATCAGTTGGTCGATCTCCTGCTGCAGCGCAGCATAGTCGTACGGATCGGCCATGCGCTTACCGTTGACCAGCACCGAAGGCGTGGCGTTCAGACCGAGAGCCAGCGCTTGGTTGACCGAGTCGTTGACCTGCGCCGCATATTTCTGGCTGCTCATGCACTGCAAGAGCGTGCGCCCGTCCAAGCCAACCTCATCCGCATACTGGACGAGGCGATCCAGGGTGTAGCCGCTCTGCCCATCGTTCTGCGCCTGGAAGAGGCGATGGTGGTAGATCCAGAAGCCGCCCTGATCGGCGGCGCATTCGCTGGCTAGGGCTGCGTTGATCGACCCCGGTGCGTGGCTTTGCAGCGGGAACTGGCGGAACTCAAAACGCACGAGACCCGGCTTCACGTAGTCTTCCACCAACTGCGGTTCAATCAACTGCGTCCACTGCATGCACGACGGGCATAGAAAATCCTCCCATGCCTGGACGACGACAACGGCGTCTGGGTTCCCCATCGTGGTGCGAACGATCCATTCGGACTGCACGTCAGGCGCTTCGACGGCGATGACGCTCTGGCGGTTGCTGATCATCATCAATGCAACGACCAGCACAACCACGGCGACAGAAACGCCCACGATCCAGAGACCGATGGAATTGGACTTTGCGCCCTTCTTGGGCGTTACGCGAGATTTGTTGACCGGTTTAGCGCTCATGCAATATTGACTCCTCTCCAAGACACGTCGACAGTGGCGTTCAGTATACGCACCGGCGGGCAGCGAGGCAAGTATAGTTGCTCTCTATGGCGCTAAACATGGCGCCATACCGAACGCCCTCCGAGCGGGCAACCGCTTCGGCATCGCAGCGACATTTTTTCGGGTCTCTTACCGGCTCGCAGCGAATACTCTTTCCAGGATGGCGGCGCGTTCGGTGGGGGAGGCCCAGCGCGGTTGGCCGTAGTCGTAAAGCACCGTCGGCAGTAGCTGCGTAGACAAATGGCGGCCCTCATAGATGGTGTGCTTGGCGATCAGGCCTTGGCGCGTGTCTTCCCGCCACATTTGGTCGAAATAGAGGTTGCCGAGGCCGTAGAGGATCAGGCGGCCGTCCAGAAACTCGACGGCCTGGGGTACGTGGCTTTGTACGCCGGTCACGATGTCTGCGCCGGCGCGCACGAGGGCGCGGAAGTCCAGGCGCTGGTCGGCGAGCGGCTCGGCGTCGTAGCTTTCTTGGTATTGCAGCTCGGCGAAAACGACGTCAGCGACGCCGTCAGACTTGAGGTTGCGGATCGTGGCGGACATGACGCTCAGGTCGAAAGGCGCGCTGCCCGGCGAGAACTCGCCAGCCCAGGCGGACGGCGGGCCGTAGCTGTTGGCGCCCAAAAAGGCGAGACGGTTGCCGTTATGCTCAATCAATAGGGGGGCGCGCGCGGCCGCCTGGTCTGGGCCGCCGCCATACACCGGCATGCCGGCTTCGGCGTAGAGGTCGAGCGCATAGCGCGCGCCCGCGGCTCCATAGTCGTTGAGGTGGTTGCCGGTAAGGCCGACAATGTCCACGCCCGAGGCGAGCAAAGTTGCCATATACTCGGGCTTGCTGCAAAAGACCAGGTTGTCGGGGTCCAGATCGGTCTCACAGTCTTCGACGAAGGGGACTTCGTTGCTGATGGCGGTGATGTCGGCCTGGGCCAGTTCGGGGCCGACGACCTCGGCGGGCCAGGCCGGGCCGCGCTGGTCCATCTGCGCCGCCGTGAAGCGCACCAGAGCGGTCACGCCCGTCATGGCGACCACGGTGAGGCGTTCGGGGTCGCGATTGCCGGCGGGCAGCGCGTTCAGCAACTCGTCTAGCGCGACGGCGGGCGCCGGCGCGGACCCGGGCCGGGCATAGACCGTCGCCGCGAAGGGGTAGGCGTCGTCGTCGAAGCGAGCGTTGTTCTCGACCGGGTTTTGTCCGTCGATGTCGATGACGACCAACCGCGGCGTCAGCCGGTCGAAGGGGACGAAGGCCAGCGCGAACGGGTCAGCTTCCAGCGCTTGGATAATCTCGTCGATAGAGGCATAGGACGCCACGCCCGGGCCGGCAGGGCCGAGTGTCGCCTCGAGGGCGGCGAATGTCTCCGCCAAGATGGCGACGGAGCGGTGTCGGCTGCTCGACCCCTGCCAGGCTGCCTGCACATGCTGCCAGCGTATCGAGGCGTTGACCGTATGGAAGCGGTTTGCCAAGGCAAACACTTGCCGGTAGACAGGGATGCCGTTGGCCTGCGCGTAGCTCAGGATCAGCGAGGCGTCTGTGTCCGTCGTTGCGCCGGAGAGCGTCGCGGTCAACACGTCCAGGCTGGAGAGCGCGTCAGTTAGTTGGGACGGAAGGCCAGGCGCCATGCCGACGACCAATGGGGTGGCGGCTGCGGCGCTCAACGGCGACTCCGCCGCGGTGAGGGGCGACACCGCACCGGCATGCCCGCCGGGAAAGTCGGCGGGATGCGCAGCCTGGACCCGCACCGTCAGAAAGGCGGGCATGGGCGGAAAGCGGCTCAGCAGCCAGACGCCCAGAATGACGCCGGATATGACCATGCTCGCGCCAAGCAGTGCGCCAAGTTTGTGAAGCATCTCATCTGTAGACATAAAATTTTGCTGGTCGAAGCATGGCGATGAGATATGAGTCCATCGCAACCGGATAACAAGAGGGTTGCCCTTGTACGGACGAAGAACGTCCCGCCAAGGACTCCGCACCTCCGTACGAAAAGTCGCCCGGAGGCGCGGCCCTCTATAACTATAACGCGAGATCAGAGCGTTCACAATCCGGAACAGCGGTTGGGGGCTGACCCGCGTTTCCGCCGGACGCGGCGTCGATGCATGGGCGCTCACGCGTCGAGGCAAGACAGTTCGCCTTCGCCCAAAGTCGCATCCCCGCAGCGTGTAGGCTGTGCCTCTCGCCAATATCTGATAGAATAAGCCGGAGAGGGGCCGATTGGCTGGCATCCGGCGTTGCGTCGCGTGGTACGGCCCGTGTCTTGGTCAAGCAACGGGTGGAACGGTCGCGAGAATGGATACACAGAGCTTACCGACGCTTGGTCAGGCGATCCGCCAGGCCATGCTGTTTGATGTGGATATCTACATTGCGGTAAGGCAGTCGCCGCGCGGCATTTGGCTTGCGCTGGCAGTGGTGGCGCTAGCCGGCATCTCGGAATCGGTCGGGCAGAGTTTGGTGCTGTTCATCAACAAAGTGCGGCCCAGACGCTTCATCCCGGCCGTGCTGATCTCGCTGATCAGCTACATCGCCGGCTATCTTCTGTGGACGGCGAGCGTCTATATCGTGGGCCGGTACGGTTTCGGCAAGCCGGTAACGTGGCTGCCGACCGCGGCGGTGGTGGGCATGGCATATGCACCGCAGGTGTTGGCGTTCTTTGAGTTGACGCCGTTCTTCGGCAACCCTTTCGGCATTCTATTAACTCTATGGAGCATGGTCGCCGTGGTGATCGCAGTGCAGACTGCGCTGGGATTGACGTTGGGTCAGTCCGTGCTGGCTGCAGGCCTGGGATGGCTGCTCTTGCAGCTTGTGCGACGCACCGTGGGCATCCCGGTCTACAGCTTGGGGCGATGGCTGCGCAGAAAGGCCATCGGCGCGCAGTTGCAATATGCGCCGAAGGACCTGCCGCAACTGCGCCGGCGCAGCGCCAAGCTGCTCAACGCACCCCAGGAGACGCCGGGCGGGCGCGAACCGCGGGAAGACCCTCTGGCATAGAGGCGCGGAGGTGCAATGTTCGAGGTTTTTTGGCAGATCCTCGCCTACATTGGGCTAGTCGTCGTCGGGTTCTTCATCTGGGCTGCGCTGACCCCCTTCGAGGTGATGGGCTGGTGGGCTGGCTGGTTTGGAGATCGCATCTATTCCGACAATTTGCCGCCGGACGGCTTGGTGCGCACTGTACGTCCGGAAACCGACAGTTATCTCATCTTCTTGTCGGGCATCGGGCGGGTATCAGGCGAGACGTTCAGCGTCTATGAGCGTGAGTTCCTGCGGCGGTTGGCCGTCGCCTTGCCGCACACAGTGATCATCGACGACATCTTCCCCTATTCCATCAACAACCTGGCGTTGACGGGCCAGCGCTTCTTTGCGCGCCTCTGGCGGCTGGCCCTTTGGAGTAAGCTGCATGGCCCAAAACTGATTGGCTATCTGATCAACGTGCGCAATCTGTGGCAGATCATGCTCTCCGCCGATAAGCGCTATGGTCCGATGTACAACCAAGCGTCGGCAGAGGTGCTGATGGACGGGCTGCTGCGCTACAACTATGATCCGTCGCGGCCGGTCCCAGTCTATCTTCTCGCCTATAGCGGCGCGGGGCAGATTGCTGTAGGCGCTGCCGGGTACCTGGCGGAGATGATCGACGCGCCGATCCGCGTAATCTCTATGAGCGGAATCTTTTCCAGCGACCCAAGTCTGTTGAAGATCGATCATCTGTACCACATTATCGGGAGCAAGGATCAGTCACAGAAACTCAACCTGTTGGCGCCGGGGCGGTGGTCGCTGCTGCCTGCCTCGGAGTGGAATCGAGTGCGGCGGCAAGGCAAGGTGACGACGATCGATGTCGGCCCGATCGGCCATACCGGCCGGGGCGGGTATCTGGATGCAACCAGCGAGCTGCCCGACGGCGTCAGTTTTCTGGACAAGACGGTTAGCGTCATAGCGGGCATTGTGCGCCGGGAGGCCATCTTGACAGTGTGAAGCGGCCGGCGCCGCGTTAGAGGGGCATCGTGTTTTGAAGTCGCCGCGAACCGGCGATATCGATCAGCGACAAGCCGTGTTCGCTATCGAAGAGGGCAGGGTGAACCATGCGCATCCATTGGCAGTCTGTGGTGAGCCGCTTTGTTCCTGTTGCGTGTTTCCTCTCGTTGTCGTTCGCTCTGTTCGCCTTGCTGGCCCTTTTGATGAGCGCTACAGCCTCGGCAATCACGGCCGATCCCGCCGCCCGCGCTGCCGAGGCCGAGAATCCGTCCAGCGCAATCGTGCGCAAGCTGGATGGGACGGAAGTGACGCTTGCAGCCCCGCTCTCCCTCCAGGGAGATTTGGAAGCGAGTTGCGGGTGGCGGTTTTTGGCGCTGGATGTCACCCGGATCCGCGAGGTTCGGCGTCTGGAGGACGGGCGCTATGTCCTGGCGGGCGACGAAGGCGAGTTGACTGTCCAGCCCGGTTGGAGCGCGGTCTCTGGCAAGGGCGAGTGGGGTTATGAACGCATCCCACTGGCGGAGGCGGAGTCGATTGTCTTCGAGGGCGGCAGCCCCGGCGCGCCGCTCCAGGCGGCATTCTATTGGACGGTGACGGATGAATGCGGGCAGGAAACCCGCCTCGCCTGCCCAGAGAATGTCGAATGGACTACGACGACCTGTCTGCCGGCTGCTGCGCCCGCCCAATATGGCCGCTTCCGACTCAAAGTCTACCCGGCGCATATTGTGACGGCGACGCGTGAAGCCGATGCCGGCGGCATGTATCTGCGCCTGGCAGACGGGACGGAGTTGGACGGCGTAACCTTTGACGGCGATGTGTTGCTCACAGGTCAGACACAGTTCGGCCATCTTGCCGTTCCGCTTGCACAGGTGCAAGCCCTCGCCCCGGATCCGGTTCCCCCTGTTGCGGACGCGCTGCAACGCATGTGGGAGGTGATCGATATCTCCGGCGAACGGGCGTCTATCCGTCCTGACGATAGCGGCGATACCCTGCACGGCAGTTACGGGCTATTCCGGCTCACGTTCGATCTGGCGAAGCTACAGTCCTTGCGCCGCGAGCCGGCCGGTAGCGAGTCCTTCACGCTGCTCGATGCCAACGGTTCCGCCTGGCCGAATCTGACGCTGGACCCGGATCAGGAACTGGCGGCGGGCCGCCCGCCGCTGGAGATTTCCCTGGCGATCAGCGACCTGCTGGGAATTCGTGCGCTCGATCCGCCGCCGCCTGAACCGGCCGTCGAGCCGGCATGGCTGGTGACCGATACCCTCGGCGGTGCGCTGCCCGCCGCCACGTGGCTTGCCTATAAAGACGGCGTGTGGGCCGAGTCTGGCGCCGTCGCTATCTCGAACTCTTCATTGGCGTCGATGCACGCCGTTTCGGTCACCCAGAGAGGGCTGACGCTGACTATGCCGCCTCCGCTTGGCGTGATCGAGGTTGTGTCCGGCACGCTCAGCGGAGAGATAGCGCCCGGTCAGAGCTTCACCATTGCGGTGAGCAGCGTCGCCGCGGTTCAGCGCCGCGTTGCCGCGCCGCTCGAACCGGCAGCGCCCATCGGCGTCATACGCTTGCGGGAAGGGCTGGAGCTGCCGGTGACCAGTATGTACAACTCTCTTCTAGGACATTTCGGCTTTGGCGTACAGGGAGATCTGGTTGAATACTATTGGGGCAACGGCAAAGTCCTGGAGGAATGGGGCTTTCGCGTAACCGACGGTACAATAGAGCTCTCCTGCACGGTGTCCGGCGTGTGTCCGCGCGGCCGGCTGATGTGGGCCGAGGGCGAAGAGGAGTTCGCCGCAGACGACAGGGCGTCCTGGCGGCTCGACGGCCTTGGTCTCAGCGCGCCTTGGGGCGAGATCGAGGAGTATGCGCCGGCCGAACTGCCGCCTTTGGAGGACTTCGCGCCGAGCGTCGCGATCACCGTAACGGGGCGGCAGGATGAGTCGGTCGCGTTTCTAGGGCGCGACGTGCGCTTCATGCAGACCAGACGCCTAAGCCCCGGCTGGTGCTGCGCGGGCCCTAGCATATTCGATTACCCTGCCATGAACGTCGTCGAAACCGGCGGCATGACGCGCACGGTCGAGGTGAACGCCCTTGCCGCACTCGAATTTGATGCGGAGTACGGTTACCAGGGCATTGGTCTCCCGGAAAATCTATCGGCACGCCTGATCTCGCGCCAGGGCGGCGCGCTCGACGTCCAACTCGATCCGGCCGAACCGCCGGGGCACCACGCTTTTTATTGGGTCCGCTCGCGTGAGGGCTTGATCGTCGATGTGGGCGGGGGGATGCAAATCATCATCCCATTCCGCAAGGCCAAGCGCATTGAACTGGGCTGGTTGGAGTAGACAGCTTGCGGGGCGGGATCGCAGCCCTGTTTGCTTGACCGCGCACCGGCGCGACCGCTATAATGTCGGTGACAAGTGAAGAGTCAGTTGCTTCAACCTTCGGGGCAGGGTGAGGGAGCGATTCCCAATTCCCGACCGGCGGTGATCCGGCAGGCATGACTTGCCGGTAAGCCCGCGAGTCGCCAGGCGCCAGCGCCGGCGGCACGAGTTCGGTGAGCGTTGTCTGCGCAAAACCGACGCCGACGGTACAGTCCGGATGAAAGAGGGTGCAGACGGCAAGCGAGAGAGGCGCGGCGCGCAGGCGTTGCAGCCTTGCCTGTGTTGTGCACAGCCCCGGGGTCAGATGACGGCTTCGGGGTTTTTGCTTGCCCGAAATCGCGGCGGAGGAGATGGTGGCGACACGTACGCAAGAGCAATGGACTACTACAGCCCTAGCGCCTAGGGCGGGCCTGATGGGCGCAGCGGCGAAATACATCGAGCATCTGCTGGTTCCGGTGGTGGTGGCGATCGGCGTCATGCTGTGGTCGGCGCTGGTGCGCTGGCAGGAATATCCGGCATTCATCTTGCCGGGGCCGGAGTTGGTGTGGGCGAAGCTTGTCGCCGTGCTGCGCGACGGTTCGCTGGCGCGACATACGGCCGTCACGCTGTCTGAGGTCGGGCTTGGCTTGGCATTGGGGCTGGGGACGGCGCTGGCGGCCGGGTATTTTTTGGGCAAGAACCGGCTGGCCGAACGCTTGCTCGCGCCCTATATCGTCGCCAGCCAGAGCGTCCCGATTGTGGCGGTTGCCCCGTTGCTGGTGATCTGGTTCGGCAGCGGTCTGATCAGCAAGGTATTGGTCTGTGCCCTGATCACCTTCTTCCCTACGCTGGTGAGTACGATGGTGGGGATTCGCAGCGTGGATGCAGACCTGCGAGACCTGATGCGCAGCCTGCGCGCCGGTCGCTGGCAGATGTTCCGGCTGCTGGAGTTGCCGTCGGCGCTGCCCATCATCTTCGGCGGGCTGAAGTTGAGCGTCATACTGGCGGTGGTCGGCGCTGTGGTGGGCGAGTTCGTCGGCGCGGACGTCGGCCTCGGCTTTCTGATCAACCTGGCGCGCGGGGTTCTCGATACGCCGCTGATGTTCGTGGCTGTTCTGAGCCTCATCGTCATCGCCCAGGCGCTGTATCTGACGGTAGCCATCGCCGAGCATGTCTGCCTGCGGTGGCAGCGCTAGCGGCGTTTTCGCCTAACGCCTGTCATTCTGAAGCGAGCGGCAGCGAGCCGAAGAATCTCTTTGTCCCAGACCTAGAGATGTTTCGCTCCGCTCAACATGACATCGTTGGAATGTGGCGAAGCCGTTAAGCGACTAATTCGCCCTGTGTCTATTTTTTACGCTCTATTCATTTGGTTTTCGCCCGCACGGCGCGGGCTTCTAGAAAGCAGGTATTCACGAATGGCGCGTCTATATGGACATAGCGTCAAAATGGTGTTGTCGCTGGCGGCCCTGCTGCTTATCGCCGGGACCGCGTGTGCGCCGGTAATGCCGGCGGATCAGCCGGCCGGCGCATCCTCGCCGGCCGCGTTGACGCCGATCAGCTTGGGCGTCGGCTACGTGCCGACCGTGCAGTTCGCTCCGCTCTATGCCGGCATCGACAAGGGCTTCTACGCCGAGGAAGGGCTGGATGTCAGCCTGGCCTATGGCTATGAGAACGACTACATCAAGCTGGTCGGCGTGAACCAATCGCAGTTTATGATCGGGAGCGGCGACCAGGTTGTCATCGGTCGCAGCCAGGGTCTGCCGGTTCGCTCGGTGCTGACGTGGTGGACGCGCTACCCGGTGGTGGCGCTGGCCAAGTCCGATGCCGGGATCGCGACGCCGCAGGACTTGGCGGGCAAGACCATCGGCATCCCCGGCCCGTATGGGGCGAACTATGTGGCCTACCGCGGCATCTTGGAGGCGGCGGGCCTCACCGAGCGCGACGTCAAGACGGAAAGCATCGGCTTTACGCAGGCGGCAGCGCTGATGGCGGGCACGATCGACGTAGCCGTAGACTATGCGGTCAACGGGCCGGTGGTGCTGGCCGCCGAGGGCATTGACACGGTGCAATTCGGGCTGGACGACTATCTGCATATCCCTGCCAACGGACTGGTGACGAATGACCGGACCATCGAACAGCAGCCGGAGCTGGTTCGGGCAATGGTGCGCGCCACCGCGCGGGCGATCCAGTATACGCTGGACCACCCGGACGAGGTCTTCGAGCTCGCGTTGGCGAACGTGCCCGAGGCGGGCGGCGACAACAGCGCCATCAACCGCGCCGTGTTTGACGCAGCGCTCGCCTACTGGGCGCCGGCGGCGGGGTACGATCTAGGCGAATCGAAAACTGAGGATTGGGCCGCGGCCGTCCAGCTTCTGCAGCGCATCGATCTGATCGAAGCGCCGGTCGAGGTCGACACACTCTTCACCAACGAGTTCCTGCCGTGACCGGACCGGACGCGGCGCGCCCGCTGTTGGCTGTGGAGCGCGTGAGCAAGGCGTTCGTCGAGGGGCCCCGGCCGATCCGCGCGCTGCACGATGTGAGCTTCCAGGTGGCGGACGGCGAATTCGTGTGCCTGCTGGGGCCGAGCGGCAGCGGCAAGAGCACGTTGTTGCGCATCGCCGGCGGGCTGATCGCGCCCGATCAGGGGACGGTTGTCTTTGATGGCCGCCCTCTGACGGAGCCGCACCCCGACATCGGCTTCGTCTTCCAGTCTACCAACCTGATGCCGTGGCGGACGGTGTTGCAGAATGTGCTGCTGCCGCTGGAGATTCAGCGCGGCGCGCTCGACGACGCCCACACGCAGCGCGCGCTCGAATTGCTGCGCCTGGTCGGGCTGGAGGGGTTTGAGCGCGTCTATCCCAAGCATCTGTCCGGCGGGATGGCGCAGCGCGTGGTGCTGGCGCGCACCTTGATCCAGCAGCCGAAGCTGTTGTTGATGGACGAGCCGTTCGGCGCGTTGGATGCGTTGACGCGTGAGCGCATGAACCTGGAGTTGCTGCGCGTCCACCGCATGCAGGCGGCGACGGTGTTGATGGTGACGCACAGCATCACCGAAGCGGTGTTCTTGGCCGACCGCGTGATCATCCTCAGCGAGCGGCCTGGGCGCATCATTGCCGAGACGGCGATCGATCTGCCGCGGCCGCGGGAGATAGGGATGACCGCCGGTACGCGCTACGGTGAGTTGACGATGGCGGTGCGTCGCTATGTGGGCAACACGATGGCGGAGGCTGGGGCCTAGAGGGACGGCAAGAGGCGAGTTTGCTCCTAGTTGACGACCCCTGTCGCCTGTGATAGCGTACACCTATAACGACAACGCGCAGAGATTCAGGCGCCATGCGCCTAACAAGAACGAGGATATGAGCATCATGAGTGATGGACTGAAGCCGGCGCGCGTGCGTTTTGCGCCTAGCCCCACCGGCTATCTGCATCTGGGCGGCCTGCGGACAGCCCTGTTCGATTGGCTATATGCGCGTCACACCGGGGGCCAGTTCATTCTGCGCGTCGAAGATACGGACCAGAAGCGCTTCAATCCGGAGAGCCTGGAAGACTTGATGACCGGTCTGCGCTGGCTAGGCTTGGACTGGGACGAGGGGCCGGATATCGGCGGACCGTACGGTCCCTATGTGCAGAGCGAACGCCGCCCTATCTATCAGGAGCACGCGGAGCAACTCATCGCCGGCGGCCATGCCTACCGCTGCTATTGCTCGGCGGAGGACCTGGAGGCGATGCGCGAGGCGCAGCGCGCCCAGGGCCAGCAGCCCGGTTACGATCGACGCTGCCGCCATTTGAGCGACGAGCAACGCGCCGCCTTCGAGGCGGAAGGGCGCAAGCCGGTGGTGCGTTTTGCCGCGCCGCTCTCCGGCACGACCGTTGTGCATGACATGATCCGTGGCGACATCGAGGTGGAGAGCCGCAGCGTGCAGGACCCTGTGATCCTGAAGAGTGACGGCATGCCGACCTATCATCTTGCCGTGGTGGTCGACGATCACCTGATGCAGATCACGCATGTGCTGCGCGGCGAGGAGTGGATCTCGTCGGCGCCGTTGCACAAGCAGTTGTACGACGCCTTTGGCTGGCCTATGCCGCATCTGGTGCATCTGCCGGTCATTCTGGACCCGAGCGGCAAGGGCAAGATGAGCAAGCGCAAGAAGGTGGTTGCGGGCAAGGAGTACCTAGCCCTCGTGCACGAGTTCATCGAGGCAGGCTATTTGCCTGAGGCGATGTTTAACTTTCTGGCCAACATCGGTTGGAATTACGACCCGGAGCGCGAGGTCTTCTCGCGCGAGGAGGCGGTGGAGCGCTTCGACGTGGCGGACATTCACCCGACCTCGGCAGCCCTGCCGTATCCGAAACTTGAATGGCTCAACGGCGTATATATTCGCGAGATGCCGGCTGAGGAGCTGCAGCGCCGTTTGGCGCCTTACCTCGCCGCGCAGTTGGGCCTGGATGAAGAAGATCTGCTGCACGACGCGCGTTTACCCAAGCTGATTCCGTTAATCCGGGAGCGCATTAAGCTGTTGACGGACGCGGTGGACAAGGTGGACTGGGCATTTATGCGCGCCGACCAGATCCGTTATGACGACCCGGCGCTTTTGATCGGCAAGAAGCTGAGTGCGCAGCAGAGCGTCGCCGCGTTGGAGCATGGCCGGCGCATCCTGGCGGAAACGCCGGAGTTCAGCGTCGTCGCGCTAGAGACGGCGTTCCGGCAGGCGGCGGAGGCTATGCACATGCCGGTGGGCAGTTTCTTTGCGCCGTTCCGTGTGGCGATTACGGGGAAAACCGTCTCGCCGCCGCTCTTCGAGAGCATGGAGGTGCTGGGGCGGGAGGAGGTTGTGGCACGCGTGGACAATGCCGCCCATGCGTTGGCTGCGTACGCTGGACAAACGATGTAGGGACGCGTCACAGTGACGAGCAGTAAATTCGCTATTTTGGGCGCACCCGGCGCAAGGTCTTCTCCATACCGGCGCCGTGTAAGCTAGGTCCCCTCGATCGCGATGGGGCTTTTCGAGGTTGACTCGTAAGGAGGGAACAAGATGGTGAATTTCATCGTATGGATCATCCTCGGCGGGATCGTCGGCTGGCTGGCCAGCCTGGTCATGCGGAGGGACGCGCAGCAAGGGTTGCTGCTCAACATCGTCGTCGGTATCGTTGGCGCCCTGGTAGGCGGTTGGCTTCTCTCGCCGATCTTTGGGATTGGAACGATCAACGAGAGTTTCAGTATTGCGGCGCTGCTGATATCATTGGGCGGCGCAATCATTTTGCTGGCGATCGTCAATCTCGTTACGAGGGGACGGGTGCGCTAAGGCGCCCGGCATCGTCCAGCAAAAGCAAGCGGGCCGCCCTCAAAAGGCGGCCTGTTTGCTTCTGTGGCGTCACGGATTCGACCGCGGCCGATATTTGCGCGGCTGACAGGGGGTGAGTATAATCAGCCTAGTCGATTGATGTACGGCTCTAGGTTTTTCCGCGGTTAATCGGCGAAAAAGTGGGGGATAGTTTAATCGGCAGAACGTCTGACTCTGGATCAGATGGTTGGGGTTCGAATCCCTGTCCCCCAGTC
>CAYXRG010000077.1:0-20930 GCA_964467575.1 uncultured Caldilineaceae bacterium | reverse complement strand
TGCGGCGGGTAGAAGCGGTGCAGGGGCGAGGGCGTCTGGGCGGCCGGCCCAAGCAGATGACGCCGGAGAAGGTGGAGTTGGCCGCGCGCCTGATGAAGGACGCCGAGACGCCGATCCAGGAGATCTGCGCGGCGCTGGGCGTGTCGAAGTCGACGCTGTACCGGTATGTGGGGCCGGACGGCCGTGTACGCGAAGAGTGAGAGAACCATAAGACAAGACAGACAAGAGAGGTTGTTGCTGTGGAACCCCCGAACCCACTCCATAATTCACACGCGGACCGCCGGCGACTCCGAGAAGCGAGGCGCACACCGCAAAACTTAGAGCTTCCCAATCGCCGACTCACCGGCTCCGGCAACGAGCTGTTAGGACGCGTCCTCCCGGCATTATCCCAGGTTGTTATCTGCTCCCCAAAGCCAAACCGGGCAGCCCCCCAACGATGGCTTCCTCAAAGTGGGGCTGTCGCTCTTATCGGCTTCGATGAAGGGAGATGCATGAATTGCAATAGCCATAATTTGGAGGCAAGAAGATGAGAGTAACGCTCTTCCCTTGTGGGCCCGCAGCAAACGAAAGCGAACTGATGGCCTTCGAGTATTTAAAGAGCCGGCTCCTGGCAGAGGCAGGGGACGAAGAGTGGGTGCTGCTCACGAATCTGGCCTTCTCTGTCACGCACCAGCTTCAATCAGACGAAATCGACATTGTCGCCATCGGCCCGACCGGGGTACGCGTGATCGAGGTAAAGCACTGGACCCCGCAGTGGATTGACTCACATAGCGGCGAGATGGCGGATGAGGCCGAGCGGGTAACTAGCAAAGCCCGCAAAATTGGGACGACTCTGCGGCGCTCTGTTGCAGATTTGAGTTACGTGGCCGGCGCGATTCTACTTACTCAGGAGCCGTCCAAGATCAAACGCTTCGCCGGGCAGGAAGTGCGCGGCGGAAAAATATACACGCTAAACGACTGGAAATCCGCCATAGGTTTTGACGAACCTCGGGCGCTGTCTGTTCTACAGGTCAGGCAGCTAGCGGGCATCCTCCAGCCGCGCAGCGCAGTTGCGATTGATGGGTCGCTCAGAAGGCTGGCCGGGTATGTGAACCTGGAACTACAGACTTCGAAGGAGCAACGTTTTCACCGCGTGTACAAGGGAAGCCATCCCGCCCGGCGTGATCGCGTGATTCTGCATCTCTACGACCTATCGAGCGGGGATGACAAAAGGGCTGAAGACAAGGCGAAGCGGGAGTTCGAGGCGCTGCATCGCCTGCAACTTTATCCCTGGGCGCCACGGTTGTTGGATTCCTTTCAGGATGCACCCGGCTACGCAGGGGAAATGTTCTTCTTCACCGTCGTCGATCAGGCTGCGCCCTGCATTGAGGAGCGAAGTACAGACAACACCTGGAAGGAGGCAGACCGACTCGCTTTTGCCCGTGAGACAGTGCGGGCATTGGCCCAATTGCATGATGCTGGAGCGCCGGACGCGCCGATCATTCATCGCAATCTCACGCCGCAAACGATCTTAGTAAAACACGACAATTCGCCCATCCTCACCGGGTTTGAGCACACCCGGATTCCGTCCGAAGTCAGCGTCGCCACGACTAGCCTGCCTACCGGATCCTATCTTGCGACGATGGCGCCCGAGGTTCGCCAGGCGGGCCTTGCTGTAGCCGATCATCGGTCCGATGTGTACTCGCTTTGCGCCTGTCTAGGTTATCTGTTTGAGGACAGAGACAGTGACCTTAATTTACGTGTACTGGAGGTACTCAGGTCGGGACTTGCCGAAGAGCCGGGGCAGCGAGCAACCCTACAGCATCTGGAAGCAGTCCTCTCCGAACTACTTGGCGAATCGGTTGCGCCGCCGTCCCCACCGCCCGCCCGCTTCTGGACCGAGGATCAGGTGATTCGTTTCCACGAACGAGACTATCGCATCGTCTCCCGCTTAGGGTCGGGCGGGATCGGGACGACATTCAAGGTGGTTGAGGCGGACAGGTCCACCAAAGAAGACCTGGGGACATACGTGGCGAAAGTCGTCCATAACGCCGATATGGGCCGGCGCGTGCTGGGAGCGTACAGCCGAGTCAAAGCTCACCTTCGGCATGAGGCTTTGTCCGTCATCCATGAGATTGCCAGCGAGTGGCGAGAGAATGAGTTCGTTGCGCTGATGACCTGGATTTCCGGAACGCCGCTGGCCGATTATGCGGGAGTCTTTCCGCTGCTGGCAGAAGACCTGCAGGAAGCCTCGAGCGAGGCTTTGGCTCTGCGCTGGCTGCGCGATATCTGCAAAGCGTTGCACGTACTGCATCGTAACAGCCTAATCCACGGCGACATCAGTCCGCGCAATCTCATTGTCGAAGGAAGCAGCCTCGTCCTCACCGACTACGACTTCGTGCACAAGATCGGTGAGCCGCTTACGGCCCCGACGACGGTGCTCTATTGCTCCCCTTCGTATCAGGATCAGCGACCCGCTTCGCCTGCTGACGATATCTACGCGTTGGCGGCGAGTTTCTTCCACATCCTCTACGAAAAGGAACCTTTCAGCTATAACGGCGCACTCGACAAAAACCGCGGTTTGAATTGGGAAGGGATACCCCGTGAGGAATATCCGATCTTGGCTGCCTTCCTGGACCGCGCCACTCACCCGTCGCCCGAATCTCGATTTGCAGATGTGACCGAAGCCCTTGCCGCACTGGAGCCGCCGCAACAAGTTGAGTCAGCGCCTCCAGTGGAAACAGGCGAAACAGCGCAGCCTGGGCCGATTTCGCCCGCAGATGATGGCACACAAGTAGATGAGCCTGCGCCATTGAGAGAGCAGCGTGTGGATTGGCTGCTCTCTATCCTGCAGTCCTATCCTGGCTCTCGATTGGGCAACAGCGAAACACGCGGCTTAGACACCGAATTCGCCGCGCAGACCTATGTGGGGACTGCGATTGAAGAGACGCTTCTGCAGGATATCCGAGAACGGCGTGTCCGCCTGGTGATTCTCTGCGGCAACGCCGGCGACGGCAAGACTGCGCTTCTTCAGCACTTGGCGGCACGGCTCAACCTGGGACGCCATCAGTCATCCGAGCGCATTCTGCAAGGCCAGGCGGCAGATGGCCCGTTCGTGCGCATGAACCTCGACGGCTCCGCTGCATGGAAGGGTCGATCCGCCGACGAGATTCTGGCCGACTTCATGGAACCGTTCCTGCACGGGCCGCCGGAAGAAGACATCGTTCATCTCCTGGCCATCAACGACGGGCGCCTCCTCGAATGGATCGAATGGACGGAGAATAGCCTGGGTGGCGACGAGACCCCGCTGACCGCGTTGCTTTACCGCATGCTTCAGCAGGAAGCGGCTACCAAGGAATCGTACATCCGCTTCGTCAACCTCAACCAGCGTTCGCTGGTCGGCGGTGTCACGCCAGACCGCACGCGTATTGACACGGATTTTCTACGTCGTCTCATTGATCAGCTTTACGGTGGCGTAAACGCTCCGGAAATCTGGACCCCCTGCCTCTCCTGTTTGGCGCAGGATCGCTGTGAGGCGTTTCAGACCTCGCGCATCCTCGGACCGGACACCCTTCCGTCACTGGCGCCGCCAGAAGTGCGAGCGCGGGCGTATGAGAGGCTGTACCAGGCGCTTCAGGCCGTTCATCTACGGGGCGAAGCGCACATCACTATGCGTGAACTACGCGCCGCCCTGGTCTATATCCTGTTTGGCATCCATCACTGCAATGACTACCACGAGGATAGAGCCGGGGACGCGATTCCATACTGGGACCGCGCCTTCGCCGCCGAGTCCCCGGCTCGTCAGGGTGAGGTGCTCGCCGAACTCGTGCGGTTCGACCCGGCGCTGGAGGCGCACCCCCAGATCGACCGGCATCTGCAGAGCCGACCGGCTGAGGGCAGCTCTAAATCCGCGCCGCATTATGCCGAACTGCTCCTGCCGTCCGCACGGCGGCGGGCCTTCTTTGAATGGACAGAGGCCAACATCGACCAAGTCGCCTACGACCGCAGCGCACTAGACTTGACACGGGGCCAGCATCCGCGCAGCGCCCTGGACTTAGCACGGGGCCGGCACCTGCGCATTTTCCAGGACCTGCCGCTGGACGACGAACATACGTTACGCGCCGTGTGTGAGCTACTGTGCAAGGGCATCTCGCGGCTGGAGGATCTGCCGCCACAAGCCCTAGTGCGGACTGGAGTCGTCCCGCTGCGCATTACGCCGCGTACGCCCACGGAAACCGCATTCTGGGTGGAAAAGCCGCTCGACGCCTTCCGGCTCGAAGCTGACCTGCCGCCCGAGACAGAAGGGATTGAGCGTCTGCACCGGCAGGCCTCGCTGATTTATCGCTACCGCGACGGCCGCAACGAGGAGCGCCTGCGCCTGGGAGCGGAGTTGTTCCATCTGCTTCTGGAACTGGCTGACGGCTATCAGTTGGGCGATGTCTCGACGGACGACACCTTCGCCCATCTTTCCATATTCGTGCAGCGCCTTGTCCGTGAAGACGAACGGGAACTTCTGGCCTGGAACCCTATGCAGGAGCAAGCAATCTACAAAGTTTCGGCCGTGCTGCGCACCGGCGGCAACGGGACGCAGCAGCGCATGGCGATTACTGCTGTAGGAGGTGAGCAATGAGTGCGACGACTGCCCGCGGGATCGTCACGGACGTGCTCGGCCCGGCCATGACCCGTACGATTTGGTCAGGGAATTATGCGAAAGCGCTGCCGTTATCGGTTCAGGATTTCGATCTCTCCGCGGTGCTGCCCGCGGTTTTCTACATGTTCCGCTTTGGACATCGGCGCGGCAAAGGCCGCTTTCTCGATGTCTATAGCGCCGGCGCCGGGACGACCAGAGAGCGCCGCAGATCGGCCACCATCGAGCGCGTGGCAGCCAAGCTGGCTGCCGCGCCATCGTTCGAGGGCTTTCACGGCGAGGCGGAACAGGCCATTCTCGGCGATCTCCTGCTGTCCTTCTGCCTGGAGAACACCAAGCGGGCGTTGGGACGACAGGAACAGATCCAGCGTGTGGCCCCGGCGCACTACATGGCGGGGTGGATCGACTTGCCGGATAGGGTGGCGGACCTGCGCTATGTCCCCGAGATGATCGTGGCCATGCTGGCGGACCAGAAGGAAGCATTCGTCCAGCAGAACCACGAGGACGACCAGACCTGGTTTGCGGTCGGCCGCGGGTTCGAGGACAACGTGCTGCTCAAGGCGTTTCACCAGGGATTAGTCCGTGAGGGGCCGTTAGGCGATCGGGCCTCTGACCGATTCCTCGAGGAGGCAGAGGTCGGCCTCGATCAGCTTCTGATGATCCGGCTGGCCCAACAGCTAGGAAATGCGCCGGAGAAACTGCGCGGCAGCGAGGGCGATCAGATTTCGAATCAGCGCCCCATCGCCGAACGAGCGGCACGCGCCTTCTCGGAAGACATCCGGCGCTTTGTGCGCTCCTATTCGAGCGTGATTCCCCGCCATGCCTTCGTGGAGCTGCTGGAATCCTGCATGGCGGTTGGGTTGACGACCATCGTCACCAGCGTGATCGAAATCCTGTTTGGGTGGGCAAACAGCGGAGAGATTTGCAAGCGCAACGACCAACGACCGGCAGCCTTTTTCGTGGACTGCTCCAACGGCGTCGACCGGACCTTGCGGTCGCCGGCGGAGCAGTCCATGGACGACTTCATGCGACGCAGCGAATATTTCCCGGTAGTGCTCATGGCGCTGCGCCTGCTGGACTATGCGGCAAGCTATGACCCCAAACTCAAGAGATTGAATGTCGAGACGACGCCCTATGCGACGGAGTGGCTGAATCTGCTCGGTGACCTGCTGTACGAACGCCGCCCGGAAGCGCAAGCGATCCTGTACGACATGGAGCGTAAGGCGGCGGAACTGGCGGAGCGTCTGCGCGAGGAATACCCCGAGGCGGCTGAGATACTGGAGAACGACCTCGCCCAGCCCAGCCCCGTGTGGCGTTTGGCGGAAGCGCTCACATCGCTGCAGGGGCGCAGAAATACCATGGCGCACTTGCTCAATTTGATCGATTCGGTGCTGCTCGTGACTCAGCCCAACGGGCTTGCCATGAAGCGCAGCGTGATGCGCAGAGCAGTTCCAGGCGAGACGCCAAAGAGACGCGACGTCCGCTCGCCGGCGCTCTCCGACTCGGCGCTCGATTACCTGGTGCATCTGCATGTCTTGCGCAGCGGCAACAAGAACGGATACCACCTACTCTCGTTCCGAGACTTCGTCCAAATCCTGCGCGAGCGTTACGGTTTCTACGTCGACGAGACGCCGCCCGGGGCGACCATTTCCAACGAGCTGCTACAACGCAACCGCAGCGTTCTGGAGCGACGGCTGCGTGATCTGGGCTTACTCATGGGCGTCAACGACGCCGAAGCAATGAAGCAATTGAGGCCTCGCTTCGAGCGGGAAGAGGAGCTTGACCATGACGTGGACTGAACTGCACGCGCTGTTGATGGCGCAAGCCTTTGACAAAACGTTAGGACACCCCGCAAGTGGGGCGATGGCCTTCGTGCGTTGCCTTACCCCCGATGTTGTGGAGGCTTTAGCCGCCGACCGAATCTTCGAGCCGGGAGCCTGGGAGGTCAGGCGCGTCGCCGATGCCGAGGACCCGCAGAGCCGGACGATTACCGCTGACCAGGCTGTCGAACTGCGGGAAGCCAAAGGGACGGCTACGCTGCTGTTGGTCGATACCGCCCGGGCGGGGGCCGGCATGGACGGCATCTACAGCGCGGCACAGGAGATAGACGAGGCGAGCCTTTTCGGCCAGGCTCTTCGTCTAGCGGGCGCCGAAATCACCAAGCGCTTCTCGCGCGAGGTGCGACGCGATGCCGAGTTGGCCGTCAAGGTCGCACGCGGCTACCGCCGGCGCTTCAGCCTCTCACCGTGGACCGAATTCGACTACTTGGTCCGCGTCGTCGCAGAGGAGCGCGCTCCCGGCGAATTCCTCTACCTGCTCGGTCTGTGGCCTGTGAAACGGGACGGCGACATTGCCATGGACGAAGCGTTGACGGTGTCACGCCTCTTCGTCGATCGCTTGGTAGGAACAGCCGTCTCCGGCCTGACCCCGGCGCAGCGCATTGATGCCCTGAAGCTGCTCGATCCGTCAGAGGACCAGCTTTCCGAACTGGAGCGATTTGTGCGGTCCAGTGCGACGCAGCCTCTACTGCCGGCGCTGGCGCAACTAGCAGGCAAGCCGCATCTGTGGGTCAACGAGCTGCGCATGGAAAGCGCGGCCAAAACCGTGCAGAGCATAGAGTTGCTCTCATGGCGAACCAACGCCGGCCGCGTGGCCAAATGGTCCGGCCTAATTGGAGGCGAAGACGCCAACTCCCCGCCCGTCCTCGTGCTCAACCCCGACGCCCAGATGAGCGGCGACTATTCCAAACTCGAAGTGCGTTGGAAAGCGCGGCCGGACAATCTGGCTAAGGGCGCAGTGGAGTATCGCGTCGCCATCCTAACTGACATGGAAGAGGAACTCGCCACGCGCGAGGCGCCCCATTCCGGCAAAAAAGAGGAGAAATGCCGGTTCACCAACGACGATTTCTCGATGCTCAACGAGGACGCGCTGATCAGCGCCATAGTCGTCGTATCGGTGATCGGCAATGATCAGGTCGAACCGGACAAGAGCGAGGAATTCACCATCCGCTTCGGGGCGCCGCCGGAGCATGAACCGGCGGGCGTGGGCAAGAAAGTTCGCACGTTCAGCGAAGGGCTGATTGAACTGAGCGACAGAGAGGATGTAACGTCCATCGCCTCAGCCAATACCGTCTTGCCGGAGGATGCGAAGGACTTTGTGCTGTTACGCACGACGCAGCGAAAGAAGAGCTATCGCGTCTATCGCCCGCGGTTGATCCGTGAGGTGGAGCAGCAATGGATCGACCGGGCAGGAGCTATCGGACGCTGGCGCGTGAAGGTACGTGCGTCCGGTGCACGGGTGAGCGCGCCAGAGTTCGTGCCCTTGCTCGATCCGGCGGCCGTCTTGGGCTCGCCGCAACAGCCGCTTTGGGAAAGGGTCGCGACCACCAGCCGGCGGATGGCCGAAAGGTTTGAGGCATTTCGCGGCGGCGTAGGGCAGGTCTACGACGATCGGTCTAGAGCCTTTGAGAACGTGGTCAAGCCTTATCTGTTGGCCTGGGCGGCTTTGCTAGAGGCCGGGGATCCAATCCTGTCGCTGGCGCATACCGTCGAAGTTCAGAACCTCTCAGGCAGAAAAACCATAGGGCTGATCGTGTTGCCCAGCCATCCCTTGCGCATGGCATGGCATGTCGCCTATGACAATCTCGTGTTGCACGCCGCCTATGAGCAGAATGTGGCGCCGAAGGATATCCGCAAGGAGTTAATGGTCCTAGATGGAGCCATGTTCCCGGCCTTCCTTCCTGGCTTGGAGGAGGGGAGCACCTTCGTCTTTGCCGACATGCTGGGGTTTCATGCAGTGGGTATGGCTCCGGATCATGACAAGGAACCGAAGGCGGCGGTGGCCATCCTCGCCCGCGCCCTAGGCGAGAGCGACACGGCGGACGCAGCGCCGACAGTAGGCCGGCAAAGTTCGCAAATTCTCGGCAACGAGATATACAAGTACATCGAATGCCACAAAGTCAGCAATCTCCTCCATATCCACGCTCTGCGCCCGGGTGACGGGCTGACTGTGGCGCGCTCGCTAGGGCAAGTTCATGAGCGCTGTCGACAAACGCCCTCTGAGGACGATCTGGAGGAAAGCGGCCACGACAGTGTGCCGTCCTTCGTCTTGGAGCTGTATCCGTCCTACGAGCAGCGCGGTGTGGCTGGCCGCTTCATTGCCGAGGTGCGAGAAAAGCGACGGAGCGGGGCAGGCGTGTTGTCTGCGCAAGACCGCTGGATGCTTGAGTCATTGAGCTTGCCGGGAGGGATGAACCTGCCGAAGCTGCGCTGGGCGCGCAAGAGCGAGCAGGACCCGAGGACGGCCGCGCACCTCGCGGTGGCCTTTGACACGTTCGAGTCGCACGTTGGACCCGGACAAGCGGAGCCGCCCAAACGGCCGCTGTTCGCTTATGGACTGCTATCCTTTTTTGAACGCGCCTACACAAGCAACCCATCGCCACAGTGGTTAAGCAGCATTGGCACGGCTGAAAGCGGCGAGAAACACCCATCAGATCGATTCCATACGGATAGACTCATGCGGCTGCAAAATGCTATCGGGCGATGTGTTGCACGCAGCCTTGGAGCTGACGACTGGTTGCCGATCTTGCGCACGGAGATTTCGCCGGAGAAGGCGCATAGCCTGCGAGAGCTGCACCGGTTATGCGACTGGGTGATCACGCTTGACCGCAACGCCGGGATCGAGTATTTCGATTCACCTCGGGACAGTCGGGAAATCTATGACGCCTACGTAATCGACGCCGTGCCGGAACGCGAGGATTTGGGATGTCTGCAGTTGATCACCTCCACCAGCAATCTTGAAGAGGTACGCAATCTGCTGGACGGTGCGCTTGACCAAATGGGGCTAAGTCATAGCCGCCGCAACGCCGAGTTCCTGCTGGACAACCTCAAGGCGCTTAGCGGTCGCCTGGCGATCCGTCTGACCGGGCAGAAGACGCCCAATTCTGAACTGATTGCGTTAGCCCTCAGCCAGGCCAATTGCCGCCTACTCGGAGAGGGTGACACCTCATGTTGGATGTCGCTCAAATCGGGTTTTCTGATTCCCGTCGACGACGTGCTGGACCTGATTCCACCACTCGCATCCGCGGAGAGCGACGAGCACGGCCCGGAGGGGAATTTGGGGGCAGGAGGAGCACGCCCCGATCTGATCTACGTATCCGTCATTCCACGAAAGGGGCTATCATTTCAGTTCATCGAGGTGAAATACCGCCGGCACTTGCGAGCGACGCGCAGTCCAGAGCTGCTAAATGGCATCCACCGCCAGGTTCAATCCTTGCGTAAGCGATGGGATGCATGGTACTCGGCGGACGATGTACCCGCCTCGCTGCGGGCGGTGCGACGTGCAAAGCTGGCGCGCGTCCTGCGTTTCTACGCAGACAAAGGTTGTCGGCACTCTCTTGACGAAGGCTCCTATGGCGGCATTGGCGCCGAGATCGACCGGATGATTGAGCGAGGCGGTGAGTACTCGTTTGCCGCGGTGGAGGCAGGGGACCGAGGTTGGGTGTTCTGTCCGGAATATGCTGGAACGAAGCCGTTGGAGATCACGCCTGGCGGCTGGGAGACGCGAATCTTCCTCTTTGGACCAGGTCAACTGCCTGATTCAAGCCTTCACCACGATAGGTACGTTACGCATGAAGCGGCTGAACGAAAGAACGGGAGCGCCACTCTAGCGCCCCACGCTCCAGAGCCGGTCACCTCTGTCCTGCCGCCAGGCACGGCGCGGCAGACTGATAGCGCAACACCGGGAGAGCCAGTCCAGTCGCCCCATGCTGAGGCAGAGGACGCTAGCGCCGAACCATCGATCGGTCTGGGCACAAATATACTCACTGGTGCAGAGGTGAACTGGCCCCTATGGATCAAGGGCAATCCACACCTCCTGATTGCCGGTCTGCCAGGAATGGGCAAGACCACTTGTCTGTTGAACTTGTGTAAGCAGATGCTCGACGCAGGCGTGCGGCCAATTGTGTTTTCGTATCACGAAGACATTGACGAACGGCTTGATGCGTTGGTTGCAGGCGTACGCCATATTGATGCCTACGGGCTAGGGTTCAATCCGCTGCAGGTCCTTGGCAGACAATCGAGGATGGGCCACCTCGACGTGGCCGGAGCCCTGCGCGACATCTTCGTCGCCATCTTTCCTGAACTGGGCGATGTTCAAGGTGAGCGCATCCGCAAGGCGATCAAGGACAGCTTCACGGAACTGGGATGGAACGACCCGCAAGCTGACTTCTCAGGGCTGCCCGAACCAGCATTTAGGCGCTTCGTGGAGATTCTGCGCGATGATCCTAAACCGGACCGCGGACTGCAGACGCTATTGGGACGGCTGAATGAACTCGACGACTATGGCTTCTTTAACCTCGCCGAGAATCAGCAGAGCCTATGGGAATGCGAAGGGCCAACCATCATTCGCATTCACTCGACAACAAACGACAATCTGCAACGGGCGTTTGCGTCCCTGGTTTTCTATGGACTGTACAAGGACATGTTCCGCCGGGGTATCCAGGAGCGCATCACTCACGCGGTTGTGTTCGATGAGGCGCATCGCGCGGCTAGGCTGCGCCTGATCCCCACGATGGCGAAGGAATGCCGGAAATACGGCATCTCTCTAGTTCTAGCCTCGCAGGAGGCAAGGGACTTCAACATCTCGCTCTTCTCGGCTATCGCGAACTACCTTGTGCTCAGACTGAACGAGGCGGATGCCAAGGCGTTGGTGCGCAACGTTGCCAGTTCTGACCAAGAACGGACGCTGATCGACAAAATCAAGCAGATGGAACGGTTCAAGGCATTGTACTTCTGTGAAGGAAGGAAGAGGCCTGCGCCTGTTGCCCTTCGGCCTTGAGGTAGAGAAGAAGTGGGGCGCGGGGGCGTCTGGGCGGCCAGCCCAAGCGCATGACGCCGGAGACGGTGGAGATGGCCGCGCGCCTGATAAAGGACCCCGAGACGTCGGTCAGGGAGATCTGCGCGGCGCTGGGCGTGTCTAAGTCGACGCTGTACCGCTACGTGGAGTCAGGCGGGGAAGTGCGGGGTGCGGAAGAAAACAATTGCGAGCGGAAACTCCGGCAGGACAGACAGATTGATCTGCGCGACACGGCCCGGATTGCCGCCGACGTCGCACATTCGCCCAACGATAAGATGATACAACCAACCGGAAAGACGTTCTCCAGCCATGCCGCGAATCTTTGACAATATCAGTGAGAACCAGATTCTACTCGACGCCCTGCGCGAGACCCTGACCAGCGCGTACCGCGCCGATTTCTGCGTCGGCTACTTCAACCTGCGCGGCTGGCGCGCCATTGCCGACGAGATTGACGGCTGGCAAGGCGATGAGGACAGCCGCTGCCGGGTGTTGATCGGCATGCAGCAGCGGCCGGAAGACGAGTTTCGCGCGGCGATGCAGGGTACAGAGGAGGGCGAGTATTCCTCGATCGACAATGCAACCGCCAACCGGCAACGCAAGCGTCTGGCCGAAGAACTGCGCGAACAACTGACTATCGGCTCGCCCTCCAACGCCGACGAGGCCGCGCTGCGTAAACTGGCCCGGCAGTTGCGGCAGGGCAAGGTCGTCGTCAAGCTATATTTGCGGCACAAGCTGCACGCCAAGCTCTACCTCTTGTACCGCCACGATGTGCACGCGCCGATCGTCGGCTACCTGGGCAGCAGCAACCTGACCTTCGCCGGCCTGAAGGGGCAGGGCGAGCTTAACATCGACGTCGTCGACTCTGACGCAGCGCAGAAACTCGCCGCCTGGTTCGACGACCGCTGGGACGACCGCTGGTGTATCGACATTTCCGCCGAGCTTGCTGACATCATCGAGGAGAGTTGGGCGCGGCCGGACCTGATTCCGCCCTACCACATCTACGTCAAGATGGCGTATCACCTCTCGCAGGAGGCCCGCACCGGCATCACCGAGTTCACCATCCCGCACGAGTTCCAGGGCGTTCTCTTTCCCTTCCAGGAGGCGGCGGTCAAAGTGGCGGCTCACCACCTCAACCGCCGCGGGGGCGTACTGATCGGCGACGTGGTCGGGCTGGGTAAGACGGTTATGGCTACAGCCCTGGCACGCGTGTTTGAGGAGGACTTCGGTATCAACACGCTGATCCTCTGCCCGAAGAACCTGGTGAAGATGTGGCAAGAGGACTACGTCGAGCGCTACGGCCTGCGCGCCAAGGTCCTCTCCATTACCCGCGCCGGAAAGGAACTGCCCAATCTGCGCCGTTACCGTCTGGTCATCATCGACGAGTCGCACAACCTGCGCAACCGCGAGGGCAAGCGCTACAGGGCGATCGCCGAGTACCTGTCCGAAAACGACAGCCTGTGCGTCCTGCTCTCGGCCACGCCCTACAACAAGACCTATCTGGACCTCTCCAGCCAACTGCGGCTGTTTGTGCCGGAAGACAAGGACCTGGGCATCCGCCCGGAGCAATTGCTGCGCGAGATCGGCGAGACCGAGTTCGTGCGCCGCCATCAGGCCGGGCTGCGCACCCTGGCCGCGTTCGAGCAGAGCACGCACGCCGACGACTGGCGCGAACTGATGCGCCTGTATATGGTGCGCCGCACGCGCAGCTTTATCAAACAGAACTATGCGGAGAAAGACCCGGACACCGGCCGCACCTATCTGACCTTTAGCGACGGCACGCGCAGCTATTTCCCGGACCGGACGCCGCGCACCCTCAAGTTTCCGCTCGACGAAGCGCAAGACCACAACCAGTACGCCCAGCTCTATGCCGACCCTGTCGTCGCGGTTATCAACGACCTGGAGCTGCCGCGCTACGGGCTGGCCCAATACCTCGTCCAGGACGCCCGGCTACTCGCCCAACCCGCCGATCAGGTCGTGCTGGAGAACCTGTCGCGCGCCGGCAAGCGCCTCATGGGCTTTTGCCGCACCAACCTTTTCAAGCGACTCGAAAGCTCGGGCATGGTCTTCCTACAGTCGCTGGAACGCCACATCTTGCGCAACTACGTGTACTTGCATGCCATCGAGAAAGGCTTGCCGCTGCCCATCGGCACGCAAGACGCCGCCATGCTGGACACGCGCACCAATGACCAGGACGTGGACGACCCCGGCGCCGCGCCGGACCTCTTCAACCAAGACGAAGACGAAGCCCAAGAGGGGGCCCAAGACGGGGCCGAAGACGATGGGGACTCCCTCAACGTGCAGGCGAGCCTGGACCACTGGAGCGACGAGGCGTTCCGCCGCCGCGCCGCCGAGGTCTATGAGACATACCGCACCGACTATCAGAGCCGCTTCAAATGGCTTTCCGCCGCGCTGTTCAAGAAGACCCTGGCGCGGCACCTGGCCAAAGACGCCGAGGCGCTGACACGCATCCTGCAGGAGTGCGGCGACTGGCGAGCCGCCGAGGATGCCAAGCTCGATCTGCTGGCCAGCCTGGTCAACCGCCGGCACCGCCACGAGAAGGTGATCGTCTTCACCCAGTTCGCCGATACCGTCGCCTACCTGGAACGCGAGCTGGCGCGCCGCGGCGTCAGCGCAATCGCCGGCGTCACAGGCAACTCCGCCGACCCGACAGCCCTGGCGCACCGCTTCAGCCCGCAGAGCAACCCAAGCCGCGAGCCGAGCGACCCGTCCGACGAGCTGCGTGTCCTCATCGCCACGGACGTGCTGTCCGAAGGCCAGAACCTGCAGGATTGCGCCGTCGTCGTCAACTACGACCTGCCTTGGGCCATCATCCGCCTGATTCAGCGCGCCGGCCGCGTCGACCGCATCGGGCAGCGGGCGGCGCGCATCCTGTGCTATACTTTCTTGCCCGCCGAGGGCGTCGAGCGCATCATCCGCCTGCGCCAGCGCGTGCGCCAGCGGCTGACCGAGAACGCCGAGGTGGTGGGCACGGACGAGGCGTTCTTCGAAGACGACATGTCGCCGCAAAACCTGGTCGACCTCTACAACGAACAGGCCGGCCTACTCGACGAGGACGAGGACTCCGAAGTCGACCTGGCCTCCTACGCCTACCAGATCTGGCAGAACGCCATCCGCGAAGACCCCGGCCTGGAGAAAACCATCCCGGCCCTGAGCGACGTCAGCTTCTCGGCGCGAGCGCACGACGCCACGCCGCAAGAGCCGGAAGGCGTGCTCGTCTACCTGCGCACGGCGGCAGGCAACGACGTGCTGGCCTGGGCCGGCCATGACGGCCGCGTGGTCAGCGAGTCGCAGTTCGCCATCCTCAACGCGGCGCGCTGCGCGCCGGACACGCCGGCGCTGGAACGCGCCGCCTACCATCACGACGCGGTGCGCGCCGCCATCCGCCACGTGAGCGAGAACCAGCACGCCGTCACGGCGGGCGGGCAGTTGGGGCGGCCCAGCGGCGCGCGCTTCCGCACCTACGAACGCCTGCAGCGCTTTGCCGAAGGGCTGCGCAACAGCCTCTTCAGCATCGACTATGAAAAACGCGGCCTCTATCGCGCCATCGAGGACATCTACCGCTATCCCCTGCGCCAAGCCGCCACCGACGTGCTCAACCGCCAACTGCGCGCCGGCATCCGCGACGAGGAACTGGCCGAACTGGTCATGAACTTGCGCGCCGAAGAGCGCCTATGCATCATCAGCGAAGATACGGCCGACCTCGGCCGGCCGCAGATCATCTGCAGCATGGGCCTAATCACCAGCCGTTGATCCGACCGAACCAACCCAAGGAGCAGCAGCCATGTCTGCCTCGATCCCCCGCATCAAGCAGCATATTGCCAAGGCCGATCTCAATAAGCTGTTCATCGAAGAACTCGGATGGGACGGCGCCCACGCCGCGCCGCTGACCGTGTCGCTTGACGAGGCCACGGTCACGCTGCAGCCCGTGGCGCAGAAGCGCGGCGTGGTCGCGCTTCACTGCCCAACGCTGCTCGACGCCAACAGCCGGCGCAAGCTGGGACGCCGCGTGGAGCAGACATACCACGAAAACTTCATCGTCTACACCGGCCCCGGCGGCCAGGTGTGGCAGTGGGTGCGCCGCGAGCCGGGCAAGCCCCTGGCCAACCGCGAGCTGCGCTACTACGCCGGCCAGGACGGCCAACTGCTGGCGGAAGCGCTGGCCGAGCTCGCCTTTGACCTGGAGGAAGAGGACAGAATTACCATCACGGACGTGACCAGCCACGTCAAGGCCGCCTTCGACGTGGAGAAGGTCACCAAGAAATTCTACGACCTCTTCAAGAAGCAGCACGAGACGTTTCTAAAGCACATCCAGGGCATCGCCGACGATGAGGAGCGCCGCTGGTACGCCTCGGTTATGCTCAACCGGCTGATGTTCGTCTACTTCATCCAGAAGAAGGGCTTCCTGGCGAACGACCAGGACTACTTGCGCAACGGCATGAAGCGCGCCGGCGGCGACTTCTACCGCGGCTTCCTGCGCCCGCTCTTCTTCGAAGGTCTAGCCGTGGACCGCAGCCGGCGTTCGCCCGAGGTGCGTAAACTGCTGAGCGACGTGCCCTATCTCAACGGCGGCATCTTCCTGCCCCACCCGCTGGAGGAGAAGCACCCCGACATCCGCATCGCCGACGCGGCCTTCAGCCAGGTCTTTGTCTTCTTCGACAGCTACCAGTGGCGGCTGGACGAACGCCCGCTGCGCGACGACAGGGAGATCAACCCCGACGTGCTCGGCTATATCTTCGAGAAGTACATCAACCAGAAGCAGATGGGCGCGTATTACACCAAGGAGGACATCACCGAGTACATCGCCAAGAACACCGTGCTGCCCTTCCTGGTCGACCAGGTCGCCAAGAGCGCCAAGGCCGCGTTCGAGGGCGAGGATTCGGTGTGGGACCAGCTGGCGGAGACGCCCGACCGCTACATCTACGCGGCGGTGCAGCACGGCATGGAGCAGCCTTTGCCGCCGGAGATCGCGGCCGGCATCGAGGACGTGGCCGCACGCGGGCCGTGGAACACGCCGGCGCCCGCGTCCCACGGCCTGCCCACCGAGATCTGGCGCGAGACTGTGGCCCGACGCCAACGCTGCCAGGAGTTGCGCGACAAGCTGGTCTCCGGCGAGGTGCGCCAGATCAACGACCTGATCACGCTCAACCTGGACATCCGCCAGTTTGTGCAGGACATGGTCAACTACACGCCCAGCGCGGAGGCGGTGCGCGCTTTGTGGAAGGCGCTCAACCAGGTCACGGTGCTCGACCCCACCTGCGGCAGCGGGGCCTTCCTCTTCGCCGCGCTCAACATCCTAGAGCCGCTCTACGCCGGCTGCCTGGATCGCATGGCGGGGTTTGTGGAGGAGGCGGACCGCGCCGAGGGCAAGACATCGGCCAAATACCCCGACTTCCGCGCGGCGCTGGCGGAGGCGGCCCAGCACCCCAACCGCAAGTACGCCGTCCTCAAGTCGATCATCGTCAACAACCTCTACGGCGTGGACATCATGGCCGAGGCGGTGGAGATCGCCAAGCTGCGCCTCTTCCTCAAGCTGGTGGCGCAGGTGGAGGACGTGCGCAAGGTGGAGCCGCTGCCCGACATCGACTTCAACATCCGCACGGGCAACACGCTGGTGGGCTTTGCCACGCGTGAGCAGGTGCGCCAGGCGCTGGAGCGGACGGGAAGCGGGCAGGGCAAGCTGGTGTTCGGCGAGGAGCAGGCCGCGCTGGAAGGGATCGAGCGGCGGGCGGCGGACATCGACGCGTTGTGGCGCGCCTTCCGCGAGCAGCAGACGCTGTACGGCGGCGAGGTGACGCCGGGCGACAAAGCGGAGCTGCGGCGCCGGCTGGACGCGCTGGCGGAGGAGCTGGACCGGCTGCTGGCGACGCAGTACGGCATCGAGCCGCGCTACGCCAAGCCCTACGACGACTGGCGGCGCACCCACCAGCCCTTCCACTGGTTTGTGGAGTTCTACGGGGTGATGCACGGCGGCGGGTTTGACGTGATCATCGGCAACCCGCCGTACCTGGAGCTCAGGCAGATTATCTACACCTATAAAGATTTTGAAGCTTCCAGTCCAGTACACTCGGCGTGTATAGAGCGCTCCGTGCGACTTCTTAACGAACACGGTAACGTAAGCATGATAGTGCCGATCGCACTGGTTTCTACGCAAAGAATGACCGTCGTCCAACAGATACTTGAGAGGTTACGAACGACGTGGTACGCGAATTTCGCGTGGCGCCCAGCGAAACTCTTCGATCAGGTGAACCGTGCATTAACAATCTTTGTCGCTTTAGCGACATCGAAACAGGTAGCGTACTCGACAGGGTACCAGAAATGGACGGCTGAGACCCGTAGCATGGTCTTTCCGGCACTAAAATATACCGAGGTACCGCCTAAACGGCAGTTCTTCTTCGTGCCCAAATTCTCCTGTGATCTGGAACAGTCGCTACTCCAAAAGCTCACACTACCTAGTTCAACCTTCAAGGAAGCGATGGGAGGTAATACCAACGCAATATATTATCGGACTACTGGAGGACTGTATTGGAAGGTGTTCACGGACTTTCCCCCGAAGTTTTTCGTGAATGGTAAGCCGGGCAGCTCGTCCCGAGAGACTAGGCTGTACTTGCGTAAAAAGCAGCATATCAGGACTTCGATAGCGATACTCAGCAGTGGAACCTTCTGGTGGTGGTACACCATCTCAAGTAATCTAAGGGATCTGAATCCTGCGGACATAGAGGGCTTTCCAATTAATCTCTCGACTCTAGATGATAGCCGTCTAGATTCTTTGGGTACCAAATATCTCCGCGATATAGATGCGCGTAGTACTATGTTGGAGCGTATCCAGAAACAGACTGGCACGACACAGACCCAATCCTTCAGAATCAGATACTCCAAGCCCATCATCGACGAGATTGACCGCGTGCTCGCCCAGCACTACGGCTTCACAGACGAGGAGCTCGACTTCATCCTCAACTACGACATCAAGTACCGCATGGGCGACGACCTCTACAACGACGAGGAGGACGGGGCGGATGGGTAGGGCGCGGCCCCTGCCCGCTGTGGCGCGCATCCCCGCGCCGGCGTCGCTGCCGCTGCCGCCGGGCGCGGACAGCCTGGCCGTCCTGGGCGAGCCGTCGCTGCTGGCCGCGGCGCGGGAGCCCTCCGGGCGCGCCTTTTTCTGCTCGGTGCGCTGCCCCGCCGCGCTGATCCTGGCGGCATATGACCAGGCGCAGCGCTGGCAGGCGGCGGGCGTTGCGGTGGTGAGCGGCTTCCACACGCCGGTGGAGAAGACGGCGCTGGGCGTGCTGCTGGCCGGGCGCGGCCCCGTGGTGATCTGCCCGGCGCGCGCCATCGACAACCTGCGCGTGCCCGCGGCTTGGCGCACTCCCCTGGCCGAAGGCCGCCTATTGGTGGTTTCGCCCTTTGGCCCCCAAGAGAAGCGGGCCAATCAGCGCAACGCGGACGTGCGCAATGCGCTGGCGGCGGCGCTGGCGGCGCAGGTCTTCGTCGCCTACGCCGCGCCCGGCGGCAAGACGGAGGCGCTAGCGCTGGAGTTGCTCGCCCAGGGCCGGCGCGTGGCCGCGTTCGCGTCCGAGCATAACCAGGCGCTGATCGATGCCGGCGCCGAGCCGGTTGCGCCGGAAGGGGAAGGGCTGACGCCTATCTCGAGAACGCCAATCTGCAATGGGCAGATCTACGGGAAGCTAACCTGACATGGGCTGTGCTGAAGAACGCAAGCCTGGAAGGGGCCAGTCTTGTTGATGCCATTCTTCGCTCTGCCGATCTCACTGGCGCCAAGTACGATGCGCTGACGATCTGGCCCGAAGGGTTCGATCCTACTGCCGCCGGAGCGATTAAGGTGAATTGGGACTTGTCAAATCCATCCATGTAACAGCCGGTCGCCTTCGCCGGCGCGTCTAGCCCTCAGGAGTCGGTATCTCCGCCCGGAGCAGGACGCTGGTAAAGAGCCGGGTCCGGCGGGGCTTGGCAACTGATCATCACTAGTGGTTCGTCGCCAGTGTTGATGGTGCCGTGGACCACACCCGCCGGGACATAAATCGCGTCGCCTGGACCGAAGGGTAGGCGCGTATTGCCGGTTCGCACCACCCCGTGGCCCTTCAGACAAATAATGACATCCTCCGAATGCTCGTGAATATGCTGAGCAAATTCCATTCCCGGTTGATGTTCACCGAAATTGAGCGTCAACTGCTTTGCCCCCATTTCGGGATAGATAACCTTCTTGCTCACGGCGTTGCCCATACGGAAAGCGACTCCCTCGTCAAGATTCACAATACGGATGCCCGATTCATGTTCCACTGCCATGAGGCTCTCCTTTCAAGGTGTGTGTATTTCGATCGAGGTAAGACGGAATCGTTCCATTTGTTATGGCCGACAGGATATTCTGTGTGAGGCGGCAAATATCTACCGAAGGATCTCCACCTGAACACAAGTTTAACCGTACAGGTATGCCAGGGTGGGTTACTCGGCAGTTAGTATGTCTGTACTCCCGCTGCCGTGCTGGGCGCGTACTGCTCAAGATGTCGGCGAGCCAGCACCAGCCCAGGCGCGTCTAGGTCGCCGCTGTAGACCGGATCATGCTTGCCCTCAATGTCCAGCGCTCCTCGGTAACCGATCTCGATCAAGGCCGAGATCAAGCGCCCCCAGTCTACATCCCCAAAGCCGGGCAGACGGTAGCGAAACGCCTTGTCACTGTAGATGCCGTTAGCTCGGATCTCACGCCACACCACCTCGGCGTCTTTGGCATGGACGTGAAAAATGCGCGGGCCGTAACGATATACCCACTCCAGCACGTCCATCATCATCATGACTGGGTGAGAAGGATCGTATTCCAGGCCCAGATTTGGTGAAGGAAGCGCAGCAAAAATCGCATCGTATGTCTGAAAGGAGAACGCGAAGTTGGTGCTACGAAAAGGAAAGGCGTGGAACTTAGGGCAGTTTTCGATGGCAAGCCGCACCTGGAGATCTTCGGCCTCGCGCACTATGGGTGAGAATACGTCCACAAAACGAGGCAAATTCTCCAACGCAGGCAGCGCGGGATCTCGGCCAGCCATGATGCCTATAACCGGAACATCGAGTGCGCTGGCCCACTGTATGATCCGGCACAGGCGACGACGATGCTCGGCGGCGGACGATGAGTCCGGTTCGAGCAGATTGGCGTAGTAGGCGAACGCAGAGACCTGGATATCGCGCTGTCGCATCTCGGCCACAGCCGCCGCGACACTGGCGTCGCTTGCCGTGGCAGGATCGAGCAGATCCCCTTCGCAAAACTCGATCTGGACGCTAGCAAAGCCCAGCTTCTCAAGATAAGCAGGCAGATCGGTCGTATAGCGCCGCAGCAATCCAATACGCATAGATTACCCCTTTACTCCGGTTAGTGTGATCCCTTGTGTGAAATACCGTTGGAACAAGAAAAAGACTAGCACTA
>CAYXRG010000076.1:0-21248 GCA_964467575.1 uncultured Caldilineaceae bacterium | reverse complement strand
TTCGCCGGCGGCGTTACGCCGGACATCTTCCAGGGCGGCGCGGTCTGGTCGCCGCAGATGGCCCAACGCGGCTGGTGTCTGCCGCTAGATGACCTGCTCGCCAACGCATCCGAAAGCTGGAACTGGGATGACTTCTTCCCGGCCCTGCAGGATGATTCGACCATCAACGGCCAAATCGTATCGATTCCCTACCGCATCGACATTCGCTCCTTCTGGTATCGCAAGGATCACCTGGAGGAGGCCGGATTCAGCGAGCCGCCAACCAATTGGGAGGAGTTGGAGGCGATGGCCGTCGCCTGCACGAAACGCGAAGGCGACCAGATCACGCGCGAGGGCTATCACTATTCGTCTCCCGGCGGCTGGCAAAACGACCTACAGGCCTATATGCCCTTCATGGAGATGGCCGGCGGCCAGTTCCTCAGCGACGACCTCTCCCACTGCACCCTGGCCGAAGATCCGGCGGTGGAGGCGTTGGAGTTCATCCATAAGCTGATCGTCGATCTGAAAGTGCAACCCTATCCCGGCTTCGAGGCCCAAGGCGACCTCGGCCCGCTGGAGGCTGGAATAGCCGCCGCTACCATCGGCGGCGCCCAGATCGAGCGCAACGCTCGCACCTACGCGCCGGATCAACTCGATCACTTATGGCCCACGCTGCCCCTGACCCACAAGGTCCAGGCGACGCATGTTTGGGTCAACAAGTACTTCATCTCCAAACTGACCAAGAACCCGGAGGTGAGCTGGCAGCTTCTGGAGACGCTGACGAGCGCCGACGTTCTGTCCGATTATTGTGAAGGCGCCGCCTTCACGCCGCCGCGCCGCTCGCTGGGTGAAGCCGAGTTCATGACCGAACGGGCCAAAACCTTGCTCGACTCCACCGAGTACGCCGTGCCGTTCCCCAAGCACCACCGCTTGATCGAGCTCTTCCGCCCGCTTGCCACCAACCTGGAAAAGTGCTACCGCCAAGAGTTGTCGCCGGCGGATGCTATGGCCGCCACCGCCGCCGAGGTGGACGCGCTGCTGCAAGAGAGCGCGTAAGCTGAACTTACGGGCGAGGCCTTTTGCCGGTCAGAAGCAGAGGCCTCGCCTGTCCAAAGCCCGACGGTCCGGAAACAGCCATCCGAAGCGGGGACAGATCTGTTTAGCAGGGAGATGCGCCTATGTCCACCTCTGCCGCCGGTTTGCAGGGCCGGCCCGCGGCGCAGCGCCGCAGCCGGTTGGATCGAATCGTCAACAGCGACACGTTCGTCGCCTATACGTTTCTGATCTTGCCCCTGCTGCTCTTCTTCGCCATCAAGTTCTATCCGGTGGTCTACAACGTTATCCTGAGTTTTACCAACTACGATCTCTTCTCGCCCATCCAATTTGTCGGCCTCAGGAACTTCAGGGCAGTCTTCACCGAAGAGGTCACGCTCAAGGCGATCCGCAATACCATCTACTACACGGTAGGCACGGTGCCGCTGGGCACGGCGTTGGCGCTGATCGTAGCCTCGCTGCTCAACCAGCCCATCCGCGGACGTCTGGTCTTTCGCACCCTCTACTATCTGCCCGTGGTGACGTCGGTGGTTGTCTCGTCGATGGTCTGGAAGTGGATTTTCAGCCCCCAGTCCGGCCTGCTCAACCACCTCATCAGCTACCTGGGCATTCCGCCGCAACAGTGGATCTATGACCCAACCCTGGCGATGCCCTCGCTGATCCTGGTCTCGCTCTGGGCGGGGCTGGGCGGCAACATGGTCATCTTCCTGGCGGGCCTACAGGATATCCCCGCAGAGTTGTACGAAGCGGCAGAGATCGACGGCGCCCACGCCTGGCAGAGCTTTCTCTTCTTGACCGTGCCGCTGCTGCGCCCGGTCATCCTCTTCGTGGTCGTCACCTACTCCATCGCCATCTTCCGCAGTTTCGGCGCCATCTTCATCCTGACCCAAGGCGGCCCTATGCTCACCACCAACACCTTGGTGTGGGAAGTCTATATGAACGCCTTTGGCTACCTAAAGCTGGGCAAGGGTGCGGCCATCTCGGTGGTGCTGGTGGCGTTGATTTTGGTGATCACGGTCATTAACTTCCGGGTTCTGCGGGAGGACGAGGAATGAGCATAGCGAGACAACCCAGCGCACACAAAGATCGCTCCTCCTTTCCGTGGGGGCTAGCCCTAGTCTATGTGGCCCTGGTCGCAGGCGCAGCGGTCATGACGCTGCCCTTCGTCTGGATGGCCCTGACCTCCGTCAAACCCGACGCCGAGATCTTCGGGCAGACGTTGCGCTGGCTGCCGTCTGAGTTCGACTTCGCCAACTACACGGACGCCTATGCCTCCATCAACATGGGCCGGCTTTACCAAAACACCATCCTCATCACCGGCGTCGACGTCATTGCGCAAATTCTGTTAGGTGCGATGGCGGGCTACGTGTTTGCGAGGCTGCGCTTCCCCGGTCGCCAGATGATCTTCTTTGCCCTGCTCATCACCATGATGGTCCCCTTCGAGGTATTGGTACTGCCCATCTTCTTGTTTGTGCGCCGCTTCCCGCTGGCTGGCGGCAATGATCTGTTGGGCAACGGCGGAGCCGGCCTGCTCAATACCTATCCGGGGCTGATGTTTCCCAACCTGATCTCGGTCTATGGCGTCTTCCTCTTCCGCCAGTTCTTCCGCGCTTTCCCCGTCGAGGTGGAAGAGGCAGCGCTGATCGACGGCTCCTCGCGACAGCGTTTCTTTTGGACCATCCTCATGCCCAACGCCAAACCGGTCATCGGCACCATGGGTCTCTTCGCCTTCCTATGGACTTGGAACGACTTCCTCTGGCCGCTGGTCATCGCCAAGGAAGAGCGAATGAAGACGCTGCAACTAGGCCTGGCCGCCTTCAACCAGGAATCCGGCACACGCTGGGCGGAGATGATGGCCGCCTCGGTCATGGCGACCGTGCCCGTGCTGCTGCTCTTCCTAATCCTGCAGCGCTTCTTGGTGCAGGGGTTGGCGACGACGGGTCTTAAGGGCTAGAACGGATCTTCCCTATGCGCCATCCGAATATTGTGTTGTTCCTGACCGACGATCACGGAGCGTGGGCCGGGGGCTTCGCCGGCAACAGCGAACTGCACACCCCCATGCTCGACGAACTGGCGCGCGAAGGGCATTCGTTCGCCAATGCCTTCACGCCTTGCCCCGTCTGCTCGCCGGCACGCGCCTGTGTGCTGAGCGGACAAACCCCCAGCCAGATCGGCATCCACGACTGGCTGGAAGAGGCCGAGCCGGACATTGCCAACTACGACTGGCTAGCCGGCCAACCCACGCTCTTCGACCTGTTCAAGGCGCAGGGCTATGCCACCGCGCTCTGCGGCAAATGGCACCTGGGGCGCTCTCACCTGCCGCCGGCGGGCGCGGACTATCATTTCGGCCTGCCGGGCTGGCAGGGCAGCCACAACCAGAAATACACCTACGTCCGCAACGGCGAACGGGTCACCCTCATGGGCAACAAGTCGCGCTTCATCACCGACCACGCCCTCGACTTCCTTTCGCAAGCGCCGCATGACCGGCCCTTCTTCCTCAACGTCGGCTATATCGCCACCCACTCGCCCTACGGTCGCCGCCATCACGATCCCGCGCAGACGGCGCGCTATATGGACGCCGCTTTCGTCGATATCCCCCCATACGAGCCGCACCCGTGGGTCAAAAACGAGGACGGCCCCGGCGACTCCCCGACAGAGGAAAGCCTGCGCGACCGTTACATCGGCTACTACGCAGCGGTTAGCGAAATCGACCAGAACGTGCAGCGCATCGTCGAACACCTGCATACGCTAGGCAGGCTGGACGACACGCTGATCGTCTACACATCCGATCACGGCTGCGCACAGGGGCACCACGGCTTCTGGGGCAAAGGCAACAGCACCCGCCCCCTCAACATGTACGAGACCTCGCTGCGCGTGCCGCTGATCTTGCGCGGGCCGGAGATACGCGGCGGGCAGCGCTGGACGCAATGCGTCAGCCACTATGACACGTTCCAAACCCTCAGCGACCTCACAGGGCTGGCCCCCGATCCGGCGACGCCCCGGCCCGGCGCATCCTATGCACCGCTCCTAGAAGGAAGGCTGCACGAAGACTGGGACGATACGCTGATCGGGGAGTACGGCGACCTGCGCATGGTGCGCACGCCACAATGGAAGCTCGTCTGGCGCTATCCGGACGGACCCCACGATCTCTTCAACCTGGTCGACGACCCGGGGGAGAGGCGCAACCTGGCTGAAGACCCCGCCCACGGGGAGACCAAGCGCGCGCTGAAAGCGCAGATCGACGCCTTCTACGCCCGCTATAGCCGCGAGGAAACCAGCGGCCTGCGCATCAAGCAGCTTCACCGCCACAATGTCGACGCCGAGGCATGGCGCGACGGCCGTCGCGAGCGCCGCGGCCTGCAGGTCTACGACACGTTGTAACGCCAAGCCGAGCGCGCCGCGGCAGGCGCGGGCCTCTCCGTAGCGGCGGCGCCCCTGCCGGCGGGCGCAACTGACGAGCGGCAAGGATGCCGCTCCTACCTGGCGTACAGACGCCCCCTACAGCGGCTCGAAGCGCGCCTGGAAGAAGCGCAGATACTTCGGCTCGTAGACCATCCGCAGCCCGCGCGTCTGCTCGCGCGCATCGTAGACCGCCTTCACCGACTCGGCTACCACATCCATGTGCGCCTGCGTATAGACGCGCCGCGGGATGGTGAGCCGCGTCAGTTCCAGCGCAGGATGGCGATGCTCGCCCGTCTCCGGGTCGCGGCCCGCGCTCACAATGCCCCGCTCCATGCTGCGCACGCCCGAATCCAGGTATAGCTCCGCGGCCAGCGTCTGGCTGGGGAACACGTCCTGCGGCAGGTGCGGGTAGAAGCGCTTGGCGTCGAGGAAAATGGCGTGCCCGCCCACAGGCTGCACGATCGGCACGCCCCACTCGGTCAGCAGATCACCCAAATAGCGCACCTGGCCGATGCGCGAGCGCATGTAGTCGTCCTGCACCGACTCCTCGATGCCGATCGCCAAAGCCTCCATATCGCGGCCGGCCATGCCCCCATACGTGTGCAACCCCTCGTAGATCACCACCATGTTGCGCGCCAGGTCGAAGACCTCCTCCTGGTTGACCGCCAGCCAGCCGCCGATATTGACCAGGGAGTCCTTCTTAGCGCTCATCCATGCGCCGTCGGTATAGCCGCAGAACTCCTTGAGGATGGCGGCGATGGGCTTGTTCGCATAGCCCTCCTCCCGCTCCTGGATGAAGAAGCTATTCTCGGCCATGCGCGTCGCATCCAGATAGATGCGGATGCCGTAGCGGTCGCACAGTTGGCGCAGGGCGCGCACGTTCGCCATGCTCACCGGCTGCCCGCCCGCCATGTTGACCGTGCCCGCCAGGCTGACGTAGGCGATCTGCCCCGCGCCCACGCGGTCGATCAGCGCTTGCAGCTTGTCCAGGTCGACGTCGCCCTTGAAGGGGTGCATGCTGGACGGGTCATGGGCCTCGTCGACGATCACGTCCACGAACGTGGCGCCTGCCAGCTCTTGGTGCAGGCGCGTCGTGGTGAAATACATGTTGCCGGGCACGTACTGGCCGGGCTGAATGGCGGCCTTGCTGATCAGGTGTTCGGCCCCGCGCCCCTGATGCGTGGGCACGACGTAGCGGTAGCCGTAGTATTGCCGGATGGCGGCTTCCAGGCGGTAGAAGTTGCGGCTGCCCGCATAAGCCTCGTCGCCCGACATCATGCCCGCCCACTGCCGGTCGCTCATGGCGTTGGTGCCGCTGTCGGTCAGCAGGTCGATGTAGACATCCTCCGAGCGCAGCAGGAACGTGTTGTAGCCCGCCTCGGCCAGCGCGGCTGCGCGCGCTTCGCGGTCGATCATATGGATCGGCTCGACCATCTTGATCTTCCAGGGTTCGGCCCAGGAACGCCGGCCAAACTGCTGGCCCATCGTCTTGGGGAATACGTCAGACATGTGCGGTCTCCTTGCTGTGGGCGCGGAGACCGGCGCAGACGCTCAATCTCCGTGCGGCGAATTTGCGGGCAGGGGCAATGCGGTTGTGGACTTGGTTTCGGACAGCGCCAGGCTGGTGTTGATGCGCGCCACGCCGGGGATGGGCGTCAGCCGGTTGACCACGAAGCGCTCCAGGTCCTGCCGGTTGCGCACCACCGCCTTGAGCAGAAAGTCGAACTCGCCGGTGACGTGGTGGCATTCCAACACCTCGGGAAACTGGCGCACGCTGGCGCGAAAGGCTTCCAGCCCCTCTACCTGGTGCATCTGCAAGCTGACGCTGATGAAACAGGTCATGTCATAGCCCAGCTTGGCCTTGTCGAGCAGCGCCACGTAGCCGCGGATATAGCCGCGCTCGGTCAGGCGGCGGACGCGTGCATGGGTGGCGGGCGGCGACAGGTTGATGCGCTGGGCCAGGTCGGCGTTGCTGATGCGCCCGTCTTCCTGCAGCGTACGCAAGATGGCAAAGTCCAATTCGTCCAACTCGCTGCCTTGCGAATATCCTATCATGGATTCCTCCTGTTTCTCAACACTATCGCACAACTCCCGGAAAATGGCGAATAATCTACAGCAATAGCCCGAAATTGGGCGCATATTCTTCAGCACAGATTTAGGGATCGCAAGGCGCGCCGAAGAAACAGCGGGCGCGGCGGGATCGCTCCGACAGAAGTCCATCGACAGCGCGCCCGGCCTCGTGTATACTTGGGGGCAACGCGCCTATACTCGCACACAATCGATCCGGCCTAACCCGGCGCCATGCCGCCGGCGTTGCACCTGTGGCATCCAGCCGGTGCGCAATATCAGGAGGCAGAAATGTGGTCAATCAGCAGTCCGCTCAGCCCCCAGCGCCGGCGGCGATCTATCGCCGGCCGTCTAGTCGGAGCTTTAGTTGCCGGCATCCTATTAACCATGCTTCTCGCCGGCCACGCCTTCGCCGCCGGACCGCCCTTGCAGACCTATTACGTGCCCGTGCCCGAAGACCAGGCCCTCGCCGCCTTGCAGACGCTCTACCCCGGCTACGAAATCTGCGGCGATTCCCCGACCGGCAACGAAAGCCCCGCCGCGCCGGTCTATACCTACCTCTCGATCTCGGTGATCGCGGACGGGACCGTCATCACCTATGACCACTGGGAGGACGGCTTTGAGCCTGACCCGGCCAACCCCGCCCAGGCGACTACGCAGGTCTGGGGCGACGGCGATGCGAGCAACGGCGCGCCGCCCGGCATCCCCGGCGACGTGCTGCACAGCGGCACGGTCATCGTCCTGCAATCCCCGGTCGACCCGGCCGCCCGGCAGAGCGTCGTCGACTTCGACGGCGGCGATAAGATCGTCGCCACGCGGCCCATCGCCGTTACCCGCTCGGCCTGGGCCGCCGGCCCGGATACGCGGCTGGCCGGCGCCCTAGAAGTCTATCCGGTTGACAAGTGGGGCATGCACTACACAGCGCCGGTGGGCGAAGACCCCGCGCTCAACAGCTCGGTCAACAACCTCTTCACCTACGCAGCCCTGGCGATCATGGCCGGCAGCGACAACACCGTCGTAACCGTCGACGCCGACGCCGACGGCGTGCCCGATCCCCCTGTGATTCTGGACGAGGGCGAAGCGCTCCTGGTTGAGGGCGTCTTGACCGGCGCCACCGTCGACGCCAGCGCGCCGGTGCAGGTCGCGCTCATCACCGGCGAGCGCTGCGAGAACTACGAATCGCGCTGGATTACGCTCTTTCCCAGTGAACTGTGGAGCGACAGCTACTACAACCCGGTCGGCAAGATGCCCGACGCCTCCGCCGTCATGACAGAGACCACCGTCTTTCTCCACAACCCCAGTCTGACGGAGCCGCTCACCGTTCAGCACGAAAACGTCGCCGGCGCGCAGCCCGCCATTAACATCCCGGCAGGCGCGGTCATCAGCGTGACCATGCCGGTCGATTCCGGCGCGCATTTCTTCACCGGCGACGGCAGCCTCTTCCAGGCCATCGTCGCCGTCGACACGGGCAATGACCGCAACATGGATTCGGATTGGGGCTTCGCCCTCATCCCCGAACGGCTGCTCTCCCGCCAGACGCTGATCGGCTGGGGCGCAGGCCGCGACCCGACCAGCGCCCTCAACCCCGACGAAAACGGCAGCCCCATCTGGGTCATGCCCGTGCATGACGCCGGCGCCACAGGGCCGGTCAACATCTGCGTAGACTTCAACGGCGACAATGCCCCCGGCCTGGACGACGGCAACGGCTTCTACTACGACGTGCTGCTCACCCTCGACGAGTTCGAAAGCACACGCGTCTTTGACCCGGACGGCGACCAGACCGGCGCGCTGCTCTACGTGTGCGATCCTGCCGGCGGGCAGCCGCCCAGCGCCAGGCTGGCCGCGGCCTGGGGGCAGGCGCCTGGCGTCGCCACGCCCGGCAAACCAGGACTAGACCTGGGAACAGCCGCCCCGCCTGCCGCCGCATTCGCCGCGCAAAAGACCGCCGCCCTCGCCACAGACGCCGGCGGCGACGGCCCCGCCGGCCCGGGCGACACGCTGCTCTACGCCGTAACCATCCACAACACCAGCCGCGTCACCGTGGAGCAGGTGATCCTGAGCGACACGCTCCCGCTCGGCGTGACCTATGTTATCAGCACGACCGAATTCGACGACGGCAGCGGCCCCACGGCCCTCCCCGACGACGCAAGCGGCACGCCCTTCCCGCTCGACGAGGGCGGCGCGCTTTTGGGCGACCTGCCCGTCAACGGCGTCTTCACCGTCACCTTTCAAGCCAGGATCGACGATCCCTATCTGGGCGAGACGGGCCGCGTGAAGAACACGGGCTATGTGACCGCGCTCGGCGAGACTGTCACCGTCGAGGCGGAAACGCCCCTCAACGTGCTGGCGTTGGAAAAGGCCACCAATGGCTTCGACGCCGACGACCCGCCCGGCCCGACCCTTGTCCCCGGCGACCCGGTGACCTGGACCTACGTCGTCTCCGTGACCGGGCAGGTGACCGTCGCCAACGTCGTCGTGACCGACAGCGTGTCCGGCGTAACGCCGGTATACGTCAGCGGCGACAGCAACGGCAATTCCCTGCTGGAGCCGGGCGAACAGTGGCTGTTCCAGGCTGTAGGCGTCGCCGTCGAAGGGCAGTACGCCAACCTGGGCATGGCGACCGGCGTCACTACGCTCGGCGACCCCGTGCAAGCCGGCGACCCCAGCCACTATTTCGGCCAGGGCGAATTCTTCCTCTACTTCCCGATCATCTTCTCCTACACCTCGCCCGAACCCTGCCCGCCGCCGGACGGCTGCCCGCTCGAAGGCCGCATCAAGGGCATGGACGTGCACGAGGACACCGGCGCGCTCTACGTCGCCGCACGTGATGTGAACGGAAGCGCCGGCCAACTGCTGAAGGTCGACACGTTCACCTTCGAGATCGTCGCCCGCGCCGATACGGGCGCGCAGCCGTGGGGCGTGGTCGTCAACGAGACGACCAACCGCGTCTACGTCAGCAACTACGACAGCGGCGACGTGCGCGTCTACGACGCCGACACCCTCGCCCCGCTCGGCGACCCCATCCCGGTCGGCGCCAACCCCGGCCGCATGGCGATCCTCGAAGCGCTCGATACCGTCTTCGTCGTGGTGCGCGGAGGCAGTAAGATCGCTGTGATCCAGGGCTTAGGGCCGGCAACGCTGATCGACGCCGGCGGTTCCGGGCCGTGGGGCATCGCCGCGGACCCGGTGCGCAACTACGTCTACGTGAGCCACGCCGACTCAGTAAGCTTCTCGCTGCTGCGCCGCCTCAACGGGGCCTGGGTTGCGCAACCGGGCACAGGCAAGTTGGAGGACCGCAGCCGGCTCTTCGGCCTGGCCTACAACGCGTCTTCCGGCAAGCTCTATGCGCCCTACGCCGGCAAGGACGGCAACTGGTTCGTAGACATCTGGGAGCCGCACGCCTTCAGCCCGTGGGGCCGGGTGACGCACACCCCCGTACCTAGCGGCGGCGCGCTGAACGACCCCGACGTGGGCGGCGACGGCATCGTCGTCAATCCCGTCACCGGCAACGTCTTCAACGCCAACACTGGCGCCGACAGCGTCAGCGTGATCGACGGCGGCAGCAACGCCGCGCTGGCGACGATCGCCGTGCTGGACGATCCGTTCCCCGCCGCGGTGGACGGCAAGCGCAACACGGTCTATATCGGCCTGCGCGCGCCCGGCCGCGTCGTCCGGATCGAGGACGCCTACTAAGCGCGCTCGCTTGCGCCGAGGATGATCTTCTGCCACGAATTGGACGAGTTATGCGAATGCAGGGGCATGGCGTTTCGTGCAATTCGTGGCAGGCTGCCGTACGCCTGCCTCTTGCCCTTGCCTGACGAATGAGCGGCGCTGCGTCGTAGCGAGGGGCATCCCCATAACGAAGTTGCGCCTGCCCCATCGCCTGCGTTATACTCTCCTTGCCGATCCGACCCAGATCGGCCGCCAAGCTTTCGGACAGCAGACTATCTAGCATTAACCTTCGACGCAGCAAACTCGGCGATATACTTGCGGACTGCCTCGTATACCGCTCGTCTTGTCGATTGCAACGCTATCCAAGATCTAGCCGCCACGTCAGAGTTCAAGGGGAGAATCGGCATTCTCAGGGTCGCTCTGTGCTTTGCGGCGACCACGGATCTCGTGTCGTCGCAGCATATTTACTGGGCATTCGGCCCGCGTCGTTCCTCACTTTCCATTCACCTATGAGTTTAGGAGGCAAGCATGTACCGACGTTTGACGACCACTCTCTCGCTGCTGTTTGTGCTCGTCCTGCTCGTTTCGGCCTGCGCGCCGGCGGCAGCGCCCGCCGCCCCGGCTGCACCCGCCGCCGGCGAGGAAGCCGCCGCGCCGAGCAGCGAAGAGAAGATCGAACTGCGCATCGCCTGGTGGGGTTCGCAAGACCGCCATGACCGCACCATCAAGGTCATCGAGATGTTCGAGGAATTGCACCCCAACATCGACATCGTTTATGAGTTCGGCGGGTTCAACGACCACCTGACCAAGATGTCGACCCAAGCGGCCGGCGGCAACCTGCCCGACATCATGCAGCAGGACTACGCCTGGATTGGCGAATGGACGGCCCGCGGGCTGCTCATGCCCTTGGACGACTTCATCGACGACGGCACGCTGGACTTCAGCAACGTGTCCGACGGCGAGTTGGCGGGCGGGCGCATCGACGGCAAACTCTACGCCGTCAACCTGGGCACAAACTCGCAGGCCATCACGCTGGACCTGGATGCATTTGAGCAGGCCGGCATCGAACTGCCCCGCCCGGACTGGACCTGGGCGGAATTTGAGCAGATCGTCCTGGAACTGCACGAGAAACTGGGCATCTGGGGCTTCGGCCCGCTGCTGGGCGACGAGCAGATCTGGGCGTCCATCTATCTAGGCAACGGGCAGTGGCGCTACAACGACGAAGGCTCCGCCCTGGGCTATGAGGATGACCAGCTCTACGCCGATCACCTGCACATGATCCTGCGCCTGCAAGAGGCGGACGCCATCCCCTCGCGCGAAGTCGAGGTGGCTGAATACACCGATACGCCGGTCGAGGCCCAGCCCATCGTAACGGGCGAGTCGGCCATGGCCTACTACTGGAGCAATCAGCTCGTAGCCGTCCAGTCGGCAGCCGGCGAGGATCGCAACTTCATGATGGTTCCGCTGCCGCGGGTCACCGGCGGGCAATCGGCTAACTACATGAAGCCCAGCCAGTTCTTCTCGATCACATCGCAGGCCAAGCACCCCAGAGAAGCCGCGATGTTCATCGACTACTTCACCAACGACATCGAGGCGAACAAGGTCCTCTTGGCCGAACGCGGCGTGCCGATCTCGTCTGAGGTGCGCGAAGCGCTCCAGCCGCTGCTCGGCAAGGCGCAGCTCGCCGTCTTCGATTACCTGGAACGCGTCGGCCAGGATATCAGCCCGGTTCCGCCGCCCGACCCGGTGGGCCACGCCGACATTCGCAACAACGTCCTACGGGCGTTGGTGGTCGACCCGGTGCTCTACGGCCAGATCACGCCGGAAGAAGGCGTTCAGATCTTGCGCGAGGAAGCGTCGGCCATCCTGGCGAAGAACCAGTAAGGCCGGCCAGATCGGTTGGCGTTGCCGTGAGGATAAGCCGCATGGCAGGGACGCTGGTCGTCGCGGTCGCTCGCACCCAGAGAGACGGCAACGAACGGCGTCCCTTCGCCCTCCGGCCAGGCAGCCGCATACACCGGAGAGAGTAGAGGCGTATGACCCAAATGACTCCTACCCCTGCCATGCCGGCGGCGCCCGTCGCACGGCAGTCGCCTCCTAAAAAGCGGACAAGGAACTCGCGCGAGCACAACCTGGCGGGCTATCTCTTCATCTCGCCCTGGCTGTTCGCCTTCTTCGCCTTCACCCTGATCCCGATCATCGCCTCGCTCTATCTGGCCTTCACCGACTACGACATACTAAGTTCGCCTACGTGGGTCGGCCTCGACAACTTCGAGCGCATGTTCTTGCGCGATTCGCGCTACATGAAGTCGCTCAAGGCCACCTTCTTCTACGTATTCACGGCTGTGCCGCTGCGACTCGCCTTTGCCCTGTTCGTCGCCATGCTCCTGAACACGAAACGGCGCATGGTAGGCGTCTACCGCGCCGCCTACTACGCGCCCTCGATCGTCGGCGGCAGCGTGGCCGTCGCCGTTATGTGGCGCGAGATCTTCGGCCGCAACGGCTTGATCAACGCCATCTTCGACACGAACACGATCTGGCTCGGCAACCCCAATACGGCCATCTGGACGCTCGTCCTGCTGGCCGTGTGGCAGTTCGGCTCGCCCATGCTGATCTTCCTCGCCGGCCTCAAGCAGATCCCCTCCGAGTTATACGAGGCTTCGGCCATCGACGGGGCCAATGGCTGGCATCGTTTCTGGAAAGTCACCATCCCCCTGTTGACGCCCATCATCTTCTTCAACCTGATCATGCAAACCATCAGCGGCTTCATGGTCTTTACGCAAGCCTTCATCATCACCGGCGGCGCGCCGCTGGATACGACCCTGTTCTATGCGCTCTATGTCTACCAGCAGGGGTTCGTCACCTACTCGATGGGCTATGCGTCGGCCATGGCTTGGGTGCTGCTCGTGATCGTCGCCTTCTTCACGGCGATTGTCTTCAAGTCGTCGTCCTACTGGGTGTTCTACGAGACAAAGGAGGGATAGACGCATGAGCGCCATAGCTCCCGACGCCTCAACCCAAGCCGCAACCGCTCCCGCTGTGCCCCGCTCGCAGCAACAGCGCAAGGCGCTGCGCACCGTCTTCTATCACGTCAGCGTGGCTGCGGTCGGCTTCGTCATGCTCTACCCGCTGTTGTGGCTGGCGGCCAGTTCGTTCAAAGGGCCAAGCGAAATCTGGACCAACATCTCCTCGCTGATCCCGCAGGAGTTCACCTTTCGCAACTACGCCAACGGTTGGGCGGGTTTTGGCGGCATCACCTTCACCACCTTCTACAAGAACTCCTTCATCTACGCCGGCTTCGGCACGCTGATCACCGTGTTCGCCTCGGCCGTCGTCGCCTACGGCTTCGCCCGCATCCAGTTTAGGGGCAGAGACATCTGGTTTGCAGCCATGCTCGCCACCCTGATGTTGCCGGTGCAGGTGCAGATCATCCCGCAGTACATCGTCTTTAGCCAACTGGGGTGGATCAACACATTCTGGCCGTTGCTTTTGCCGCGCATCGGCGGCACCGCATTCTTCATCTTCATGATCATGCAGTTTATCCGCGGCATCCCGCGCGAAATGGACGAAGCCGCCGAGATCGACGGCTGCGGCAAGGGGCTGATCTTCCTGCGCATCATCCTGCCGCAAATCACGCCCGCCCTCATCACCGCCGCCATCTTCTCCTTCTACTGGGCCTGGGAAGACTTTCTGACGCCGCTGATCTACCTGAACGACCCGAAGCTCTACACCATCTCGATCGCGCTGCGTTCCTTCGCCGACCCGTCCGCCGCCACGGATTGGGGCGCGATCTTCGCCATGTCGACCCTATCGCTGGCGCCTGTGTTTGTGATCTTTGTCCTCTTCCAGCGCTATCTGGTCGAGGGCATCAGCACGACCGGCCTCAAAGGCTAACTGCTCCGCGCGTATCCCGCATACAAAAAACGCCTGCCAGGAGCTTGCGATCTTCCTGGCAGGCATTTCTATGCTGTCGGCTGTGTCGTAGATGCGCCGCCCCGCTACTTCTTCTTGTCCCCGTAGGCGTGCCCGCCAAAGATGGCGCGGATCTCATCCGCCGATTTGGCGTTCTGCAAAGCGCTCTGTCGCTCCGCCTCGACCTGCTGCAGCTTGCGCACGTTGGCCAGCACCGCTTCCAGCTTGTCGGCGGGGAACTTGACCGCGCCGTTCTCGTCCATGTGGATGATCTCGCCCGGCGCCACGTCCATGCCGCCCACCGATACCGGCACATTGACGGCGCGCACAGCCATCGCCCCGTGCCCGGCGGTGACGCCGCTCAGCATGTATTGGAAGCCCATCGGCCTCACCTCGTCCAGGTCGCGCGACGGCCCGTTGGAGATCAGGCCCAGGCAGCCGATGGACTTCATGGCCGAGACCATGTTGCCGCCCGCCAGCCCGACCTTATTGGCGATCTCCGGCGGGAAGTCCTGCTGCATCACGAGGATCGTAGGCTGCTTGGAAGCCGCCAGCGCGTCGATCACGTCGCCGAAGGTCAAGCGGTTGTAATTGGGATCGGGCAGCCCGTACACGCAGGTTACGGCATAGCCGACCAGCCTGCCCAATTCGGGATACATACAGCGGATCGACGTGTCGGTGTACCAGTTCTCGGTCCAGGGGTTGTACAGCCCCAGGCAGAGCGGGTCGGTCGGGTACGTCGCCACCACATTGGTAATAGACGGCGTATCGAAGTTCTTCAGTTCTTCCAACATCTGCTGTTCGGACAGCTTCTTCGCCATGATCGCCTCTCTTCTAGGTTAGTGGGATGTGCCGGTTGCCAAATGGCGGAGCGCCAGGAGTTCAGCCCTGTTGAGCCATGCCGAGCAAAGTCGCCGGTCGCCGTCGACGCGCAGCGTCTGCCCTTGATGTACGAGGAGAACGGGTGGCGACGCATTATATTGTACCCGCTGAACGCCGGATCGGTGAACTGGCGCCGAGGACGGAGGATGCTCGACGCCCCCATCCAAGAACACAACCCACAAAACGAAAATTGAGGGTTGATTTAGAACAAATGTTCTGCTATACTACACAACATGGCCGATCACAGAGGACAAGACGACACAGCGCCTGCACTATATCAACACACAGCATAAGCGGTTTGTCACACAGCAAGGAGAGAGCGATGAGCGCAATCAACTGGTTCGACATCCCCGTCACGGACATTCAGCGGGCCGTCAAGTTCTACAGCACGATCCTCGGCGCAGAAGTGCAGATGATGGACTCCGGCGAAGACTCCTTCATGGCGATGCTGCCGATGGAAGGGGAGGGCGTCGGCGGCGCTCTGACCCAGATGGAGGGCTATAAGCCGAGCAAGGACGGCACGGTCGTCTACCTCAACGGCGGCGCCGACCTCAGCGCCGCGCTCAACCGCGTGGAGAGGGCCGGCGGCAAAGTGATTGTTCCCAAGACCGACATCGGCGAGCACGGTTTCTTTGCCATCTTCGAAGACAGCGAAGGCAACCACGTCGGCCTGCATTCGATGGGTTGACCGCATCGCTAATTACCTGTAGCCCCTTCCCCAGCAATGCAGAGGCCGGACCTTGCGCCAGGGTTCGGCCTCTGCATTGAGCAACCGGTGCAGCGAGAGGCGGACATAGCCCCCATCTGCTATACTGCTGTGCAACGAAAGACTTCCCTCCATAGGGGCCTGAATCTACAGGGCCTCTGCAACTCCGGAGCCTGACGCAAATGCCCGCTTCACCCCTGATCGAAAAGTTGCTGGAGACATTGGACGACGCCGTAGTAGAGGATGTGCGCGTAGGCGCATTTTGGACGGCGGTTGTGACGCGGCGCGGGGACGAGCGACGCTGCGGGCTGGCTGCAACCCTGCGCGAAGCCGAGCATGTCCACGGGACCGGCCCGTCCGTGCCGCAAGCAGGCCGGCTCATCGGGCGCAGCGCGTTAGAACTGGCGCAACTGGCCCTCTCCTCCAGCCTGCTCGAAGCCTCCATCGGCATGGCGATCATAAACGCCCTCGTGGCGCCGCCGCCAGGCCCCTGGGAAGAGGGCAACGCCGAAGAAGTCCTGGCCCGTGGCGGCAGCGAGTGCAAGGTGGCGCTGGTGGGCCATTTCCCCTTTGTCGAAAGCCTGCGCCCGCGCGTTGGGACGTTGTGGGTTCTCGAACTACACCCTCATGGCGACGACCTGCCCGCCGAGGCCGCGCCCCAGGTTATCCCGCAGGCGGACATGCTGGCGATCACCGCCACCACGTTGATCAACGGTACGTTCGACGGCCTGCTGGCGCTGCGCCGTCCCGATGCGCGCGTCATGCTGCTGGGGCCTAGCGCGCCCCTCTCGCCCGTGCTGTTCGAGCATGGCGTAGACCTGATCTCCGGTTCGCTGGTGGAGCGGATCGATCCCGTCCTGGCTGCGGTGAGCCAGGGCGGCAACTTCCGGCAGGTGCATCGCGCCGGCGTGCGGCTTATCAATATCAGCCGCACCTAAACTTCGCCGCTTCTCCGATCAGGCATAGCGCTCGAAGGCGGGAGCCTCGCCGGGCGTGGGCGAGTTCTCGAAGCCGCCGCGGCGGATGACGGCTTCGCGGCCGCCGTACGCCGCCACGCGCGCGGCCTGGTCGGCCTTGGCCTGGGCGTCGACAGCCTCCGGGTCGAGCATGCTGCGCAACTCGCGCTCGAACGCCTCTAGCGTGGCGCGGTGTGCGTCTTGACCCGCCAAGTCACAGCGTTCCTCCGGGTCGGCGATCAGGTCGAACAACTGAGGCCGGTCGTTGACATAGTAGATGTACTTGTAGCGGCGGTTGCGCAGCATGAACATGCCGTGCTGCGAGGCGAAGGCGTGATATTCGGACAGGACGGTGCGCTCCTGATCCGGCGCAGCGGCGATCTGCCACAGCGACTGTCCGGGGAACTCGCGCTCCTCCACGTTGCGCTCCAAACCGACGGCTTCCAGCACGGTCGGGTAGAGGTCGACGAGCGAGACGGGCGTTTCGACCACGCGCCCGGCAGGAACGTCCGGCCCGGCCACGATGAGCGGAACGCCGGCCGACTCGTCGTAGAGGTCGAACTTGCCTACCATGCCGCGCGCGCCCAGCGCCTCGCCGTGGTCGGAGGCGTAGATCACGCGCGTCGACTCGGCCAAGCCCTGCGCCTCCAGCGCGTCGAGCACGCGGCCGATCTGCCGGTCCAGATAGGTGCAGGCCCCGTAATAGGCCGCGGCGAGGCGGCGCAGCTCGTGCTCCTCGAACGGCGTGTCGTAGGCGAAGAAGCGGCGGAAATAGGCCAGCGCCGGGTGATCCGACCATTCGCCGGCGCGCCATTGCGGCGGCAGCGGCAGGTCATCCGGCGGATACAGGTCAACCAGCGCCGGCGGCGCGATGTAGGGCGGGTGCGGGCAGACAAAGGAGAGGAACAGCGTCCAGGGCTTGTCATCCTGGCGGTGCGCGGCCAGCCATTCACAGGCGCGGGCGGCGTTGCGCGCGTCGTACTGCAAGTAGGTAGAGTCGCCCGGCCCGGCCTCGAGCACGCCGGGGCGTTTGTTGCGCAGGGGCGGATCGTCGCGGACGCTGCCCAGAATGTCGCCTACGCCCTCGACGACGTGCAGCGGGTCGATCTCCTGCGAGAAGCCGTGGTCATTCCTAGCCCCGCTGAAGTGCAGCTTGCCGATAGAGTCCGCCCGCAAACCCTGGCTGCGCAGACGATGGTGCCAACTCGGTATCTTGCCGTCGTAGGGGAAGGCGTTGTCCCAATAGCGGATCTGGTGGACATAGCGACCAGTGGCGAGGCCGGCGCGCGCCGGCACACAGATGGGGCAGGTCGTATAGGCGTTCTCAAAGCGCGCGCCCCGTTCGGCCAGCCGGTCGAGGTTCGGCGTGCGCACGAACGATCGCCCGGCGCAGCCCATCGCATCGCGCGCGTGCTGGTCAGAGAGGATGAAGAGCAGATTGGCGGGTTGCACAGCTTGATCCCTGTTTCTAGATCGATGAAGGGCCCGACGGCAGGCATGATGGTTGGCCCTAAGAAGATGATAGCAGGGATTGGCGGAAGGGCGAAGGATCAGGCAAGAAGGGTTCCAACAAGAATGCAGCCCTCCAGGAGGTTGCGAGCTTCCTGGAAGGCTGCGGCAATCCTTCTTTACGCCTGCGCCATCCTACCGCTCAATCGGCAGGCCCACGGAATTGCCCCACTCGGTCCACGAACCGTCGTAGTTGCGCACGTTGGGGAAGCCGAGCAGATAGGACAACACAAACCAGGTGTGGCTGCTGCGCTCGCCGATGCGGCAATAGGTCACAACCGGATCGGACGGGTTGAGGCCCTGCTCGCCCAGATACAGCGCGCGCAGTTCCTCGGCGCTTTTGAATGTGCCGTCCTCGTTGGCTGCGCGCGCCCACGGCACATTCTTCGCCCCGGGGATGTGACCGCCGCGCAGCGCGCCTTCTTGCGGATAGTCGGCCATGTGCAGCAGTTGGCCGCTATATTCGCCCGGGCTGCGCACGTCCACCAGCGGCAAGCCCGCCGCCTGATGCGCCAGCACCTGGTCGCGGAAGGCGCGGAACTGGCTGTCATCGCGCTTCGGCACGGGGTATCGGCTGGCCGGGTAGCTCGGTATCTCTTTGCTCAACTCGCGGCCTTCTGCGATCCACTTGGTGCGCCCGCCATTCACCACCTTGGCGTTGCGGTGGCCGAAAAGCTGGAACACCCAGAAGGCATAGGTCGCCCACCAGTTGTTCTTATCTCCATAGAAGACCACCGTCGTATCCGGCGAGATGCCGTTGCGCTGCATCAAGGCGGCGAACTGCTCCGGGTTGACATAGTCGCGCACCACAAGGTCGTTCAGGTCGGCGTGCCAGTCGATGTTCACCGCGCCGGGGATGTGGCCGGTATCGTACAACAGAATATCCTCGTTGCTTTCCACCAGGCGAACATTAGGGTCATTCAGGTGGTCCGCCACCCATTGCGTACTGACCAGGACGTCCGGTCGTGCGTAGTTATCGCTCATCTTGTTCTCTCCTCTGTGCTAGGCGTATTGTGTTGGATGCATCTCGATACAGGTTGCGTCCGGGGTGTCGTTATCTGTAGCAGAACCTTACGTTTGCTTCCTTGCGCTCTTTCCGGCATTCATTATGGCCGGAGGGACATGCCCGGAATGTGCCGGCTCTTCCAGGCGACATGAGGTTAGTTTCGGCGGAAAAGCCGATCACCGGCCCGCATTCGATCAGCGGCCATCAGGCTGTTGTGGGCGGCTGCAGATCGTTTCAACGTCAAGGCGGCTGTACGCGGCGCAGAACAAGGCCGCAGCGACCGCTATGACAAGTAACGAGACGAGGAAGCGCGCCGGCGACCGGCTAGTTACACGAGCAGCGCCGCTCCGTACAGACGGAACAGGCGCAAACAACGGAGAGACGGGGAAGCGTCCAGGAATGGGGGATGTTCGCAGCTAGGTTGCGCCGTCTGCCGGCGCGCCTATGATCCTTCATGCGTTCTCCTTCCGGGCCGGCAAGGCGCCGCCATCGACGTGGCGGCGAGTATAGTCCAGACGCCGCGCCCTGTCAAACCGCCAATACGGATCGAACCTGTCCCTCACTCCAAGCCGTACGCCTCGGACAAATACCGGTTCCAGCCCGCCACGAACTCTTCCTCCGAGGCGCCGAATACGACCTCGATCAACTCGGGCCACGAAGCCGTCTCCGACAGGCCGTGTAGCAGGGCGGGCAGCGCCTCTCGCCCTGCGCGCGCCACGCTGTACTCCAAGAGTGTTTCGGCAGCCATATAGCGCCACAACGCCGTGTTGCGGCCCGGCTGCCCCTCAACCTGGAACTCCGTCAGGTCCGCCAGGCGCAGCGGAAAACTGCCGGGGGCATGGGTCATGAAGACGTTCTGCGCTTCGCCGCGCCAGGGCGTCGGCAGCCCCAGCAACTCGGCGCGCAGCCAGCCGCGCAGCGCGCTGAGAAACAGGCCCCAGCTTTGCAACTGGGCGGCATTCATTATGCGTTCACTGTTCAACGTATGGGCAATGATGCGATTGAGAACCGTACTCGTCACATAGTCCGCATCACTTAGGCTGCCGTCGATCTGCGCCAACAGTGGAGACGTCAATTCGATGTCACCGCCGGCCCAACTGCGCGTCAGCACCAATTCCGGCTGAAGGATCACGACGATCTTCTTGGCTGCGGAGGGCGGCTCGATGCCCAACATGGCATGAAGCTCCAGATAGGCGGCTTCGAGTTGGGCGGCGGCGGCCGTTACGGCCTGGGCGTCCGGCGCATGATAGTGAAAAGTCATGCGGGGCGTCTCCAGCGTCAGTTGATCACCCCAATATTCTGCTGGCGGCAGCGTGCGCAGCCACGTATAGCCCGCCTGCCGGTAGAAGCGCGTCTCTCGCTGGACGGACGTCTGCCACCAGTTGATGCGCGGCTGTGTAACCTGCACATTGGCCCGCACGAAGTCTTGGCTCAAGGGCTGGGCTGAAAGCAGTAACAACCGGCGGCCGCCAAAGGCGGTTCTACCGGTCCCCCATCCGCCGCGCCACTGCCCAATCCAAGATTCCGTCACCTGCGGGTCAACCAAGGCTCTGTACAGACTCGGGTCAGATGCAGCCCAGGCTTCCTGCTCCATGACGAGGATGGCGGCTAATTCCTGCTCGATCTGCATCCGCTGCTGTTGGGCAGGAGAGAAAGCCGCGCTCGCCGTCGCAGCCGCCACGACAAGCAAGGCGGTCAACGAACGCAGCAAAACCAATGTAATCCAGCGTTCCCGATCCGGCGTCGAAAGCGGCGTCTCTATGTCCGTCTCTGTGCCGAACCGCAAGTACTCCTCTTCTCCGGTACGCCATTCAAAGCCGATGCGAGGGGCCATGAGAACCCTCCCTGGCGAACCAAGTCGCCGCTAGATCCACAACAGGCCCCCGATCATAGGGAAGGGCGGGCAGACTGTCAAACGCGCGAATTCCGGCGGGCGCATCGCAGGTTTGGGCCAAGCCGCCATATGGAGCGCCCCACGGCCTGCGGGCGCAAGAAACAGAGAAGCGGGGTTTGGGCGCGGTAACACCCCGACTAGTCCAACAAAAAAGAGCCGGGAGGGCGGCGCGCGGCGCATCGCTGAAGTCGCGCTGGTCCGGGGCTTGAC
>CAYXRG010000075.1:0-21366 GCA_964467575.1 uncultured Caldilineaceae bacterium | reverse complement strand
TGCGGCGCTGCGCCTGCATAAACCTTTGGAATAGCCCTGCTCCGGTGTTATTATCGTTGCTAATGGTTCGGCGGAATCGATCACAATTCGGACGGCAACCAAGATTATTCGGTCTCTGGGGGAGGTGATTCGTGGACGATGCCGCGAAAATGTATGAACTGCAAAAGGTGGATCTGACGTGGGCGAAGGTGCGCCAGCGCCTGCTGGAGATCCAAAAGCTGCTGGGCGAATCGGAGGAATTGCGTCAGGTGCGCGGGCGCGTAACCGAAACGGAAAGCGAATTTCACGCCTGGCGCGGCAAGCAGCACGACGCCGAACTGGAATCGCATACGCTGGCGGAACGCATCAAGAGCGCCGAAGAACAGCTCATGAGCGGAGCGATTCACAACCCGAAGGAACTAGAGGCGTTGCAGGCCAATGTAGACTCCATGCGCCGCCATCGCGCTCAACTCGAAGACAGCGCAGTCGAAGCCATGCTGCTGGCCGACGGGCTGAACGCGCAGCTCGACGAATTGCGCCAATCTTTGGACAAGCTTGAAGAAAAATGGATCAGCGGGCAGGCTGATCTGCGCGAGCAAGAGACCAAGATGAAGCAGAACTATGTTCTGCTCAAACGCAAGCGCGAAACCCTCGCCGGCGGAATGTCGCCCGATCTGCTCAACCGCTACGAGCAGATGCGCAAACGGCGCGGCGGGGTCGCGGTGGCGCCGGTGCGCAACGGGGAGTGCGGAGCCTGTCATGTTCAGATGCCGACAGGCGTGATCAGCGCACTGCAGAGCAACCGCAACGAACTGGTGGTTTGCACGAGTTGCGGCCGCTATCTCTTTCTGGCTTAGCCGGCGCAGGAGAAACGACTCCCCGCGGCCGGGCCGATCCGGCACAGCAACGCGGGGAGAACAGGGCAACCGCATTTCCCACTGGAGGTGAATCGGTGAGGGCGTTATCGCTTTTGGCGGCCTGCCGCGCGCTCTAGACCCGCCGCGGGCGCCGCTTCTTTACGCCGAAACGTTCCGCTTCCTTGCGCGTGAGCCAGGCGCTTGCCTCGAAAAAGCCATACGTGCGGCGCAACGGACCGTAGCGCTGCCGTATGAGCTGGGCCATATCCTGCGACATCATCTGCCACAACGTCTGTTCCACCTCTTCAATGCGCCACAGCATTTCGCCGGGCGTGTGCGGAGCTGAGATATCCGAATAGGTCGGCGGCTTGCCATAGCTGGGCGGGAACGTGACCTGTTTGGCGGGCAGACGGGGAAGCGCCCCCATCGCCACGGCGGCCATGCCGAAAGCTAGGAGCTGGCGGCGCACGCGTTCCACGCGCAGGCCTTCGGACACAAGCGGCGCCTCTGTTCGGGGTTCCGGCAGGTCATCGCTTTCGGGGACTAAACCCAGTTCCTCGACGAAGCGGTCCCAATCGGTCAGCACTCGTTCGAGCAAGTAGCCCATTTCGCTGTAGTCGCCGACTTGGGATGTCCGCACGCTAAGCATAAAGCCCTCGCGTACCGTGGAAAGGTGGTCCCGCGCCTGTTGTAGCACCAACTGCTCTACCTGTCCCAGCCCTCCGCTCTGCCGGGAAGCCGATTGCAACGCCTGCTGCAGGCTTAGCTCCAGCATATGCGTGGTCGTTTCGGCCACTTCGCCGATGCCGACGAACTCGTACACTCCTGCTTCTTCTCGCATCCGCTCAAACCTCATTATGTACCTAAGCCTGTGCGATCACAGGTCGCCGTGCCTAGAGTATAGCAACATCGCCCGCGCTTGTTAAGCGGCGGGAAACTGCTCCTGATCGAGGATTCAGATCGGCTTGCGAGGTGGGGTAGAATGGGCGGCATGTACTACAGCAGGGGAGAAAACGCATGAGACGCTGGCTGCAATGGGGCTGCCTGGGAGCGGCCGGTCTACTGGCGTTGACCACGCTGTTCGGGCTGGCGGTCGGCCTGGGCGAGGGGCGCACGCCGGGCGCGCCTGCGCCCACAGCAACTGCCGCGCCGGCGATGACCGCCGCGCCTTTGCGCCCGACGCCAACTTTCGCCGTCGTGGCGACGCCGGCCCCTGCCATCACCGGCGACGAAGCCCTGGTCGTGAAGGTCACGGACGGGGATACAATCGACGTGCTGCTGGGCGACGAGACGCTCACCGTGCGCTACGTGGGGATCGATACGCCGGAGCGCGGCCAGCCGGGCTATCAGGCTGCAACGGAGGCCAACCGGCTTCTGGTCGGCGGGCAGACTGTCATCTTGGTCAAGGGCAGGTCGGACACAGACCGCTACGGCCGCCTGTTGCGCTATGTCTACCTGGCCGGCGGGACGATGGTGAACGCCGCTTTAGTGGCTGAGGGGTGGGCCCAGCCGGTCGAGTACCCGCCCGATACGGCCTACGCCGCCGAGTTTCGCCAGGCGGCTATGGACGCAGCGCTCAACCGCCGCGGCTTTTGGAGCGGAACCTCGCCCTATGACGGGGTCATGTCCTACGCCTACACGACGCGCGACGTCGAACTGCGCGCCGGCCCCGGCGCGGACCAGGCCGTGAGCGGGGCGGCGCTGCGGCATACGCCGCTCACCGTGTTCGGGCGGGATGCTGCCGGCGACTGGGTGCAGGCGCGCACGCCGCAACGCGGCGGCGGCTGGGCGCCTGTTGCCGACCTCGTGCTGAACGTGCCGGTTGAGAGCGTTCCGGTCGCAAACGATCCCTAAGAAAACATCTTGCCGCCCACCGGCAGAGACGATGCCGGGAACCGCTTCGCACTGCGGCGGGAAATCTGTCGCACGGCATATGAGTCGAGGAGAAAATGGATGAAGAAGTACCGACCTGCCATGAGCTTTGGTGAGGATGTTGCGGCAATATATGACGAAATCTCGCAACGTGGAGACGAGGCGTCGACTGTTGCGTTTCTAAAGCGGTTGGCAGAAGGCGGCTCTGCCCTGGAACTGGCGATCGGCACCGGAAGGATTGCACTGCCTTTGGCTGCCGAAGGGGTGAGAGTTGACGGCATCGATATCTCACCGGCTATGGTCGCCAAACTGCGCAGCAAGCCAGGAAGCGATCAGATCGATGTTACGATCGGGAATTTCGCCGATGTTGCAGTCTCCGGCACATATCGCTTGATCTACGTGGTGTTCAACACGTTGTTCAATCTGCTCACGCAAGACGAGCAGGTGCGGTGTTTTGAAAACGTTGCGAGCCATCTCACAGATGACGGCGTGTTTGTTGTGGAAGGCGGCGTGCCGGCCGAGTTTTTCCGCTTGCGCAACAATCAATATGTTGATGCTGAGGCTATTGGAATCGACAATGTGCGATTTGACGTTGCACGGTTCGACCCGGTGAAGCAATTGCTGGAGGAAACGCATGTGACGCTCACCCGAGCGGGTGTGCAGCTAAATCCAATCGTTACGCGATATGCATGGCCATCCGAACTTGATCTCATGGCGCGCATTGCAGGACTTCAGTTGCGGGAGCGCTGGGCCGGCTGGGAGCGCGAACCGTTTTCGGCCACAAGCGGTAATTGCGTGTCTGTCTATGAGCGCCGGGCTAAACGCGAATAGCTGTCGTGCACGCCGGAACGCGGCGGCGGAGAGCATCCCCGTTGCGGGCGGCATCCCCTGAGTCCGACCCTAACCGGTGACAAGAAACGGCCCCTGGTGAACACCAGGGGCCGCGTGCTGCGTTCGACCGCCGTCGCGCTGCGCTCTACTCTTCTTTTGTCCGCGCCTCGACGCCGGCCATCTCTTCGAGGATCGTCACCACGGCCGAGTGGTCGAGGTCCCCGCGGCCGTGGGCCATCAACGCCGAGAACAACTCGTGCGCCACTGCGGTGGCGGGCAGCGGCACGTGCAGGTCGGTCGCGGTCTGCATGATGATATTGAGGTCCTTGTAGTGGAAGGCGCTCTTGAAGCCCGGCTCGAAATCGCCCTTGATGGCCCTGGGGCCGCGCACATCCATGACGCGCGTCTGGGCGTAGCCGCCGCTGAGCACCTTGATGATGATGGCCGGGTCGACGCCGGCCTTGGCGCCGAGCACGAGCGCTTCGGCCATGCCCACGAAGTTGAGCGCCACCTGGATCTGGTTGCAGGCTTTGACCGTCTGGCCTGCGCCCGCGGGGCCGCACAGGGTCACGGTCTTGCCCATCGTATCGAGGATAGGGCGCACCTCCTCCAGCAGTTCGGCGCCGCCGCCGACCATGATGGAGAGGACTGCGTTCTGCGCGCCGACCTCGCCGCCGCTCACCGGCGCGTCGAGGCAGCGCACGCCCTTCTCGCCCAGCGTCTCGGCCACTTTGATGGCCGTGCCAGGTGCAATCGTACTCATGTCCACGTAGATCAGCCCCTCGCGCGCCGCTTCGATGATCCCGTCCGGGCCCAGCGCAACCGCTTCGACGTCGGGCGAATCGGGCAGCATGGTGATGACCACGTCGCTGCGCGCGGCCACATCCTTGCTGGAGAGGCCCTCATCGGCGCCGAGCGCGACAATGCGGTCGGTGGCCGCCTTGATCCTATCGTAAGCGATGACCTGGTAGCCGGCCTTCATAAGGTGCTGGCTCATGTGGTAGCCCATGATGCCTACGCCAATGAATCCGATCTTGGGTTTCATGCTTGCATCCTTCCAAAAACTGAAATCGCGAAGAGTGAGTAGTGCGGGGGATAAGGAGACGAACTGCTGACCGTCACGCCGGCTACGGGTCCAAGTCTTGGCCGAGATACCAACGCCATTGGCGGAACCACTCGCGTTCGGTGTCGCCGAGCGTGTCCCAGTTGATGGCGTCGGCTGGAGGGATAAAGTCGAGCGGCCAACGCGTCTTGGAATCGTAGATCGCCTGTTCCAGGTGCACGCCTTCCATCTCTGCATGCTCTAGGAAGGCGTTGCGCAGGTTGGCCCCTTCCAAGTGCGCATCGCGCAGCGAGCAGCGCCCCAGGCTGGCATTTTCCAAATCGGCGAGGCCTAGCACCGCGCTCTCCAGGTCGGAAAAGCTCAGGTTGGCGCTGCGCAGGTCCGAACTGCCCAGTCGGGCCGAGCGCAGGTTGGCGAACATCAACTCGGCATCGCGCAGCCCGGCATACATGAACGAGGCCCCGGCGAGGTGCGCGCTGGACATGGTAAGGCCGCGCAGATCGGCCCGGTCAAAGCCCGCGCCCGCCAGAGAGCCGTCGCGGTGCCAGCCGCGGTCGATCACGATACGCGCGGCGTCGAGTGCAAAGTGGTTGTTGCGGCTGCCCATCTGCCGGATGATGCGTTCTTTCTCCAGCAGGTCGCCACGCATGCGAAAGAGCGCGTCAACTGCAACGACCGCGATCGCTATGACAATGGCGGGCGCGGCCAGGCGATGCCACAGCGAGCCTTCGGGCGTGAACAGCCCAAGCGCGGCGAAGACCAGCACGACAGCGGCCGCGATCAGCACGCGCAGCGTAAGCCGGTTGCCGGGCAGCGCGGCCCATCTGTCGAAGCGCCGCCGGACCTGGCGCAGGCGCAGGTGAAGCGGGCCCAGGTAATCGGCGGGCTTCTGTGCGGAACGAACGGTTGTCTGCAACCGCTTGGCCCCGGCGACGGCGCGTGATTCGACCGTGCGCCCCCAGATGAGGAACGACGGCGGCCACAGATCGGGACGTTTGCGCATCGACACGATGACCGCGCCGATCAGCACAAACACCACGACGAACGGGGTCAGGCATTGCAGCAGCAGTGCAGGCACCGCTCACCCTCTGGGCTTCATGAAAGAGTCGCGCTCAGGCCGTCGCGTTCGCCAACAAGACCGTGAACAAGACGAGGGCGAGATCGCACGACATCGTCGGATGGCTGCTCAGTTCAGACAGATGCGACCTTGAAGCGCGCTGATGATTCCGGAACAGGACGCAAGTCCGCCTTGTGGCAAACCCAAACGCCCACAGCGCGCCACAGGCTGGCGACTTGCTGCCGCCATTATAGCACCCTGCGCACAGATTCGCCATCCGCGAGAAGGCGCGCCTCTGCGGCGTTTGATCGCCGATGGGCGAAAACGGAGAGATAGTCGCTGAAAAGCGACGAGTCGCGCCGCACGGATGGCAGGAGCGCCCGGCGTGGCGTTCGGGGATATGGCGCCTACGACGGCTCCGACGGCTCCGGCGGGCGGCGCGTCTCCCAGCCATCTTCAAACAGACGGAGGAAGTTCTTTTCGCCGTAGGGGTGTTTGAGGGCCTCCTGCTCGTTCAGTTCCACACCCCAGCCGGGGGCATCCGGCACGCGCAACACGCCGTTCTCGACGCGTGGCACGCCGCTCAACACGTCCCACGTCCACGGTTCGGCCCCGTCGTCGAAGTTCTCTTGGATAAGGAAGTGGGGGATCGATGCGTGCAGATGCGCATTCATGGCGGTGCAGAAGGGGCTTTGCGCCTGATGACAGGCGACCAGAGCGTCGTAAGCCTGAGCGATTGCCATCGCCTTGCGCGCGGCCGACGGGCCAAGCGTCTGCGGCTCCGGCTGCACGATGTCGATCACGCGGTGGGCGAGCAGATCGATGAACTGACGCAACTCACTGAAAGCCTCGCCCAGAACGACCGGCACGCGAATCGAGCGCGCCACTTCGATGTGCCCCGCCAGGTCGTAGGAGCGTACGGGCGTCTCGATCCACATCGGCTCGAACTCCTCCAACCGCCGGCCGACGCGCACCGCGGTTCCGACGGTGAAACGGTCGTGCGCCTCGATTAGGATGTCCACGCTGCGCCCCACCGCCTGGCGCACGGCCCGAACGATCTCAATCGCCAGGTCTTCGCTTTCCTTGTTGATCTGCTGGTAGGCCCCGCCGAAGGGGTCGAACTTGAGCGCGGTATAGCCCTTGGCGACCATCTGCGCCGCGCTTTCGGCAAAGAAGGCGGGGTCGCGCGGGCCGCGATACCAGCCGTTGGCGTAGACGCGCAACGTCTCGTGATGCTTGCCGCCGAAGATCTGCCATAGCGGTGCATTCAGGCTTTTACCCAGGATGTCCCAACTCGCCTGTTCGATGGCGCTGATGCCTTTGGAGTTGCTGAGGTAGCGCGCCTTGATCAGCTTGAGCGCCAGCCGGTCAGGGTGGAGCGGGTCTTCGCCGATGACGTGACGGCGCAACTCTTCTACATCGCCAACCCAGGGCTTGGTGGAAAGGCCGCCTGTCGCCTCGCCCAACCCGGTCAGTCCCTCATCGGTGTACAGCTTGACAAAGACCCAATTCTTCCAGGGGTTGCCCACGACAAACGTTTTCAGATCGACGATCTTCATAGACGCTCCATGACGCTTTATATATGCACGACTTCGACGGAAGCCAACGGGAACCCGACCGGAACAAGAATGACGCCGGGTGGTCCTCCGGGCGCGGACGTACGCCCGGCTTGTATACTGCTATTGGCTGAACCACTCCGCCACGCTCTTGCAGCGCGGGTCGGCCAGCCACTCCGCCAGCAGCGCCTCGGCCTGCTCCAGGCGGCGCGTGCGCGGGTCTTCGAGCAGATAGAGCAACAGCATATCGCGGTCATGCGTGCGGACGGCATTGACCACTAGCTCGGCATGATGCCAGCGCGGGATCATAGCGCCGGCCATGAGCTTGGCGGGTAAATGGGGGGCCGATACCCCGCGGATGCCCGCCCCGCTCACCACGCCCTGGCACTCGATGACCAAGTCGTCCGGGAAGCCCTTGACGATTTGGCCGTCGTTGGGAATGTTGACCTGGTACAGCGCCTCGACGTCATGCACTAAGGAGTTGATGATCGGCACGATCTGCTCGTCGCTCTGCTTGGGCGGGAAGACCGCGCTGACCGGCTGCTCCATGTCGGTTGCCGCCCGCTCGACCTTCTGCACGTTCTCGGCCATTCGGTCGAGGTACTGCTGCCAGCCGATTTCGGAATCGAAGCCGCCGAGTCGCCCGAACCAGCGCTGCTTTGTCGCCAGGTCGACGTGATACCAGCCGCCGACGAGCCGCGGGCAGTCTACCATGCGCGGCGTGTCGCCGATGGGCATCAGACCGAACAACCGGTATTGGTGGATGGCGGCGCGCGACATCTGGTTGTCGTGGAACGCCCGGTCGTCCTGCGCCCAGTAGGCTTCGGCCTTGGTGCGGATCCACTCATCGATCAGCGGGTAGGCGTCTTCGCCTCGGTAGCGGAAGTCGGTCATCCAGATCCAGTGGTTGAAGCCGGACATTTGCGCGGTCACATGCGCAAGGTCCAGCCCCAACACGCGGGCGATGTCGCGGTAGCCGTAATGGCCGTGACACAGACCCAATACCTGGGTCTTGGTCTCGCGCGTCATCAGCGTGCAGCCCTCGAAGACCGGGTTGGCAGACTGGATCAGCCAGGCGTTCGGGCAGATGCGCTCGATATCGCGCGCCACTTCCAGGAAGAAGATCATCTGGCCGAACATATGTAAATGGGCGCCGCGATAATAGCCATGATTTTCGGCCAGGCTGCGCTGCGCCTCGCTCCAGTCGTGCCCGCCGACCTGCGCCGTGTTGATCACGAAGTCTGCGCCTTGCAGGGCCTGGGCGCGGTCCGTCGTCTTAGAGAACGTCAGCCCGGCGTGCAGTTCATCTGAGAGACGTTCCGCCAGCCGGTTGACCATGCCAAGCCGTTTTTCGTCCACATCCATGAAGGCGACATGGCTGCCGTGCAGACCCGGGGCGACGCACAGGTCGCGCACGATGCCCGCGGAGAACTGCGCGCTCCCCGCGCCGATAATGGCAATCTTCACTCCTGTTGGCATCTGTTTCAACTCGTTTCTATTGGCATGAAGGCCGGTTCGATCTTGGTTTGTGCGGTTCAGCGCGGCGCCAAGAAGACGCGTGCTACGCCCGGTTCCTGCAGGCTCAACGGCCAGCCCAGTGATTCCGGCCGTTCGCGCCGCATGGGATGGTGCACTACCCAACGATCCTGTTCGTAGCGACCCCACTCGGCGCGCTCGACGGCGCGCGGCTGTCCGGACGGTCTTGGCTGACGGAATTGCACCGAGTAGCTCACGCCGATGCAGAGGAACTCATCGGCGGAGAGTTGCACGATTATGCCGCGGCCCGACCCTTCGCGGTCGAGATAGTTGATCAGCACATCGCAGCCGTCCGCTGCCCAGGCTGCACGCGTCTCGCCCGGCTCTTGCACAAAGGTGAACAGGCGCTCCGTACCCTGGGCGGCGGCGATAATTTCGAGGGCGGCGCCAATCGACACATAGGAATCGCGCAGCCAGTAGGTTTGCACGCCCCATTCCCCGCCGACAGGGTCGACCAGCGGATGGCCGGTCGTCTCCGGGAAGGGGCTGTCGATGGCCCACGGGTCGAAGCCGATGGCGCCATGCTCGCCCAGGGCGTAGAAGACGTTGCGCTCCGCACGCCCCGTCAGCGAACTGCTGGCTTCGGCGACATAGAGCGGGTTTCCGTCCGCCTGATAACGCAAGCAGGCGCGGCGGAATTCTCGATAGCCGTGGGTGTAGATGTCGGGCGCAATTAGATCCAGGTGCGGCGTATGCTCTTTGGCCAGCGCGAGCATCCTCTCTACCGCGCCGCCGGAGGGATACTCTCTTCCCGGCATATGGCCCACGGCGGCCCCCATCCACACGTTGGTATAGAGAGGCAGGGGATAGACCGTGCGCGCCTGTTGGGCCAGCCGGTCGATGTATCCCATCACCGAGGCGACGCTGAACGCTTCGGCTGCCTCGTCGCCATAGCGCTCGGCCCAGCCGCCGGCGGCGAATTCCTGGTTACAGGCATCGCAATAGCAGCGGTCGCTGCCCAAGATGCCCGGTTCGTTCTCCACCTGGAAAAGGATCACGGTGCGCTCGGCATCGTGTTCGGCCAGGTGGGCCATCACCGCTTGCAAGGCGGCGTTGTCGCGCTCCCAGGTCGCTGTGCAGGTTGGGCAGAGGCTGACCGTGGGCTGACCGCCGGCATCTTGGGCTAGGCGGTAGGTCTTGGGGTCTTGCTTGATGTAGTCGGGTGCATAGAAGGAGCAGGCGTTTTTCCACGTGGCAAACCACAGGAGGACGAGGCGCAGCCCGTTGGCGCGCGCCTGCGCCAGCCGCTCGTCAAGCATGTCGAAGTCGTAGGCGCCCGGCTCCGGCTCGATCTCCCGCCAATAGAGCGGCAGCGCAGCGGCGTTGGCTCCCATGCGGGCGGCATGGGCGAATAACGGGTTCATCTCGGCGCGGCTGAAGCAACTGTCGCAATCCCACTGCAAGCCGAGGATAAGGAATGGCCGGCCATCTACCTGAAGCTGCGGCCGGCCATCCGCCTGTACGATCTGCGGCAACGGCATTGCCATCGAATGATTTCCTTTCCGTCTATCGGATCGAATGAATGTGAACGTTTAAGGCTTATGCGGAGAACCGTCTGGCGGCGGCGTTGGGCCTATTCTTTGACGGCGCCGATCACGACGCTCGACATAAATTTGTCTTGGAAGGCGACAAACACCGTCACAATCGGCAGGGTCGCCAGCACGCTGCCGGCCATGATCGTTCCCCAGACAGGCAAGAAGCCGATGTGCGGGTCGCGCAGGTTGGGCAGCACCACCATGATCGGCTGGATGCTGCGTTCTGTGGCGACCACCAACGGCCACAGATAGTCGTTCCAGACGCCCATAAAATGCAAGATGGCGAACGCGCCCAAGATCGGCGCGGACGCGGGGGCCATGATGCGCCAGTACAGCTGCCAATGGTTGGCGCCGTCGATGCGGGCCGCCTCTAGCAGTGCGCTGGGAACGCCCAGCATGTATTGGCGCATGAGAAAGAGGCCGAAGACGCTTGCCAGGCTGGGCACGATCAGGGCTTGATAGGTGTTCAGCCAGCCGAGCCGTGCGAACATGATGTAGAGGGGGGGCACCGTGATCTCAAACGGAACCATCATCATCGCTAGGAGCAATGCGAAGATCAGGTTTCGCCCGCGGAATTGGTATTTGGCGAAGGCGAACGCGGCCATGCTCGCAAACCACACCGACACCAGGGTGCTGGTCGAGGCGACGATGACCGAGTTGATGAAGTTACGCCACAGCCCGCCATGATATTCGAAGATGGCCCGGTAACTTGCCAGCGTCCAGACTTCCGGCAGGCCGGCCGGGTTGCGCAGCACTTCGCTGTCGGTCTTAAACGAGTTCAGCGCCATGACGATCAGCGGGTAGAAAGAAATGGCGACTACGATGAGCAAGATGCTATGGGCCAGCGCCACTTGGATGCTGCGGCCCCGCCGATAGGATGCCGAACTGCGTGTCGGGGTTGCAGATGCACTGCCGGCCACTATTCCACCCCCTCAGCGTTTTCTTGGAAGAGTCGAAATTGTATGTAGGTTACGGCCACCACCAGCACAAAGAGGATCCAGCCGACGGCGGCGGACATGCCGAACTGCGCCCCGCGCAGGTTGCTCAGCAACAGGTTCAGGATCGGCGCGACCGCCACCGGCGCCAGTCCGCCGCCTGTGCCGACGAGCACGTTGACCTCCGTAAAGAGCCGGAACGAACTGATGGCGTCGATGACAAAGGCGAAAAGGAACGTGTTGCGCATCAGCGGCAATGTAATGTGTCGCATCTGTTGCCAGGCGGATGCGCCATCCACCAGCGCCGCTTCCTCCACCTCCGTGTTGATGGCGGTAAGGCCCGCCAAGAAGATCACAAACCACCAGCCGACCCCGCGCCAGACGAGCAGCAGCACGACCACGTAGCGTGTGAGCTTCGGATCTTGCAGCCACGGAATCTGCGCGCCGATCAGGGAATTCAACACGCCGTACTGGGTGCCGAACAGGCTTTGAAAGACGAGGGCCGAGGCCACTACGGCGATTACATTAGGCAGGAAAATGACGGGTTTGAAGAACGACTTCCAGCGAACCAGCTTGGACCGCACCAATACGGCCAAGAGGAAGGCGAAAGTCATCAGGGGAATGACGTGCGCCAGCCAGTAAAAGATCGTGTTGCGCAACATCGTCCAAAACACATGATAGGTCAGGATCGATTGGTAGTTTTGGATTCCAATATAGGTGGCTGTGCCGTAGCCTTTATAGCGAAAGAAACTCAATACGAGCGAATAGATCGCCGGCCCAATGAACAGCGTGAGCCAGGCCAAGATGAACGGCGAGATGAACAAATAGGGCGCGAGAACATCGCCCCAGCGGATTTTTCGTTTTCCGGCTGCGGAGATCGCTCTCTGTGCAGAGAGTTCCAGCGCGTCGTTTGTATCCATGTTCACCTCTTCGGGTTCGGGAACGAAGTCCGTATTGGCAGCCTTTGGGAAAAGAAGAGGCGGGCGAGCATGCCCGCCCGCCTCTATATCGGAGCCAGGCTGTGAGCTAGACGAGATACGGGTTGCCGATCTGGCCTTCCATATCGGCTTTGGCTCCGTCGAGAGCCTCCACCAGCGTAGCCTCGTTCGCCAAGAACTTGATCAGCCACTGGTGGAGGATGTCGATCTCCTTCGTGGCCGAAGGATCGTACGGGAACACCTTCACGTAGTTGTAGCTATCCAGTTCGATCCCCTGATATTCGGAGCCGAAGAAGACGTTGGGCTGGGTGTTCCAGTCCTCATCGGACATGCCGGCCGGCTTCTCTAGGTTGGCGGCGGCCTCCATCAACGTGGCGCGTGCGCTTTCCATGAGGGGCGTCATGCCGGTCACTTCGTAGCAGGCGAGCGCGCCGTCCTTATCCAAGAACATCTTGTTCAGATACTCGGTCGAAGCTTCCAGATGCTCCGAACGCTTGGGCACGACCAGGACCGAGCCGCCCGCTTCGCTGCCGTACCGCTGGTCGGCGAGAGGCGCCAACTCGGGCCAGAGCGAGGTTCCCCACAGCCCGCCTTGCATTGGGGCAAACTTGGGCAGGAAGAACTTCATCCAACTGGCGATCAGGCTGCCGCAGATCATCTCATCGGCGAAGGCCTGCTGCCAGTCCGACGACCAGTCGTCGATGGGCGCCGCCAGGCCCGAATCGTAGATGTCCTTGATGAATTGGAAGGTATCGGCAAAAGCCTGGTGCTCCGCCACGAGATAGTTGCCCGCCTCGTCGGCCATGCGCGCATCCGGGTAGGCGGAGAGAAGCTCGCCGAGCCAGTACTGCGCGGGTTGCGGGCCGAGGTTGAGCAGATAGCTGTTCGGGTAGGTTTCGTGGAAGGCCTTGCCGATGGCGATGAAGTCGCTGGTCGTCTTCATATCGGCGGTGGAGACTCCCATTGCGTCCAGCATGTCTTGGCGATAATGGAAGACCTTGCTCTTGACTTCGTAGGGGTAGCAGACGAGCGAGCCTTCGTACATGCAAAGGTCGATGGCGCCCGCGTACATATCGTCCTTGTACGGTCCCCAGGCCTCTTCCAGCGCCAGCAATTCCTGGGCGGCGGCGAACTCCGCGATCTGGGTGCGGTTGAACTGCACAATGTCGGGGATATTCGTTCCTGCAGCCAGGGCAAGACGCACGGCGTCGGCCACTTCGAAATCGCCGGCTCCGCCGACTACGACCTCAACCCTGGACTGCTCGTCCAGTTCCGGGTGGGCGCTGCGCACCGCCTGATCGCGCTTCTCGGCGTTCTCTGTGCCGCCCCATGTCATGAGCCGCAGCGTCACCGGCCCGGCTTCTGCCGGCGCTCCTGCGGGCGCTCCGCCTGGTGAAGGCGCCGCGCACGCAGCCACGCCTAGCGCAACCGCGCTGGACCCCATCAGCTTGAGCAGACTACGCCGGCTCATCTTTCCCACAGTCATGTTATTCTCCTTTGTTTAGGTATCGATTGTTTAGGTGTCGAGCGATTGCTGGATTGATCTTGCCCGGACGCACAGTGGCGAGCGCTCCGAGTCTGCCCCCGCGCCCCTCAGCCGTTGGAACGCCGGCTTTGGGCGCCGCATGATTCCCGAACGACTAACCGAAGTTCCACATACGCATGCTCTTCATAGTCTCCTTTGGCCGCAATCACCTTCAGCAGCAAGTCCATGACCATTTGTCCGAGCATGTACTTCGGCACATGCATCGTGGTCAGTTGCGGGCTAACCATCGAAGCCAGCGGAATGTCGTCGAAGCCGACGACGGCCAGATCTTCCGGCACCCTGCGGCCCAGACTCGCCGCCGCCTGCATCACGCCCAGAGCCGCCAGGTCGTTGTAGCAGGCCATCGCCGTGATCTCCGGCGTTGCGCGCAGGAGGTCGCAGGCCATGTGGCGCGCCAACTCAACCGTCACCGTCGGCAGCATTCGCACATAGCGATCGTCCGCGGCGAGGTCATGCGCGGCCAGCCCGTCGTAATAGCCCTGGAGACGCTCCTGGTCGCCCGGCCAATACAAGCCGACGTACCCAATCCGGCGATGTCCAAGCTCGGCCAGGTGTGACGTCATGCGTCGCAGGCCGCTTCGGCCGGGAATGCTGACAACCGCGGCGTGGGCGGGCCGGCGGCTTGTGAGGATGGCGACGCGATGTCGGGTTGCGACCGAGCTCAGTTGTTCAGCGTCGAGACGGCTGCCGCAGAGGATGATGCCGTCCACCTGCTTGCCTGACAAGATGTCGATGTAGTCCAGTTCTTGCTGGGGGTCTTCGTTGGTGTTGCACAGAAATACGCTATAGCCCTGCCGGTGCGCCACGCTCTCTACGCCGAGCACCAGTTCAGGAAAGAACGGGTCGGTGATCTGAGGGATGATGAGGGCGACGGACGCGGTGCGGCCGGAGGCTAATCCCCGGGCGACGATGTTGGGCCGGTAGCCAAGCTGGCGGATGGCGGCCAACACGCGCTGCCGTGTCGCTTCGGAGATTTCGCCTTGGTTGTTGACGACCCGCGATACGGTCTTGATCGAGACGTTCGCCTTTTCGGCGACGTCTCGCATGGTCACAGCCAAGAGATCAGGTTCCCTATCTTTGCTATGGCGCCCGCGCAGCGGGGCGTCGAACAGGGCCGGATGGGTGGTCGTGCGGTCTAGGCGTGCAGGATCGGTGAAAAGACTGAGATTGGCGCAGACAGCGCTAACGTCAGCGTTGTCATTAGAGGCATTGTACATCAGGTCTGTGCACAGTGTCAATGATCGAGCAGAGCCGAAATCCTGCTCAGTCTAGTTTGTGGCTTGCCCCTATCGAAGCGACCCGCAGACGGACGGCGCAGCCTGCGAAAACGTTGCGGATTCCTTTGCCCGCAGCGCGGATTTGTGATACGATTTTGCAAATCTGCCAGACTAAGGAGAGCGCGCAATGGACTGCCCAAAATGCGGCACATGGAACCCTGACGACAAGGATGTCTGCTGGCGTTGCCAGACCGAGTTGCCGAAGCCGTTGCCCGAGAAGAAAAAGACCCGGCAAACGTTCGCCGGCTTCCCGATTTGGGTCTGGATCGCTATAGTTTTCTTCTTTGCCGCCACGTCGCTTGGGCAGTGTTTCATCACGCAGATCCCCGCCGGATGACCGGCAGTCGTTGCGCCGGCTGACGCCCTTCTAAGTCCCCATGCATTATGCCGAAATAGCCCGCCGCCTTGCTGCTTGGCACAACGAGCAGCAGCGCGTCCTGCCGTGGCGCGCCGCGCCCGCCGGGCGCCGCGACCCCTATACGGTCTGGGTCAGCGAAATCATGGCGCAGCAGACGCGGCTAGACACCGCCGCCGGTTACTTCACGCGCTGGATGGCGCGCTTTCCGACGCTGGAAGCGCTTGCCGCTGCCGACCAGCAAGACGTTCTCAAGGCGTGGGAGGGGTTGGGTTATTACGCCCGCGCCCGCAACCTGCATCGTGCTGCTCAGATCGTGGCGGAGGCGTATGGCGGACGGCTGCCGCGCACGCGTCGCGAATTGCTCAAACTGCCCGGAATCGGCGAATACAGCGCCGGCGCTATCCTCAGCCTGGCCTTTGGGCTGCGCGAGCCGATCCTCGACGGCAACGTCAAGCGAGTGTTTAGCCGTCTGGCCGATATCGACAGCCCCATCGAAGATCGCGCCACGCTCCAAAGGCTGTGGGACATGGCCCGCTCGCTCGTAGAGGCGGGCGCAAAGGGGCAGGCCGGCGCTGTGAACGAAGCCCTGATGGAACTGGGCGCACTGGTGTGCACGCCTGGTCGCCCGCGCTGTCTGGCCTGCCCGCTGCACGACCTGTGCGCCGCGGCGGCGCTCGGTGTGCAGGCGCAGCGCCCGGTCAGGCTGCCGCGGCGCAAAACGCCGCATTACGATGTGGCGGCGGGCGTCATCTGGCAGGGCGAAGCGTATGCGTCGCCGCTGTTGATCGCCCAACGCCCGGCGGACGGCATGTTGGGCGGGCTATGGGAGTTTCCCGGCGGCAAGCTGGAGCCGTACGACGCCGATTTACAGGCTTGCCTGCGCCGCGAGATCGCAGAGGAGCTTGCCGTTGGAATCGAGGTGCACGAGCCGCTGACGACGGTGCGGCACGCCTACACGCACTTTCGCATTACGCTGCACGTTTTTCACGCGCGGTGGCTGGCGGGCGTCCCCCAGGCGTTGGGCTGCGCCGATTGGCGCTGGGCGCGGCTGGACCAATTGGCCGAGTATCCCTTTCCGGTGACGGATCAGAAGATCATTCAATCATTGGCACAAGCCGAGGATTCGCCGTGATCGAACTTGTTTTGCAGTGCGACCAATCCGGCTCGGGCCCCAAGGTCCGGCCCCAGACGCCCGAAGAGGCGAAAAGCCTGCTGATGCAAAGCCAGGCGCAGATCGCGGCGTTGCTGAACGCATCTGCGGACGAGAACGCTCGGCTGACCCTGGCGTTGTCCGCGTCCGATCTGGGCGTGGGCGAATGTGCAGGCGTGGCTCCGGCGCAGACGCCGTTCGCCGCCGTGCTAGGCTGTTCGGATGCGCGCGTGCCGGTCGAGTTTGTTTTTGGGCAGGGGGTGAACGCCCTGTTTGTCGTGCGTGTGGCGGGCAATATGCCGGCGGGCGAAGGCTCGGGCAGCCTGGACTTTGCGGTCGCCAATCTCGCCGATTTGCGGCTGTTGGCTGTATTGGGCCACACGCGCTGCGGCGCGGTGACGGCCGCCGTCGATGCACTGTTGGAGCCGGCGCGCTATGCGGCATTGGCCGTCACCCCGTCGTTGCGCGCCATCGTCGACAGCGTAACGGCGGCCCGCGCTGCGATCGACGTCTTGGATGCGGTTTATGGCGCCGCGTCCGCCTCCCTGCCCGGTTATCGAGAAGGGCTGATTGAACTGGCGGTGATCCTCAACGCGGCCACGGCTGCGCGCGGTCTGCGCCGCATCTTTGCACCGTCCATCGGCGCACGGCTGGACGTAGTCTACGGCGTATACAACCTTCAAAACCACGTCGTCGGCCTCCCCGGCGTTGCCGAAGATGCGGACAGCTGGGCTGCCGGGCTGGCATCGCCGCCGGAAAATGATGCCGCCGCCGTTGCTTTAGGCGAACAGATGGCGCGGTCGCGCTTCATCGAGAGGATGCTGCACCAAACGGCGTAGACGGCACGCGGAAAACAACTTGCAGGAAGCTGACCGCTTCCTGCAAGCCAAGTGCGCGGGTTGTACCGGTTGAAACCGGCGCGGGCTACGCGGCGCTGCGCAGTTCCCGCGCCACGGAGATCGGCTGACCCTGGCGGGTGTAGAGCGTGGGCGATTCGCCGTGCGTGAAGACCTCTGCGGTCACCACACAGCGCATCACGTCACTGCGGCTGGGAATCTCGTACATCACGTCGAGCAGGGCCTCTTCGACGATGCTGCGCAAGCCGCGTGCGCCGGTTTTGCGCAGGAAGGCTTCGGTGGCGACGGCCTCCAGTGCAGCCGGCTCGAACTCCAACTCTACGTTGTCCATAGCGAACAGGCGCTTGAATTGGCGCGTCACGCTGTTTTTGGGCTCGGTCAGAATGCGCACGAGCGTCTGACGATCCAACCCCTCGAGACCTGCGATCACGGGCAGTCGTCCGATGAACTCCGGGATGAGGCCGTAGTTGAGCAGGTCGTCAGGCATAACCATGCGCAGGTAGCGGCCTTCTTCGCGGCTCGCCTTCTCCAGCCGGCGGATATGCTGCTCGCGTTGCCGCTCCGCCGGATCGTCGGGCAAGGGGGCGGCTTCGTCTGCAACTTCGTCCGCGACGACGTATTGGCGATAGACGAGGTCGTCTGCGGAGGGGACGAAGCCTAGGCTGCCGCGGCGCTGCACGCGGTTGCGTACGATGTCCTCCAGATGTGAGAAGGCCCCGCCGCAGATGAAGAGGATGTTGCGCGTGTCGAGTTGGATAAACTCCTGTTGCGGGTGTTTGCGCCCCGCGGCGGGCGGCACATTGGCGACCGTGCCTTCGATGATCTTGAGCAGGGCCTGTTGCACGCCTTCGCCGCTGACGTCGCGCGTAATGCTGGCGTTATCGCCGCTTTTGCGCGCGATCTTGTCGATTTCGTCGATATAGACAATGCCGTGCGCGGCGCGCTTCGTATCCCAATCCGCATTTTGCAGCAGGCCGACCAGGATCGTCTCGACATCCTCGCCGACGTACCCGGCTTCTGTGAGTGCGGTGGCGTCGGCGAGGGTGTAGGGCACCTGCAACAGCCGGGCCAGCGTTTCGGCCAGCAGGGTCTTGCCGCTGCCCGTCGGGCCGATCAAGAGCACGTTGCTTTTGGTCAGCTCCACGTCGCGGTCTTCGGGCGGCGCGTCGCCGTTTGCGGCTGCGCCGCGTCCGCCGAAGACGCGCTTGTAGTGATTATAGACTGCGACCGAGAGCACCTTTTTAGCGCGTTCCTGTCCGATGACGTACTGGTCCAGGTGTTCGACGATCTCTTTTGGGCTGGGAATGGTGCGCGCTTCGCTTGGCGCAACGGCAGCCGGCGCAGCGGGGCTGTCTACACCCCGCTCTGCCAGTATCTCCGCGCCCAAAAGGATGCACTCGTCGCAGATATAGACGTTGGGCCCGCCTTCGATCAGATGTTTTACCTGGCTGCGCGGCTTATTGCAAAACGAACAGCGCGGCTCCTCAGTCTGTGATTGATCCGTCATGTCGTTCCTAGTATCGAGTCGCCGTTATTTGGCGCCGTTCTTCTTCTCTTTGACCGCTTCGCCGATTTCCGGCACCACAATTTCGCCGTTTTTGACCTGAACGATGTCTTCGGAGCCGCCGAGGATATCGTCGACCAGACCGTATTCCTTGGCTTCGAGCGCGTTCATGTAGCGATCGCGCTCGAAGTCATGCTCGATGTCCTTCCACGAATGGCCGGTGTGCTTGCCTACCAGGTGGAAGAGTTGGGTCTGGACGCGTTCCTGCTCGCGGAAGGCGATGCGCACGTCCTCGGTGTAGCCCTGGGCGCCGCTGCTGGCCGGGTGCAGGTGGATGGTGGCGTGCGGCAGGGCATAGCGGCGGCCCTTCGCCCCTGCGGCTAACAGCACGGTGCCCATGCTCGCCGTCACGCCGACGGCGTAGGTGCTGACCGGCGCGGGGATCATCTGCATGGTGTCGTAGATGGCGAGGCCGGCATAGATGCTGCCGCCGGGGCTGTTGATGTACATGTTGATCGGCTGATTGGGATCGTCGCCATTGAGGTAGAGCAGTTGCGCCACGATCAGATTGGCGATCTGGTCGGATATCGGCGTGCCCAGGAAGATGATGCGCTCTTTCAGCAGCAGGCTATAAATATCGTACGCTCGCTCGCCGCGGCCACTGTTGTCAATGACCATCGGGATCAAGTTCGTCGGGTTGTTCATCGCGATTTCTCCATCACTGAATGGTTGAACAGAAACAGGAATGACTGATCCCAGAGTACTTCCGTAGCGCCGCGCACCACCGTAAGCCGGCTTCTACTGTCTGTATGCATTCCGTTAGCGTTCAACCGCCGGGTCACGCCTGGTCGGCGGCCTCGGGCTCCTCGCTCGACGCTTCGTCTACGGCCGTCGCGTCGTCTGCGGCTGTACTCTGCGCCGTTTCGGCGGGGGCGTCGCCTTCTGCGGCGGCGTCGGTCTTGCGCACAGGTTCGGGCACTTCCTCGCCGCGTACGATGGCAAGCAGACGATCCAGGGCCTTTTGCTGCAAGATCTGGCTGCCGAGGATGGCGCGGCCCGCATCGGAGCGCATCATGTTGCGGTACGCTTCGGCGGCTTCGGCTTGTTCTTCGTTGACATCGCCGAACATGGACTGGATGCGTTCTTCCACGTCCTCGTCAGTGGCTTCGAGTCCTTCCAACTGGTATAGCTCGGAGATGACCAGGTTGCGCCGCGCCGCAATTTCGGCTTGCTCGCGCAGGCTCTCGCGGTATTCCTCCATGCTCTGGCCGATCTGCGAGAGGTAGTTGTTCACGCCGTCGATGCCGTACTGGCGCAGTTGTCGGTCAAATTCGTTGACCATGGCGTCGATCTGGTCTTCGACCACGACCGGCGGGTAGACCATCGTGCTCTGTTCGACCAATGCGTCGAGAGCCTTTTCCATGTAGTTCTCGTTGGCTTCGGCCTTCTTCGCTTCGATCATTTCCGCCCGGATGCTGTTTTTGAGGTCTTCCAGCGTGTTGAAGTCCGGGCCGATCAGTTGGGCCAATTCGTCGTTCAACTCGGGCTTTTCGAGCGACTGGATCTTGTGCACCTTGATATGAAATAGAGCTTGTTTACCGGCGTAGATGCTCTGGCTTTCGGCCGGCCAACTGAGCGTGACTTCCTTTTCGTGGCCTGGCGAGAGGCCGAGCAGCGCGTCGTCGAGGCCGGGCGGGTCCATCGGGTTGTCGGGATCCAGCGTCACATCCCAGTCGGACTCGTCCAGGACGACCGTTTGTTCGCCGTCCGGCGTATCGTTCTCCGCACCTTCATTCGCGCTTTCGGCGGGCACGATCACGCTCTTGATGTCGATGGTCAATGTGTCGCCATACTGGCTGGGGCGATCTACGTCGGTCCAAGCGGAATATTGCTCGCGGGCGGCTTCCAACTGCTCGTCGATCTCGGCCTCGTCGATGACCGGCTCTTCTTCCTCCACGCGCAGGCTGCGATAGTCGCCCAGATCAATTTCGGGTTCGAGGGGCACCGCGAAGGAATAGGTGAGCGGCTCAAGCGTTTCGATATCCAGCGAGGCCATGGCGTAGGGTTCGATCTTCTCCTGCTCAATGGCCGTGCGGTAGACCTCCTGGCCGAGTTCCTCGATAAATTCGTCGAAGAGGGCGGGTAGGCCGACATATTGGGTGACGATGTGGTAGGGGGCTTTACCCTTGCGGAAGCCCGGTATGCGATACTGTCCGGCCAACTTGCGGGCGGCTTTGCGCAGTTCCTGCTCCACACGCTCTTGGGCGACTTCGACCTTCAACGCCAGCTGGCGGTTGTCCATGGGTTCGGTGCGAATGGTAAGCGACATTTTCTCCTCATTTTTTCCTGGCCGGGCCAATAACCGCGCGCCTACGCCGGTTGCTTTGTCCGCACACCGGACCGCCGGCTCGTTTGTGTGAGACGCGACGCAATGCAACCGGAAAACCCGCTGCAAGCGTCGATCACAATTGGGTGAGTATAGCATAGGCCGCCCGCCGAACCAAAGCGAGAGCCG
>CAYXRG010000074.1:13050-21778 GCA_964467575.1 uncultured Caldilineaceae bacterium | reverse complement strand
TATTATCCGCAGTATAGCAGAGCCGCGCCGCCCTCGACAAGCTTACCGGAGTGTGGCAGACGGGCGCTATCGTTTCATAGCGGTCCTGCCGCCTCCTAGACTTCCCGCCGCGGCCGCTCCGCGGAAGCGCCCGCCTTTGCGTATTGCTTGCCCAGAGCAGTACGGCTCTGCTATACTGCAATCAATACCGCAGACATCCTGACTTGAAGAGAGCATTTCCGGCGCCGCCGTTGAACCCGACATCGCATTGCGGGCAATCCGGTTTGATCGCGCCCGGAAGTCGCGCCGGCGTCGCCATTCCATACGTCATCAAGCCTGCCATCCGATCGCCGCAAAGAGGGTGCGCCCATGTACGAAGGATTTGAGATCGTCGACTTCCACTCCCATTTCCCCACCGAGGGACCGTGGTTCACCGACATGGGCGACACCATGAAGCATTATGTCGAGCGGGTGGGCGAACGACGTCTCCAGATCATCCAGGAAAGAGGCCGCCCCTACGGCGAGCATTGGCGGCGCATGTGGGGCTTTCCCACGCCGGAGAAGAAAGAGGACCACCCGGGCGACCGCGAGCAGGCGCAGCGCTGGGTGGCGGAGCTGGACAAATACGGTATACACAGCATCGGCTTCGTCACCGGCGGCGGCAACGAACACCTCGCCGAGATCTGCGGTTGGCATCCGGATCGCTTCATCGGCTTCGCGCACCACAGCCCCTTCCTGCCCGATGCAGTCGAACGGCTCGACCACGCCGTCCGCAACCTGGGGCTGCGCGGTTACAAGCTGCTGGCGCCCATGATCGAGGAGCCAATCGAGGACCCAGCCGCCTTTCCCGTCTGGGAGAAATGCGCCGAACTGGGCATCCCTGTCCTGATCCACTTCGGCATCCAGGGCAGCTCGGGCGGCATTGCCTGGCACGAGAACATCAACCCGCTCAAGCTGCACAACGTCGCCAAATTCTTCCCCGAAGTGGACTTTGTGGTGCCGCACTTCGGCTGCGCCTGGGAGCGCGAAACGCTGCAACTCTGCTGGTCCTGTCCCAACGTCAGCGTAGACACCAGCGGCAGCCTGCAGTGGATCCGTTGGGTCCCCGGCGAGCTAACCGTCAAATACCTGTACCGCAAGTTCTACGAAACCATTGGGCCGAGCCGCATCATCTTCGGCACCGACTCAAGCTGGTTCCCGCGCGGGTTCGCCTTCCGCTACCTGCAGGACCAGATGCGCGATTGCCTCGACCTCAACATGCCTGACGAGCATATTCAGATGATCTTTGCGGGAAACGCCGCGCGGCTGCTGAAAATCAACCTCTAGGCGATCTGGATGCCGGCGGATGGTTCGGCTCCAAGCATCGCGTTTGCCATCTTAGGTTCTACCATCCAAGAGTACGAGAGGACCAAACCCATGCACACCAAACGAACCACTGAACGTAGTTCAAGCCTAGTTATCGGCCTGTTGGTCATCCTGTCGCTGCTCTTGACAGCCTGCGCCGCGCCTGCCGCAGCCCCTGCTCCGGCGGAACAGCCGGCGGAAGCGCCTGCAGAGGCCGCGGCGCCGTCTGCCGAGGAAACGGTTGAGATCGAGTACTGGCAGTACAACTTCGGCGTACGCATCGACGCTATGGATCAACTCATCGAGCAGTTCGAGGCGGAGAACCCAAACATCAAGGTCATCCACAACTCGGACGTCCCCTACGATGATTTCCGCAACAAAATCGCAGCCAGCGTGCCCGCGGGCGTCGGCCCGGATGTAGCCACCCTCTTCTACGGCTGGCAGTCCGCCTGGATCGACGCCGGTTACCTCGTCCCGCTGCCGGAAGACGTGTTCCCGCCGGACATGGTCGCCGAGCAATTCAGCCCTTTGGCCCAGGCCGGCTATGTGGAAGGCGAACTCTATTCGCTGCCTACCGCCGTGCGGACACTCGCCCTGTTCTATAACAAAGACCTGATGGAGGCTGCTGGTCTTGACCCGGAGAACCCGCCCCGCACACTCCAGGAGCTGGAAGAACAGGCCGTAGCCTGCACCGTCCTCAACGACGACGGAACTTATGAAATCATGGGCTTCCCCGTATCGCCAACCGGACAGGCGCATCACTGGTTCCGCGAAGTGTTGCTGCGCCAGTTCGGACAACAGCCCTACAGCGACGACGGAACCCAGGTGCTCTGGAACGCCAGCGACGGCGGCTACGCGGCCTGGAATGAGTTCCTCAAGTTCGAGACCGAACTGAAGACAGGCGACTGGCGGCTCTTCGACCAAGACCCCAACTTCTTCCTCAACGGTCATGCCTGCTTCCATATTGACGGTTCGTTCCGGCTCGGCACCATCGCCTCCAGCGCGCCGGACCTGAACTTCGGCGTGACAGAACTGCCCGAACACAACGGCATCAAGAGCACGTTCGGCAGCTACTGGACACACGGCATCACCAAAAAGGCCGCCGCAGATCCGGCGCGCTTCGACGCCGCGGTCAAGTTCCTCCAATTCATCACCACGCCGGAAGCCGGCCGCCTCTGGGTGGACGTCACCGGCGAGTTGCCGGCGCAACTGGAGGCGGCGAACGATCCCGCCTTGCTGGAAGACCCCGAACTGGGCGCCTTCATCGCCGGCCTGCCCTACGCACACGCTACTTTCTTCGTAGACGAGAGCAAGGATCGCCAGGCGGTTCTCGACGCCTATGACGCCGTCACATTAACAGGCGCAGATCCCGCAGCCGAGTTGGATTTCGCGGTGGAGACCGTCCAGGAATTGCTGGACGAGTTCTGGGCCAGCCATTAGGGCTTCGCCCTGCTAGTGTAGGAGCGGTTTGCCACGCAGGTCAGCCGGCGCTGTCGCGGCGCCGGCTGATCCTTCTTGCGATCCCAAAGATTCGTTTGTCAACCGGGTTCGATCGGGGGCATTGCGATGAAGCCCAAACTCGTTCGGCTGACGCTGCGACAGCGGCAGATCCTCTGGGCTTACGCCTTCATGGCGATAAGCCTGGTGTTCTTCGTCGTCATACGCTGGTATCCCACCATCCTGGCCTTTAACATCAGCTTCCGCGACTGGAACGTCTTTGAGGGCAGCGGCCCTTGGGTGGGACTGGACAACTACGCCGCCATCTGGAAAGACCTATTCAAGCCACGCTCAGCAGTGCGGGCGGCCTTCTGGAACACCATCCGCTATGTGGTTTTCGGCGTTCCGTCGCAACTTGCACTGGCCTTGGGCATCGCCTTGCTGCTCAACCAGATCACGCGCTTTTCGGGCTTCTTCCGCGCGGTCTACTTCATTCCCTTTGTCACCTCCTTCGTCGCCGTCGCCTTTGTGTGGAACTGGCTGTACGCGCCCCAGACGGGACTCATCAACCAGATGCTTGCCGCCGTGGGCCTGCCCATGCAGCCCTTCCTAAACAGCCCGGAGCAAGCGCTGCCGTCGATTGCGGCCGTCGCCGTCTGGCGCGGCCTCGGCTTCGCCATTATCATTTTCCTGGCGGGCCTACAGCAGATCCCGGAGATGTACTACGAAGCAGCCAAGATCGACGGCGCCAACCGCTGGCAGATGTTCTGGCGCATCACGTTGCCGCTGCTCAACTCGGTCATCGTCTACTTGGCCGTGCTTGGCGCCATCAGCTTCTTGCGCATGTTCGACCTCGTGCAGAACATGACCTTTCAGGGTCGCGGCGGCCCGCTCAAAAGCACGACGACCGTCGTGCTAGAGGTTTACAATGAGGGTTTCGCCAGCTATAACATGGGCTACGCCGCCGCGCTGACCGTTATCCTATTCTTCCTGATCCTCGTCATCACGGTCATCCAACTGCGGTTGTTGACGCGCCGCGTCGAGTATTGATCCGGCTAGCGGCTGCCGTTCGGTAACGGCGCGCAGCCCTGCCGGCAGCCTGGAGATCCGCCCTATGACCACTTCCTCGTACACGTCGGACGCAGAACGCACGCTGCAACTCGCCGAGCGGATCGTGGGCCCGTCGTCGCGCGCCCCGCGCCGCTTGTCGTTTTCGGTCCTGGCGGCCTATATTCTGCTCTCTCTCGGCGCGGTCGTCATGGTCGTCCCCTTCATTTGGATGATCCTCACCAGCCTGAAGCCTGCTCCCGAACTGGTGCAGTTCGCTTTTCTGCCTCGCAACCCCACGCTCGACAACTATGCCAGCGTGCTCACGACCAGCAATTTTGGGCGCTGGTACTTCAACAGCTTGGTGATCGCCATCATCAGCACGACCAGCGTCGCCTTCTTCGACTCGCTGGTCGGCTATACGCTGAACAAGTTCGATTTTCCCGGCAAGAACCTGATCTTCTTGGGCATCTTGGCAACGCTGATGGTCCCTACCGAGATGCTGATCATCCCCTGGTACACCATGAGTGTGGATTGGGGCTGGCATGTCGGCATCATGCAATACTGGGGGATCGCCTTTCCGGGCGTGATCACGGCGGTCGGCATTTTCCTCATGCGCCAGTTTTTCGACGGCGTTCCCAATGAGTTGATCGACGCCGCGCGCATCGACGGCGTGAACGAGTTCGGCATCTGGTGGCGCATCGCCATGCCGCTGGTCAAACCGGCTGTGGCCGCGCTCTGCATCTTCAACTTCATCGGCAACTGGAACGCCTATCTGTGGCCCCTCATCGTCGCCAGCGGGCGGCAATACTACACCCTGCCCGTCGGCCTGAGTTTCTTCCGCGGCGAAGCCGTTACCGAATGGGAAAAGATGATGACCGGCGCCAGCCTTGCCACCGTGCCGCTCTTGCTCGTCTTCATCATCTTCCAGCGCCAGATCATCCGCGGCATCGCCTTGACCGGCATCAAGGGTTAGCCCTTACCGAAGGCCCTCCCCGCTGCCGCCATCCGTCCTCCTCCAATCAACAGGACATCGCCCGCATGAGCCAGCTATCCTTTCCCCATCCTGCCTACGACAAGCACGTACTGCAGCCCGCCTACGAAGATGCGCAGAGCTATCTCCTCGACCCGATGCTGGCGGCCCACGAGGCCCATGCCATCATGCTGGCGGAGACAGGCGTCATCGCGCAGGACAATGCGCGCGCCTTGCTCCAGGCTATCAGCCAAGTACGCGCGGAAGGGCTGGCCCCTCTCGCCTACCAGCCGGGCGTCGAGGACCTCTTCTTCCGCATCGAGGCGCGCATCATCGAACTGGCTGGGCCGGACTATGGCGGCAATCTCCAGTTGGCGCGCAGCCGCAACGACCTGGGGCAGGCGCTGGCGCGCATGGCGCTGCGCGATCTGCTGCTCGACCTCTGCGGCGATCTGTTGGCTTTGCGCCGCTCAGTCCTTGGCCTGGCGCGCCGGCACGTGGATACGCTGATGCCCGGCTACACGCACACCCAACCGGCGCAGCCCGTCACCTTTGCGCACTACCTGGGCGGCGTGCTCACGTTTCTGGCCAAGGACCAGAGGCGGCTCGCCGCGGCCTACGCCAACGTCAACGAGTCCCCGCTGGGCGCGGCGGCTTTCACGGGGACCGGCTTCCCCATCGACCGCGAGCGCGTGGCCAATCTGCTCGGCTTCGACAGCGTGATCGCCAGCACGCACCACAGCATCGGCGCGGGCGATCACCTTACCGACGTCGCCTGCGCCATTCAGTCGCTGGCTGTCGGGCTGGGCCGCATGACGCGCGACCTGCTTTTCCTAGCCACACAGGAATCGGGCGCGCTGCGCATCCACGACAGCTTCATCCAGATCAGTTCGATCATGCCCCAAAAGCGCAATCCGGTTGTGCTGGAGCACCTGCGCGCCCGCCTGAGCCGCGCCTTGGGGACAGCGCAGAGCATCGTCCTTCAGTGCCACAACATTCCCTACGGCGACACGCAGGACATCGAGGATGAGATTTGGCCGCCGCTGACCGGAGCCGTCGACACGATGCGGCAGTCCTTGCAGTTGTACGCAGCCGTATTCGACACACTGGAGCTGAACCGGGAACGCCTCCGGCAACGGGCGGCGCGGGGGTTCACGACCGCCACCGAGTTGGCCGACGCGCTGGTGCGCGAGGCAGGGCTTTCTTTCCGCCAAGCGCATCAGATCGTGGCGAGGCTTGTGCAGAGCGCGGTCGCAGCCAACCTGGAGGCGCAAGACCTCACGCTGGACATGCTTCAGGCGGCGGCTCGGCACGTCGTGGGCCGCGACGCGCCTTTCACCGCAGAGCAGTTGGCTCAGGCGCTGGACCCGGAACGCTTCGTCGCAGTCCGCACGCTGCCGGGAGGGGTGGCGCCCTCCGCCACCGCGCGCCTCCTGGACGAGGCTGCGGCGGAGATGGCGACCGACGAGAAATGGCTGGCCACAGCTAAAAGCCGCATCGAAAAGGCGAACGCAACCCGTGCGGCGGCGTGCGCCCTCAGTTGAATAAGTCACAGTGCATGGCGTCGCTGCATGCGCCGACAGGTCGAACATCCCGCGCGAGGCGCCTGCCACAAGCATCACCATTAGGGTTACCGCTTCAGCCTGAGTTGCCCGCCCCCTACACAACGGACGATGAAGACGCCGCCCTCAATCCAATACCCTTCGTCTTGATCTAGCCCCCACTTTTGGCGTTTGCCCGACGATGCGCATTGCTGTATGATAGCCGCCCCAACCGAAAAAGGAATAGACGATCAGGGGGAACTCTCATGCCTGAACAACCGCGCATCAAGATTACCCAAGATGGCCCGTACCTTGTCACCGGCAACGTCCCGCTTAGCGTGCAGGTAATCGCCACGGATGCGGACGGCGAGCCGAACGCATGGGTCGAGGGCGAAATCGTCGAGGCCCCGGAGCGCTATCTGCTCTGCCGCTGCGGGAACTCCAACAACAAGCCGTTCTGTGACGAGACGCACGCCAAGATCAACTTCGACGGGACGGAGACAGCCAGTCGCGCCCCTTACGCCCAGCAAGCCCAATTGATAGACGGGCCGGCAATGGCCCTGAGCGATGTGCCGCCCCTATGCGCCGCCGCCCGCTTTTGCCATCTCAACGGCACGGTATGGCGGCAAGTGCGCAGGACTGATGATCCGGCGGTGCGTGCGCAGTTCGTGCGCCAGGTAGGCGATTGCCCATCGGGCAGGCTGGTAGCTTGGGACAAAGAGACCGGCCGTCCGGTGGAGCCTGTTGCGCCGCCGTCGATAGCGCTGGTGCAGGATCCGACCAAGCATGTGAGCGGCCCGCTGTGGGTGCGCGGGGGCATTGCCGTGGAATCGGCAGACGGCGAAACCTACGAGGTTCGCAATCGGCAGACCCTGTGCCGGTGCGGCGCCTCGCGCAACAAGCCGTTCTGTGACGGCAGCCACATCACCGTCGGCTTTCGAGACGGCCGGTAACCGCGGCATCCTTGCCGCCGGATGTGAGGCACACACGCAAGATTGCATATCCATCCGCTGAGGAGGAGATCGAATGAACGCGCCGAAAAATAATCACTCTGCCGGGCGCACGGCTGACGATATCGCTGAAGCCGGCAGGTTTTTCCGCTATATGGCGGGCTATGTTGGCTTCACCGCGGCAGACGCCGGCATCATCCGCCGAACCCGGCCGATCATCGCCAAATATCTGCCCGAGATCGTCAGCGAATTCTATACCCATCTGCTGCGCTATCCGCTCACGCGCAAGCTCTTCTTGCGACCGGACGGTACAATCGACGAACCCTACCTGATACTGCGCATGCGCCATCTGTCCAATTTCTGGCTGCGGACGGCGCAAGGCGTATATGACGACGAGTACGCCGCTTATGTCGACTACGTGGGGCGAGCCCACACCTCTCGCGGGGCCGACCCCAGTATCTATGTGCCTGAACGCTATGTGATCGGCCAGGTTGGAATGATCCAGCACGCCATCAGCCGGGCGGTCAGCAACGAACTGCGGGCCGTGGATGACGAAACGGAGTTCCGCGCGGTCGAAGCGTGGGACAAACTGATGATGGTGCTGCTGGAGATGCTGGCCCACGCCTATGGGCATGAGCAGGAACCCGAAGCGTACGGCGAGCCCGTACCGGTCGATAGCGTTTGGGTCCGCGCCCTGGCGGAGCAGGCTGTCGCGACGGAACATGGCGATAGCAGCGCGCGCCCGCTGCGCCGCGTAGCCGTCGCCACGGCGGCGGAGATTCCCGATGGACAACGCAAGATCGTCCAGATCGACGACCTATCCATCGGCGTCTTTCACCATCAGGGCGCATGGTATGCCGTCCGCAACAGTTGCATCCATCAGGGCGGCCCCGTCGCGACCGGTGCGCTGGAAGGCGATGTGCTGACCTGCCCCTGGCATGGTTACCAGTACGACCTGCGCTCCGGCCGTTGTCTGGCCGACCCGGATGCGGAATTGGATCGCTATGCAGTGACGGTGACGGGCGAACTCGTCTATGTCGATGTGCCGGACAGCGGACCGCCTGCGGGTCTTCAGGAAGAGGCCGGAGAACCCGCCCTTCAGGAGAACGAGTTCCGCATCGCCGGCCTGGCCGCCGGCCAAATGCTCACCCTCACCGTGAACGGCCTCGCCGTCCTGGTCTACAACGTGGACGGCACGTACTACGCCACGGACGAGGCCTGTACCCACGCCCAAGGGCCGTTGAGCGCCGGCAAACTGGAAGGGAAGACCATCACATGCTTGCTGCACGGTTCGTGCTTCGACGTCGCCAACGGCGCGGCGCTCTGTGCGCCGGCTACGGCGTCGCTGAAGACGTATCCCGTCACGGTCGACGGAGAGATTGGGCGGGTGAGCGTCACATAACAGGACTGCCGTCAGGCGCCAACTTTGACCGTCCATACACATAGTCGCTATACTT
>CAYXRG010000074.1:0-12950 GCA_964467575.1 uncultured Caldilineaceae bacterium | reverse complement strand
AGCTGCCGGGGCGTGCTGCGCGCAGCCACGAAAGACGCCCGACCCATCCTTATCCCGACCCTGTGCATCGCCTCGGTTGCCGCGGGCGCCTATGCGCCCCGCTCAAGGGGCTATTGCAGACTTGGCGCGATAATCGCCGCTCCAATCACGGCACACAGAAATCGAACAGCGCATGTCTCCCAAAATGACGCAAGACATCGACGGCGCCGAATTCGTCGAGAACTTCCTGATTTCAACCGTCGTCGCCATCCTCGCCACGCGGGTGTATCTGGAGCTTACCGGCTATCCGCAATTGGGCGGAGGCGGGCTGCATATCGCCCATATGCTCTGGGGCGGGCTGCTTCTGGTCATCGCCCTGCTCATGAACCTCTTGCTATTGGATCGTCGCGTCCTCAACTCCTCGGCGGTGATAGGGGGCGCAGGCTTTGGTCTATTCATCGACGAGTTGGGGAAATTTATAACGGCGGACAACGACTACTTCTACCAGCCGACCATTGCCCTCATCTACCTGATCCTCATCCTACTCTACCTGGGACTGCGCGCCGTCATCAAATACTCGCAGTTTTCGCCGGAAGAGTATCTGGCGAATGCGCTGCATCTGGTCTCCGACGGCGTGATTCACGGCCTCCTCCCCCAAACCAGAGACAGAATTCAGGAATACCTGGCGAATGCCAACCAGGGAGAGATCGAACCGCTGCTCATGACGGTTGGCGTGCATCCCGCCGAGCCGAGCCGCGAAGCGACAAGAGAATCGTTACTCGCTCGCATCCGCATCAAGCGACGCACCGGCTCGCTTGCGTCCTTCATCAGCGGGCACAAGGCATTTTGGCCGGTAGTCATGGGCTACATGGCGCTTACGGCGCTCACCACCCTGCTGCTCTTGGCGGTGATCATCGCCGCTTGGCTGGGCTACGTCGAGGCTTTGGGCATCGAAGACAAGGAGTCGCTACTGGACGTATCCTCGTTTGGGCTAACCGCCAGTTCGCTCATCGCCGGCCTTTTGGCCTTTGCGGGCCTTCTCTCCTATCCCTTCTCGCACAGGAGAGCGCTTCGCTTCTTCCATTTTTCTCTATTGGTGTCGATTTTCCTTGTGCAGTTCTTCCAGTTCGAGGTCTACCAGCTTGGCGCAGTGGCGAACTTGGTGTTCAACGTGATTGCGCTCAAAAGCATCGACCTTAGAATGGAAAACGCCGCCGCTCTGGATGAAGAGCCTGTAACGTGATGCGTGACGCCCCTGATTCGCACAAAACGCGCGCCAGGGCGACAACAATCATTCGATCCCTCACCCCAAGCGATCAAGGGCGACAAAGCCGTTCTCAACCTGCCCGGCGCCTTGCCGGACAACTGCCGACTTTCGCCCGAACGACGGTTGATGAGAATTAACCGGTTATTGTCGACCGCCCCCGCTCGTGTTCCTTGTCCCCACTTAAGCCGAATTGAATCCATATCGTAGGCAATAGATCAACGGCCAAACCCTCCGCCGGCGCCGAAAAGCCATTTGCGTTCTTATTCGCGCTCAAGGTATACTAGACGTACATAAATGTCTATACTTGTCCCAAGAGGTACTCATCGGAAAGACAATGATGAATCACGGATATGATCGGCGGTCGCTGGCGCAGTGCATTCAATACACCAATGTGCGTCCTGAGACAACTCGGGCCGAGATCATTGCTCACCTTGAACAGACACAGGAATATGGTTTTCAGGCCGCGATGATTTCGATGTGTTGGGTTCCCCTTGCCCGCACCGTGCTCCGCAATTCAGGGGTGCGGATCGCTACTTGCATAAGTCTCGGCTTAGGGCACGAAAGCGTTTTTGGCAAGGAAATGCTCATTCGCGAGTGCAGAGCTTTGGGAGCTGACGAGGTTGACTACCAGCCCAACATGGGCTTCTTCCTCTCCGGCATGCTGGACGAATTTGCCGACGAAGCGGCCCGCCTAGTGCGCGCCGCGGAAGGCATGCCGATCAAGGCGATGCTTGAGCTCGGTATGATCGCAGACGATCAACAGCGCCGGCTGGCGGCGCGGCTGTTGGATGAAGCCGGCGTTCCCTGGGTCAAAAACTCAAGCGGCGTCGGCGCAAGTTCCGAACCTGCGTCGCCGGAGAATATTCGTCTGCTGCGCGAGAGTGTAGGGCCGCATTGCCGCGTGAAGGCGTCCGGCAAGGTAAATAGCTACGCGAAAGCCGTTGCGCTTCTCGAAGCGGGAGCAGAGTTGCTGGGAAGCAGCGCAGGGCCGGCTATCGTCGATCAGATGACGGATGTGCAGACGGATTATTAGAACGGTTCTCCCCATCACTGCTTGTACACACTGATTACGAGTTACAAATGAGTATTGATAAAAACGCCCCCATCCTCATCTATCAGCAGGTCGTCGACTGGATTGACCAACAAATTCGGTCCGGCATATGGCCGGAACACTATCAATTGCCGTCCGAGCTCGATCTGGCCGCCCAATTGGGCGTTAGCCGCGGTACGGTGCGCAAAGCCGTGGCCGAATTGATCAACCGCGGCGCGCTGGTGGTCATCCACGGACGTGGCACGTTCGTCTCCTCGCATACCCTCGAACAACCGCTGGCCGACCGTCTGATCGCCTTCTCGGAAGATCTGATAGACAAAGGGATTCCCTACGTCACCCAAGTGATCGAGCAACAGATCATTGTGCCCGACCGCCCCATTGCATCGCTTATGCTGCTTGAAGAGGCCGCGCCGGTTCTGCACCTACAAAGGGTGCGCAGCGTTCACGATAGACCAATTGTCTTCCTCGACAACTATGTGAATACGCGCTGCTGCCCCGGCATCGAGCGCACCGACTTCCGCACCGCGCGCCTGTTCCAGACGCTGGAGGAACGTTACGGGCTTGAACTTGGCTGGGGCTGGCGCACCTTCCAAGCCAAAGCCGCGCCGGCCCACATCGCCCCGCTGCTGGGCGACGCGCCCGGCGCTCCGGCTATGTACATGGAGCAGCTAGTGTACTTGAAGAACGGCGAACCTATCGAGTATTCCAGGATTTGGCTGCACGGTGAGAGCTTCCGCCTGTCGGCAGTCGTCAGGCGCGACCAGGCTTCCAGTCTGCCCAACCCGCTCAGTCTGGTTGAGGACCGGCAAGCTTAAGCCCGATGTCCGTTCCCTTCCTAGCCGGCAGGAAATCGACACGATTCGTCTGCTTGCCGGCAGGTGCGTTGCCTGTGATTTCCTTGCCCCACTCTACTTACTAGGAGGAACTATGTCACACGGAACCAGTCGTCGCACGTTCTTGAAGATGGCTGCTGTGACCGCAGCAGGAACGATTTTGGCGGCCTGCCAACCGGCAGCCACCAGCCCCGGAGGCGCCGCGGCGGGTGAAGGCCCAACGGCCGAAAAGACCGAATTGCGCGTCGTTTCCGGGCAGGATTTGACCGAACTTGAGGTGCGCCAGCAAATCGGCAAGATGTACGAAACGGTCGATCCCAATGTGAGTATCGCCATCGACGTCATCTCCGGCTCACGGCCCGACTCGCAACTGACCATGATCGCCGGCGGGAACCCTCCCGATGTCTTGTATCTCAATGACTGGTTCCAATACACCTTTGCTCACAAAGGTCTACTGATGAACCTCGACGACTACATCAGCCGCGATGGGCTTGACTTCGCCGGCTACATGGCCGAGGCGGTCGAGGCCAATCGGTACAAAGACCAAATGACGGCCATGCCGTTCGAGGTCTCAGTAGTCGGCGTGGTTTATAACAAGAACCTGTTCGACGAAGCCGGCATCCCCTACCCCACAGCAGACATCAACGATCCCAGTTGGAACTGGGATGCGCTGGTCGAGGTCGCCAGCGCATTGACCGACGAATCCAAAAACCAATATGGCTTCGGCATGGACGCCTGGATGATCCCCAACTGGCTGCTATGCTATGATCAGCGCTATCTCTCCAACAACAAAGAAGTCACGCCCGACACCAAGGCGGTCCTAAACACCGAACAGGCCGCCAAGGTGTACAAGTATTGGCTGGACTTGCGCGAGGTGCACAAGGTTTCCCCCACCGCGGCCATGTCTCAGGAAATCTCCGGCTTCGATCGCTTTATGTCCGGCAAAGTCGCGATGTATGCCTACGGCCGTTGGCTGAACACCTTCCGCACGATCGAGGACTTTGAGTGGGATGTCACTCCGCTTCCTACGCCGAGCGACGGCCACCCGGCATCGGTGATGTACATTCTCAACTATGGCATCTACTCGAATTCGTCCAAGGCCGACATCGCCTGGGACTTCCTCAAGTTTCTGTCGACCAAAGAGCCGCAGGTCGCCAATGTCGTGACAGGCATGGCTGTGTCTGTACTCGAGGAAGTGAACGCCTCTCCGGATTTCCTGGACAATGCCCCGCCGGCCAATAACAGAGTCTACGCCGATGCAGTGCCCTACGCCAAGCTATGGGATAACAACGAGGCCGGCTATATGAACTATGCCGACCAGGTGCTCAGCCAGCTCTTCTCCGGCGAGCGAACGGACATCGAAGGCGTGCTGCAAGAGGCCGACGAGGGCATCAACCGCGCCCTGGACGAGTGGCGCGCAGAGAACCTCTAGACCTAGGGCAGCTCATTGCTGCATCCCGCCGATGGCGGAGTTGAATCGTGACAGGTGAGCAGGCGCGGCCGTCGCGCCTGTTCACCAACCCCACTGGAGGATGGTATGGATCTGCCAGGGACTACAGGCGGTCACACGCGCCACTCGCCATTCATCGGTCCCGCACGCCTGCGCATCAAACGTCGTACGCTGCTCTCGAATTTGGAGGGCTACGCGTTTGCCGCCCCTTGGCTTGTGGGCTTTTTTGTCTTTACGCTCGGCCCCTTCTTCTCCTCGATCTGGTATAGCCTGCACCAGTGGGACATGGTGACCGAGATGAAATTCATCGGTCTCTTCAACTACACGCGCATCTTTCAGAACGACATCTTTTGGAAGAGCGTTCAAGTAACCATCACCTACGTGGTCATGTCGCTGCCCGCCTCGCTCACGCTAGCCATGATCCTGGCGATTCTCGTCAACCAGCAGAACCCGCTCATGATGTTCTTTCGCGGGGTCTTCTTTCTGCCTTCCGTAACGTCGGGCGTAGCGGTCGCCGTCCTCTGGCGCTGGCTCTTCAACCCGGAGTTTGGTCTCATCAACTATGCTTTGAGTTGGTTTGACATTCAGGGCCCCATGTGGCTTGCCAGCGAACGTTGGGCATTGCCGGCCATCGCCATCATGTCTCTGTGGGGCGTCGGCTCCACCATGCTCATCTACTTGGCCGGGCTGCAATCGGTGCCGCAACACCTTTACGAGGCTGCCGAGATCGACGGGGCAGGCCTCATGCAGCGCTTCTGGCGGGTCACCTTGCCGATGATGAGCCCCACTATCTTCTTCACCCTTATCATGGGCATGATTGGGGCGCTACAAGTCTTTACCCAGGCCTATGTCATGACGCGTGGCGGGCCGAACTTTGCCACCTACTTCTATGTTCTCAACCTCTATGAAGAAGCCTTTGTGAAATTCAGGATGGGCTATGCATCGGCCATGGCCTGGATTCTCTTTGTGGCTGTGCTGGTCGTCACGCTTTTGCAGTTCCGAATCGCCGGACACTGGGTCTACCACGAGGCGGAGATCAACCGATGAACTTGACCCTCACGTCCAGCCACAGAAAATTCATTCGCACCAGTTCACTGAACTTCATCCGTTATGCCGTTCTGCTTATTCTGGGCTTGGTTTTCATCGTGCCCTTCTATTGGATGGTGTCCACCTCCTTCAAAACGCCGGGCCAGGCCTACCTCTTTCCGCCGACCTGGATTCCCGACCCCGTATCGGTCGAAGCCTACAAATCGTTGTGGGGGACTTCGGTGCCCTTCAACTTGTTCATTCGCAACACGATTGTGATCGTGATATTTAGCGTGATCGGCACGCTGCTATCTTCGACGTTAGTCGCCTTCGCCTTCGCCCGCCTGAAGTGGTGGGGGCGCGACGTGTGGTTCATTGTGCTGCTGGCGACCTTGATGCTCCCCTACCAGGTAGTCATGATCCCGGTCTATGTGATCTTCCGAAAACTGGGCTGGCTGGACACCTATCTGCCTTTGATCGTACCGACCTATCTCGGCAACCCGTTCTATATCTTCCTGATTCGCCAGTTCTTCCTCACCATCCCTAATGACCTGGAAGATGCCGCACGCGTGGACGGCGCAAATTCGCTGCGCATTCTGCTTCAGATCTTCCTGCCCAACTCCAAACCGGTGTTGCTGACCGTTATGCTCTTTGCCTTTGTCGCCGGTTGGAACGACTTCTTTGGGCCATTACTCTATCTGCGCAAACTCGAACAGATGACCGTCTCAGTCGGTCTTTCCATGTTTGCCGGGTATCGCTCGCCCAACTGGCCGGCCATCACAGCCGCTTCGACCCTGTCCATCCTGCCGATTGTCGTAATGTTTGTCCTCTTTCAGCGATATTTCGTCAAAGGCATTGTCCTGACAGGCATGAAAGGCTGAGCCAATGGAGTCTGCACCCGCCTCCCCTCCGATGCACGCCACCGACCCGGTCTGGCGTATCGAAGTCGGCCGCGACAACACGCCGCTCATCAGCTCGCCTTTCTTGGCCGAAGAAACGCAGACCTTCTGCGCCTTTACCGTCGAGGATCAGCCGGCCTTGCCGGTCAGCGTTCGCACGTTAGCGAGCGGCAGATGGCGCATCGAACTGCCCGCCGCCGGCCCAATCTTCTGCGACCTTGCAGTTCAAGAAAGTGGCGGCAGGTTTTCTTGGTCCATAGCCGTCCACGGAGATGCGGAGCAACGGACTTCGCTGCATTTCCCCTTCTTGCGGCAGTTGATCGCAGGCGCGGGATCGCGCGTGATAGACCTGTTCTCTCTCGAAAGTGCGCCGGGCATACCGCTCTTGCGCTATCGTGATTTCCGAGCACCGTGGGCGGTCACCAATGATACGCATTCCTTAGTTGTCCTCCACGAAGGCAGCCTCGTGGACAGCGCCTACTCTCCGGCCCGGTTGAGCGGCGCCCCTGGACTGCCCCTGCCGCTAGGCGCCGAACCGGCGACGATCTATCAAGGAGCGATTGTGCAGGTCGAGGGCGGATGGCGTTCGGCCTTCGCTTACATCCGCGCCCATCTGCGCGCCCAACTGGACCTCAGCCAGTATCAACGCGACGACTTGCGCTGGGTGGACGAGCAACTTGTCCAGCACTTTACGTTTCTCTATGGTCGGGAAATTTTGGACCTGGAACGCGGGGTCCTAGACGCAGATCGCTTTCTGGACGAAAGCGAACGGGACTTTGGAGGCTATGACGGCTTTCTGATCTGGGGAGGCTATCCGCGCATCGGCATCGACGAACGCACCCAGTGGGACTTTTTCGACGACTTGCCCGGCGGACGCGCCGCGTTGCGCTCGATGGCCATGCGGGCGCGCCAGCGAGGCGTCCGCCTTTTCGTCCCCTATCTCCCGTGGGATCGCTCACATGATCTCCACGGACGCCCAGGGCCTTCTGACGAAGAGGAATTGGCTCGGCTCATTGTCGATGTCGACGCGGACGGCGTCTTTCTCGACACGTTGGGCATGATCACGCCTGAGTTCCGGCAGGCCATCGATCGCCGCAAACCCGGCGTCGCCTTTTGCAGTGAGTTGCGCACCCAGGGTAAGGCGCTCGAAATCGTCACGAGTTGCTGGGAGCAGTCATACACGCGCGACGGTTTACAGGGCAACTGGAGCGCTGCGCCGGAATACATGCCCATGCTCGATCTCTGGCGCTTTGTGTTGCCGGAACACCGTCTCTTTGTCATCAACCGGCACGCCATGGCCGACGATCGCATGCGCATCATCCAGCGCGGCTTCTTTAACGGCATTGGCTGGGTCGTGTGGATGGATATCTTCGGCCTGACGCTTCCCTATATGCCCGCCGAAGCCGCCCTGCTCAAGAAATGCCGCACGATCTTCCGCGAGAACCTGAAGGCGCTCAACGGCGCCAGCCCCACTCCACTGGTCGAAACCCTGATCCCCGGCCTCTTCGCCAATGAGTTCGCCGGAGATATGCAGCGCATGTGGACGCTGTACAACCAGACGGATCAGGACATGGCCGGGGAGCTGATGCCTCATCTGCCGCGCCCCGACTGTCACCTGGTCGATATTTGGCATGCCGCTGCGGCCGGCATCTCGCCGCAAGGCCATATGACCGCCACGGTCGAGAGCCGTTCGCTAGGGTGCGTGGCGGAATACCCCGTGCTGATTGAACTGAACAAGGATCGGAGCGCCTATTGTCTGCATGCGCCGCTAGGCGACCGGTTAATCGTTCGTGCCGGCGGTTTTGAAACGGAACTGACGCCCGCCGCAGTGCGCGACTGGACCCCGCTCCCACAGGGAACGGGACCGTTCCGCATCCGGCTAATGGACGGCAAGCAAGTTCTGGACCAGATCTTCCTGTCGGGAGAGGACTAAGTGATGGAGAAGCGCTCAGGCCAAGATCGAGAGATGCTCCCAGTGCGCGACGAGATGGTGCAGGTCCCCGGCGGCGAATTCCGCTACCACGCATCCCACCGTTTTCGAGAGGGCGGGTTCATTCTCTATGATGAGGGGCCGCGCGCGGTCACGATGCGTGCGTTTTGGATGGACCGCTATGAGGTCACCAACCGGCAGTATCAACGCTTCTTACACGCCGTCGACTATCGACCGGCGGACAAACATAACTTCCTGCGTCACTGGAAGGACGGCTTTCCAGAGGCGCTTGCCGACCACCCTGTGATATGGGTAAGCCTGGACGATGCCCGCGCCTATGCGCAGTGGGCGGGCAAACGCTTGCCGACCGATATCGAATGGCAGTGGGCGGCGCAGGGGCCTACTGCCCAGGATTGGCCGTGGGGCGAGCGCTTCGAGCCCGCTTATTGCAATGGAAATGACGCCGGCACGACCCCGGTGACCGCATTTCCGCAGAACGTCAGCCCATTCGGGGTGTGCGATCTGGTCGGCAATGTCTGGGAATGGATCGACGTGGTGTGCAGCGACGGCTGGCATGTCTGGTGCTTCTTGCGCGGGGGCGGGTATTACACGGCACGCGGCTCGCACTGGTATCCGGAAGGCGGGCCGCAGCCGGTCTACCATCATCACAAATTTCTGTTGATGGCGCCGTCGCTGGACCGCTCGGCCACCATAGGTTTTCGCTGTGTCGCCGCCGATGGGCCCACTATCGGCCAAACGGCTTCATAGCATCAACCGGCGAGAATGCCGGTTCCGAACCCAACAGAACGACAGTTCGACCAAGGATTTGCCATGAGTTCGTCAAAGGCCGTGATCACCGTGGTGGGCAGCTTTGCTGTCGGTATGACCATTCGGGCGCCTCATTTTCCCGTCGCCGGAGAGACGCTGCTCGGTTCCGATTTTGATATGGGGCCGGGCGGCAAGGGTTCAAACCAAGCGGTCGCTGCCGCGCGCTTGGGAGCGGAGAGCCATTTGGTCGCCAAAATCGGCCGCGATCTCTTCGCAGAGATGGCGCTTGATCTCTATCAGCGCGAAGGCGTGGGCGTACGTTATCTCTATCAGATTGCAGAACGTGCGACGGGCGTTGGATTCATCACACTAAATCGCGCCGGTGAGAACCACATCGTCCTCGACATGGGCGCTAACAACTTGCTGTCGCCTGCCGATGTACAAACGGCGGAAGCGCAGATCGCGCACAGCAACGTCGTGATGAGCGTCCTGGAGATACGCCCCGAGACCGCGGCCGCGGCCATGGAACTGGGTCGCCGGCATGGGGCGCTCACTATACTTAATCCGGCGCCGGCAGCCCCATTGGATCCGGCGATCTTCCCCTGGATCGATGTGCTGACCCCCAATGAAAGCGAACTGCGCGTCTTAGTGGGCCGGCAGCCGGATGACCCGACAGACTCGCGGGAGTTGGCGCAGGAGTTGCTGGCGCAAGGCGTCAAGCAACTGGTCATTACGCAGGGAGGACAAGGCGCCCTGCTGGTGGAGCGATCAGGCGACAGCACGCATTTCCCCGCCGTCCCCGTTTCCATCGTCGATACCACGGGCGCAGGCGACGCCTTCAACGCAGCCTTGGCCGTTGCACTCGGTGAGGGAAAACCGCTAAGGGACGCCATACGCTTTGCACTCTACAGCGGTGCGTTTGCTTGCACGCGCCTCGGCGTAATACCCGCCCTGCCTCATCGGGATGAGTTGCCTAGCGAGTGATGCGTCATCGGTCACAATCAGTATGGCGCCCCGCATCTGCGGCTGTGCCGAATTCGGGTAGGTTTGACCATACCTGTGGCCCAGCCTGTTCTGCAACAGCCGGATGGTCCACGCATAGGCAGCTCTCGCCACATAACAGCCGCCCCGCTGATGATCGCCATACGCTCAATCATTGGGGCGGCATCGTCAATCGACATTGCATATCGGCGATGAATCACCCTGACGTTATTTGCCTTCGCGATGGCGCAACTCCGGCCAGATACTGCGCATCTGCCAGGCATCGAGCGAAACAAGGTTTGCTTCGCTGCCGCGTGCAAAGACCGATACGCCTCCGCTGTCCTCACGCTCAGGGTAGACGCGTATGGTCAAACATTGGCGACCATTGGCGTAGACTTCCAGCACGCTGCGGTCAAGGAACAGCCGGAGATGCAGCGGCTCGTCGGGAAGCAACGGTAAAGGTCCGATTTCCGGTGTGCGGGCAAAGACATCTCGGCTCTGCGATGCGGCGGAAACATCAATCTGAAGCGAGCTGGCGCCGAAAGACCTGTGATCTTGGCAATACAGCGAGACTCGGGTTTGTTCCTCTCCATTCGGCGAGCGAAAAACACACAAGCCTACCTCTCTTGCGCCGCGCGGTTCGATGACGGCGTCGATTTCTATGGCTTTCCCGTGGATTCCCTCCAACACCATTTCGCCATTAGCGGGAATCACCCTTGAATCGATGTGACGATGGTCGAAACGCAGCGATTCAATGCCTCCCGCCGGCTCCATCAAGAGCGAGTTGTCCGCGTCCAGCCGGTAATGACGCGGCAGCGTCATAATGTCATTCCACCCTTGCGGCTCTCTGCCCTCCTTAACATTGAAGATACCGAGAAACCGTCCTTCATCGTCGATCGTGGCCGAAGGTGCGTGTAGGCTGCCCACCATCCAGGGGCCATAGTTCATGCGTCCATGTGTTTGCGGGGTGAAGCGATGGGTTGACGAATTATACTCGCCAATATAGTAACGACCGGAACGCTTGTGGCTAAACAACAGGAGCATATGCTTGCCATTGCCAATAGGCCAGAAATTAGGAACAGCGGCATCCTCGCCTGGTTCGGCAAAGAAAGCGTCCTCGATCAGCGGGCCAAGATAGTCCCATGTGTCCAGATCGCGCGAGTAGAAAAGGTGGTCTACGCCAACGCAATCTACCCCGCGCACGCCGTCTTTATACGTACCAGACAGCGCATAGTACCCGTCCTCTTCCTTCCAGATACACGGATCGAAAACCCGGTACAGGACGTCATTGGCCATGACGGGCACAATGTTAGCGCCGCCGGAATTCTGGGTGTCTCCGAGAATCACCGGGTTATTCGGGTGTTTTCGCCAGTTTAGCAGCAGCGGGTCAGACGCCGTAGCGATGGCATTGCCCGCCAATGTACCGTGATACATGGCGATGACCCTATCCTGTTCCACGAGCGTCTGGCCGCTGAAACAGTCTTTCTCGGTGTCCGGATACAAAGCTAGCGGCAAGTCGCGCCAATGGATAAGGTCATCGCTTACCGTGTGGCCCCAGTGGACACGATCTATCCCATCCGGCCGGAACTGATAGAAGAGATGATATCTTCCCTGCCAATGACATAGACCATTTGGGTCGTTCATAACGTTCTCTGGCGGCGAGAAATGATACAGAGGCCGGCAGGGATCAACGGCAAGTCGCTGCCGGGAAGCTGCGAAACGTCGTACTGCTTCGTCCGTGTCCAGCGCGTTAAGCTGCTCCTCAAGCGTATCCGGATAGACCGGACCATACAAGGGTTTGAACGTACTGGCATCCATAATTATGTAATCCTTTCATACGCGGACATAAGTTGCGTACTGTGTATCCAGGAGGAGGCTGATGCATTACAAATGCTCAGCAAACCAGAAATGGAAGCGCCAGATCATTGCAGCCGGCCACCTGCCCGTCAGCCAGTAAGCCCAGGCCGCCGATCAGGCCGAACATCCTCTACGCTTTGATTCCTCCCATCATGATCCCTTCGATTAAATAACGTTGTCCAAGGAAATAGACCAAGACAACAGGGATCAGCGCTAGGACTACGCCGGCCAATACCACAGAGATACTGCCTGTCATCTCGAACCCTTTGAGATCGTTCAGCCCCAAAGGAATGGTGAAGCGTTCCTTGGATAGCAGGAAGACCAACGGTCGAAAGAAATCATTCCAGTGAGTGTTGAAGACTAGGACAGCCAAAACCGCCTGACCAGGCGTCACCAACGGCAGATAGACCCGGTAGAAGACCTGGAAAGGATTAGCGCCGTCAATTAGGGCAGCTTCCTCGAAATCTTTCGGGATGGCCAGAAAATACTGGCGCAATAGGAAAGTGCCGAAAGCCGTGGGTAAAGAGGGCAGGATCAGAGAAGCCAATGTATCGGTCAAGCCTAGACGACTGATCAGAATAAAGACCGGGATGATCGTTGCCTGAAGCGGGATCATCATTGTCGCCATGATCAGCCAGAAGAGCACGTTCTTGCCAGGAAACTGGAGGTGGGCAAAGGCGTAACCCGCCAGAGAAGCGGTAATTAGCTGGCCAATGACGACGCTAGTCGTGACCGTGATGCTGTTGAGAATCTGAGTCCAAAATGGAATCCTCCGGAACACTTCTCGATAATTACTCCAGTCAGGATTCAGCGTGAACCACTGCGGCGGCACGCTGAACGATTCGGCCGGCAGCCGCAGTGACGTTGCAACAGCCCATGCGAACGGGGCCAACACGAACACGCTCCCGA
>CAYXRG010000073.1:0-22090 GCA_964467575.1 uncultured Caldilineaceae bacterium | reverse complement strand
GTGATCAGGCGAGCAGCTATGTCGACCGTCTGGATCACTTCAGGGATGGCGGGAAGCAAGAGGTCCTGACCGCGGTTGATGGATGCGGCGGGTTTGATCAGGTAGACGTCGTTGGCGCCGGTGAAGAGGACTTCACTCACCCGTCCCAGTCGCCGGCCGTCGCCGGTCTGGACCTCCATGCCGATGATGTCGTGGATCCAATAGGCGCCTTCTTCCAGTTCGGCCGCATCCTGCTCGTGGATGAAGAGCCATTGCCCTCGCAGGCTTTCGGCTGCCGCCCGGTCGGAGACGCCTTCGAATAACACAAGCAGTTCGTTCTTGTGCGGGCGCGATGTGACGATGAGCGCTTCCGCCAATTCTTCTCCCATCAGCACGAGGTTGCCCGCGGCGAAGCGTTCGGGGAAGTCGGTGTGCAATTCGACCCGAACCTCGCCGCGCAAGCCGTGGGCGGCGACGATGAGACCGACCGCCAACGCGCCTTTGGGCACGAAGACAGGCCGGTTGCGGTGGTGATAAGTGCGGCCGGGCGAGGGCTGCCGTTGCGGATCGGGCGCGGGTTGGCTGGAATTGGTCATCATAGTCACAAATGCATGAAAACAGCGGAAGGATCGCTTCCGCTGTGACATGCGGTTCCATTACCTCTCGTTGCGAACGTCCGGCGTACGCCGGTCCGGACCACCGGCGGCCGGTCAGTCGATCTCAAGGATGACGGGCTTTTCGGCGTGTCGCGCAGAGACGTTGAGCACGTTACGGATAGCGTTTGCCACGCGTCCGCCTTTGCCGATCACGCGGCCGGTGTCCGCCGGCGCCACCCGCAATTTGATGATGCTCATTCGGCGGGTTTCTTTGCGGTACACCTTCACGCGGTCAGGCTCTTCCACCAACGATTCCGCGATGAACGTGACGAGGTCTTCCATCATCGCCCCGCTTAACTCGCCTCGGCTACAGGCTGTTCCTGCGCCACGAGTTTGCCGTTTTCGTCCAGCAAACCGAGGCGTCGAAACAGTTGGGCGACCGAATCGCTTGGCTGTGCGCCGGTCTTGATCCAGTGCGTCACTCTTTCGACGTCCACGTTGATGGCAGGCGGGTCGACGCGCGGGTCATATGTACCGACGAACTCGATGAAACGCCCATCGCGCGGCGAAAGCTGGTCGGCTACGACAATGCGGTAAAACGGCTTTTTCTTGGCGCCCATACGGCGCAGACGAATTCGGACCACAGGTATCTTGCTCCTTATTGATTCAGTTCATGCCGCCGAACATATTTGATAGACCGCGAGGAAACATGCCGCGGCCGCGTCCTTGTTTTCCTTTGCGCCCGCCTGTGAAGCCCATTTCCTTCATGAGTTTCTGCATATCGCGGAACTGCTTAACGAGTTGGTTGACTTCTTGTACGGTCGTGCCGCTGCCGGCGGCGATGCGCCGCCGGCGCCCGGCATTCAGGATCGAGGGGTTGCGCCGTTCCTGGGCCGTCATGCTGTTGATAATGGCCTCCGTGACCTTGAGGCTGTCCTCGGCCTCGTTCATGTCGATCTCTTTGGTCATGCGGTTGAGGCCGGGTATCATGCCGAGAATATCGGTCAATGGGCCGATCTTCTTGATCTGGCGCAACTGGTCGCGGAAATCCTCAAAGTCGAAGTTGCCGTCCTGAAACTTGCGCTCCATGGCTGCGGCGTCTTCTTCGCTGATGGTCTCCTGCGCACGTTCGATCAGGCTGAGGACGTCGCCCATGCCCAAGATGCGCCCGGCAAGACGGTCCGGCTGGAACGGCTCGATGTCGGGCAGCTTTTCGCCTGTGCCGAGGAACTTGATGGGTACGCCTGTGACCTGACGGACGCTGAGAGCGGCGCCGCCGCGTGCATCGCCGTCGATCTTGGTCATGATCAGGCCAGTGAGGGCGACGCGCTGGTTGAAGCCTTCGGCTACGTGGACCGCCTCCTGGCCGGTCATGGCGTCGACGATCAGCAAGATCTCAGCAGGCCGCGTCACCATGCGCACCTGCTCCAGTTCCTGCATCATCTGATCGTCGATCTGCAGGCGACCCGCCGTGTCGAGAATCACGGTAGTATAGGCTTTTTCGCGTGCCAGACGCACTGCATTTTTGGCGATGGTCGGCGCAGGCACGCCGGTTCCCTCGCTGTGGACCGGCACGTCGATCTGTTTACCTAGGATTTCTAGCTGTTGGATGGCGGCGGGGCGGTAGATGTCCGCTGCTACCAGAATCGGGCGCTGCCCGGCTTTACGCAAGCGCAGGGCTAGCTTGGCGGCCATGGTGGTCTTGCCCGAACCCTGCAAACCGACGAGCATGATCACATGCGGCGTCTGACCGGAGAGGTTGAGCGGAGCCGGTTTGCCGAGCAATTCGATCAGTTCTTCGTTGACGATTTTGACGACCTGCTGGGCGGGCGTGAGGCTTTCCATGACCTCGCGGCCGATTGTTCGTTCGCGTAGACGTGCAACGAAGTCCTTGACGACTTTGTAGTTGACGTCCGCTTCGAGCAGGGCGAGGCGCACCTCGCGCATGGCCGCGTTGACGTCGGCCTCGCTCAGTTTGCCCTGTCGCGCCAGCTTGTCGAAGACGCCTTGTAGTTTGTCGGTAAGACTCTCAAACACGTGCCCGCCGTCCTCTACGGATGACATGAACGCCTGCGCGCTGCGCCGGCTGGAAACCCCGCGCGCGTGCGCGGTAGACGCACGCGACTTGTAATTGTACTTGGAGATGTCTTTGGGGTCAAATGAAGGGGCGGCAAAATGAAACGGGGCGCCGACAGACTCGGCGCCCCGCTGGCGGGCGAGCGTCTCGGTTGTGAAGCCGGCCTATGGCGCCGGCAGGTAGAGCGTTGAGCCGATGACGATAGTGTCGGACGTCAGGCAGTTGGCCGCCATGAGTTCGTCTACGGTGGTCCCGCGTGCTTCGGCCAGCCGGGTCAAGTTGTCGCCGACCTGGACTTCGTAGGCGACCCAGTCTTCGGGTACGCCGGCCCCACATGTGATTGCGGGTTGCGGGCCAACCGCTTCAGCCGGCAAGTAAAGCCGCGCCCCGATTAGGATGGTCTCAGATTCGAGGCAGTTGACCGCTATCAGCTCTTCGACGGCGACCTCGCCGCGCTTGGCTAGGAAGGTCAGGTTGTCGCCGGGAACGACTTCGTATTCCACCCAACCGTCGGGTTGTTCGACGGTACAGGCTGCATCGCGCGGTTGGACGTCTATGACGGCAGGGACGGGCGCTTCGGGCGTAGGCGTCTCGGCGGGCGGGGCGACGACGCTGAGCGAGATGCCCTGAACCGTGTCGCTTTGGCCGGGCATGATCTGATAGATCAGATTCACTGTGGCGCCGGGGATCAGATCGCCCTCGATCTCCATTGGCCGGAACTCCTCGACGTTGGCGTCGGGCTGGTAACGGTCCATGACGGTGAGGCCGCCGATCTTGAGCAGGCGCCCCATGCGCCCGTAGAAGACCTGGGTGTCTTCGGCCTGGATGACGGCGCTGTTGTTGTCGGCGCGTTCCGCGGCTTTCTTCACGTCTTCGGCCATTTCCTGTTCTTGCATCTGGCGCACGATCTCGCGACGGTCGGGCGGGGCGAGTTGCAGTTCCTGTTTGCGCATCCACTGTTTGAACGAGTACGTCAGATCGCCCGGCACGGCGGACTGCGCTACGGTCACGAAGGTGGAGACGCTGAGCAGGACGAGCGCGAGTGTGACGATCAGCGGGGCGAGGCGCAGCGTGCGCACGGAGAAGACCGCTTGCAGACCGCCGACCACGCGCTCCAAGATGCTAGGAGCCGGCGGCGGCGCGGCGCGGCGGCGCGGCGGCTCGGCAATGCGCGCGGGCCGGTTGACCTGGGCTGCCAGTTCCTGACGCCGCAGGTCTGCGGCTGCGTTGAGAAAATTCTGTTTGGCGGCGCTGCGTCTAGCCGGCGATGGCAGGGGGACGGGTTCGTGCTGGATCTGCTGCGCGACTTGGATAATGCGCAAGAAATCCGCCAACTCCGTCGTATCCGCATGGGGATACGAGGCGAGGATGGACTCGATAGATTCGCCGGTTTCGAGGCGGGACGCCGCCTCTTCAAACACATCGTCCGGGCTTAGGTTAGGAAACCTGTGGTTACCGTTCATTGTTTGACTCTCGCCCTTGTACCGATCTCTTTATCATGCTGACGCATCTGCCCACGAGAAAGATGCGCTAATTCAAGGATTACTCATGGACGAGCAGTTGGCGCAAGGTGGCGACGGCCCGATGCTGTAAGGCTTTGACTGCGCCTTCCGTCTTGTCCATCATTTCGGCAATTTCGCCGAAGCTGTAGCCCTCCAGGAAACGCAAGCTGATGACGAGCGCCTGTTCATCGGTGAGCCGGCGGATAGCCGACTTGAGGTACTCGGAGTCCAGCGCGATTTCTGCCGCTCTCACCGGGCTGACGCCAGTGTCCGGCATAATCGGCGCGTCGTCGATGGAGATCTGTTTCTGCCGGTCGCGGGTGCGGTAGTGGTCGATGACCAGGTTGTGCGCAATGCGGTAGAGCCACCCCGAAAAGGAACTGTGCCAGGTCTTGTCGTTGTGGATGGCTTCCAGCATCTTCAGGAAGACCTGCGACGTCAGATCCTCGGCGAGGGTCTGGTCGCTGGTGCGCCGGTAGATATAGCTATAGATCTTCATCTCGTAGCGGTCGTAGAGTTCGCTGAGCGCCTCTTCGTCGAGGTTAGATGCACGCTCCAGCAACTCTTCTTCCGAGTAGTCTGTAGGCAATTTCGTTTCGCTAACTCGCTTGTTTCCCGAAGGCCTTCTATCCATGATGACGTTGTATAGAACAAAAGATTACGGCCAACTCATGCCTGCCGGAGCCTAGGTCTGAGTGGCCGCACTGTGGTCGAACTGCATTGAATTGGGCGGGGAAGCGAGTTGATCTTAGGACCAAGATGCCGTGCCTCCCGTAATCGATGGCGGCGTGCCGCCGGGACCAAGGGCGCTGAACGGCCGCGCGCTTACAGGGGCGGATTATCACCCGGGCTGGCGATCTTCTGAGGCTTGACGTTTGCGGCAGCATGGCTTGTCCGCCAATAGACCTCGTAGATGCGCTGGATGGCCGTGATGTTGGTGAAGATGGCCAGGATCCATAAAATCGGCAGCATGCCGCCAATTAGTAGGCCAAAGACAAGCAAGAGCACCCGCTCCGGTCGTTGGAGAATGCCGGCCTTGCATTCGATATTCAGCCCCTCGGCGCGAGCCCGCGTATAGCTAACCATGAGCGAGCCGATCAGAATGACAAAGATGAGAACAAGCTCGGTGCGACTACCCGGCGTCCACATGTAATGATAGGCGAGAGCCAGGAAGGTGATGCTCTCGGAATAGCGGTCCAACGTGCTGTCGATGAAGGCGCCAAACGTGCTGGACTGGTCGGTGGCGCGGGCTAGGCTGCCGTCGAGCATGTCGAAGAAAGCGGCTAGGAGCAGGACGGCGCCGCCCCAGACGAATGAGCCGCGCGCCAATAAGACAGCGCTGACTGCCGTGAAGACGAAGCCGGTATAGGTGAGCATATTCGGGGTAACGCCTATGCCGTGTAGCCAGGCGACCAGCTTGGCGAGGGGTTCGGCGACGAGCCGGCGCCCATATTTCGACAACATCTGTTCGCTCCCGTTCCGGCGGCGATAGTTAAACAAGTTGGTTACGGCGGGTGCGCGCCGAAGCGGCAAGGCGCGCCCTCGACACGGATAGTGTACACGCGGGGGATCGGGAAGTCAAGCCAAACGCGCTGCCCATTACGCCAGGCGGTGACGCAGGGCGCGTTTCTCTGATGATTGTCATCCAGGAAGCATTCGGCTTCCTGGATGACTGTACACCATTCTATGCGTCGTCAATCACGCAGCGTAGAGACTTGGCAGCACCCGCTAGCGATGTAGCGACGGCATGCGGATCACATCTTGCGCACACATGATGTTGATGGGGAGTACCTTCACGTTGTCGGGCGGCGAACCGGCGCGCGTGTCGGCGACAAAAACCATCACGGCTTGGCTGAGTTCGAACGAGTCGCCAAAGACCGACGGATCCACTGTGAGTGATACAGACGACGGGACGGTGGTGGTGGGCGATGTGGCGTTGACGATCCAGGGTACTTCGTGCGGCCAGGTGATGACATCGCTGGCGGATATCGACGCGGGAGCCAGAGTGTTGAGCCGGGCGCTGTTGCCGAACTCGTCGTAGAGCACCATGACGCCGTTGTCGATTTCGCCGCCGGTGATCTTGCCTGAGAGCGGGCCTGCACTTGCCGCGCCCAGTTCCGGCACAGGCAGGATCGCAGCGTGGAAGGTCAGACCAAGCGTGCCGCCGACCTCGATCTCCATTGTGGTGATTTCGTCGACCGGCGGCTCACAAGGGAAGTAGACGAAGCCGGCCGCGCCAGGCCGGAAGAGTAGAGTCGCCGGCTCAACCGTTAACACGACTTCAATGGCGTAGGGCTTGTTGACGACATTGGCGTTGCTCGAGATCTGCACGGTGTGGCGATAGACCCCGATCTGCAGGTTCGTGGCGTCGAAACTGAAGGTGATGTTGGCCGGCGTCGCGCCGAACATCGGGCTAACCGTCAACCAGGGCGGCAGGTTTTGTATGACGAAGTAGTCAGTGCTCTGATTGGTGGTGAGGTTGGTGAGTTGCACCGTTTCAGAGCCGCCGGCTGTGCCGGTGGGAACGGCGGCGGAGACGAGGTTTTTGTCCGTGCCGAACATCGGGCCTTCGATGAAGCCCATCGCGTCGAGGTCGCCGATTCTGAGGGTGTCGTTGTTGGTGGGCAGGAGGTACTCGGTGCGCGAGTCGGCCCCGACGGAGCGGTGCGGGTTGTTGAAGACGACGATGCGCGTGTCGCTGGCGATGACGATCTCGTCGCGTCCGTCGCCGTCGATATCGCCGCCGGCGCCGATTTTGAACCTGTCGTCTTTGCCGCCTTCGATGTTGGCCAGCGAGTCTTCAATTGCGATCAAGGTTTTCTGGTCATCGCCCCATTCGTTAAGCATGATCAAGCGCGGACCGTCATCAGAGGGGTGACTGCGCAGGAAGAGGATCTCTTGGTCGCCGTTGCCGGCCAGATCGGCAAGAAAGACGGCATCCGGCTGCGGCGCAAAGGCCCATCCTTTGATGTTTTTTAGTTCGCCGTCTGACGCACTCCACTCATATACCCTGAGGGCGTCGCTGCCGGGCTTTGTCGTGCGGATTTCGACTATTTCGTCACTGCCGCCGGCCTTGATCTGACCGACGGCGACTTTACGGATGTTGTCGCTGCTCGAGTTCTTGCCGTCGATGCGCAGGAAGCCCTGGTCTACATCGAAGACATCGAAGCGCGTGGTCGAACTTTTACTATCCACCAGCACGATCTCGTCCGAGCCGACGCCGTTGATGTTGCCGCTGGCGGCGAAGCGCCATTCGCGGCCAGGATCCGGATCGATGTATTCGACGTGTTGTTTCCAGTCTCGGCCGGTGGGCTTGCCATTGGAGCCGAGGCTGGCTGCGTTCATGACGATGACGCGGGTGACGCCGGCCGGATCGCGGTACGAAAAGGCGAACTCGTCGCCGGGGATGGCGTTGTCGAAGTTGCCGGCGACGACAATGCCCGGCGCGCCAGCGAAGGTCTCCTCGTAGAGGGTGTCCCAGGGGATGCCGTTGATCTTCTTGTTCGGGTCGGTGGCGCCGGAGGCGATAACCGGATCAAAGACGGCGATCTTGGTGTTGCCTCCTTCGGAGCCGATAGCGATGATTTCCAGGTCGCCGTCATCGTTGACATCGCCAAGGTCGATCTCGCGCCAGCCGCCCGTTGGGCTGAACCACTGCACGAGCGGGTCGCCCTGGGTGTCGAGTACACGGATGACACCGTTGCGGTCTACGTAGACGATCTCTTTGCTTGGGTCTGCGCTAGGGGCGGCTTGGGCGGGCGCGACATTGAGGATCATGCCCATGAGCGGCCCGGCCAATAGCGCGAGCAGGGCGACGATACCGCGCCATTTGCGCATAGGGAATTGAAGTTGCATAAAGCGGATCTCCTTTGTTGGGTTCGCGTCGCTGGTCTCTGTTATAACGGACGCCGGGTTGGCGATTCGCTGGATTGGCGGTATCCTTGCAGAGTCAGACCAGTGGTCACTATAGTACAGGAATCCGGCAAGGCCCAAAACGGGAGCGTTGTTCCTTGCGCACCGCGCCGAGAGCTCATAAAGCCATCCGCTCGCGGGTATCTGTGGCCTTTTTCATATGCGGCTGCTATCATCTACGACTGTCATCGTCCAATACTGCGTTGTTCAAGAAAGTAGAGGGGGCTACCACATGTCATCACCTATCCGAGTCGCGGTGACGGGCGCAGCCGGCAATATCGGCTATGCGATTGCCTTTCGGATCGCCAACGGCGATCTCTTTGGGCCGAATCAGCCGGTGATCTTGCAGTTGCTCGAGATCTCGCCGGCGCTCAAGGCGCTGGAGGGCGTGGCGATGGAACTGTCGGACTGCGCTTTTCCGCTTCTGGCGGACGTTGTCCTTACGGATGATCCGCTGGCCGCATTCGACGGGGCAAACTGGGCGCTGTTGATCGGCGCGCGGCCACGCGGCAAGGGCATGGAGCGCAAGGACCTGCTGGACGCCAATGGCGCGATCTTCAAGCCGCAGGGCCAGGCGCTCAATGCACGGGCGGCGGCGGATATCCGTGTGCTGGTGGTGGGCAACCCGGCCAACACCAACGCACTGATCGCCATGAGTAACGCGCCGGATATCCCCAACGAACGGTTCACGGCGATGACGCGGTTGGACCACAATCGCGCCGTGTCGCAACTGGCGCTCAAAGCGAACGCGCCGGTGACCGCTGTGAAGAAGGTGACGATCTGGGGCAACCACAGCTCGACGCAATATCCGGACGCGTATCATGCCGAGGTCAGCGGCCGGCCCGCGCCTGAGGTGATCGGTGATGATGGGTGGATCCGTGAGACATTCATCCCGACGGTGCAGAAGCGCGGCGCTGCCGTGATCGAAGCGCGCGGGCAGAGTAGCGCCGCCAGTGCGGCCAACGCAGCCATCAACCATGTGCAGACGTGGGTGCACGGCACGCTGCCAGGCGACTGGGTGAGCATGGGGATTCCGAGCACGGGCGACTACGATGCGCCTAAGGGCGTAATTTTCAGCTATCCGGTTACGGTGCAGAACGGCGAATATACGGTCGTGCAAGGGTTGCCTTTGAGCGAGTTTGATCGGGCCATGATTGCGGCGACAGGCGACGAACTGCTGGAAGAACGGGCGGCGATAGCAGAAATATTGGTCTGACGCCGGCCTGCAAAAAGCGATGCATTATGGAACCGGCGCTCCCGCGGGAGCGCCGGCGGCGTTTCTGATGGGTAATACGTCGGAAAAGGCCTTTAGGTTCCGGCGCGCCTGGATGTCGCCTAGATGTCGTCGCGCAGTTGCGAGGTGGTTAGGCGCGCGTGGCGCATAAGAGCCTGCTGGCTGCCCAACGCTTCGGGCGGCAAGGGGTGGCCGTCGAGCTTGGGCTGTCGCTGCCGGTAACGACCGTCGGGCAACATTTCCCAAGCCTGTCGGTCGTCTTCAATTGAGGTCTGGAGAATGTGGTAAATTTGCGCCTGAAGACGAGGGTCCTCGATGGGGACGATGGCTTCGACGCGGTTGGAGAGGTTGCGCTTCATCCAGTCGGCGCTGCCGATGAAGTAACGAGGGCTGCCGTTGTTCTCGAAATACCAGACGCGGGGATGTTCGAGGAAACGGCCGATGATGCTGATGACGCGGATATTCTCGCTGACGCCGGGTAGGCCGGGACGTACGCGGCAGTTGCCGCGCACGATCAGGTCGATCTGCACGCCGGCCTGGCTAGCCTCGTAGAGCTTGCGCGTGAGGGCAGGGTCTTCCATGCCGTTCATTTTGCCGATCACGCGTGCGGGCCGGCCGCGCAGTGCGTTGGCGATCTCGGCGTCGAGCAGTTCCAGGAATTTCTGGCGCATGTTTACAGGCGCCACGAGGAGCTTGCGGTATTCGATCTGCCGGCTGTAGCCGGTGAGGTAATTGAAGACGTCCATGATGTCGGCGCCAATATCGGGCCGGCAACTGAGGAGGCCCAGATCGGTGTAGAGCGCGGCGGTTTTGGGATTGTAGTTGCCTGTGCCGATGTGATAGTAGGCGCGGAGACCGTCCTCCTCTTCGCGGATGACAAGCGACAGCTTGGAATGGGTCTTTAGCCCGACCAAGCCGTAGGCAACGTGACAGCCGGCGTTTTCCAACGCGCGCGCCCACTCGATGTTTTGGGCTTCGTCGAAACGCGCTTTGACTTCGACTAGGACGGCGACTTGTTTTCCGCGTTCGGCGGCCTGGATGAGCGCCGCCACAACCGGTGAATCTGCGCTGGTGCGGTAGAGCGTCTGCTTGATGGCGAGCACCTGTGGGTCGCGGGCGGCGGCTTCGATGAACTGCTGCGTGCTGGCGCCGAAGCTATGATAAGGGTGGTGGACGAGGAGGTCGCCTTGACGGATGATGGAGAATATTTCGCTGGCGCGCGACGTGCGGTCAAGGCCGGCAAGACGGGGGGGTGTGAGCGGCGTCCACGGCTCATATTTGAGGTGGGGCAGGTTGATGTCGGCCAACATGAAAAGATCGGCAAGGCGGAGCGGCCCGCGCACGGGGTAGATGTCATCCATCTCCAGCCCCAACTCGTTGCGCAGGAGCCCGAGCATGTCTTCGGGCATGTTCTCGTCGATTTCGAGACGCACGACTGCAGCGAAGCGCTGTTCGCGCAGTTCCTCATTGATCATTTCCAGGAGGTCATCGGCCTCCTCCTCGTTACGGGCGATGTCGGCGTTGCGCGTGACGCGGAACGGATAGGCGGCTAGGACATCCATGCTTGGGAACAGGGCGTCCAAGTTGTGTATCATGATCTGTTCGAGCGGCACGAAATGGAGCGGGTTGTCGAGGACGACCCAGCGCGGGCGGTTTTTTGGCACTTTGACGCGGGCGAAGCGCTTCTCGTCGCTGACCGGATCGCGTAGGAGGACGCCTAGGCTCAGGCTCAAGTTGCTGATGAAGGGAAAAGGATGGCCTGGGTCAACGGCGAGCGGCGTAAGGATGGGATAGACCTCGCGCAGGAAGTAGGCGCGCAGGCGCTGTTGTTGCTCGAAGTCCAGTTCGTCGTAGTTGAGGACGCGGACGCCGTGCTCGGCCAGGTTGGGCAAGATATCGCGCAAGAAGCAGTCGCTCTGGGTCTCCATCATGGGACGAACCGCCTGAGCGATCAGCCCAAGCTGGAATTCCGGCGTCCAGCCGTGTAAGGTGAGGTTGGCGACGCCGGCGGCTTGTTGGCGCTTGAGGCCGCCGACGCGTTTGCGGAAGAACTCGTCCAGGTTGCTGGCAGTGATGGCGAGGAACTTGACCCGTTCGAGCAGCGGCGTGCGTGCGTCGAGCGCCTCTTGCAGCACGCGCCAGTTGAAGTCAAGCCAGCTCAACTCGCGGTTGTAGACCATATCGGAGTTGCTCAACTCGTCCAGCGAGAGCGTAGCGATGTCGATATCAGGGACGTAAGCATGTTCCTTGGGCTGGATGACTTCGGGTTCGGGCGCGGCCTCGTAGAGGTCGACGCGTCCATTCTTGTTGTCCTGGGCAGGCGCGGCGGCGCGGCTGTCGATCCGGACGGCGGTATCGCGATCGATTTGGCTCTGCGTTGACATAAGTTGCTCGCTTTGGCAATATCCTGAGGGGCCTAATCAACACTGATCTCCTCGGCGTTGAGGATGTTGCCACATTGTACGGGTTTTGCGAGCGTTTGTCTAGCGCTTTTTGTGTGGATTCTTGGGAACGTCCGCGGTTGTGTCGGCACATTCCTTACGCCGGGGGGACGGAAACGCCGCTCATGCGCTTGTTCGCGTATGCGGGCTATGCGATATAGAATAATACTTGCGCGGCTGATGGGGCAATGTCTTAGAGGCTGCTGCAAGCTTGCCGGAAGGTTGCCGCCCAAGTGTATAGCGGCCGATATCGTTGCCGAAGACGCCGTAAAGGAGAGAGGCATGTCGGAGATTATCGGGATCATCATGGCATTCGTGCCTGTTATTTTGGTGCTGTCGCTTGCCAACCTTGCCGAACGCTTACGGAGAGACGGGCAGCCGTATGGGGCGCCTGCGCTTTTCGCCTATGCGCTCGTCACGGCGCTATACGGCATGGGGCTGCTCGTCGGACTCGGCTTCCAGTTGGCGGGTGCACTAGTTACGCAGCAGCCTGGGCTTGCGCAGGAGGCGACTGGCGCCTTGGGCGAATTGGACTTGCTGAACTCGCTGCCGCTGTTGGCGGCGGGTATCTGGCTGCCTTCGTTGACGGGACTGATATTGCTGTTGCCGCCTGTTAGGCGAGCACTGGCTCGTGTGTTGCCCATCGATGCGGAAAGCCCCGTGCACGCTGTGGCGCTCTCGTTCTCCATGTTGGTATTCATCAACTTAATGGTTACGCTGGGGGTGGGTCTGGACACCTTGACCGGCGTACTAGCAGAAGGGGACGGCTTGGGGCAAAACGACGGCGCCACCGTCGCTATGCTGTGGGTACAGCAGATTCTGATGGCATTAACGGCTGCGGTGGGCGTCGGCTGGCTCACGCGGCGCAGTTGGATGGCGGCGGCGCGACGGCTGGGCGTGGTGCGGCCGAGCGCACAGGACTGGATTACGGGAATTGGCGCCGGCCTGCTGCTCGTACCTGTGGTAATTGTGCTGGAGTATCTTGCATCGCTAGCCGGCATTGTTGCGGACCCCGATGTAGAAAAACTGACGGAACAACTGTTGGGGCCGCTGTTTCGGTCTCCATTTGGCATTCTGACGTTGGGCGTCGCCGCAGCTCTGGGCGAGGAGCCGCTCTTTCGCGGCGCGGCGCAGCCGCGTTTCGGTCTAATTCTGACGGCGGCGCTGTTTGCGCTGGTGCACAGCAACTACGGCATCACATTGTCGACGGCGATCGTCTTTCTGCTTGGTTTGGTGTTGGGGCTGATTCGGATACAGCGTAACACCACGACAGCCATGCTTGCCCATGCGGTGTATAATATTTCATTAGGGCTGCTCGCCTATTTTAGCCTTTCGTTCCTAAACACTTAGGGACTACAAGCGTCGCGGGCGACTTGCCGGTAAGGGCGTCGGCCCGCGAGTGCAGCTAGATTGGGGTTCGTTAGTCATGATGCCTGCATGGCGTCGCAATCTTTACGTGTTGTTCTTCGTGCAGTTATTGTCCACCGCCGGTTTTAGCCTCGTCTTTCCGTTTCTACCGCTGTATGTGAAAGAAATCGGCATCGCCACCCGCGGCTCCATCGAGTTCTGGGTGGGCTTGGTATTTTCTTCGCAGGCGGTGACGATGATGATTGCCTCACCGATCTGGGGCGGGCTGGCAGATCGTTATGGGCGGAAATTGATGTTGGTGCGTGCGACTATCGGCGGCGCCATCTTGATCGGACTTATGGGCTTTGCCCAGAATGCGGAGCAACTGGTCATTCTACGGACAGTCCAGGGCGCGATCACAGGCGTGGTCGCGGCGGCCAGCGCGCTCGTGGCCGCCTCCGCGCCGCGCGAGCGGTCGGGCGAGGCGCTCGGCATGATGCAGATGGCGCGGTCGACCGGCGTGGCTGTGGGGCCGATCATCGGCGGCATACTGGGCGACGCTTTCGGCTTTCGCGAGAGCTTTTGGATCACGGGGATCATGCTGGGGCTTTCGGGCATTTGTACCATGATCTGGGTGCATGAGGAGTTTGCCCCGCCGGAACGGACTAAGCGGCCGGGGCTGTTGAGCGGCTACAAGAAATTGCTGAAGGCGCCCGGCATGAACGGGCTGTATGAGTTAAGCTTTTTGCGCAGTCTTGGCCAATCGATGATCGGACCGATCGCCGCGTTGTTTGTCGTCGAACTGATGGGAACTGAGACGGGGGCGGCATCGGTAACCGGGATCGTGATGGGCGGCGCGGCCTTCACCGCAGCCATCAGTTCGGTATGGTTGGGGAACCTGGGTGACCGCATCGGTCACGGCCGCGTGCTGATCGCCTCTGCGTCTGCGTCTGTGCTTCTGTACCTGCCGCAGCCGTTCGTGACGACTACGTGGCAGCTAGTTGTACTGCAAGCGTTGAGCGGGTTTGCGGTAGGCGGCATGATTCCGTCGGTTGCAGCGCTGATGAATTTGTGGGCGCCGAGCGGGAACCAAGGCGCTACCTACGGGCTGGATACCAGCGTTAACGCAGCGGCGCGCAGCATCTCACCGATGCTGGCCGCCGCTACCGCTTACTGGATCGGTCTGCGCGGCGTCTTCGGCATGACGGCCGTTGTGTACGCGAGCGTCGCTTTGATGGCGGTCCATGTGCTGCACATGGCGAACCGCCGCGAAAGCAGCGTGCCCGTTCGCCCGTCTCTGGCTAAGGGCGGCGACTAGCGGACGGCAGCGAGGGCTTTGGCCATGCGTTCGAGCGCTTGCTCTAGGCTTGCCCGCGGACATCCGAAGTTGAGTCGCACAAAGCCTTCTCCGCCTGGGCCGAACCAGGCGCCGTCGTTGAGGGCTACGCGTGCCTTTTTGAGGAAGAAGTCGTAGGGGTTGCCGTCGATGCCCGCATGGCGGCAGTCCAACCAAGCCAAGAAGGTGGCCTCGGGGATGGTAGTCGCGAGAGAGGGCAGGTTCTGCGCAGCGAATTGCAGGATAAAGTCCCGGTTCGCCGTCAGATAGCGTTGTAGTTCCTCAAGCCAATCTGCACATTGCGAATAGGCGGCCTGCGCCGCGACAAGCCCCAAGACGTTGACGTGGGGAACGATGCCCGCGGCGGTGCGCTGGAAGCGTTTGCGCAGTTCGGCGTCTGGGATGACGGCCATGCTGCAACCGAGGCCGGGCAGGTTGTACGTCTTGCTGGGGGCCATGAGCGTGATGGTGCGCGCCGCGATGTCAGGGTCGAGCGCGGCGATGGGGATATGCTGCGCGCCGTCGAGCAGCAGGTCGCAGTGGATCTCGTCAGAGCAGATGATGAGGTCGTGGCTCAGGCAGTGCTCCGCAAGGGTTTCCAACTCTGTCCGATTGAAGGCGCGCCCGACCGGGTTGTGCGGATTGCACAGGATGTGCAGCCGTGTATCTGCGGTGATCGCCCTCTCGATGGCGGCGAAATCCATTTCGTAATATAGCGTATCCAGGCCATTCTGCAGGCCGGTGGAGACAGCAAGCGGCGCGTTACGCAGTGACCTGTCTTGGAGATCGACTGCGCTGAGGAACGGGTGATAGACGGGCGTGCAGACGAGAACGCCGTCACCCGGCGCGCCAACTGTGCGCGTGGCAATATTGATGCCGGAGACGAGACCGGGCAGGAAGACGATGGCTTCGGGGGGGACATTCCAGCCGTACTGCTCCGCCAAATGGGCGCAGAAGACGGCGCGCAATTCGGCGGGGTCGCCGCCATAGCCGAAGACGGCATGGTCGACGCGGGCATGGAGCGCTTCGATCACCGGCGGGGGACAGCGAAAGTCCATATCCGCCACCCAAAGGGGCAGCACGTCAGCGGCGTAGCGCGTCCATTTGCCGCTGTCGCTGTTGCGGCGGTCGAGTGGCGTGTCGAAGTCGAACGTGGTCATGGCGAGCGAATATCCGAATATGCCGGGGCGCGCGACAAAAGGCAATCGTTGCGCGTGCGGCGTTGGGCGGCGAATCGAGACGCAGCTATTTGCGTTTGCCGGTCTGACGGCGTCGCGGTTGGTTGTTCGGTTTGTCCTGCCCCATGGTCGCCATGTCGTCGTAGTTGAGCACAAAGCGACGTTCGGGGTCCGTGCGATAGGTGGCGCGTGCCATAGTCGTGGTGGCGACGGGAGCGGTGACGAAAAAGAGGAATATTAAGACCACCATCAACGGGAAATCGTCCGGAAAATGGATGCCGGCGCTGACTAGAATCGTGCTGACGCCGAGGGTTGACGCCTTGGCGGCGGAGTGCATCCTGGCGTAGACATCCGGCAGGCGGACGATGCCCACGGCGCTGATGATGGTGAAGATCACGCCGATGGCGGCGATAATGATGACGATGGTTTCTTGAAGCGTCATGCTGAACATCTCTCCGGTTACAACTTACAAAGGCCGAGTGCGTCTGACGCGGTCCTAGTCGTCCCCGATGCGAAAGGCGCGTTCGGAGTACTCTGAACGCCAGCCGCTTTCCGCCGAACGTTCTAGATAGCGCGCCATGACGGTCGTTCCCAAGAAGCCGAGAACGGCAGTGATAAGGGCGACGCTAAGCAGTGCGCGCGCTTCATCGAGCATGGCAAAGAGGACGATGATGCCGGCCGCGTGCACGGCAATAGTGTCGAAGGCCACGGTGCGGTTTGGCAGGCTGGGGCCGATGAAGAGACGAATGAAACAGATCACCAGCGAGACTGCCATCAGCAGGATGAGAATGCCTAGGGCCGAATGGAAAGGCGTCATGTCAAACTCCGCGGGTAGTGCGCAAGATTAAGCGCTCAAAGCCTGCATGGATCGAATTGCGAAACGCCTCCGGGTCGCCGACTGTGAGGTTATGGACGAAGAGCACTTGTTGGCCTTTATCGTTGTGTCCCAGGTCTACGCTAAGCGTGCCCGGCGTTAGGGTGATAGCGCTGGCAAGCATGGTGATTTCGAGACCTGTGGAGACGGTAAGCGGTACGGCGACGATGCCGGGATCCAGCTTGAGGCGCGGCTGGATGACGAGCCAGGCGATGTTGATGCTGCTCAGGATGATCTGCACGATCAGAAAGGCGATGAAGAAGGAGCCCCAGAAGTGGATGCGTCCATAGCTGCGGTCGAATAGGGCGAGCACGAGGACGCCGATCACATAGAAGACCACGTGATCCCAGAAGTTGTCGAAAATGCGAATAAACCAAGGTCCGCTGGTGGCGATCAGCAAGTTGAGCAGCAGGAAGCGGATGACTTGGTTGGTGTCTAAATGCGAGTTGCTATTCGCCATGATTCGCTCCGGCAAAGGTGATCTCGTCGGTGGGGGCCACAGCCTGGATATAGCCCTCGCGGTCCATGACCTGTTGCGCGGCCACGGTGAACCCTCGGAACACGGGTGCAGCGAAGATGCCTATGCCCAAGCTGAGGACGACCAACGCGGTGATCGGCGCCAGGGTAAGGAGCTTTGAGCGCGGCCGGCTGAGCGGCGTCGTCGGGTAGATCGGTTCCGTCGGCTGGCCCCAGAACGCCTTTTGCCACAGGCGCACCATGCTCATGAGGGTCATGAAGCTTACGATGAGGCTAACGGCGGCAATGGTCCAGTATTGACCTTGAGCTGCGCTCTGCAGCAGGGCCAGCTTGCCGACGAAGCCGCTTGAGGGGGGTAAACCCGCCAGGGACATGGCCGCAATAAAGAACAGGATCGTCAAGGCCGGTCGGCGGCGGCTGAGACCGCCCAACTGCGAACGCAAGAGGCTGCCGCTGCCCACCTCCAGCTCGGCGGCGCCGCTCGCCATGAGCAATGCGCTTTTGACGATGATGTTGTGCGCCATCATCGTCATGCCCGCGGCCAGACCGAAGACCGCCAGCGTGGGATTCAGGCTGCCCGCCAAGCCCAGGCCCATTAGCATATACCCGACCTGGCTGATGATGTGGAAACTGAGCACGCGGCGCAGCGTGTAGACGGCCATCGAGCCGAAGACGCCGATGAGCATCGTCAGGCCGGCGATGATGAATATGAAGGGCTGCCACTCGGTCAGATAGCCGGGGAAGATGAGCGGGTAGATGCGGAACAGCGTGTAGATGCCGACCTTGGTTAGCAGCCCGGCGAATAACGCCGTAACCGAAGGGTGCGGAGTGTGGTAGCTGCTGGGCAGCCAGAAGAAGAGCGGGAATAGCCCCGACTTGCTGCCGAAGGCGACGAGAAGCAAGCCTGCGATCAAGGTCTGGACGGAGATGGGCGCGTAGGGCATCCGTTCCGCAACGTGCGCCATGTTCAGAGTGCCCAGCGTGCCGTAGGTTGCACCTGCCGCGGCGAGGAACATGCTCGACGCGACAAGATTGAGGATCACATAGCGAATGCCGCCGTTAATCTGGCTGATCTGCCCGCCGAGGGTCAGCAGGGCAAAGCTTGCCATGAGCAAGACTTCGAAGAAAACGTACAGGTTGAAGAGGTCTCCCGCCAGGAACGCGCCGTTTACGCCCATCAGTAAGAACATAACCAGGGGGAAGTAATTCATGCGGGCGCGCTGGTCGAGGGTGCCCATGGCATAGAACACCGTGGCGAGAGTAAGCAGGCCGGCGAAGCTGAGCATGATGGCGGTGAGCCCGTCGGCCACTACGGTGATGCCGAAAGGCGCGGGCCAGTTGCCCATTTGAAGAACTAGACGGCTGCCGCCGAGCGTCGCGCGGAGAAGCATTAGGGCGACGACCAGGTTGGCGAGCGCTCCGAGAAGGGTGAGGCGACGCTGCCAGGCGGCGGCGCCGCGGCGTCCCCAACGCACGAAGGGCAGACCTAATGCTGCGGCGAGCAGCGGAATGACTATAGGCGCGGCGAGCCAGTTGGGGCCGATCGTCATGATTTCGCCCCCTTGTTCTTACGGGCGGCTACATCACGGCGGCGTTCGTCGCTGAGGGAGTACTCAAGCCACTCATAGTCGTCGGGATCTTTGTCGAAATCGGGACCGTAATAACCGGCATCGGCGAATGGATCGTTGATGGGAATCACAGAGGTTTCCTCAGCTTTCGCCGTCTGTTGTTCGACGAGGGCGTTGCGCCGGTTGATCAGGACCACAAGAAAAGCGGTGACGCCGAAACTGATGACGATAGCGGTCAGGATCAGCGCTTGCGGCAACGGGTCGACGAACGTGCTGATGTCACCGGCGAAGGTTTCTTTATCTGCGACGACGGGCGGGATGCCACGCGTCATCCGGCTGGCGCTGAAGAGCACAAAGTTGATGCCGTAGCTCAACAGCGTGAAGCCCAAGACCAGTTTGATCGGGTCGCGGCGCAAAAGGAGATAGGTTCCAGTGGCAAAGAGCATGCCGACGAGAAGGGCGAGGACTATGCTAATCATCGAAGGGCTCCTCGTCGCGTTTGCTGAGGCCCAACAGGAAAGAAGTCATGACCGACACCACGACCAAGAAGACGCCTAGATCGAACAGCACCGGCGTGCCCTGTTCAATGTGGAGCGCTCCCAATTCGGCGAAAATCCAGACACTCTGGAAGAATGTACCGTTGATGAGGCCGAGCAGAGCCGCGCCAGCAGCGCAGAGCAGTCCGATGCCAGCCAGGGGCTGTAGGTGCTGACCGACGCGGGCGCGCACTGCTTCGTCGCCCTGGCTCAGGATCTGGAGTTGGAAGGCTGCTGCGGCGACCAGGCCGGCGATGAAACCGCCGCCAGGCGCGTTATGGCCGCGCAGGAACAGGAAGATCGCCACCACGAATAGGATCGGGGTGAGAACGCGATCGAGAAGTCGGAGGTAAAGTTCCGGCATGTGCGCTACTCCTTCTTCGCCGGCTTTTGGTCGGAGTCGAGATGTGAGGGCCGGACGTAGAGACGGACGGAGCGCAAGAGCGCGTAGCCGCCCACGGCCGCTATTGCAAGCACCGTGATCTCACCCAGGGTGTCAAAGCCGCGGAAGTCGACCAAGATAACGTTGACGATGTTAGCGCCGTGCGCCAGCGGCGCCGAGTTGAGCATGAAATAGTCGGCGATTCTGGGCGAGAACGGTTCGCCGATTGTGAAGAGCACCAGGAAGAAGCCGAGCGCTCCGGCCCCGATGGATACGGCAAGGTTGCGAAGCCGTGTCCTGAACCGGATGGGCGGCAGTGTTGCGGGAGGAATGCGATAGAAGACGAGCACCAGGAGAACCACTGTCAGGATGTCTACGAGCAGTTGCGTTAGGGCGAGGTCAGGGGCGCTGAAAAAGACAAAGAAGACAGTGACGGTGAGGCCGACTACGCCAATGCTGACGATTGCATTCAGGCGCGTTCTGGCGCGCACAGTGACGATTGCGGCGACGACAGCCAGAGTAGCCAGGATGACTTCTGCGGCGCTGGCCGAGTTAGTCCAGTCAATGGGCAGATCGCGCGCCCAATCCGTGCGCAAAAGAGCATAGCTGAGAGCAGCGACGGCGGCAAGCAAGACGACGCTGGCTTGCGAGGCGAGCGTACCGCCTTGAACAAGGCGCGTAGACAGCCCAGCTAAGTCATAGATGCTATAGATCGTCTTGTCGAAGACGTAGATGCCATTTAAATTCTTCGGGGCGCGGCTAAGGATGGCGCGCAGGCGGTCGCGCAAGACAAAGATGAGTGCGCCGACGGCAATTGCCGCCAGACTGGTCATCAACACGGGCGTGAATCCGTGCCAGAGTTTGAGGTGCGCCTCGACGACGCGGCCGCCTATCGAGGAGGCAGCGGGGGCTAACAGGCTCTTGTCCACCCAGGGCAGAGCAAAGGGCGCCAGTGTACCAAGCATAACCAAAGCAGCCGGCCCCAACACGAACGAAAACGACGGCGCGTGATGGACATGGGCGGGGTCCTGGGCGGACGGTTCCTTGCGCAGAAAGACTTCCCACAGGAGGGTGAAGCTGTAGCCGACGAAGAAGGCGCCGGCGACTGCCGCCGCCGCCAGGACTATCCAGCCGAGAAGGCCGCCGCCATGCTCTGCGAAATGAAAGAAGGTCTCGAGCAGTGTTTCTTTGGCGATAAAGCCGAAAAGCGGCGGGATGCCGGCCATCGAGAGGAGGGACAAGAGCGCGGTCACGCCGACGGCGGGCATGGAGGAGAGCAATCCGCTGAGCCGGCGCAGGTCGCGTGTGCCGGTGGCATGGTCGATGATGCCGGCGATCAGGAACAGCGGGCCTTTATAAAGCGCATGGGCAAGGATGCCGACAGCCACGCCGATATAGGCGTATTCCGAGTCAAAAGCGAGCAAAAAGACCAGGATGCCCAACTGGCTGACGGTAGCGTAGGCGAGCAGGGCCTTGATGTCGAAGTAACGGATGGCGCTGATCGCACCTAGGAGCATAGTGGCGCCGCCGATGATCAACAGGCTCCAGAACCAGACCGGGCTTTCGTTCAGCGCCGGATGCATCCGCGCCAGCAGATAGACGCCGGCCTTGACCATCGTAGCGGAATGCAGATAGGCGCTGGCGGGCGTAGGCGCAGACATAGCGCCGGGCAGCCAGAAGTGGAATGGGAACTGGGCCGATTTGGTGAATGCGCCAAGCAGAATCAATACGATCGCGGTAGAAAAGGCGGGGCTAGCCGCCAGGTCCGGCGCGGTCAGAATGCCGCTGATGTTGTAGGTTCCGGCGTTTTCGCCAAGGATGATCATGCCGAAGAGCATGGCGAGGCCGCCTGCAGCGGTGACGAGGAAGGCGCGACGACCGCCTGCAACCGCGTTCGGGTCTTCGTCGTTGAACGCGATCAGCAAATAGCTGGTGATGCTAGTGCCTTCCCAGAAGACGAAAAGAGTCAGCAGGTTGTCCGACCACACGATGCCCAGCATGCTCGCCATGAACAGGTAGAGCAGGCTATAGAAGTAGCCCTGTCGCGGGTTGTCCTCGAAATAGTAGCCGGTATAGAGCGCAACGGCTGTGCCGATGCCGGCGATTACTAGCCCGAAGAGAAGGGCCAATCCGTCGAGTAGGAAGGCCAGTTCTAGGCCGAACTGCGGAATCCAGCCATAGACAGCAGTCACATGACGGCCTTCGCTGACTGCGCCGATCTGGGTGAGCAGCCAGGCAGTGATGACGGCGGGCGGAATGGCGGCGATCCAGCCGAAGTGGCGGAAGCGGTGCGGACGAACCGACCAAATGAGGGGGCTGACGACGATGAGGGCAAGGATACTGAGTAGGAGTGGTGAAAAAGATAGCATCGTAGCCTGTCTGGCTCTGTTAGGCGGACGGCAATGATGTCCGAATATGCGGCTGGCTATTCAATATCGATGTTGGACACTTCGGCTACGACTTCGGACGAAGCTTCGAGCTTCTCGAAAGGCGTCATGCGGTTAAGTGCAACAGTCATATCATCAATCGCGCCGGCCGGCATGCTGCCGCCGGTCCAGCGCGCCATAAAGCATACATCAGGCGGCAAAAGTAAGCAACAATTTCGCCCAGGCTGCGCACATACAAGACTCGCAGCCGGTTCGCACATATGT
>CAYXRG010000072.1:0-22523 GCA_964467575.1 uncultured Caldilineaceae bacterium | reverse complement strand
GCGACCAGTTGATGGAACTGCGCGCCCTCCAGATCAACGAGCGGGTCGGCGCGGGATAAGGAAGAATCAGTTGTTCATGTAAGCATACCTAATACAGCCAGTCAGTGCCCTATCTTCATATCCACCCACAATCCATCACTGCAGGATACGAAACATGGCTACTGAACATGCATTTGGCGGAAATTGGACTGAAGACAAGCTGATGCGTTTGCGTAAGTATCTGCCTGCGTATACGACAATCTTCACTGCCAATCCGAGGGCCCAGCGTTTTCAGACCCATTATGTAGATGCTTTTGCTGGAAGCGGCAGTCGTCAATCCCCAGCAGATAGGCAAGGCGGCACTCTGGACCTTTTCGATGAAGCCGACTCGATCGATGTTTCGAATTTCTACAAGGGAAGCGCTCAAATTGCTCTTGAGATCGAGCCTCCGTTCGACCACTATCTGTTCATTGATTCCAATCCGGCATTTGTTCAGGAACTGGAAGCCCTGAAGGCCAAATATTCGGCTAAGGCGAATCGAATCGATGTTACCCAGGCAGAGGCGAACAGCTACCTTCAGAATTGGTGTCGTCGGGTGAACTGGAACCGAAATCGGGCTGTTGTCTTTCTGGATCCCTATGGTATGTCTGTGAATTGGGATACTGTGGCAGCTCTTGGAAGAACCGGAGCTATCGATCTCTGGATCCTGCTACCACTCGGACAGGCAATAAACCGCATGCTTCCGCGCGAAGGATTGCCGATGACGGCGTGGGGAAATCGGCTGACCGCTTTCTTCGGTACAGACGGATGGACTGAAGCATTCTATCGTCCAAGCGCGCAACCGAGCCTTTTCGACGACGTGGCCGGCTTTGAGAAACAAGCGAGCTTTGAGAGTATCGGAGCGTTCTTTTCAGAGCGGCTGAAGACCGTGTTCCCGCAAGTTGCCAGTAATTCGCTGATGTTGATGAATTCGAGAAATGTACCCATATTCGCACTGTATTTCGCCGCCTCCAATAGTACCGCGGTGGGTATAGCGAACCATATCCTAAGGGGGTAAAGATGGCAGCCAAGTCCCATATAGAATGGACTGACATGACATGGAACCCTGTCACCGGCTGTACGAAGGTCAGCCAAGGCTGTAAGTTTTGCTATGCCGAGAGAATGGCAAAGCGACTCCAAGCAATGGGGGTGGAGCGTTATCGCAACGGTTTTCAGGTTGCGTTGCATGAAGACTTGTTGGATGCTCCCCTGAAGTGGGTGAAACCTAGGATGATCTTCGTGAACTCCATGAGTGACCTATTTCATGAGGACGTGCCTGACCATTTCATCCGCGCGGTGTTTCGTACAATAGAGCTATGCCCTCAACACACGTTTCAGATTCTGACCAAGCGCAGCAGCCGGTTGGCGGAGATGGCAGACCGTTTGCCGTGGCCGAAGAATGTATGGATTGGGGTAAGCGTTGAGAATACGGATGTGACCTTCCGGATCAAGGACTTGCAGCGAGTGCCTGCACGAGTGCGGTTTCTGTCGTGTGAGCCTCTTCTTGGACCTCTTGACGATTTGCCATTGGACGGCATTCACTGGGTCATCGTGGGTGGCGAATCTGGGCCGGGAGCGCGACCGATGCGGAAACAGTGGGTCATGTCGATACTACAACAGTGCGAGAAGCGAGACATACCATTCTTCTTTAAACAGTGGGGTGGTGTCCGGAAAAATCGTACAGGACGTTTGCTCAACAATACGACCTATGACGGATTCCCTCCGGAACATTCCTTGTTGGTATCGCACGCAGTCTGAAAATTTGGTCAATAGTTAATATAAGCAACCCGCGGGGCAGGCTATGACCGCCCCGCGATGGGACTGATTTGCATGGACGACACGATTCTCACCCAGGATGGGGCTAACGGTTCAATCGGCGCGGTGCGCACGGCTGACATCGTCAACGAGATGCAGGGCGCCTATCTCGATTACGCTATGAGCGTGATCGTGGCGCGCGCCCTGCCCGATGTGCGCGACGGGCTGAAGCCCGTGCATCGCCGCATTCTTTACGCCATGCACCATGACTTGGGGCTGGACCATACCAAGCCGCACAAGAAGAGCGCACGCATCGTCGGCGAGGTGTTGGGCAAATACCACCCCCACGGCGATACCGCCGTCTATGACGCTATGGTGCGCATGGCGCAGGAGTTCAGCCTGCGCTACCCGCTGATCGACGGGCAGGGCAATTTCGGCAGCGTCGACGGCGACAACGCCGCGGCCATGCGCTACACCGAGGCGCGGCTGGCCGAGATCAGCGACCTCATGCTGGCCGATCTGGAGAAGGACACGGTTGACTGGGGCGAGAACTTCGACAACTCGCTACGCGAGCCGAACGTCTTGCCCGCGGCGCTGCCCAACCTGCTGATCAACGGCTCCAGCGGCATCGCCGTGGGCATGGCGACCAACGTCCCTTCACACAACCTGGGCGAGGTCGTGGATGCGCTGGCCTATATGCTCGACCACTATGAGCGCATGGACGACATCACGGTCGAGCACCTCATGCAGTTCGTCAAGGGGCCGGATTTCCCCACCGGCGGCATCCTCTACCGCTATCGGGACGAGGGCAAGGACGACGAGAGCGTCGACGCCATCGCCCAGGGCTATTCCGTGGGCCGGGCGCGGCTGGTCGTGCAGGCCAAGGCGCATTTCGAGGAGATGAGCCGCGGGCGCAGTCGCATCGTCATCACCGAACTGCCGTACCAGACCAACAAAGTGGCGCTGCTGGAGCGCATCGCCAGCCTGGTGCGCGACGGTAAGCTCGAGGGCATTACCGACCTGCGCGACGAGAGCGACCGCACGGGCATGCGCGTCTCCATCGAACTGACGCGCAATGTAGAGCCGAAGGACATCCTGGCAGACCTCTTTAAGCTGACGCCGCTGCAGCAGACCTTCGGCATGCAGATGCTGGCCCTGGTCAACGGCGAGCCGCGCATGCTCAGCCTCAAGCGCATGTTGCAGCTGTTCATCGAGCACCGTCGCGAGATCATCCGCCGCCGCTCGGAGTACGACTTGCGCCGCGCCAGAGAGCGGGCGCACATCCTCGAGGGGCTGCTGCGCGCGCTGGACATTCTGGACGAAGTGATCGCGACCATCCGCCGCAGCCGCACGGTGGAGACGGCGCGCAACAACCTGATCCATGACTTCGGCTTTACGCAGATCCAGGCGCAGGCCATCTTGGACATGCAACTGCGGCGGCTGGCCGCGCTGGAGCGGCGCAAGCTGCAAGATGAGCACAAGGAGATTCAGAAGCAGATCGCCTATTTGGAAGACCTGCTGGCGAACCCCGCCAAGCTGTTGGGCGTGATCAAGGCCGACCTGCTTGCCATCAAGGAGAAGTACGGCGACGCACGGCGTACGCAGATCGTGGACCGCACCAAGGGAACGCTTACCTCTACCGACCTGCTGCCGGACCAGGCGGCTTGGGTGTCGGTGAGCGCCGGCGGCGAACTGCGTCGCCATGACCGCACGCGGCTTTCCGATGCGGTGTTGCGCGAGATCGGCAAGGGCAGCGAGGTGGAGTTGCTGCCGGCCAACACGCGCGACTTCCTCTACCTGTTCGGTAAGGACGGCCAGTGTCGCCGCGTTTCGATCCATGAGATCCCGCCCTTCGGGCAAGCCAGGCGCCTGGCGGAACTGACCGAGTTCACGCGGCGCGACGAGGTGACCGCGGCCATCGCACTGCCGCGCGTCGAGCCGTCAGCGGCCAAGGGCTATCTTTTCCTGGTGACGGAGCAGGGAATGGTCAAGCGGGTGATGCTGTCGGACCTGCTCTCCGCAGCCGCGAGCGACCCGTTGGTGATCAACGTCGATGCGAAGGATCGCCTGCGCTGGGTTCTGCACACGCAGGGCGGGCAGGAGGTGATCCTCGTGTCGGCTTCGGGCCAGTCGATCCGCTTCAGCGAGGAAGATGTGCGCAGTATGGGGCTGGCTGCGGGCGGCGTGGGCGGCATGCGCCTCAAGCGCGGCGACCGCGTGGTGTCGGCGCATGTGGTGGATCCGGGCGGCGAACTGGTGACCATTACTGAACTGGGGTATGCCAAGCGCACCGCGCTGGATCAGTACAGCAGCCAGGGGCGTAACGGGGGCGGCATCGTGACGCACAAAGTGAGCAGCCGCACCGGCAACGTGGTCGCGGCCTATCTGTTGCCTGCGCAGGGCGTCGAGTCGTTGATTGTGTTGCAGGAAAAGGGCGGCGTCAAATTGGTGGAGAGTGAGGCGATCCCGCAGATGGGCCGCGGCGTCATGGGCAAGCAGGCGACGGCCGCGATGGCCGGGAATCGCGTGACGGCCGTCAAGGCGGCGGCTGCGGCGCTGACGGCGGATGACATCGCGGCCGGCGTGGTCGAGCAGACGGTTGCGCCGCCGGCTCCCGCGCCCGTTCCGGCGACGGATGGCGGGGATGGCGATCCGCCAACCGCGGCGCCCAAGCCATCCAGCCGCGCCAAAAGCGGCGCGGCTTCTGCAAAGCCCCCCGCGTCCAAGCCCGCGCCTGCCGCTAAGACGCGCCCGCCGGCGCGGTCCAAGAGAATCGTCGAGACGCAGCCGGAACTGCCTCTAAAGGCGGAGGCGGCGCAGCCCGCGTCTAAGAGCAACGGCGCAGATGGGCAAGGCAAGCCGCCTGTAGAGGTGAAGCAACCGTCGCAGCCCAAGTCGCGGCGAGCACGTAGCACAGGGGATGCACAGGCGGCGAAGCCGTCCGGCAAGACGGCGGAAGCAGGGGGTAAGCCGGCCGCGCCCTCACAGCGCACGGTGAAGGCTGAGACCGCCGCCGAAACAACAGCCGCTCCGCCTAAGCAGCGGAAAGCTGAGGGTGCGACGGGCTCGCAGACGAAGCAGCCGCAGAAGCCGAAGGCTCCGGCGCAGCGTTCGAAGGCAACGCAACCTTCGTCGCGCGCCAGGGCGAGCGGGGAAGCCGCAGCGGAGCCGGCGAAGCCCGCCAAAGCAGCCCCGTCTGAGCCGAGCAAACCGGCGAAAGAGAAACCCGCGGCCCCGGCTGCGCGCGCCAAGAAGCCGGCGCGCAAGAGCGGCAAGCTGTCGACTGTGACTACGGTCAAGAAGCCGCGGGCCAAGAAGTGAACGCCTGACTCGTGACGTTGTGTTTGCAGCCCGCCCTAGCCCCTTTGCTCGATTTTGACACGCGGCGCGCGGTTGTGCTACCCTACCATGTCTGACGGCCCCGCCATTCTGATGGCGTCCCGTCGCGGTTAAATGACCCGTGCCGATGAAGTGGGGATTATTCCCCGGCAACCCGCTGGAGTCCCGGTTTCCGGTTGCAAGGCACGCCAGGTCCGATACGGATTGGCTTGTGCAGGCGGCGTCTCCGCCAGGCGCAGGACGACCCGACGGACAGCGTGCAGCAACAGATTGCCAAGCGGGGCGCCAGTGACCGGCGGTCTTTCGACCGGGGTCCAGCCAAGATTTTCACGCACCCCCCTTGGAGCAATCCGGGGGGCTTTTTGTTGAGCGGGGGGAGCTATGCGGACGGTTTATTGGGAAGACCGTAAGGTCAAGATGATCGACCAGCGCCTGTTGCCGGGCGAGCTGGTTATCGCCGAGTTTGACACGGTAGAAGGAACGGCGCGCAGCATCCGCGAGATGTACGTGCGGGGCGCGCCGGCCATCGGCGCGACCGCGGCCTACGGAATGGCGCTGGCAGCCTATAACAGCTCGGCGCAGGACCGGGACGGTCTGTTGAACGATCTGCGCGCGGCCAAGGCGACGCTGGACGAGGCGCGGCCGACTGCGGTCAACCTGGCATGGGCCACGGCACGACTGCTGGACCTGGCCGAGCATACCGTGCTGCCCAACGTCGACGACATGCGCAGCGCGCTGCTGGCTGAGGCCGAAGCCTTGGCCGACGAAGATGTGGAGATCAACCGGCGCATGGGCTATCACGGCGCAGAGGTCGTGCCGGACGGGTCCAACATCCTGCACCACTGCAACACCGGCGCGCTGGCGACGGTGGACTTCGGGACAGCGCTGGGCGTGGTCTACGCCTGCCAGGAGCAGGGCAAGCGCATTCATGTCTGGGTCGACGAGACGCGGCCGCGTCTGCAAGGCGCACGACTGACGGCATGGGAACTGATGCGCGCCGGCGTCCCCATGCACTTGATCGCGGACAACGCCGCCGGTCACTTGATGCGCACCGGGCAGGTGGACGTGGTGCTTTTCGGCGCGGACCGGGTGGCGGCTAATGGCGATGTCGCCAACAAGATCGGCTCCTATAAGCTGGGCGTCGTGGCGCGGGAGAACGGCATCCCCGTCTATTCCGTAGTTCCGACCAGCACCATCGACCTGGACCTGGCTTCGGGCGACGAGATCCCCATCGAGGAGCGCGGCGCGGAGGAGGTGACGCACGTTGGCGAGACGCAGATCGCGCCGGACGACGCGCCGGTGTATAACCCGGCCTTCGACGTGACCCCGCATCGCTACATCACCGGCATCATCACCGAGGAAGGCATCTGCTACCCGCCGTTCGAGTTGAGCCTGCGCCGCGCCAAGGAAGCGGCGGAGGCGCGCATCCGCGAGAACCGAGCCAGGCGCGGGACGGAGAACGGCTAGGCATGAGGCGGTTGGGCAGCATCTGCGTCTATTGCGGCGCAAGCAACAGCATCCGGCCCGAATATGAGGCCGTAGCGATCGCACTGGGGCGGGAACTGAGCCGGCGCGATATTGGCCTAGTCTATGGCGGCGGCAGCGTCGGCCTGATGGGAACGCTGGCGCGCACGGCGCGCGAGGGCGGCTGCAGCGTGGTGGGCGTGATCCCCGAATCCCTGACGACGCGTGAACTGATGGGCGAGCAGATCGGCGAACTGATCGTGGTCGAGAGCATGCATGAGCGCAAAGCCATCATGTCCTCTCTATCAGACGCGTTTGTGGCGCTGCCGGGCGGCTTCGGCACGATGGATGAACTGTTCGAGGCCATCACCTGGGGCCAGCTAGGCATCCATGCCAAGCCGATTGGCCTGCTTAACGTGGAGGGGTACTTCGACCCCATCTTGCAATGGATCGAGCGCGGGGTGCAGGAAGGCTTTGTCAATCCGCAGCATCGCAAGCTGCTGACCGTGGACCTGGAGCCGGCGGCGCTGATCGAGCGGCTGGCGACGTATGAGCCGCCGCCCGGCCTGATCAAGCGGCTCGACTTGGACGAGGCGTGAGGCGATAGCCGCGCCGATGGGCTTGTAGCCCGTATATTGAGATGCATTGAGAAGGGGTGAAGCATGGAGTTCGTGATCACGGGGTCGGTCGCCTATGACTACCTCATGCGCTTTCCCGGTCGTTTTCGCGATCATATTCTACCGGACCAACTGGACAGCCTGAGCGTCAGCTTCCTGGCCGAATCCATGCGCCGTGAGCGCGGCGGGGTGGCGGCCAACGTGGCCTACACGATGAAGCTGTTGGGCGCGGACCCGCTGATCCTGGCGACGGTGGGCAATGATTTCGGCGACTACCGGCGTTGGCTGGAGGAGCAAGGCTTGCGCACCGATCAGATCGTGGAGATTCCCGACGAGCTGACGGCTACCTTTTTCGTCAGCACGGACCTCGATCAGAACCAGATCGCCAACTTCTACTCAGGGGCGATGGGCTATGCCCGTCACTACAGCCTGGAGAGCCGCAACCTGACCTCCGCCGGCATGGTAATGATCAGCCCCAACGACCCGACAGCCATGCTCAGCTACGCGGCGGAGTGCAAGCGGCTGTCCATCCCCTTTGCCTTTGACCCTAGCCAGCAGCTTGCCCGACTGGACGGCGACGACTTGCGGCAGAGCGTGCCCGGCGCCGCGCTGCTGTTGTGCAACGAGTACGAACTCGCCATGATCCAGAACAAAACCGGCTGGTCGCGCGAGGACATTCTGGGCATGGTCGACGCGCTGGTGTTGACGTTGGGCAAGCAGGGCAGCGTCATCTACACGGACGGCGACGAGATTCCGATCCCCGCGGCGGCGCTGGAACGCGTCGACGACCCCACAGGCGCGGGCGACGCCTATCGGGGCGGGCTCTTTGCGGCGCGCATGGCGGGGCTGTCTTGGCCTGTGTGCGGGCGGGTCGGCTCCTTGTGCAGCGCCTATGCGCTGGAGCAGACCGGGACGACGACACACCACTTTACGGTGGACGAGTTCATCTCCCGTTACGAAGGCGTTTTCGGCGCGGAACCGTCGCTAGCCGGCCTGTGCAAGCCGGAAGCCGCGCACAGCGAGGTCTGATGCGTAATACTATTGTTTCGCCTCGCGCCGAGGAGACGGCCGGCCCGAACGAACTGCGCGCCGTGCTGGGCGCGGACTCGGTGTGGTCGGCGTATGCCATTGCCGACCTGCAACCGGCGTATGCGCCCTATTGCCGGTGGCTGCCGGCGCACAGCGCAAGCGGCCGCGGGCTTGTGCTGCTCTTTACGCGGCTGGATCCGCCGGTCTTGTTCGCGACGGGCGATGTCGCGGCGGTGACCGCGGCGTTAGACGCGGCTGATCTGCCGGATCAGGTCTATATGACGTTGCGCGAGGAGCACGCGCCGGCGGCGGAACGGCATTACGATTTCTCGGCGGACCGGCGTCCCATGTGGCGCATGGCGCTGGTTGAGCCGTCCGCACAGACGGGCGATGTAGGCGCCGGGGCGCGGCTGGTGCGGTTGACGCCTGCGCACACGGCGCAGATTCGCGTGCTGATCGCACATGGCGGCGCGTTTGCGCCGGATGCGTTCGAGCCGTACCAGACCGAGGAGGGCGTCTTTTTCGGGGTGGAGGATGCGCACGGCGAGTTGGTTGCGGTGGGCGGTACGCATGTGGCGGACTGGCAGGCGGGCGTGGCGGCCATCGGCAATATGTACACGCACCCGGCGCAGCGCGGGCAAGGTTATGGCGGCGCGGTGTTGCGCGCCATCTTGGGCGAACTGGCCGAGCGCGGCGTATCCAACATCATTTTGAATGTGGATCAGCGCAACACCGCGGCTAGGCGGCTCTATGAGCGGCACGGCTTCGCGGTGCACTGTCCTTACCTGGAGGGCGTCGGTCGCCGGCGCGTTTGATTGGCAGGATTACCGGGCGCACGACCTTCGGCGAGGCCCGCAGCTTGTAGTGAAGGCAGACCGGTCGTGTGCCGTTGAGCAGTAGATAGCAGTAGATATCTGTGTAGAGGTTAATTCAAAGGAGCGCTTAAAGTCCATGAGTGACGTAACCAAAGAATTGAGCTACGACGTCGCCAACATCCGCCTGGCGGACAAGGGGCGGTTTCGCATGGAGTGGGCCGCCAGGGAGATGCCCGTGCTGGATCTGCTGGAGGAGCGGTTCCGCAAGGAGCAGCCGTTTAAGGGCATTCGCATCGCCGCGGCTATGCACGTCACGTCGGAAACGGCGAACCTGATGCGCGTGCTGTTGGCGGGCGGCGCCGAGGCGGCCCTGTGCGCCAGCAATCCGCTGAGCACCCAAGATGATGTAGCGGCGGCGTTGGCGGTTCATTACGAGATGCCGGTCTACGCCATCAAGGGCGAAACGACGGAGCAGTACAATTCGCACCTGAACAGCGTACTGGACATCCGCCCGCACATCACGATGGACGACGGCATGGACCTGGTCGCCATGCTGCACATGAAGCGCAGCGAACTGCTGGACAACGTGGTGGGCGGCACGGAAGAGACGACGACGGGCGTGATCCGGCTGCGCGCTATGGCGGCTCAGGGCAAGCTCCAGTTCCCGGTGATCGCGGTCAACGATGCCATGACCAAGCACTTCTTCGATAACCGCTATGGCACGGGCCAAAGCACCATCGACGGCATCATCCGCGCCACCAACGTGCTGTTGGCCGGCAAGAATTTCGTAGTGGGCGGCTACGGCTGGTGCAGCAAGGGCATCGCCATGCGCGCCAAGGGGATGGGCGCCAACGTGATCGTCACCGAGGTGGACCCGCTGCGCGCGCTGGAGGCCGTGATGGACGGCTTCCGCGTGATGCCGATGGCCGAGGCGGCGCGCATCGGCCATATCTTCTGCAGCGCAACAGGTGACATTCACGTCTTCGACGGCCATCATTTCGAGGTGATGCGCGACGGCGCGATCCTGGCCAATAGCGGCCATTTCGATGTGGAGATCAACCTGAAAGCGCTCGACGCCATGAGCGCCAAGGTGACGCGGGTGCGCGAGTTCCTGGACGAATACACGCTGGAGGATGGGCGCAGGCTGTACGTGGCGGGAGAGGGCCGTCTGGTCAACCTGGCCGCGGCAGAGGGTCATCCCAGCGCGGTGATGGATATGAGTTTTGCCAATCAGGCGCTGTCGGCGGAATACCTCTTGACCCATGGCAAGGAAATGGGGCGTCAGGTGTACGATGTGCCCGAGGCCATCGACAAGGAGATCGCTGCGCTCAAGCTGCGCGCCATGGGCGTCGAAATCGACACCCTGACCGCGGAGCAAGAGGCGTATCTGAACGAGTGGAGTCTGGGGACTGGACACTAGGGCTTTCGGGCCAAGCGGCAAGGTTGCCCGGCAGCAAACTGGAGCGGGCGCGACCGGTCGCAAGAATTGAGGAGAGAGCAAGATGACAACTTTTATGACGCTGCCCCGACTTCTCTTCACCAGCGAATCGGTGACGGAGGGGCATCCCGACAAGATCTGCGACCAGATCAGCGACGCGATTTTGGACGCGCATTTTCGCGAGGACCCCTTTTCGCGGGTGGCGTTGGAGACGGCGATCAAGACCGGCTTTGTGATGCTGTTGGGCGAGGTCACTTCCAAGGCCGCGATCAACTACGACCGGCTGGTGCGCGAGGTGATCACCGACATCGGCTTTGACGACAGCAGCAAGGGTTTTGACGGCAACACGTGCGGCGTGCAGGTGGCGATCGCCGCGCAAAGCCCAGACATTGCCCTGGGCGTGGATCAGGCGTTGGAGGTCAAAGAAGGCAACGCCAACGGCGGCGATCCGTTGGACGCCATCGGTGCGGGCGACCAAGGCATGATGTTTGGCTTTGCCTGTGATGAGACGCCCACGCTCATGCCGATGCCGATCTATCTGTCGCACAAGCTGGCGCGGCGGCTGGCCGAGGCGCGCAAGCAGGGCATGTTGCCGTGGCTGCGCCCGGACGGCAAGACCCAGGTCACGGTCGAATACGCTTTTGGCAAGCCGCGGCGCATTCACACTGTGCTGATCAGCACGCAGCATGAGCCGGATGTGTCGCAGCGGCAGATCCGGCAGGAGTTGATCGAAACGGTGATCGACCCCGTGCTGCCGGCGGAGTTGGTCGACAAGGAGATGCTGATCTTCACCAACCCGACCGGGCGGTTTGTGGTCGGCGGGCCAATGGGCGATGCGGGGTTGACGGGTCGCAAGATCATCGTCGACACCTACGGCGGCATGGGCCGGCACGGCGGCGGCGCCTTCAGCGGCAAGGACTGCACCAAGGTGGATCGCAGCGCGGCTTATGCGGCGCGCTGGGTCGCCAAGAATATTGTGGCCGCGGGGATTGCGAGCCGCTGCGAGATTCAACTTGCCTACGCCATCGGCGTGGCGCATCCGCTCAGCATCAACGTAGAGACCTTCGGCACGGGCCGCATCAGCGACGAGCAGATCGTGCGCTTGATCGAGGACAACTTTGACCTGCGTCCCGGCGCGATCATCCGCGACCTTGATCTGCGGAGGCCCATCTATCGCCAGACCGCGGCCTACGGCCACTTCGGTCGCGACGATATTGCCCTGCCGTGGGAAGATACGAGCCGGGCGCAGGCGCTGCGCGAGGCTGCGGGGCTGCGCGAGACGACGCACGCCTGATCGTCCCGCTGATGGGGAAGGGATACGCGAAACCGGAGGCGCGCTTCACAGCGCCTCCGGTTGTACGTTCTTTGGCATTGAGCGCCGGCTAGGCGCGTATTGGATGCGCTGTATATTCGGACAGACGCGAGCGCGGATGTATAATGGCGCGCATGAACCGTATCTGCGACAGAGGAGCCGAATCGCTCGGCTCCATGTTTTCTCTGGCGCAGGCGTATGCCGTATTCGCCGCCTGCGCCGTTCTCCTTGTTGCGTTGTTGACGCTGGCCGGTTGTAAGGGCAAGGCGGCGGACAGCGCATTCGCGCCGGCGCCGCTACCGCCGGGTGCGGCGACATCTCCCCTTGTTCCGGCCGCCCCCACCGTCCTCTTGGATGTGCAGAGCGACGAGCAGATCTTTCCCGGCAATGTGGTCGAGATCTCGTTGAATGCCGGCGGCGAGCGGCCAATTGCAGCCTATCGGCTGTCGATTGACGGAGCCAATTCAGGGTGGGCCAAGCGCAGTGCGCTCAAGGACCACCGCTTTGTCTATACGTGGACGGCGGGCCAGCCGGGCCTGTACGAGATCGTGGGCGAGGCCAAAGACGAGGACGGCCACATCGGCCGCAGCCAACTGGAACTGACGGTCAACCCGCCCGCTGAGGATACGGCGGGGCCGGTTTCTCCCGGTCCGACGCCTGCGCCGCCGGCTACGTTGCCGCGCCCAGTGTTGGCGCGCGGCGATTACGCGTTCATCGGCCCGGCCGCGGTGACTGAATGGTCGATCAGTTTGCCGACTTACCCCGTTGAAGCCTATCAGACGAACATGGTTGATCCGGTCTACCGGTGGCCTTTCCGCAGTTTCGACCGCGAACGTTTTCTGAACGATGCGCCTGCGCCGGGTGAACGCGTTTATCGCGTGATCGTGTTGGAAAACGCCTATTTGCAGGTGTTGATCCTCCCGGAACTGGGCGGGCGCGTTTGGCAGGTGATCCACAAGCCGAGCGACAGCGCCATGTTCTATCAGAACGCGGTGGTCAAGCCGTCGCCGTGGGGGCCGGACAACCAGTTGGGTTGGTATGGGCTGGGCGGCATCGAATGGAATCTGCCCGTCAACGAACACGGTTACGATTGGGGAACGCCGTGGGATGTGCAGGCGTTTGTGGATGAAGACGGGGCCGCCGTGGCACAGATTGCCACGCCGGACGACGGCCGTCTGTTGGCTGCGACTGTGACCGTAACGCTGCCGCCGGGTGCAGCGTATTTTAAGATTGAACCGAGGATTCGCAACATCAGCGACCAGGCCCTCCAATTTGACTATTGGCAGACCGCGATGTTGGCGCCCGGCCCGGCCAACCGGCCGAGTGAGGATCTGCGCTTCATTGTGCCCGGCGAGGCTGTGCGCATCCACAGCACCGGCGATCCGGCATTGCCTGGGCCGGGCGGCGTCATCCCGTGGCCGGTCTATGGCGGTCGCGACCTGAGCCGGTTGGGCGAATGGGACCAGTATGTCGGCTTCTTCGAATATCCGGCGGCGCATGGTCCGTTTGTGGGCGTCTATGAGCCGGCGTCGGACGTCGGCGCGGTGCGGGTTTATCCGGCCGGCATCGCGCAGGGGAGCAAGGTCTTCGGCTTAGGCTGGCGCGATGCGTTGGTAAGCGAATATTTCACGGACGATGCTTCGGCCTATGTGGAACTGCACGGCGGGTTGGCGCCGACTTTTACGGAACGAGCGCAACTGGCTGCGGGCGAATCGATCGGCTGGGAGGAGCGCTGGTATCCGGTGACGGGCATCGGCGAGTTCGTCGTCGCCGGGGGAGCGGGCGCACTGACCGTGGCCGCGGGCGAGGAGGTTTATCGTCTCGCCTTTTATGCCGTGGAGCAGTTTGCGGGGCGGCTGTCGGTCATGGCCGGCGACCGGGAGGTTATGTTGCGCGCTATCGAGGCCAGCCCCGAAATGCCGTATCGTACGACGTTGCCCCTGGAGGATGTGATCAAAGCCGGCGCCATAACGGTGATGATTGAGGATGAAGCCGGCGCGGCGGCGCTGGCATATACGATGGAACAAGAGTGATGGACGACCGACCTTCGGACGGGTTGTTTCCCGGGTGGCTGTTGTGGGTGATCGGGCCGGTGACAGTGCTGGCGGCCGCGTTGATCGTGCTGGCGTTGGTGTTAGGAATTCAGGCCGGCCAACGCCAGGCTGAGGTCGAACGTCGCCAGCAGGTGGCGATCGCCATCCAGCGCGCCGTAGATTATCGGGCGGAGGGAAGGCTGGCGGAGTCGCTGGCCGAATATCAGCGCGTGTTAGTGCTGGACCCGGGCAACTCGGCTGCTGTGGCGGGTATCGAAAGCCTGCTGCAACTTGCGGCGGGCGAGGCGCCGCCGCAAGTTGCAGGCCAGACTACGCCCGTTCCGGCGGAGGAGGCGAGCGCCGCGTATCCCCCTGCCGCGCCGCCGCAGACGTCGGCAGCGATGCCCGCGCCTCCCGATCTCTCTCCGGAAGTGCGCCTCTGGCAGGACGCCTTAGCCGCCTATCAAGCCGGAGAATGGGCTGAGACCGAGACGCTGATCCTGCAGCTTCAACGGACAGCGCCGGAGTTCCGCTCCGCCGAGGCGGCGGGGATGTTATTCGACCTCTATGTGAATCTGGCGGCGGAGAGCGAGCAGGGCGGCGATCTGGAACAGGCGTTGGCCTATGTTGACCAGGCGCTGGAGTTGCGTCCCGACAATTCGGCCATGCGCACGGCGCGTTCGATGGCTGCCATGTATCTGGAGATGCTTGCCGTTTCGGGCAAGGATTGGGCGCAGACGATCGAACTGTTGGAAGGGCTATACGTGCGCGACTCAAGCTATCGAGATGTGCAGGCGCGTTTGCAGACGGCGCTGCTGGCCTATGGCGAGGAATTGGCCGAGGCGGGCGAGTGGTGTGAGGCGGCTGCGCAATACCGGGCGGCAGTGGCTATCGAGTCGTCGCCGGCGACGATTGCCCAACGCAATGCTTTGGAGGAGCGCTGTGGGGCGGGGCGTGCGCCCGCGACGCTCGCCGACGCCAGAACGACGCCGACGCAGGCGGCGGCTTTGTTGGTCCCGGAGCCGGCGGATGCGACGGCGCAGCCCGAAGAGGCTATATCGACGCCGGAACCCGCGCCTACAGCGCCGGCGTCGAGCGCGCCCGTATCGGGCCGGATTGTCTTCTCGGCGGTGGATCCCATCAGCGGGCGCACGCACGTCTATCTGGCGGATGCAGCCGGCAAGACGCCCGCGACGATCTTGGCGGAAGACGGCCAGCAGGGGGCCTTTCGGCCGGACGGGCAGCGTTTTGTGTACCGCAATTTGCGCGATGACATGCGCGGTCTGACGTCGCTGGACCCGGCGTCGGGGCTGGAGTTGCGCTTTACCGACTATGCGGAGGATGGCCGACCGAGTTGGAACGGCGAAGGAAACCGCATCACCTTTGCGTCCAACCGTGAGGGCGACCGTTTGTGGCGCGTCTACACATTGTGGGCGGATGTGGGGAGTGAGGCTGCGATGATGGTTTATGGCGATTCGCCGGCTTGGAGCAAGGCGGAGGACCGCATCGCTTATCGCGGCTGTGATGAAAGCGGCAATCGCTGCGGCATCTGGAGTATGACGGGCAGCGGCGGAGATCGCCGGCCACTGACGTCGACGGCGGCGGATGACCGGCCCGTTTGGGCGCCGAACGGCCAGTTTGTGGTCTTTATGAGCGACGGTCGCGACGGCAACTCGGAGATCTACCGTGTTGATGCGGGCGGCGGTCAGGTGATGCGCCTAACCGATAGCGGAGCCATCGATGGTCTTCCGGCGGTCAGCCCGGACGGGGCGTGGGTGGCATTTGTGAGCAATCGCAGCGGGGGATGGGCGGTCTATGCCGTGCCGAGCGGCGGCGGCGAGGCGCAGCAGTTGTTTACGATCCAGGGATCGTTGGGCAATTGGCTGGAGCAGAGCTTGCAGTGGATTCCGTAGAGGCGCATGCATCTGGGGGAAGGTTTGACCGGTGCGGCGGTGATCCGGTACAATAATCGCCTATCGGGGAGTAGCGCAGTCTGGCAGCGCACAGCGTTTGGGACGCTGGGGTCGGAGGTTCAAATCCTCTCTCCCCGACTGGCGGTGACGGCACAGCGCCTTAGTCAATTAGGGCGGAGGCCAGCTCTGCGGGTATAGCTTAATGGCAAAGCATCTGCCTTCCAAGCAGAATACGCGGGTTCGATTCCCGCTACCCGCTTACTCTTGCAACGGCCCCGATACATGGGGCCGTTTCTGGATCGGTAGCTCAACGGCAGAGCAGAGGGCTCATAACTCTTTGGTTACAGGTTCGAATCCTGTCCGATCCACTTAACCACAATATGTAGTAGTTCCCCACCAAGCCAGACCCTACGGATTGTGCATCTGCTCTTCATCCACAGGAGCAAGATGCTATGCTACACCAAAAGGCCATCACAATTTCAGACGCGTTCGATCTCTTTCTTCTGGATGCTCAGGCGCGGAATCTGGCCGACAAGACGCTGCGCGCCTACCGGGTCACAGTCGGTCCATTCCTGCGCTGGTGCGATGAGCAGGGGCTGGTATTCCTGGCTGACATGACCTCTGCGGACCTGCGCAAGTACCTCATCTACCTCCAACAGCGGGATATCTCCAGCCGGACCCGGTACAACACCGCTAAGGCCGTGAAGACGTTTCTGAACTACTGCGTTACGGACGAGCTGATCGAAGTCTCTCCCTTCAACCGCGTCCAACTACCCCGTCTAGAGAAAAGGATCCTGCCGGCGTTAACAATTGAGGAGATCAAGGCCGTGCTCAAGGCATGTCGCAACTTGCGCGACCTGGCTATCTGCTACGTCCTGCTCGATTCCGGCCTGCGCGCTGGCGAACTAATCGCCCTGAATGGAGACGACATCGACCTCAAGACAGGGGTGGTGACGGTGAAGCTGGGCAAGGGACGCAAGGATCGGGTGACGCTTATCGGCCTTAAGACGCGCAAGATGGTCCGGCGCTACTACGCAGAGCGGGGCGTGCCTGGTGAGGATGAACCAGTCTTTGTGAGCTTTAGAACCGGGAAGCAGTTGACGCTCGAAGGCATCGCCCAAGTCATGGAGCGGCTGCGCGAGACATCCGGGGTAGCCAACTGCAAATGTCACGCCTTCCGCAGGACCTTTGCCCTCACCTGTCTGCGCAATGGGATGAATGTATACGTGCTGGCAAAGCTGATGGGACACAGTGATATCAGCATCTTGCAGCAGTACCTAGCCTTAGTCCAGGGCGACCTCGTCGCGGCGCACCGGGCTTGCGGGCCCGCGGACAACATGCTCTAGGACACTCTCTGAACTCGATACGGTGAAAACCGGCGCTGTGGATGTGGCACTAGGTGCGCATGTCCACAGCGCCGTAGACTTCCCGCGCTTTGTGGCAGTGGCACCGAGCACGAGATGTCCACAGCCCCAGGAAAAGGTCAATCCCTCTTTCCACCCACAGCGCCAACCGCAACCTACTTGACGATAAGCTGAAACCTGCCGACAAGCGTACAGCGCTTGCGATGGTAAAATGATCGTGCCGGCACTCCGAGGTAGAGGCAGCCGGCGCAATCATCTAACCGACGGGAACTCGTGAGATGGATGACAACACAGAAGGTGCGTTGGCGGCAGGCGAGTACGATGACGAGCCGGAGCTACGCGTTACGCTGGATGTTGACTTGCCGTGGACTGACTTGTCCCACTTCCGGCAGCGAATCGAATCGGAGTTGGGGAATCCTAAGTACACGGCTGGACGGTTCGCACGCCGGGATCATTGGCTGTTTGGCGGGGAAGTCTTTCGCTTTCTGTGGGACGACGAGGACTTCATCCCGCTTCCCCGCAGCGCGCCACCGAGCAAACAGCTATACCCCAACGTCAGGCGATATGTGCGCGTGACCCCCTCCGTCCACGGAGAGATTGAAGTTGGGTACGAGATGGACGAGGGGATATTAGGTGAAGGCTGCATCGGCTATTTGTTCTACATCGAAGCGAAGCTCTACCGCCGCGACCGCCTGAAGGTCAGACTGCTCGAGTATAACGAACCCCCGGTGTACGGGCCGCGCCTGCGCCGATGGCTGGCCGAAGGATGGGGGGACAGCAGTATTGTTGCCGCAGATGATAGAAGCAGTCTGTCGGGAAGCGGTGCGGTGCGTGAAGACGAAGACAAGATGCCAATACTGGGTGAGCGGATTACCGAGGATGAATGGTTCAACTGGTTCGACTGGTTCTACCGCCAGCCAGTAGATAAGGTGGGCATTTCGGCGGCAGACATGAAGGTCTTGAGCGGCAAGTCGATCAGCAGAATAGAGACCATGCGCGCCCAGTACTGGGCCGCAGGTGGCCCCGAGCGCGGCCGGCCCGTTGGTCCCTCTGTCAGGAACGTAGCAGGCAGGCGAAAGAGAAAGAGTTGACGAGCGCACTGCAATGAGGGGGGAGGCACCAGAATCACGATCAATCAACAGCACTAGCCCCCCTCACAATTTGGCCTGGTTTAGAGAACTTTTCAGGGCAATGCGGGACGTGCGGCAACTGAACGGCAACTGAACGGCAGCTTTGTTGCCACTGTAGGGGATTTTTCCCCTGGAGTCAATGCTTCCCATCGACTATCCTTAAGGCATAAGTCGGCGGGCGGACGAGCGCTCTAACAGAAAGGAATTTGTAATATGGTGGGCGAGTATGCGGGGCTGAGGCTTCGGTTGTCTCGTGACGAGTTTGAGAGTCTGATCGCACTGGCACGGCAAGAGATGCGAGACCCGCAGGAGCAGGCGAGGTTTATGTTACGGCAGGTATTGTTGGTCGAGGCCGACAATGCCCAGAAGAATGCGAACCGCGGCGCTATGGACTCTGACCCCCAGCGCGCCGCGGTCGCAAGAGACTTCAGTTGCCCGTCAGAAACGACCGCCCTCTGTTTGCGGCAGGGGCGGCAGACTGAAACGGGTCCTACAACACTCCGCAGAAAGGAGCGGTGACATGAGTGTATCAGAATCGAAGAAGGGCCACAAGTCTTACCTCCAGCTCATAGCCGAAGAAGGGGCTGAGGTGTATATGCTTGCGCCTAGAGTGGTGAGGGAAGCCGGCGGGATCTTTGAGTGCCCTGGCTGTAGAAAGGCATACATTGCTCCGGGCGGGATGATGATCAACGAAGTGGCCGGGACGAAGCAGAATCTCGCGTTCCTGATCTGCCCCGACTGTATGGCTGCGCTCAAGCACGGAGGCCGCGAACGCGCGGAGGTGGCCCGCCAGACGGCCCGCTACTATCGAACCCATCCCGTTTGGGGGGTGGAGGTAGCGCCATGAGTGCACGATTTCAATCCGGCAGTAGGGCGTACTGGCGAAATCGGGATCACGACGAGCCAGTTACGATCCGGGCACTTGCGGGTGAAAGAGACGAAGAGCGATGGTACTCCATTGAGGGAAGTAGTACCGGCATTCCCGAATCGGAGTTGGTGACTAAACTCGACATCGAAGACGAGAAATTGCGATATGCAGAGCCGGGTGAGATGGATGCCGATTCCGATATCCGGCCAGAGCAAGTCGACCCCCTCTTCCTCCAACACCTGAAGATACTTTACCGCGGCGGACGGTATGCCTACTACTGGACGCCGAACGGGGCGGGTGGGGCAAAAATATCGTACTGGTATGAAGCCTCGCCTGTTCACGACGTGCCGGATGAGTTGTTTCAACCCGGAGTAAACGCCTATTACAGCGTCAACACAAGCGGCGTTAAGGGCAACCAGCACACGCGTTCGCGCGTCGAGGATATAGATGCTGTCAACTGCCTCTATGCTGAGTTTGACACCGGACGAGACGAGGCCAAGAAGCAGGTGGCGCTGGAGATGTTGTCTATTGTCCCGTGTTCTCCATCTGTAGTCATCGACAGCGGCGGCGGGCTGCACGCTTACTGGTACGCCGACGAACCCTGGCCTCTTGTGGATGACTCACAACGCCAGCGCTGCATTGACGTGCAGACGGCCTGGGTGCGCCACCTGCCGGATGCCGACCAGAGTGTGCATGACCTTGCTCGCGTGCTGCGTGTGCCGGGAACAGTCAACTACAAACCGGAGTACGCCCCGGACTTCCCCACGGTGCAGATCGTGGAGTGGCACCCTGACCGGGCGTATATGTGGGACGACCTGCGGGCGGAGATAGAAGACATCCTCAATGCTCCCACCCCGCAAACCACAACGACACCACCGCCACCGTCTGCAAACCTAGATGATTCGGCCCTACTCCTGAAGGCAGCAGCGAACCCGCAATTTGCGGCGCTGTTTGCCGGTGATATGTCCGACTACGGGGGCGATCACAGCCGCGCCGACCAAGCGCTGTGTAACATGCTCGCCTTCTGGACGGGCAAAGACCCTGAACGTATGGATTGCCTGTTCCGCATGTCCGGTCTCTACCGCCAGAAATGGGAGCGCCAGGACTACCGCGACCGCACGATCCTCAAGGCCATCGCCGACACGCAGAATGTCTATTCTCCCCTCGGTAGCCCAGCGTTTCAGGCGGCGCAAGCTGCCGTGGCTGGCATGCTCGATGACCAGCCCGACATCCTTTCGGGCCTACCCTTCATCCAGACAAACCACAGGCAGACGCGAGAGATCACAGCCGAGGCCATCGCCGCCATCGTCGCCTACCAACAGGCCAACCCGAGCGCGCCGCTGTTGTATGTCCGCGATGCCACGCTCTCCCGCGTGATCAGGTGCGAGGTCAAACACAACGCAGCCGGGAAGCCGCTAGAGGACTCGCACAAGATCGTAGCGGTCGGGCCTTCCAACCTCGGGTATGTGATGGGCAGGGTGGCGAACTGGCAGCAACTGAACATCACCAAGAAGGGGAATCGCTACGTTGAGACGCAAGTGCCCAAAGCATTGATCCTAGATATCCTGGGCGCTCTAGAATGGCCGGAGTTTCCCGCTCTAGTCGGCCTCTCCTACTGTCCCATGTTCACAGAGAACGGTACACTGCACCAAGAACAGGGCTACAACGACAATACCTGCGTGTACTATGCCGACGCCGTTCCCCTGGGCGACATCACGCCAACACCGGCGAACGTACAGCGGGCCAAAGACCTGATCGATGAAATGCTGTGCGACTTCCCCTTTGCGGACGAGGCCAGCCGCGCCCACGCCTACGCCCTGCTCCTTCTGCCCTTCGTGCGCGACCTGATCGACGGGCCAACCCCTCTGCACGCCATCGACGCGCCCACGGCAGGAACCGGGAAAGGGTTGCTGGCTGAGGCGCTGGCCTACGTCGGGCGCGGGCATGAGCTTGCCTCGGCTCCAGCGGGCAAGGATGATGCCGAATGGGCGAAGTCGATCACAAGCTGGCTGAGAGAAGGGCGAACACATGTCAACATCGACAACATAGCAGCCCCCCTCGATAGCGCAGCCCTCGCCAACGCCCTCACGCAGCGCCGCTGGGGCGGGCGGCTGCTCGGCTACAACCAGACCGTTTCCCTGCCGGTGCGCCAGGTGTGGATCGCCACAGGCAACAACCTGATCTTCTCCGAGGAAATCGCCCGGCGCGTGGCCTACATCCGGCTAGACGCCAACATGGAGCAGCCCGATCAGCGCTCCGGCTTCCTGCATCCCAACCTGCTTGCATGGGTGCATGAGAACCGCCCCGCCCTAGTGACAGCCTGTTGCACCCTCATCGCCAACTGGTTCGACCAGGGCAAACCGCTATTCACAGACAGGGTAAAGGGCAGCTATGAGAGTTGGGCGCAGATCATGGGCGGCATCCTGCACTCGTTCGGGTGTGACGATCTGCTGGGCAATATGGCTTCTGTACGGATCACGGCGAGTACGGAGAGCGACACTCTGCGCAACTTCGTCGAGGCGTGGGCGGAACGGTGGGACACGACCCCGGTCGGCGCTGCACTACTGATCACCGTGGCGAGCTACGACGACGACCCGAACGGTTGGCAGGGCGAGAACCTGCTAGCCGAGATATGCACAGCGCTGAGGGAAGCCGGGCGGCGGGTGCAGATGGGGAAGTACATAGCCCGCAACCGCGGCAAGGTGGTGCAGGTCACAATCAAGGGCCAACAGCGGGCGTACAAGATCGAAACGCCCCACAACTCTCGCGCGGGCATGGTCTACCGGCTCCGGCAAGTGTCCTAAGGTGCGGTGTTCCTGCCACCGGGGTGAAGTATGTGAAGGATGTAAAGGGGTTTTATATCAGGTACTACACTCACGCGCGCGAGCGCTAGCCCTGGGTGAGGTATCCTGAATATCCTTCACATCCTTCACACAATAGGAGGCGCCCTGGGAGACTCGCGTCCGCTGTGGATGATACCGGCTGCGCGCCTTGCACTGCTGCACCTGCCGAGGTACTGCCACCCACTGGCCCCACTGTTGCTGTTTCGCCCGGCACAGCGTCGCTGCTGAAGTGGGGGTGTGGTGAGCAGTAGGGACGGGCGGGGTAGTAGGGATAGAGGACAGGGTAAGGCAACAGGACAGAACAAGAACAGACAGAGCAACATCACTACCGAGCTCGTCATTGCGGTGCATCCCAAATCGTTGTAGGTTTGTTCGGTTCTGGCCTCCCCGCAATTTTGCCGGATTTTGGAAGGCTCTCCACTCGACATAAATATCGTGTGCGCCATGCACGTCAGACAAGCGTTTCGGTTTGCATAGAATTGGGGACGGCCAAGTGGACTTTACAATAAGTGCGGCAAAAGGTAGAATAGAAATGTGGGCTGATTTGGGCTGTAGGAGAATGTGAGTATGCGCAAGTGTAGCCAT
>CAYXRG010000071.1:13140-22726 GCA_964467575.1 uncultured Caldilineaceae bacterium | reverse complement strand
CTGACAAGACGCCGCCGAGGGCGTCCAGGGAGGCGGCCTTACCATGCTCGACGTGTTGGTAATCGGGGCCGGCCCTGCCGGGTTGGCCATCACCGCGGCATTGTGCGATGCCGGCCTGAATGTGGCGGGCATTTCGCCGCTCGCGCCCGATACGTTGTGGACCAACACCTACGGCATCTGGACGGATGAACTCGTCCCCCTCGGACTCACTGGCGTCCTGGCGCGGCGCTGGTCCGGCGCCGCGGTCTACGCCGGCGAACGGCGCATCGACCTGCAACGGGAATACGGCCTGATCGACAACGCCAAACTGCAAGCGCACCTGCTGGCGCGCCTCGCTCGCACGGCGACGGCCTGGCACACAGGCCGCGTGGCAGAGGCGACCCAACTGCCCGATTACACGCTGGTGACGACGCGGTCAGACGCGCAGTATGCCGCCCGCGTCGTCATCGACGCCAGCGGTCATGCGCCGGCGCTTATCTCGCGGCCGCGCTCGCCGCACCTGGCGTACCAAACCGCCTACGGGATCGTCGGGCGTTTTAGTGCGCCGCCGGTCAGCCCAGGGCAGATGGTGTTGATGGATTACCGGTCAGACCATCTAGTTGAAGACGAACGGCGCGAGCCGCCCACTTTTCTCTACGCGATGGACCTGGGCGAGGGGCGTTTCTTCGTAGAGGAAACGTCGCTTGCGCATACGCCCCCGGCGCCCCTAGACGCGCTGGCGCAGCGGCTGTACAAGAGGTTGGCTCGGCAGGGCGTTCGCGTGGAGGAAGTGGAGCATGTGGAGCGCTGCGTCTTCCCCATGAACGCGCCGCTGCCCGCGCTGGATCAGCCCGTGCTCGGCTACGGCGGCGCGGCCAGCATGGTCAATCCCATCTCCGGCTATCAGGTAGGGGCTGCGCTGCGCTGCGCCCCGGTTGTGGCGGGAGCGCTTGCCGCGGCGCTTGAAGGCGGGGAGCGTACGCCAAACGGCCTGGCGCAGACAGGCTGGCAGGCGTTATGGCCGAAGCAACGCGTGCAACAGCGCGCGCTCTATCTGTTTGGCCTAGCTAACGTGTTGCGTTTCGACGTGCGCCAGACACAGGACTTCTTCGGGACCTTCTTCGACCTGCCATACGCCCAGTGGTCCGGCTATCTCTCCAATACGCTCTCCACGCCCGAACTGCTGCAAGCCATGCTGAACCTGTTCAGACGGACGCCCGCCCACGTACGCGGCGCGCTCACAGCTTCTGTGTTATTCGCAGGTGGAGATCTCCTGCAGGCAGCCCGGCAAGAGATGTTTTCTTGATCTTGCTGGAATGCGCGAGCGAACCGCAATCAACGCGCCTTTATGCCGACGGTGACGAGTCTGTCTGCGATCTCCATTAGGGCGGTCGTCACCAGCGCGGTCTGAGCAACCATCACCATCGGCTTGCCCCGATTCAGCGCGGCTACGGCAAGGTCCGGCGCAGCCGTGACGGTGCCCAGCAACTCACACCCCAAGATGCGCCCGAGTTCGACCGCGTTCAAGACGTCCACGGCCTGAATGCGGTTGACGACGACGAGCTTAACGGCGGATTCGGGAATGCCCCAGGCGCGCAGCAACTCCAACCATGCCTTGGCCGAATCCAGGCAACCCGCATCCGGCTCCACGGTCAGGACCACAATTTGAGCCGAACGCAGCGCCGCCCGGCTGGCAACCGACGGCATGTGCGGCAGGTCGACGAGTACAAACGCGGTCAGCCGAACCAGCGCGTCGATGATGGCTTCCGCCTGTTCGGCTTGGATCTCCCGGTAATCGAGGAGTTGCTGCGGACCGAGGAGCAGCTGAAGTCCGTTGATCGCCGGGATCAAACGGGCGCTGACCTGGGCTTCGTTGATGGACTTGGGCGTCATGTCCAACAGCGCCTTGATGTTGGCGTCCGGCTTCACGCCGAATTGGCGCGCCAAAGCGCCGAAAAAGGGCCGCAGCTCCGCCGCAACGACTTTGTGCCCGCGCACGGCCATGGCGGCAGATAGATTGGCGACGAGCGTAGTCACCCCCACGCCGCCTTTGGCGCCAATTACCGCGATGGGGATGCCTTGCTGCGAACGCGCGCTCACCGGCGCCGGAGGGGGAGCCGCCTGGCGCAGACGTTGGGTGCGGGCCAAGAGGGTCTTGACGCGCACGATCATCTCTTTGGGGTCCACCGGCTTGGTCACATAGTCGTCAGCCCCAGCCTCTAAACCCTCGATCTTGGCCTCCAATTCGGTGCGCCCGCTGAGCAGAATAATGGGGAGGTCCACCATCTCCAACGCCTGACGCACGCGATTGCAGACGAGTATGCCGCTGATGTCCGGCAGCATGATGTCCAAGATCACCAGATCAGGCTTCTCGCCCTGGATCTTTTCCAGCGCTTCCGTTCCTGACATAGCCGTGATGACGGAAAATCCTTCGCGTTCCAGGGGATGGAAGAGGAGGCGCAGCATCACCGCTTGATCATCGACGATCAAGATCTTTTCGCTCATACGCACTTGCCTTCAACGTAATGTATCGATCGATAATGGCCCGCCAGCGAATGGCCGGTCGTGCGCTCAACAAGGTCGGCTAAAAGATACAGGCGAAGGATTCTGAAGCGATTACAACGTAATCGTACTATACGGCTACGGCATCAGACAAGTTGGCCCAGAGACTTGGGGGCGGGCCTTTGAGGAAAGGGCGTGCAGGCTTGAAGTGGGTCTGCATGTATGTCAGGGCGAGGAACGCCCCGCCCTGACTGCAACAGCGATCGGGCCGCTACTTAAAGCGCGACGTCGCGTCTTCAAGGCCTTTACGGAAGTTGTTCCAGGCGCTCTCGACGCCCTCTTTCAGGTCTTCCCAAGCGTCCTCGCTCGCATTCTCAAGCTCGGCAATCCTCGATTGGGTGGAGTCTTGCTGGCTGCGCAGATCTTTGATCCGTCTTTCCAAGTCAATCCGAGCATCGGCTCCAGCCATTTTCGCCTTGGCTTCCAACTTGTCGATCTCAGCGGCCCACACGTCAAGTTGAGCCTTGAGCTTGTCGATATAGGCGTTCTTTTCGCTCATGTTTCAATCCTTCCTGTAAGGAAAGCATGCCCCCGCCCGGATCGGCATGACATTTTACGGCGGAGACGGCAACTGCTCGCCCAGTGTAGCACAGTCGCTTGCCGTGCACGGTAGCGTTTGCTACAAATCGTTCGGAAAGCGCAAGCTCATACTGCCACGCCGCTTGCCATCGCCGTCGAACGAGGGGCTATCCGTTTATTCTCTACGCAATGCATGGCATACAATGAGACACACGGCAAGTTCGGGCAGGCGGCCGCTACGGCTTGCGCATGCCTGGATGTCACGCCGCTCGCGATTCAGTTCGTTGTTCGGCGGCAGGGGGATAGCATTGCAGCAAATCATCGTATTCGGCGTTTTGGCCCTAACGCTGGTTCTCTTTGTGTGGGGACGCTGGCGCTACGATGTTGTGGCGCTGTTGGCCCTGTTGGCCGTCACGATAACCGGCATCGCGCCCGCGGACCAGGCCTTCGCCGGCTTCGGACATCCTGCGGTCGTCACCGTAGCTGCGGTCTTGGCGGTTAGCCGCGGGCTGATGAACGCCGGCGTGATCGACAGCCTGGCGAAACTGCTCGGGCGCGTCGGTGAACGGCCAGCGGCCCAGGTAGGGGCGCTGACGTCGTTGGTGGCAGTGTTTTCTGCGTTTATGAACAACGTAGGCGCACTGGCCCTGCTCATGCCCGTGGCGATCCGAATGGCGCGCAGGAACGGCCATTCGCCGTCCCTCTTGTTGATGCCATTGGCCTTTGGCTCGCTGCTCGGCGGGTTGACGACGCTGATCGGCACGCCGCCCAATATCATCATCGCCACTTTCCGAACGGACAACGGCGCAGCGCCTTTCCGCATGTTCGATTTCACGCCGGTGGGGCTTGGGGTGGCGGTTGCCGGCGTGCTCTTTATCACGCTGATCGGCTGGAGACTTGTCCCGCAGCGCAAGAGCGCAGCCTCGCGCGAAGCCCTGTTCGAGATCGAGGACTACGTGACCGAGGTGACGATCCCCGAAGGGTCGGCCCTGGCGGGCAAGACGCTGCGCGATCTCGCCGCCCTGACTGACGCCGAGGTCGTAGTCATGGGGCTTGTGCGCCAGACGCGCCGCCGGCTCGCACCGTCGAGCTTTGAAGTGCTGCGCGCCGGCGATGTGCTGATCATCGAGGCGGACCCGGAAGACCTCCAAACACTGCTCGATTCGGCCGGCCTGGAGTTGACCGGCAACCGAAAACTAAGCGAGGACGCGCTGAAGTCCGACGAACGCGTTGCGGTGATGGAAGCGGTGATCATGGCCGATTCTCCGTTTATCAGCAACACGATTCGCCAACTCAACCTTCGCTGGCGCTATGGCGTCAACCTGTTGGGCGTAGCGCGCTTCGGCGCCCGCCTGCGCGGCCGGCTGGCCGACATCCACTTCCAGGTGGGAGATGTCTTGCTCCTGCAAGGACCGGCGGAGACGCTGCCCGAAACCCTGGCGACGCTGGGCTGCCTGCCGCTGGCGGCGCGCAATCTGCGTCTGGGCCAGCCCCGGCGATTGGCGTTAGGCGTCGGCATATTTGTCGCAGCCTTGGGCATTGCGGCAACGGGCCTGATGCCGGTGCAGATCACCTTTGTCGGCGCAGTCGTGGCCATGATTCTGAGCAACATCCTCACGCTGCGCGAGGCGTATGACGCCATCGACTGGCCGATCATCATTCTATTGGGCGCGATGATTCCGGTTGGTCAGGCCCTAGAAACGAGCGGCGCCGCCGATCTCATTGCCGGCGGGGTGCTTGCCGCCTCCGGCCAGATGCCGCCGGTGATTTCGCTCGTGATTGTCCTGGTCGGCACAATGTTCTTGTCGGACATCGTGAACAATGCGGCCGCCGCTGTCTTGATGGCTCCGATCGCCATCTCAGTGGCGTACGGCATGGGCGCATCCGCCGACCCGTTTCTCATGTCGGTGGCAATCGGCGCATCCTGCGCGTTCCTAACGCCCATCGGCCACCAGTCCAACACGCTCGTGATGGGGCCGGGCGGCTATCGCTTCGGCGACTATTGGCGCATGGGGCTGCTGCTCGAGGTGATCATCCTCCTGACAGCCGTTCCGCTGATTCTGCTCTTCTGGCCGCTAGGCATCGGGTAGGCAGCCGCAACGCAGGGCCGCCAAAGAACAAAATCCGCAGACCTTATGCCGCGGGGCAGGCCCGGAGCACAAGATCTGCGGATAGATGTCACTATCTCCCAACCAGGGTCGCGGCCGGGCTGAGCGTCCTATTCGGTCGCAAGCGGAAGGCGCAACGAGAAGCGCACGCCTGCGCCGCTTTCCGTTTCAATCGTGCACTCGCCGCTGTGGAGTTCCGCAGCCGCGCGGGCAATCGGCAGGCCGAGCCCCACGCCTTGTTGCTCGTACTGCCGGCGCGCAATCTGCCCGAACGGCTTCCAGATATGCGACAGCTGTCCTGCGGGGATGCCCGGTCCTTCATCTGCAATATTCACGGTTACGCCTGACCCGTCGCGCTGCACCTCTACCACGACGCGCCCGCCGGCAGGCGAAAACGCAAAGGCGTTGCGCAGAGGCTCCTCCACCAGCGCCTGCAAAACATCGTGGATGCCGCGCACCGGAACCGGGCCGGACGGATCGTGAATCTGCAAGTCGATCTGCTTGCCCGCCAGTTCCCAGTCCGCAGCCACTGCCAGACACGCTTCCTGCACCACATCGCGCAGATCGAACACGCGGGCCAGGCTTTCGAAGCGCGGCTTCAGATTGCCGCTGTTCAACTCGGTAAACAGCAGCACGTTGTTGAGCAGGTGTTGCAAACGGTCGACGCCCGCCTGCACCAACTCCATCAACTCCTGGACTGACTCGTCGGGCGTCACCGCGATGCTCTCGGCCAGCAGTTCCGTCCCCCCGACGATTGGGGCCAGCGGCGTGCGCAGTTCGTGCGAGATCAGGTTAAGGAACTGCTGCCGCGTCTCGTCCAGACGGCGTTCGGCGCTCTGGCGGACCTCGCGCAGCCGCCGCAGCTTGTTCTCCATGGCGACGACCAGGTCATCCACCTCAAAGGGCTTGACCAGATAATCGTCGACGCCCAATTCCTTGCCGGTGCGGATCGCCATCTGCGTGTTGTGCGCGGTAAGGAAGAGGAACGGGATGTCCTGCCAGTCTTCACTGCGGCGCACTGCCTCCAGAAGCTCGTAGCCGTCCATTTCGGGCATCGAGATGTCGCTGACGATGATGTCCGGCAGCTCCTCTTCCGTCTGCATTTGCTCCAATGCCGCCGCGCCGTTGTACGCCTTTGCCACACTGTAGCCGCGCATCGCCAGATCGAAGGCCAGGCTATCGCATAGGACGCGGTTATCCTCCACAATCAACACATGGATTACCGGTGTACTAGATGAAGATACTCTACTCATTCCGTTCCACACCCATCCTTGTCCTTGCCGGCCGGGAGCCAGAAGGAAAAGGTGCTGCCGGCGCGCGGCGCACTGTGTACGGCGATATCGCCGCCATAGGCGCTGAGAATGTCGCGCACCAGCGGCAGTCCCAGTCCGGTCCCCGGAATGCTGCTGTTCTGCGCCCACCCGCGCACAAAGCGGGTGAAGAGTTGTTTACGGTCTTCCTGCGGGATGCCGGGGCCTGTGTCGCGCACTTGACCGACCAGATACCGGCCCGGCGGCAACGTCTCCGGCGCCGCCAACCCCTCGGCAAAGAGCGGCGGCTCGGCTGTTATTGAGCCGTCCTCCAACTTGGTCGCGCACCCCACATAAGCGTCTATGGCGCCGCCTGTGGGCGTATATTTATTGGCATTACCCAACAAATTGCGCCAGATGATGCGGAAGTCGACGACCTCGCCCACTAGTGTATGCTCTCGCCCGTCGTGATGCAAACGCAAGACCTGACGCCTGGAATTTACGGTAGGCTTGAGCTCTAGGGCGACGCTTTGCAGCATGGCCTTCATGGGGACCTCTGCATGGCCGCTTTCCTGCCGGCGCGCGTCCAGCCGTGAGATCTCGAGGATGCCGTTGAGGATATCAGTCAGAACTTTGGCTTGTTCCTGAATCTGATCGATCTGCTGCCGGCGCTGGTCGTCCGTCATGCGGTCATAATGCCGCGCCGTCGATGAGGCCAAGAGCGAGATCGCGGCCACAGGATTGCGCAACTCGTGGTTGACGGTCGAGATGAACTGCTGGCGCATTCGTTCGGCGGCGCGGAAATGGCTGATGTCGCGCACGCTGCACACCGTGTGCCGTTGACCGTTGGCTGCATAGGCCAACGCGAAGTCGGCGTCGAGCAGCGTGCCGTCTTTGCACAGCGCCTCCACGGTAAGGTGGCGCTGATCCATGCCCGAGTTGAGGCTCTCAATCGCCTCCAACAGGCGACCGGCGTTGTGCGCCTCGACCAAGATGTTTACCGGCTGGTTGACCAACTCGCTTTCAGTGTAGCCGAGCATTAGCTCGCATGCCTTGTTGGCGGCGAGGATGCCGTGATCCGGCCCCAGGAGCAGAATGGCGTCGCTGACGTTGTTGACGATGGTAGTGGTGCGGCGATGCAGCGCAGCCAGATCGCGCGTGCGCTCGCCGACCAACTCGGCCAGGCGGGTGTTGTGCGCGGCGATCTCCTCGTGCAGCAGGCGGTCTTCCAGCGCCTGCGCTAGGGTCTGCGCGGCGGACTCAGCGAGCGCGATCTCTTCCATGCCGAACACGCCAGCGCGGCTATCGGCAAACACCAAGCCGCCGGCCGGTTTGCGGCGGACATACAGCGGCGTGATCATCACGCTCGTCACGCCCCACTCGGCAAATATCTCGCGAAAGGGTTGCAAGAGGGCAGAGCGCGCCGCTTCCTCGACCACCAGCGTTTGCGGGTTATGGAGAAAGCGCGTATAGATCGGGCTGCTGGCGTCCAGGATCTCCGACCACTCGGCGCGATTGCCGGGGTCGGCATCGTCGTTGCAGATCACGGCGACATTTGTCTTGGGGTCGATGAGGACGGCGAAGCCGCGGTCCACCTCGAAAACGCGCGCCATCTCCTGTGACGCTCGATGCAGCAGCGCCATCGGCTCGCGGTTGCTCGTGGCGAAGGCGATCACTTCGTTGAGCGCTTGCAGCCGCCGGTTGGCGATTTGTTGCGCTTGTTCTGCCAGCTTGCGAGGCGTGATGGTTTCGTGCGAGATAATAGCCCGCGCCGGGCCTGCATCAGGGAACCGGGTTATGCGCCCCAAGAACCAGCGCTGTTCATCCGGGCTGTGGCAGGGATACTCCTGCTCATGCAATTCCTGTTCTCCGGCCAGCACGGCGCGGATAGCGCGGGCGAATTGCTCAGCCCCCTCGGCAGACTGGCCGGTCGCCCGCTCGCAAACCTGCAAGTAGTTCTGTCCCTCGCACACGCCGGCTACGTTGGCCCCATTAGCCTCCGCAAAACTGCGCCACGCCGCGTTGACGGCCAGGATCGCGCCCGTCTCGTCGACGATGGCGATATGCTCGCTCAACCCGTCGAGCGTCGCATGCAGGAAGCGCTCAGACTCGGCCAGCGCCGACTCATAGCGCTTGCGCTCGGTGATATCCTGTTTGACGGCGATAAAATAGGCGGGGACGCCGAAGTCGTCCATCACCGGCGTGATGGTCATTTCTTCGGTATAGAGGCTGCCGTCCTTGCGCTGGTTGACCAGTTCGCCGTGCCAAATGCGGCCTGCCAGGATCGTCTGCCACATTTCATGATAGAAGGCCGTGTCCTGCACGCCGGACTTCCACAGCCGCGGCGTATGGCCGATGATTTCATCGGACGTGTAACCGGTCAGCTTCTCGAAAGCGGGATTCGCCCAAACGACAACCCCCTCGCGATCCGTGATTAGGATGGCATTGGCCGTCGCCTGGAGCGCCGCGCCCTGCAAGCCGTATTCCATCTCTCGCTGGGCAACGGCTTCGCGCGTTATACCAAAAATCATCTCGAATTGCTCCGCTTTAGGTAATGGTTCCAAGCCCGCCACTGAGTTGGCTTGACTTATCTCCCGACAGTGACCATTACGGCCATGAGTTTGTTCGCCGAATTGGCGATTTCCGTTTAGTTTGAGCGGTTTCTTATCCCTCATCACAGACGCCGCCCGACGCGGCGCTGTATGATTTGCCGCAAACTTCTATCAAGACTCGCACGCCGGAAGGTGTGCGATATAACGAACGCAGGTTCACCATAGTTTCATCCGATCTTCGGGCGGGGCGTGAAGTGACGAAGCATAGCCGTTCGCGCCCGGCGCGCCGATAAGGGCGCGCACTTTGGCCGCCAGGTCATAATGAAGAACCGGATTCGTATAATACTCCGCCGGCCGCTCGCCCAACGCGAGCATAACTTCCTCCAGCCCGTCGGACGACGCCAACACCAAAATTGGCGCTAGAGATGCCGCCGCCGCCTTCGCCAGGTCGGACATCGACACCGGAACGCTGCCGTTTTTAACGGCGTTTAGGATCAACAGATCCGGCGGCGTTTGGAGCGACGCCTGCTCCAGATGGCTGACGCACGGAAAATAGCGCACAGCATAGCCCTCTTGCCGCAGCATGGCGGCAAGCCTGCGCGATATGGCCTCATCA
>CAYXRG010000071.1:1554-13040 GCA_964467575.1 uncultured Caldilineaceae bacterium | reverse complement strand
AGCATAGCCCTCTTGCCGCAGCATGGCGGCAAGCCTGCGCGATATGGCCTCATCATTTCCGAAAACGAAAACGTTCGCTTCCATCTTCCTCCCCGATGCGAACAGTGCGACAAAGCTGTGGTAACGGAATTCTTGCCTAGGCGCTATGTCCTTTGATTCAGAATAGCACAGGCGAGGGAACCAAAATCTGAAATTATCTGAAAATCGAGCAACAAGGAGAGATGCGGAGAGGCAGACTAACAGCCGGGAAGCGGCTCGCTTCCCGGCTGCGAAATGGTTCGTTCGCTAAGTGTCTGTCATTCTGAAGCGAGCGTTAGCGAGCTGAAGAATCTCGACGTCCAGCAGGCCAACGCGCCTAGCCGGAGATCAGATAGCCGCGGCCATGCACGGTGCGGATGTAGACCGGCGAATCGGGATCGGGCTCTATCTTGCGCCGCAGGTTCTTGATCTGGGCGTAGACCAACGCCGGGTCGCCCGTGCCTGGCGGATACTCCCAGACGTGTTCCAGCAGTTGGTCAATCGTGCAAGGCTGTCCGGCGTAGACCATCAGATAATGCACCAGGCGATGTTCGAGCGCAGTCAACTCGTGGCTGCGACCGGACACCGTAATTTGAGGACGCGCCAGCGCCAGCATTAGGCTGCCCACGGTCAGGTTCACCGCGTCCCGGTCCAGTGCGCCGCCGCCCGCCCGGCGCAGGAGGGCGCGTACGCGGGCCTGGAGCTCATCCACCTGAAACGGCTTGGTGACGTAGTCGTCGCCGCCTGCATCCAGCCCCTCGGTGATGTCGGCGGGGCGGCTGCGTGCGGTGAGGAAGAGGATGGGCAATTTCGCTTGGAATGGGTCGGCGCGTACCCGGCGGCAGACTTCCAGCCCGCTCATTTCCGGCATGAGCACGTCGAGCAGCATCAGTTCGGGCTGTTCGCGCTTCAGAAGCTGCAAAGCCTCGGCCCCGCTCTGGGCGGTCAAGACTGTATGGCCGGCACGCGTCAACACCCGGCGTATGGTCCCCAGGGCATCCGGTTCGTCGTCAACTGCTAAGATCAGCGCCATTCTGTCCCCTCTCTAGGATGGCGTGTGCGCGATCGGACGGACGGCTGGCAGGCGCACGATGAAGGTCGCGCCGCGCCCGACCTCGCTTTCGACTTGTATAGACCCGCGATGTTGTTCGATGATGTCGGCGCAGATGGGAAGCCCCAACCCTGTACCGCGCTCTTTGGTGGTGTAAAACGGGGCAAAAAGCTGCGAGCGGGCCTCCGGCGTAATGCCGGCGCCGTTGTCCCTGACGGCGACAATCACCGTACTGTCGGCGGGGTCGTATCCGGTCGTCACGGTGATCCGGCCTGTCTCTTGGCCCGATACGGCGTCACGCGCGTTGAGCAAAAGATTCATCCAGACATCGAGCAGGTGCTCTTCGCTGGCCGCAACCGGCGGCAGGGGCGACGTCAACTCCGTGTGCAGCGCCATGTGTTGCAGGTCAAGCTGCGGCCGCACGGTATCAACGGCCTGGCGCAAGGTGTCGTTGACGTCGACTTCGTGGAAGGCGGACGGGCGCGTGCGTGCGAAGTTGAGCAGCCGCTGCACGGTGGTCGCCGCGCGTTGGGCGGCGCGGTGAATGGCCTGCGCCGATTCGTATCCGAGCTTGTCCGGAGCAAGGTCCTGGAGCAATAACTGCGAGTCGGCCACGACCGTGGTCAACGGGTTGTTGATCTGGTGCGCCACGCCCGCGGCTAATTCGCCGATGGCCGACAGTCGCACGGCGCGCATCAGGCTCTCCTGGGCCTGTTGAAGTTGGGCGTAGCTCTCCGCCAGTTCGCGCACAACGCGCTCATGGTCCAACGCCAGGGCAATCTGGCTGGCAAACGCCCGGATCACGCCGATTTCGTCGGCGCTGAATGCCCCATCCTTGCGCCCGATGCGCAAGATGCCCAGCGTGATCTGGCGCGATACCAGCGCCACGCCCATCCAGGCGTCCAGGTTTTCGCCAACGTCAAGCAGTTCTGCCCGCTCCGGCGCATGCGCGATCTCGTCCAGCGTGATCTGCCCGCCCGCGGTCAGGGCTGCGTGCAGCGGCGCGATCTGTGTGTAGGCCTGGCTGCTGCCGAGGCCCAGCGCATGTTCGTCTAGGCCGGCGCTGTACAACGACGTCAGGCGGTCGCGCTCCACCGCCTGAATCAGCAACTGGTCATAGGCGACAAGCGTGCGCAAGCTCTCGGCGGCTTGCGCCAACGCTTCGTTGAAGTCCACGGCTCGGGCCAACACTTCGGCGCTGCGCCGCAGCCCCTCGGCCCGAACGCGCTGTACTTGTTCGCGCTCCAGCGCTGCGCGCAACGTCTCCTGCGCGCGCCACTGCTCGGTAATATCGCGGTTCACGCCGACAAGCCCGACCACCTCCCCCTTGTCGTTGCGCAAGGGAACCTTATGGATCAAATAATAGATCGGGCCCTCATGCGCAGGCCAGGCGCGCTTGTCCGCTAATATTTCGCGCCGGATGGTGCGGCCGGTCTTGAGCATTTCCTCTTCGTCGTCCCAATGTTCTTGCGCGCGGCGACTGTTCAGCTCAAAGTCGGTCTTGCCCAGGATTTCGGACATGGGCATGCCATAGCGCCGCTCCACTGCGGTATTGGCCAGTATCAGACGATGCGCCCGGTCCTTCACGGAGATCAAATCGGGGATGGTGTCGATCAGCGTACGCAGCAAGTTGCGCTCTTCGCGCAGCCTGGCTTCGGCTTCGCGCAACGCGGTAACCTCGAACGAAATGCCGCCGATCAGGACGGAACCGTCTTGGCGCACGATGGGAAACTTGGTGGTGAGGAATGTATGCCATACGCCGTTCTCTTCGATCCGCTCTTCATTGACCTGCGCAGTCAGGGAGTTGATAATGAGAAGGTCCCTTTCGCGGAAGCGCTCGGCGTGGTCACGCGGCCAGAAATCGAAATCCGTCTTGCCCAGCAGGCTCTGCACATCGCCGTTGCAGCGATGGGCAAAGCGGTGATTGACGAACAGATGCCGCCCCTCGGCGTCCTTGATAAAGGCATAGCCGGGGAAATGCTGCATAAAGAGTGCAAATTGCTCCTGGCTATCGCGCAGTGCGTTTTCTACGCGTTTGCGCTCGGTCACGTCCATCGCCATCACGCCCCTCAGCCGGCGTCCGTCGGGGAGCCTTCCGAGCAGCGCGCCACGAGAGAGCCACACACGGCGGCTGCCGTCTTTGGTTGTAATTTCGTACTCATCTTCATCCACATTCGCCGCGTCCTCAGTGAAGAGCGAATCGATGAATGAAAGAAGTTCGTGATTATCATTGCCGTGACCAAGCTTGAGCCAGCGATCATATGTCGGAATATCTTCAAGCGTATAACCTGTCACCTCGGTCCAGGTGCGGCTAATGTGGATCACTTCGCGGTCCTCGGCATAAATCAGGAAGGGCGCCGGCGAGAAATCGACTGCGTTACGGAAGCGCTGTTCGCTCTCGCGCAGGGTTTCCTCCATACGCTTACGCTCCGTCACGTCGGCTGCGATGCTCATCATGAGCCGGCGGTCGCCGCTCCAATACCCTAGGAGGGAAGAGCTAATGGACCATATGCGCCGTGAGCCATCCTTGGTGATGATCTCGAATTCCCCTTCGTCGACCGTGTCGCTGGCGGAGAATAATTCTTCGATCCCGGCTTTGATCTCCTCACGGCGTGAATCGTAAGCGCGCTCCAGCCAGGCGTCGACGGTGGGGATGTCGGCATGGGTGTAGCCAGTGATTTGCGTCCAGGCGCGGCTGATACTGAGGATTTCTCCGCCCTCGTCGAAGATCACAATGGGGAAAGGCGCGTTCTCGACCGCGCTGCGGAAGCGTCGCTCGCTTTCCGCCAGGACGCGTTCGGCCTCGCGACGCTCGGTGACGTCGGCGAACATGACGATGATCTCGTCGTCGCTGTGGCGGAGTTTGTAGAGCGTCAGCTCGACCGTACGCGTCTCACCCCTGCGGTTGCGCAACCGCGCCTCGATTGTTCGCGCCTCGCCGCCGGCCGCCTCTTCCGTCACCCGCATTCGCTCAGCCGGATCCGCCCACAGGTCCATCTCATAGACCGATTGGCCGATCATCTCCTCGCGCGTACGTCCAAAGAAAGTGGCGTAGGCTTGGTTCAGGTCGATGATCCTGCCGTCGGAAATCGTGCGGTAGGCAATAGGATACGGGCTGTCGTAGAAGATGCGTGTCAGGCGTTCTTGCGCCGAGTTGAGCGTTTGTTGCGTGCGCCAATTGGCCCGGTCGCGTTTCAAGAGGGAAGCCAATGCCACGGTGGCGACGGGATAGAGCAACAGCACAGGCGCGCTGATCGCCTGCCACGTCGGCTGCCGGCTTTCGACGGGCAAGACCAGCACCCACAACAACATGGCGATATGCACGACCACGCCGAGGTTATATAGCTCGATCAAGCGCGAGGCATCGGGCGGCAGCCCGCGGCGGGCAAGGTGGTAGCGCCAGGCTAAGCCCAGCGCCGTGGCGGTGATGATCGTGCCCACGCCCATCCACACCCCGCCGCCGCCCATCGCCAACCGGAAGATCATGGCGACAAGCGCCCCGATCAGGGCGGGAATATGCCCGAAGAAGAGCGCAGACACGCTCATCAACACCGTTCGCGTGTCGAAGATCAGGCCAGGCGCCAACTCCCAGGGCGTCAACATCAGAGCGATAGCGATGCCGCCGATGGCAAGGCCGGACAGGAGCTGCATCCGGCGCTGGAACGTCGCCGGCGCCCGATAGGCAAGGTTGTGGAGGTTGCCCAATACCATGAGCAACGCCACATTGTAGATCAGGGTGACGAACACGTCTTTCATTGGGGGCTTTCTCAGCAAGCGCGCCGTCTTGGTCGCGTGGATTGAACAATGCCATCCTACGCCGGCGGGGGACGCGGCGCAACCGGCGAAAGTCGTATAGTAATGCCGGTTTCCCGCCGATTCCTTGTGAAAGGGACCGAGGGTGCGAACCAAAAAACCATCCCTACACGGACGGAGATTCAGGCTTGCAGCAGGAGAATGGATTTCACTTATTTTCTACGCGTGGGGCGGATTCTGTCAAGCAAGGTTTTCGCAAAAGTCGTGGGCGCCTGCGGCTGGGGAGGACACGGGCGCAATGAACAACCGGCGACGACGCGCCTTGCGTGTTCTTTGCGCCCGGGGCGATGAATCGGTACAGCCTTACGCGGCTACGTAAGCCGCATCAGCCAAGGACTACGCCGGACGAACCGGCTTCGCCCTCTGTCCATTCAATCTCTATTTCGAGGCTGTGCTTGTTTCCGCTGCGTTTGGCTTCCTCTTCCACTTTCAGTTCCAACACAACCTGACCGGGGATGGACAACGTTAACTCGTCCTCACCCTGGCGCAGCGTGACCTCATTCTGGGCAAGCCGATCGGCAAGCTGGCGCAGGAACTCTGCGACCTCGCTCAGCTGCTTGCGCTCCTCGCTCTTGAACAACACGGTCTCCGGGGCCATTGGTACAGTCTCCTTTCAGGGATGTAGATCGGGTCGGATGCGCGAACACGCGCGCATCGCTCGCTAGAGATTCCGCACTCGGTCTCGGAAAACGGGGTTCACCGGTAGACGATGCCGTGGCTGCCTGCATATGCCAGGGCGCTGCGTTCAGCCCCATGCGACCGAGCACGCGACATCGCCTTCCGCTTCTATGATAGCGGAAAGACGGCGGAGATACCGTAAGCCCGCCCCAGATGGCGGCGGATACAGGCTCGCGCCGCCGCACATCCAGCCAACGTCGAACCGGTTAGGGCGCAATGACCAGGCGGCGATCCGCACGCAGCCGGTTTGCGCACGCGCCGCCCGGCGTGTACGATGGGGGCGTTATGCGCATGAGCCGTGTTCGCCTCGACCCGTATTTGCTCCTGCTCTTTGGTCTGAGCCTCTTCGCCGCGGCTCCTCTGTTGGCCCCGGGCTATTTCTACGACGCTCATGATGGACGGCATAGCGTATTCTTTGCCAGCATGTTCGACGAAGCAATACGCAGCGGAGCGCTGTGGCCGCGCTGGGCGATGCATCACAACCAGGGCTACGGGTATCCCACGTTCTTGCTCCAAGCGCCGTTGGCGTTCTATGTGGCCGAAGCCTTCATCCTGCTCGGCCTAAGCGCTACACAGGCTGTCAAGGCGGCATTTGCCGTCGCCCTATGGGGCGGCGCGTGGGGCATGTACGCCCTGGTGCGCACATGGATCGCAGAGGCATGGCCGGAGCCGGTGCCGCAACGGCAAGGTGCGCGCGTCGCTGCGGCAACGGCGCATGCCAGCATGGCGGCGTTAATCGCAGCCTTGCTCTATACCTTTGCGCCTTACCATCTGCTCGACGTCTATGTGCGCGCCGCGCTTGCCGAGACCATGGTAATGGCCTGGTTCCCCTGGGTCTTCCTGGCTTTCGACCGTCTGATCGCGGCCGGGACCGCCGCGGGCTGGCAAGGCAGACTTCTGGCAGCGGCCGCGAGCTACGCCGGCCTGCTGCTGACGCACACCTTTGCGCTCGCCGCCTTCACTCCCCTCCTGATGACGTTCGCCCTCTTCCGCCTGTGGAACGTCTGGCGACGCGAGCAGAATGGCGCGGTTACTGCAGCGGCCTCAGGCCGCTTGGCCGCGTTGGGACGCGTCGCCGCGCTTGCCGGCGGTGCGGGGATCGCCGCGCTGCTGCTGGCCTCGCCCTTCCTCGTCCCGCTCATCATGGAAGGGCCGCTGTTGGTGCAGGAGGAGTGGACGCGCGACACCTATCACTATTCGCGCCATTGGGTGCACTGGGGCCAATTTCTCAGCCCGTTTTGGGGGTACGGCTACTCCGACGACCCGGCAGGGGCCAACGACGGCATGGGCCTTCAACTGGGCGCGCCTTCAGTCTTGCTGCTCATAGCCGCCGCCTGGCTGCTCTGGCGCTTTGATCCCGATAGGCGGCGCGAACGCGACCGCTTTCGCGGGCTGATGGGCTATCTGCTGGTTGCGTCGCTGGTCGTGTTAGCGCTGATGACACCAGGCGCCGAAACACTGTGGGACGCTGTCCCGCTCCTCGCGGTGCTCCAATTCCCCTGGCGCCTGCTGGCGCTGACCAGCTTTACACTCAGCGCGCTGGGCGGGCTGGCGCTCTGGCAGATGGCGCGCACCGATGACGGCGCGTTTAGCGGGCGGCATGCGGAACGTGCGCTGCTGGCAATCGCCTTTCTCGTCGCCTGGGCAAGTTATTCCTACAGCCAACCCGGCGCTTTGCAGCCGGTGGAGCCGTGGCGCGAGGATGGCCGCGCGGTCATGGAGTTCGAGCAAGAACACCCTGACATGATCGCGACGACGCGCTGGGTGGACGAGCGCCCGGTCACGTCACCCCTCACCGAGCAGTACCAGCGCGACGATTTTTCGCTCGACGCGCTGGAGCGGCTAGCCGTGCTGTCGGGCGAAGGAGAAGTGCTGCGTCACTACAGCCTAGGCCACGCCTTTGGCGGCGAGGTGATGATGGCGACGCCCGGCGCGGTGCAGATTCGCTTGTATGAGTTCCCCGGCTGGCAAGTGAAGGTCAACGGGACGCCGGTCGCGCATCGCGTGTCGCCGCCCTACGGCTTGATCGAAGTCGACGTACCCGCCGGGCGCGTGCAGATCGACGTGTGGATGGGCGGCACGCCGGCGCGCACAACCGGCGCGGCAATCTCGGCGGCGACGCTGACGATCCTCGTCGGGCTATGGTTATACGGACGGACGGCAACCCGGAACCGTTCAGGGCTATTGGAGAGGACAGGCGAACAGACATGACGCAAGAAGAAGCGCTGGAACTGATCCGAGCCATGCTCAAAGCGCCGAACGAGGAAGAGGTGACTCGCCTCATCGCCTACAACCTGCCAAGGTTTGACGGCGTCTTCTTTTCAGTTCTCAACCACTCGATTGAGCAGTTGAAGCACGAGGGCAAACCTCACATTGCGCAAGCCCTGGAGCAAGTCGGCGGCGCCATCCTGCGCATGCGCACCCTGATCTAGGACAGCAAACCGGCGTCTAGCGCGGTCGCGTCTGGGGTAGACGCCGGATTCCTCCATGTCACGCATCCATTCGCATAAACTGAACGGCCGCCTCGAACAAAGCGCGCGGGCTTCGTTTGATGGGATGAACGCGGTGGTTGAGCAGATAACCTTTGAACAGCTTGTGTGTCCACCAATATACGGTGTCGATGAACCGGTTGTGGGGCAACCTGATGAGGCGGCGGATCAGCGGCTCCAGCCAGGGGAACTCCACGCCAATCGCAAACCACCGCTGCAGATGCTCGATCTGGCGTTTCTCCTTCTCCCCGAAATTCAGCGCCGATCGCTCCCATGAAATGGAGGCGATATCGTCGAAATTAAAGGCGTCTGCGACGAAATCGCCCGTAACTGCGTACTGCCCCAGCTCCGTTCCCGGATAGGGCTGGAAGATGAAGGCCTGGGCATAGGAAACGCGCGCTTCGGCATTGAGGCGCATCGTGTCGATGTCGTCTTCGAGGTTGCCGGAGGGAAGGCCGAGAATGTTGGTCGCGGTTACGTTGATGCCCGCGTCGCGCAGGAGGCTGCCTGCCTGGATGATGTGATCGCGGGTCATGTGCCGTTTGAGCAGGTCGGCGCGGATGCGATCATTGGCCGCCTCAATGCCCATGCTCACAGTGAACGCGCCGGCCTTGGCAAGCAGGTTCACCTTGTGCGGCCCGCGCACCAATAGGTCGGCGCGGACATTACAGAAGAAGGGCAGCCCGACCCGTGCAGGCCACTTCTCTGCGAACTCCTCCAGCCAGTCATCGTAGATGATGAACAGGTCGTCGATGAAGAAAACGTACTGCAACGGCCAGTTGTCGCGCACCCATAGCGCTTCCTCAATGATCGTATCGACCGGACGCTGGTTGCCGCGGCGTTCGCGTTTGTAGATCTGGTAGTAGGCGTGGTTGAAACAATAGGTGCACTGGTAGGGACAGCCGCGCGACCCCATGAAGCGTTTGATGTACGCATTGCGGCTATATTCATGTTTGGCGTAAATTAACTCGCGGTCGGGGAACGGCAGCGCTCCTAAGTCGCGCTCAAGGGGGCGCACCTGGTTGCGCACGATCTCATCGTCGATTTTGAACCACCAGTTAGGGATGTCGGGCTTCAGACCGCCGTCGCCCAGAGCGTTCGCCAAATCGACTAGAGCGCCTTCGCCTTCACCGACGCAGACGCCGTCCACACCCTGTTCTTCGATCATTTCGGGAAAGAAAGTGGGGTGCGGCCCGCCGAACACGGACGTGACAGGGCGCCCGTTGAGCGCTTTGCGTATCTGGAGGTTCATGTCCAGATAATAGCGCTGCGAGCCGGTCATTACGCTGTAGCCGAGGATGTCCGGCTCAAACTCCTTGGCGACTTTCACAGGATCTTCTTGGGCGGCGATCGCCAGCCCGACTTCGTGCCCCGCCTCTTTGAGCACGGAGGACAACTGCATAATGCCTTGCGGCTCGTAGTCGATCTGCTTCTCCACAAAAAGAACGCGCATGACAGGTGTCTTCCCTCCTGGGTAGATGCACGCTGTCTGTGCCGCCGGCGTTCCGCCGTAGGATTAAAAATCTGCGACGGAAAAGCGCAATGCGACGACACGCTACAGACGGCGTGCGTCCGCCCGCAGCCAATCGGCTGCAGGAGGCGCCTAGTCTGCGTCATCGTCCTTCTAGCCCGCGCACCGTGCCGGAAAGACGATAACCGGCGACAGAGATCTCGTCGATACGACAAAACGGCGAGAAGTCTGCGGAGCGACGAAGCCCCTGTCAATTCGGATCGTGGCGCTAGGCTATCATAAATGCGCGATAGCGCCAAATCACTATCGCGGAAGCCCTCCGGACGCGTTTCGTACACGCACCCAAATCATGCCGGATAACGCGTCCCATCGGCTTTACGGCGCAGCGCTGAGTAGAACGGCGCCTCATGGCGGCTGCGCAGATGCAGTTTGGTGAGAATACTACTGTTGTGGGTCTTAACGGCGCTTGTGCTGATGTACGCTTAGGTCTGTCGCTCAGGCCGGCGCAGTTTGCGCAGGTAGAAGGCGTGCCCGCCGTAGTGCATCTCGACTAGCCGCCCCTGCGCCACGAGCGCCTCAACCAACGGCCAACCGGCGCCTGCCCGAGCCAGAAACTCATCCACAGCATCCGCACGCATGGGATGCACCGCGGTGATGGCGAGCAGGTCCTCGGCAGGATCGCCCGTCTGCGCAAAGGCATTGCCTTCGTAGCCGATGAGATACTCCACATGCGCAATTCGTTCGGAAAAGACGTGATAAGCGCGGTTGATCGTCGCTTCATCCGGCGGCAGAACCCATTCCTCCGCCGGCGGGCGCGTGGGGATGGCGAGGTAGGCTGTGGAAGGCTGAAGTTGGGCGATGAAGCCGGCTGTGGCGGCGAGGGTTGGCGCGCTGTCATTGACGCCTTGAACAAGCATGGTCTCTGTTACCAGCTTGCCGCCAAATGAGGAGGCAAACGCCAGCGCGCCGTCGAGGATATCGGGTAGAGACAGCAGGCGGGCCGGCCGGTCGATTTTGTGCCAGACCTCCTCGGTTATCGCGTCGAACTTGAGCGATACCCAGTCCGCCTTGCGCAGATCGGCGCGCACGGCTTCGTCGCCAATCAGCGACGAATTCGTGATCACGGCGACGGGAATGCCCAACGGCTTCAGGAGATCGATCGTTTCGCCCAAACGACTGTCCAAAGTAGGCTCGCCGTCGGGCACTACGGTAAGGTAGTCGATCGCTTCGCCGGCTGCCTTTGCCCGTCCGACTTTGGCCTGAACCGCGCGCAAAATGTCCTCAGGTGCATAGAACGGACGCCGGCGCACACTCATCTCCAGCGTGCGCCCCAGTTGGCAATAGACGCAGGCGTAGGTGCAGATCTTGGGCGGGATATTGTTGATGCCCAGGCTCTTGCCCAGACGCCGTGACGGCACAGGGCCAAATGTCAGATCGGGCATAGCCATATTCTGCTCCTCACGCCGGTTTCGGGGAGAATATCCGGCGTTCCGTTCCACTCCTTAGTGAAGTTTCTCCGGATGGTCCTCCAAGCTCCCGTCCAGGTAGGACCGCACGGCCACGTCGACATCTTCAACCGTGGTGACAACGGGACGGATGCCCGCCTGCTGCAGGCCCGCGTATGCGCCTTGCCCCATGCCGCGCGCCAAGAGCACGTCGCAATCGGCGATGGCGGCAAACATGCGCGCGTGCCGGCCTTCCGCCTCCGCGCCCCAGCCATGACCGCGCCCGTGTTCATGCCCGTGCTCGTGTTCATGCCCGTGCTCGCCATGCTCATGTGGCTCATGCACAAAATCATGGTGACCGGCCTTGGAACGCAGTTCTCGCTCCGTCGCCTTGCCGTCTTCGACTGTCACGACGACATAGGCGTGTGCGCGCCCAAAATGGGCGCTGATAGTCTTGCCGTCATCCGTCACTGCTGCGATCTTCATCGAAATGGGCTCCGTTCAGTCAAACCTCAACACGG
>CAYXRG010000071.1:0-1454 GCA_964467575.1 uncultured Caldilineaceae bacterium | reverse complement strand
GTCACTGCTGCGATCTTCATCGAAATGGGCTCCGTTCAGTCAAACCTCAACACGGTTCCGGCCGGACAGGGGTGAACCTGTTCGCCGAAAGCGTGAGCGAGCGCCACAAAGGCCCGCTGTCCCGTACAGTGGCTGGGGTAGAGGCGCATGGGCTGGTAGGCGCTGCCGAGCACTTCGATCACATGCTGGAGGGCTGTTCCCTCGGCCGCGACGAGATGCGTGCCGCCGATCACCACGACCGGCTGGCGCCCAAAATGCCGCTCGACATGCGCCAGCGTGTTCAACAGCCCGGCATGGCAGCAGCCGCAAAGCAGAACCAAACCCTCCTGCGTCTCAAGAACCAGGGAAAGGTCATCCTGATAGGGGTCGGGCCGCCAGCCTTCGCCGTCGGGAACGACCAGATTGGCGCCGCGCCCTTCGAGTTCGGGGCGTTCACGGATTTCGCCCGTCGTCCACACGCCGGGAAGAACCTCAACCGGCTCCGCGCTGAGGCGCACGTCGGCGAGCCGGGCCAGGGCGTCGAGCGGCATGGGCAGACCGATGTAGTGATAACGGTCGCCTCTGCGGTTGTAGCGCGGCCGGCCGATATCGGGATTGGCGTAAAGGGGTAAACCGGGACGTTGGGTGAGGATGGCGGGCAGCCCGCCGGTGTGGTCATTGTGCGCGTGGCTGAGGACGATGGCGTCGATGGCGTCCGGCGCCTTGCCCAGCATCATCAGATTATGCAGGAGAATAGCGGGCGTCTGGCCTGTGTCAAAGAGCACACAGCCATCGCCGGTTTCGACCCAGAAAGAAACGCCATGTTCGCCCCAGAAGGGAGAACTGGGCTTGGCCGTGTTCTCGATCACGCAGGTGATGGTAACCACGAGGCTTGCTCCTTGCCGGGACGAGGGGATCTCTCCCGGCCATGTGTTTCCGCCGCCTTCGACCGTCCGGGGAAAGAAGCGCGGCCGGGCGAAATCACCTGTCGCACCCGGCCGCGCCGTCCTTCACTCATCTAGAAAGAGCCTACTACGCGATCTGTATGCACTCTTCCGGGCAACTGTCGATAGCGGCCTGCACACAGTCCATCAGGTCATCGGGCACGTCGCCCACGGCGGGATCGCCGTCGACCCGGTAGGCCTCGACGATTTGGGTGACGCCGCTGTCGTCTTCTTCGAAGACCTCGGGGCAATCGCCGGAGCACACGCCGCAGCTAATGCAGTTGTCCTGGTTGATGGTCACCTTCATGAAGCTTATCTCCTTAACGTACAAATGAACTTATCAACTCGCCTTCTTGATCGCGCCGGCGACTTCGCCTGGCGCGGCACACTTCTATTGTCTCTAGGCGCCCGCCGGTCTGACGTCCGGCTGTGAACGCACTAGCGAATGTGTCCGCTCATAGCATAGCCAAGCGAGCGCGACTTCTCTTTGTGGCAGCGCAAAGCAAAGAAGAAATATGCGGATGGAGATCC
>CAYXRG010000070.1:0-23080 GCA_964467575.1 uncultured Caldilineaceae bacterium | reverse complement strand
CCGAAGAGGCCTTCTTTACGGCGCGCAACTACTGGTACGGGCTGATGGGCTGGACGCAGGCAGGCGTGCCCACGGCGGAACGGATCGAGAAGTTGGAGCTAATCGATCTGCTGGAAGGCGTGCAGGTCGCCACGGCGTAAGCGCGACGCTACAGCGCTAACCTAGCAAAAACAGAGCGGGGCGGGTCTCCTGGACGGGAGACTCGCCCCGGTTGCTTTGGGTGTACGCTCAATGGCTCAAGTCTATCATTGGATCGTAACGGCTAACGCCTCTCCCGGTTCCCAACCAGAGGGCGCCATCGGCGGACTGGGCGATAGCATTAACGAAGTTATCCGCCAGGCCGTCGTCTGTGGTGAAGGTGGTCCAGCGCCCCTCGGCGTCCAGCCGATTTACGCCTCCCCATGTACCGAACCATAGTGCGCCGTCGGCAGATTGGATGATGGTGTTAACAGAGTTTGCGGCCAAGTTGTCCGCGGTGGTAAACGTAGTCCAGTGTCCCTGCGAGTCCAGTCGGCTCACGCCGCCTCCCCATGTGCCGAACCACAGTGCGCCGTCGGTAGACTGGATAATGGCTTGGACATAGTCTTCCGCTAAGCCATTGGCCTCTCGAAAAGTGGTCCAGTGTCCCTGCATATCTCTTTGGCTCAGGCCGCCGTAAAAACCGAACCACAGCGCGCCATCGGCAGACTGAGCGATGGAAGTGACATATGAGAATGCTATGCCATCGGCCTCGGTATAGATGGTCCATTTCTCTTGAGGATTTAGCCAGCTCACACTACCACCTGTGCCGAACCACAGGCCGCCGTCTGCGGCCTGGGCGATGGCGTAGACGTAGTCATCTGCCAGGCCATCGGCGGTAGTGTAGGTGGTCCAGCGTCCTTGGCTGTCCAGCCGACTCACACCGCTCCATGTGCCGAACCATAGCGCTCCGTCGGCAGATTCGATAATAGCTGGGACGACATCTGACGCTAGGCCGTCGGCTGTTGTGAAGGTGGTCCATTGCCCTTGGCTATTTAGCCGACTTACGCCGTTATTTGTGCCGAACCACATGCTGCCGTCTGCGGCCTGGGCGATAGCGTAAACTTCGTCACTCGCCAGGCCGTCGGCGGTGGTGTAGGTGGTCCAGCGGGCTTGTGCTTCCGCGGTGGCAGTCGCCTCAACTACAGCCTGTGTGGCGGCAGTCGCTTCCGCTTCAGCCCACGCTGTCGCCTGGGATGCCGCCATTGCGGTTGCCTCGGCTTCTGCCTGCGCTTGGTGGGTAGCCTCGGCTTCTATTTGGCGCCGGACATCGTCGCCGGATAGAGTGCGCCGGTAGATCACTTGGTTGCCCATGTCGTCGCCCAGGGCTAAGCGTCCGTGGGTCAAGCGTTCAATCTCGCAGTAAGCGCCGTCACCGGTAAAGGGGGCCGGCGCCTCGTTGCCCGGGTTGCTGAGGTCGTCCATAAAGCTCCACAACTGCAGCGCCAGGTCTTTGGACTCTTGTGCAGATCCGCCGCCGCCTGTAGCGGGCGGCGTGGGCGTGGGCGGGTTACGGACCGGATCTAGGAACACGCCCCCATTTAGTACGGAGTATGCGCCATAGACGTACACGGCAGCGCCGCCGGCGGCGCGAAATTCACGGCCAGGCAAAAAGGTGAGTTGCTCCGGCGCGCCATAGGTGGCGGCGTCAAAAGCGGCGAGGCAGCCGCTATTCCCGTAGCTACCCCGCTGCCATTGGCCCACAATTGCGGCGGGGTAGCTTTCCGCCGGCAGGGCCTGGTAGGGGACGTACGCCGAGAGCGCGCCATAGGGACCGATCAGCTGGAGTGCGTTGCCGTCAAAGGCGTATTCACAAACGCTCAACCCGCCGCCGACCGTTTGCGGCAACTCAAAACGTATGCGCCCGTCGTCCAGCAGCGAATAGGCGCCGCCGAAGGGCTGCGCTTCGAGCGGGCGGGCCGTATAGAGTTCGTCGGCAAAGAACTCGATCGTGTCGGGTTCGAGGTAGCCAAAGCAGTCGCCGCCGCCCTGCGCCAATTCCCAGCGCCCGATCAAAGATGTGGCCGGCGCCGCGGTGGGCGTGGCGGCCGCGGCGGGCAAGGGCGAGGCCGCAGTCGCAACAGGCGGCGCCTGTGTCGCGGCAGGAACAGCGGACACTTCCATATCCGAAACATACTGTGCAACAGAGGCGGGCACGCGCTCTGCCGTCCCCACCGTGTTTTCGGCGGCAAAAACCGGCACAGCCGGCCAATCGCTAAACCCATATTGCAACCAGGCGTCTCCTTGGTCATGACGATATTCTAGCCGGATGTCGTGCCAGCCGCGACCCAAGTTGCGCGTTGTTTTGGCGCCGGGTTCGAGGGCAGACCACGTATCCAGCACCTTTTCGTCGTCGATCCACAGGCGCACACCGCTGTCGCCGGCGGCGACGAAGTTATAGCGCCAGCCCAAACCGCCCACCTGCATGGCGCCGGTGAAGCGCGCCGAAAAACCGTCGGGCGGCATCCACGGCGCGGGCGCGCCCTCTTGCCAATCGAAGAGCAAGTCTTGCTCATAGCGACGCAAAACAGGATCGCCAGTTAGGTCAGGGTTATCGAAGTATTCTGCCAGATAGGCATTGGTCGAATCGAGGATGTGCGCGGATTGCGGTTCCTCGCTTTCTGCCCACCCGATGGAGCTAAACCCAAAGTCCGCTCGCCAAACGACGTCTTGCCCTATCAGTTCGCTGTAGATACTTGTCAATGGCGTTCCGAACATATCGAGCCCGCCATCGGCGCGGAACTTGTCCCAGATCGGGCCAAAGAGAACAACGGGTTCGGCGCCTTGCGCCGCAATGATGGCGCCGTGCTCAAATTCTTGCCATAAGCCGCCCATACCCACGGAAAAGGCGCGCGCCTCTGCCAGCGGGTTACCCAACGATCCCGCCGCGCCGAGAAAAGCGACATAAGTTGGGGAGAGAGCAGGGTCGACGAGGATGCCATTGGTTGGCGCAAAGTCTTCGGGCGTGACGAACACGATCTGCCGGATATTCTGGAAGCCGCCTTTTTGCAACAGGTTGTCTTCCAGCGCAATACCCTGCCCTGCTCCCGCAGTGGAAGCCCACGGGTCGTTGATATAGTAGGTCGATTGGCCGTCTTTTTCTTCGCGCCCTGTGAGCACTACATAGTGCTCGCGGTTGAGAAAGACGATGACCGGTTCTGCGCGATCCAGCGCCGCATTGATGCGCTCCTGATAGTCTGCGGGTTGATTGGTGTTGATGCGTTCCACGCCCATAATCCAAGGCGCGCCGGCATCGATCAGCGCATTTTGGTTCGACCAATCGATCAGTGCGCCCGAGAAAGCGCCGGTTTGGCGCAAGGCATCGTTGAGCCTTGGGAGGTCTGTGTCGGCGCCGTGGTAGCGGTAGACCATGGCCAAGGCGGCGACTGCGCAGCCTTGATCCCAAAGAGGCACGCTGGAATTGCCCAGGCGGTAGGGCTGCCCGCTGCTGTCCCGCTGCTCTTTGAGCGCCGTTTGCGAGAAGAAGGGGAGGGTAGCATAAGCCGGCGCTTCGGGGAAGGTGAGAGCGCCCTGCTGCTGGCCTTGAAGCCAAGGAGCGGCCCAAACCGGCAGCGCGGCGGACAGTGCGGCGGCAACAGCCAACCATACCAAAACGACACGATGGGTCATAGTGCCTCCTGGAGAATGAAAAGGTGGGACGCGCAGAAGTGGCTGGCCTGTTAGGTGAGGGTTGACTGCATTTTATGGCAAGCTCCGGCGCCTGTCAACGCGCAATTGACGTATTACATTGAGTGTAGGGGGTGAAGCGCCTTGCCCGCACGCCAAGCGTCCGCGCCGCGCGCAAGCCCAACGCGTTGCGCCCCCCTCTGAGTTCTGTTATAGTAACGTGCGGGCGGCGTAGACGTATGTTGCTGTTCACGTTACGCCGCCGTGTCTTCCATATTGCTCACATCCTGCCAGCACGCCTCAAGCGGATGACGTTTCCGGCGCATCGGTTTATCCACGTCCAACATTTTCCATTTGTCACACATTTGTCACACTGAATTAGGAGGAGACAGGCACCATGAAACATAAAAGTTGGCTGATATTCACCTTGCTGCTGATCGGCGCGCTGCTTACCACCATGTGCGCACCCGCCCCGGCGCCGTCTGCGCCAGCCGCCGAGCCGGCGGCGCCGGCTGAAGAAGCCGCGCCCGCGGAAGAGGCCGCCCCGGCAGAGGAAGCCGCGCCCGCCGGCGATGTCGTCGAGCTGCGCATGGCCTGGTATACCGACGGCAATGAAGATATCGTCATGCGCGATCTCCTGGACCGCTTCGAGGCCGAAAACCCCGACATCAAAGTGGTTCTGGACACGGTCGCCTACCAGTCGATCCTGGAAAACCTGCCCATCCAGCTCGCCGCAGGCGAAGGCCCCGACATGGCCCGCGTCACCGACCTGGGCGGCCTGGCCAGATACTATCTGGATCTGCGACCCTATCTGAGCGACGCGGCATATTGGGAAGAGAACTTCGGGCCGTTCCTGTCTTGGCTGCGCGTGCCCGGCAACACCGACGCCATCCACGGCTTCATGACGCAGTTGACCGTCACCGGCCCCTTCATCAACCGCACGCTCTTCGAGCAGGCCGGCATCCCCGTGCCCAGCGACACGTCCGACCAGGTGACCTGGGAGGAATGGGCTGAGGTGACGCGCCAGGTCGCCGAGGCGACGGGCACGCCCTTTGCTATGGCGATGGACCGCAGCGGCCATCGCTTCGCCGGCGCCGCCATCAGCATGGGCGCCAAGATTTTCGATGAGGAAGGCTACCCGGCCATCGCCGGCGATGAAGCGTTCCGCCACACCGCCGAGCTGCTCTTGCAGTGGCACGAAGACGGCACCATGATCCCCGACGTTTGGATCAGCTCCGGCGGCAGCTACGCTGCGGCGAATGAGCAGTTCATCAACGCCCAAGTCGTCATGTATGTGTCCGGCAGTTGGCAGATCGGGCAGTTCAACGAGAAGATCGGCGACGCCTTCGACTGGTCCGCCGTGCCGAATCCGTGCGGCCCCGGTGCGTGCACAGGCGTGCCCGGCGGCGCGGCCCTGGTCGCCATCGCTGACACGGAGCATCCCGAAGAGGTGGCGCGCGTGATGGAATATCTGTCCAGCGAGGAAATCCTGGCGGAATTCTCGGCGCGCACGCTATTCATCCCCGGCCATCTGGGCCTGGCGGAACAGGGCGTCGAGTTCGACACCGACATCCCCAGCGCCAAGGCTGCGCTGGAAGTCTTCGCCGCCCAGGTTCCGCAGCTTAGCCCGGTCGCCTACCAGTTCCAGGGCTACACCTACAACCGCGCCATCATGAACGCCACCACCGACCGCCTGGGTCAGGCGCTGGTTGGGGAGCTGACGCTGGACGAGACGATGACGCGCATCCAGGAAGACATCGACGCGGCCATCGCCGAAGCGACGCAATAACGCCCGCGGCCGGCAGTTTGCCGTAGGCGGCAAGAGGCTGCCGGCCCTGTGGGAAGATCGCACGCACAGGGTCGGCAGCCTTTATTTTCACAGGCGAGAGGATGCGCAATGGAACAGATCGACACGCCGCGCCCCACAACGCCCGCCGGCGGAATCGGCGAGTTGCTTGGCCGCGTCTTCTATGCGGCGTTCGGCGCGGTGATGAACGCCCTGGACCTGGTCATGACGCCCATCCAGCGCGCCATCGGCGTGCGCAACATGGCCTATCTATTCGTGCTGCCAAACCTGGTGATCTTCGGCATCTTCGTGCTGTTCCCCATGCTGCTCAACTTCTACTACGCCATGACGGGCGGCACCGCACTCTTCCCGCAGGATCGTCCCTTTGTGGGCATGGGAAATTTCCAAACGCTCTTCGACTGCGGCAATTTCCTCGACCCGAACACCTGCCGCGAGGATCGCTTCTGGCGTGCGGTCTATAACACGGCCTTTTTCGTCATATTCCAGGTGGGCATGATGGTGCTGATCGCGCTGGTGACGGCGCTGGTCTTGAACCGCAACATCCGGGCGCGCGGCTTCTTCCGCAGCGTCTATTTCTATCCCGTATTGCTCTCGCCGGTCGTAGTCGCCCTCATCTGGAAGTGGATCCTGCAACGCGACGGCGTGCTCAACGCCGCAGCCCTGGCGATGGGCTTCGAACGCGTCCCCTTTATGCTCAACGCCACCTGGACGACCATCTGGGTAATCGCCATCAGTATTTGGGCGCAGATGGGCTTCTATACGCTCATCCTCTTGGCCGGGCTGCAAGCCATCCCGCGCGAAATGTACGAGGCGAGCGCCATCGACGGTGCAGGCAGTTGGCACAGTTTCCGCTTTGTGACGCTGCCCCTGCTCATGCCGACCATGTTCGTCGTCCTCGTCCTCTCGCTGATCCGCGCCGTCCAAATCTTCGATCATGTCTTCGTGCTCACCGCGGGCGGGCCGGGAACCGCCACCCTCTATCTCGTCCAATACATCTACAACACCGGCTTCTCCAACCAAGTGCAGCGGTTCGGCCTCGCCTCCGCCGCTTCGGTCGTGCTGGGCGTGACCTTGCTCATCTTCACACTGATCCAGTTGCGTCTCGGCCGTTCGTCCAGCCCCGACTAATTAAGGATTCGCCCATGCTCTTTGCCAGCGTTGGAGACTTCATCACCCGCACGCGCGGCCGCCGCCGTCTCGATACGTCGGACATCCTGACCTATCTCTATCTGGCTTTCGGCACGCTGATCATGTTCGGGCCGGTTCTGTGGCTCGTCCTCTCCTCGTTCAAGACGCCGGAAGCGCTGGTGCGCTTCCCGCCGCAACTCCTGCCCTATGCCCAAGAGATGGCGCAGGTGGAAGGCTACGACGACCCGCTGCCCCTCTTCCTGGTCACCCTAGAAGACGGTTCGCAGCGTCGCATGGCCCAGGTGCGCCGCGTGGGCCTCGAGGCGCAAATGGCGGACCCGGACAACCCCGGTGAAATCGTGCGCGTGCCGATCGACCAGCGCATCCCCATCGAGCGCTTCGACCTTGCCTGGTCGAACTACACGGAGCCGCTGGCGCGCTTCAATTTCTGGATCTATTTGCGCAATAGCGTTGTCGTCACTGTCGTCGCCACCGCCATCACGCTGATCATCAACAGCATGGCGGCCTTCGCCCTCAGCAAATACCGCTTCGCCGGCCGCGACGCCATCTTTTTGGTCATCATCAGCACGCTGATGATCCCCATATCGGTTATCCTCGTGCCCGTCTTCCTGGTCATCACCCGGATCGGCTGGAACAACAACCTGTGGGGCGTCATCATCCCCGGCGCGGCCACGCCCACCGGCGTCTTCCTGCTGCGCCAATACATGCTGACCCTGCCCGACGAACTGATCGACTCGGCCCGCATCGACGGGGCCAGCGAATGGCGCATCTACTGGCAGATCATCCTGCCGCTTTCGGGGCCGGCCCTGGCAGTACTAGCCATCTTCTCCGTCATGTGGCGCTGGAACGACTTCCTCTGGCCGCTGATCGTGCTCAGCCGCTCCGAGGTCTTCACGCTGCAAGTCGGCCTCCACGCTTTCCAGGGCGAGCTAAACGTCCAGTGGCATTACGTGCTCGCCATGACCGTCCTCACCCTATTGCCCATCACCGTGGTGTTTGCCTTCCTGCAACGCTTCATCACCACCGGCATCGCCACCACCGGGCTGAAATAGCGCCGCGGGATGCCATGAAGCTGGTTGCCGACCTCCACATCCATTCACACTACTCGCGCGCCACGAGCCGCGATCTCACCTTCGAGCATCTGGCGCGCTGGGCGCAGCTCAAGGGCGTGCACATCGTGGGCACGGGCGACATCGCCCACCCGGGCTGGCTGCAGGAGATGCACGACAAGCTGGAGCCGGCTGAAGATGGGCTGTTTCGCCTCAAGCAGGACATAGGCGACGCCGTGCAGGCCGAGGTCTTTCCGGCTTGCCGCGGCTTCGTGCGCTTCATGCTGGCCGGCGAGATCAGCAACATCTACAAACGCCACGGCGCGGTGCGCAAAGTCCACAACGTCATCTTCGCGCCGACCCTGGAGGCCGTGGCGAAGATCCAGCTTGCCCTGGAGAAGATCGGCAACATCCGCTCCGATGGCCGCCCCATCCTCGGCCTCGACTCGCGCGACCTGCTCGAAATCGTCCTCGACGTCGACCCGCGCTGCTATCTGATCCCGGCCCACATCTGGACGCCGTGGTTCTCGATGCTCGGCTCCAAGTCCGGCTTCGACACCGTAGAGGAATGTTTCGGCGATCTGACGGAACACATCTTCGCCCTGGAGACCGGCCTCTCCTCCGACCCGCCCATGAACTGGCGCGTCTCCAACCTCGACGGCTACACGCTGGTCTCCAACTCCGACGCGCACTCGCCGCAGAAACTGGCGCGCGAGGCGACGGTCTTCCATACGGAACCGGCCTACGACGCGCTCTTTGCCGCGCTGCACAGCGGCGACCCCGCAGCGTTCGGCGGCACGATTGAGTTCTTCCCCGAAGAAGGCAAATATCACCGGGACGGGCACCGCAAGTGCGGCGTCAGTTGGGAGCCGAAGACCACGCTGGCGCATGGCGGGCGCTGTTCAGTCTGCGGCAAGCCCGTCACCGTCGGCGTCATGCACCGCGTGGAGACGCTCGCCGACAGGCCCGAAGGCGGCAAGCCGGCGCGTACGCACCCCTACGCCAGCCTGATCCCGCTGCCCGAAATCCTGGGCGAGGTCCACGGCGTCGGCCCTAACACGCGCACCGTGCGCAACGCATACGAGAAGCTGCTCAGCCGTCTAGGCCCCGAGTTGGCGATCCTGCAGGATGTGCCGCTGGAGGAGATCGCGGCGGCCGGGGGCGAACGGCTGGCGCACGGCATCGGGAACATGCGTCGCGGCAAGGTGCTAGCCGAGGCCGGCTACGACGGCGAGTATGGCGTTATCCGCGTGCTAGCCGGCGACGAGGCGGATGACGACGCTGGCCAGCCCGGCCTCTTCCCGGACGCAGCCCCGCGCCCCACGCGCGTGGCGGAGAGCAAGCCCGCCTTCTCGCCCGCCTCCGACAGCGACGTGGACAGCGTTGCGGACAGCGATGCGCCGGAGCCGCCCGCAGAGAGCGCAGAGCCCGGCGCAGGCTGGGAGGCGCTGCCCCTCTTCGAGTTGCCGCCGATCCAACAAGGCACGCCGGCGGAGGAGTGGCTGGCGCGGTTGAACGACGAACAGCGCGCGGCCGTACACTGCGTCGACCGCCCGCTGATCATCGCCGCCGGCCCAGGCACGGGCAAGACGCGTACACTCACCGTACGCATTGCCCACATTGTGCGTACATTAGGTGCACAGCCTGAATCCATCCTGGCTATCACCTTCACCAACAAGGCCGCCGGGGAGATGGGCGAGCGCTTGGCCGGTTTACTCGGATCGGACATGGCCCAACGCCTCACCATCAAGACCTTCCACGCCTTCGGCGCGCACCTGCTGCGCCGCTACGGGGACCGCCTCGGCCTGCCGTCTGACTTCGCCATCGCCGGTGAGCACGACCGCCTGGCCCTGCTGCGCCAAACGCGTCCGGACCTCAGCGAAGCGCAGGCGGCGCGTTGCCTAGACGCCATCTCGTCCGCCAAGAATCGCCTGGTCACAGCGGATGCGCCGGAGATGGACGCCGAGCTTGCCGCGCACCTTGCGGACGGCGAAGATGCCGGCTCCATCGACGCGGCGGGCGTCTACCGCGCCTACGACGCCGCACTGCGCGCCGCGCATCTCCTGGACTTCGACGACCTGCTGCTGCTCGCCGTGCGCCTGTGCGAAGAACATGCCGGCGTCCTCGACGAGATCCGCGCAACCTATCGCTGGATCTCGGTTGACGAATACCAGGACGTGAACCTAGCCCAATACCGGCTGCTGCGCCTGCTCGCCGGCGACGGGGCCAATCTCTGCGTCATCGGCGACCCCGACCAGGCCATCTACGGTTTTCGCGGCGCGGATCATCGCTACTTCCTCTCCTTTCAACAGGACTTCCCCGGCGCTCGCCTGCTCTCCCTGCGCCAGAGCTACCGCTCGCCCCAATCGCTGCTCGACGCGGCCGCGCAGGTCATATCCCGCAACCCCGACCGCGCCGCGGTCGAACTGTGGTCCGAGTTTGTAGAGCAGGTCAAGCTGGACATCCACCACGCGCCCACCGACCGCGCCGAGGCCGAAACGATCGTGCATCGCATCGAGCAGATGGTCGGCGGCTCCAGCTTATTCTCGTTAGATTCCGGCCGCGTCGACGAGAGCGCAGCAGGCGAACGCAGTTTCGGCGACTTCGCCGTGCTCTACCGGCTTGGCGCGCAGGCGCGGCTCCTGGTCGAGGCGTTCGAGCGGTCGGGCATTCCCTATCAGGTCGCGGGCGCAACGTCATGGCTAGAGCGGGCGGACGTCCGCACCATCGTGGACTGCCTGTGGCTGCTGCAGTCGCCTCGATCTCAACTACATCGGGCGCGCATTCTCGCCGCGGCGGGTCTCGACTTCACCCGGGCCTGGCAGTTTGCCCAGGACGGTGAAACGCCGCTCCCCGCGTGGTTGCGCGGCGCAGCGGAGCAGGCGCGCGGCGCGCGCCGGCAGCGCCTCTTGCGCCTGGCGGATTTGTGGGAGGGATGGCAGAAGGCGGCCTCCGGCGACGTGAGCGACCTCATTCGCCGTATCGACGCGGCCTGGTCGGAACTGGGCGCGCCAACGGCGAATGCCGGTGAACAGGAGCGGGTGCAGCAGTTGGCCCGCTTCGCCGCTCCGTATAGCGCAGACCTGACCGGCTTCTTGGAAGCGATCGCGCTGCAAAGCGAAGCCGACGCCTTCGACCCGCGCGCCGAGCGCGTGACGCTGATGACCCTGCACGCGGCGAAGGGCCTGGAATTTCCCGTCGTCTTTATCGCCGGCTGTGAGGAAGGGCTGCTCCCCTACTTGCCGGAGAGCGAACGGCGCAGCACAGATGTGGAGGAGGAACGTCGCCTGTTCTACGTGGGTATGACCCGCGCCCGCGAAAAGCTGATCCTGACCGCCGCCCGCCGCCGTTTTCTCTTCGGCCAACAGACGGAACTGCCCGTCTCGCGCTTCGTATACGACATTGAAGCCGCGCTGCTGGAGATCCAGGAACAAGCAGCGCGGCCTCAACGCCGTCCTCGCATCGATGATCTGCAGCTCACCCTCTTCTGAGAGGTCACACCGCACGAGGCGCAGATACAACAAACAAATGTAAAGGCAGTGAGAACAGGGATTGGGGCTGCGCAACCCGTCTTGCATCCGAATCCACTGTACCGGGGGCAACAGTGGATTCGGCGACACCGTGCGTCTTCGGGTACGCACCGGCGTCTACTTCTAGTATTGCACAATCTTCGTCCATATTCCATGTGTTGACGTCAAATTCTCAAAACATGAGAAAAACACGTCAATTATATGGGGTATATGGGGGTTGCCCATCCGCTCGTTTTCGGTTTCGCACGTCTTTCCATTGAGTACAATCGTTGCATGGCGAGCGATTGCTCCCCGCCGTATTGCTCATACGCTATACTGAGAGGCGGGACATTTTCTATATGTTTTATACGGCGAGTTGGTCCGCCGGTCGCGCCGCGAGTCGCCGGCCCATGGTCAAGGAGGGAGCTAAGATGAACACCACCAAAAGCAATTGTCTGCGGACAGCGCTGATCTCGGCGGTTCTCATATTACTGGGCGCGCTCGTTAACGTCTCGCCTGTAGCAGCCCAGACGGGCGGCGTCTCGCTGTGGGTCAATACGATCGGCGGTCCCGGCGAGGACATCGTTCGCGGGGTCGCCACGGACAACGCCGGCAACGTGATCGCGGCGGGCATCGCCAATGGCCGAGACGGCTTCGTGACCAAGTACAGCGCCGGCGGCGTCCCCCTGTGGTCGAAGTCGTTCGTCAATACGGGCATCCATGCGGGCGTCACCCAGGCCAACGACGTGTCGGTCGACGCCTTCGGGAGCGTCTTTGTCATCGGCACGTTTTCCGGACAGGCCGACTTTGACCCCGGCCCCGGCGAAACTAGCCTGACGAGCAATGGCGACGAAGACATCTTCGTGCTGAAGTTGGACGCCGACGGCAATTTCGTCTGGGCGGTGACGCTAGGCGGCAAACAGTCCGACAGCGGCGAGGCAATCTTCGTCGACGGCCGCGGCTTCGTCTATACCACCGGCAGCTTTGAAGGCGAGATGGATGTCGATCCCGACCCCGGCGCGGCGTTCATGCTCTACAGCCAAGGCGAGGACGACATCTTCGTCGTGCGCTACAGCAACAGCGGCGAGTTGCGCCGAGCCTGGTCGATGGGCGGCAGCCAGGATGCGGTGGGCCGCGACATCGCGGTCGACAGCGCGGGCAACGTCTTTATCGCCGGCGATTTCCTGGGCAGGATCGACCTCGACCACAACAACACGAGCGATGAACACCGCAGCGAAGGCCACGAGGACATATTTGTCGTCAAATACAGCGACAGCGCCGGCTGGCTCTGGTCCGCTGTGGTGGGCGGGCGCGGAGAGGACGAGCGGCCGGCTGTGGCCGTCGACCGGGCCGGTAATGTCTATCTCACGGGAACCTTCGAAGCGTCGGCCAATGTCAAGGCCAAGGGGATAGAGTATACGCTCGTCAGCCACGGCCAAGAGGACCTCTTCCTCTTGAAGCTGGACAGCGCCGGCAACTTCGTCTGGGCCGAAGGCATCGGCGGCCCCGGCGTGGAGCGTGGCGAGGATATCGTCGTGGACGGACGCGGCGACCTGCATGTGACCGGCAGTTTCGGCGGCCTCGTCGATTTCGACCCAGGCCCTGGCCAGACGCTCCTACACAGCGCCAATGACAGCAGCGATGTCTTCGTGGGCAGGTACGCGTCCAGCGGCCATTTCTATGCAGTCCGCGCCTTCAGCGGCCCGCAGGAAGCGATCGGCTATGCGCTGGCTCGCGACGCGGCAAGCAACCTCATCGTGGGCGGTTCGTTTCAGGGGACCGTCGACTTCGACCCGTCCGCCGGCAGCAACACGCGCAACGCGGCTGGAGGACGCGACGGTTTCGTCGTCAAGCTGGCCCGCGACGAGACGCGCGTCGGCGACGAAGCCGTGTTCCTGCCCTATCTCGGCCTCGGAGCGCCGGCCGCCAGCTTGGCCTGGCGAGACTAAGAATACGCGCTAATTGTGTGAGAGAGAACCGCGTTGCTTCACAGGTATTCGACGCGGTTCCACATTTCCTCAGATCTATAGACGGCATGCATGAGCGAAAGCCAGTTGACCCACTCACCAATGTAATGAGTCTCTTGCTGACCAAACACGATGCCGGCATGCTCCGCTCCCGTCGCGACCAGGTGAAGAAAATCCGCATCGTAAGTGCATAGAACGCGCTCCTGCTGCAAGGCAGTCGCCAAGTGCACTTGATCTGTAGCGCCGAGGAGTCCTAAGTCGCCGGCTGTCACAACATCAATGCCCCGGGCGCGCAATTGGCGTGCGACCTCAACCGGCACATTTTCGTCAAGGTAGAAGCGAAGCCTCGCCACCTATGCGTTGCTCCTTTGCCGCTTTGGCTGCCGTAATCTGCTCGCGGATATCTCGGTCTAGCTCATCCTTGTGCTGATAGTAATAGGCGAGCGCCGCGTGTACCTGGGCAAGCGAAAGCGCATAGTCCGAACTAATCTGGTCAGGCGAACGCCCGTGAAACAAGCTTGCCATCACTATGTCGGTCACCTTGATGCCGGAGCCGCCAACGCACGGACGCCCCCTACGGACTTTTGGATCGGTTGTAATAAGCTCAATACTTTGCACCGCTGCCATACGCGTCCTCCATTCACTCACCCGGCGCTGCGGCCGGTGCAACATCCTGCGTCTATTATCGCACATCAGCCATTCGTAGAGAATAGCCCGTAGAGTGATCCTGGCGCTGCAGGCTATGCCATATGCCCTGCTTTGGATCGGATTCGACCAACCGACAAAACCATGTATGATACACATACACTCTGGTCCGCCCCACGTCGCGCCTTACATGCAGGCCAAATGAGCATTCTTGCTGGTTCACACAGGAGGGACATAAACCAATGCAACCGCTCAAACTCGGCATCGTCGGGGCCGGCTTCATCGCCAAATTCCAGGTGCAGGCCCTGGCCCAGATTCGCAGCGTGGAGGTCACGGGCATCGTCTCGCGCACGCGCGCACATGCCGAAGCGCTGGCGCACATGGCGCGCAGCTGCCACGTCGGCGACCCTGCCGTCTACGACAGCATCGCCGTCATGGCGCCCCACGTCGACGCCATCGCGCTCTACGCGCCCAACTACACGCGCGTCGAGATGGTCGAAGAAATCGTCGAAGCTGCGCGCCGCGGCGCCGCGCTCAAAGGCGTTATCTGCGAGAAGCCCCTAGCGCGCAACGTAGCCGAAGCGCGCCGCCTGGTCGAATTGGCCGAAAGCGCCAACCTGCGCACCGCCTATTTCGAAAACCAGCTCTTTATGAAGCCGCTGGCCGCACAGTTAGCCCAGCTCGCCCCGCAGCAGGCGACGATGGGGCCGCCCATCCTGGTGCGCTCCGCCGAGGAACATGGCGGCCCGCACGAACCCTGGTTCTGGGACCCCGTGCGCCAGGGCGGCGGCGCGCTGTGCGACATGGGCTGCCACAGCATCGCGGTTGGCCGCCACGCCCTCACGCCGCAGGGCAAGCCGCCGGCCTTTCTCGTCCCCGTATCGGTCACCGCCGAGGTTGCGCTGCTCAAATGGGGCCTGCCGGTCTGGCGCCAACGGCTGCTCGAACGCTTTGGCGTGGATTACGCCGAGACGCCTGCGGAGGACTTCGCCACCGGCCTGATTACCTACCGCAACCCCGAATCGGGGCAGCTCGTCAAAGCGCAGTTCACCAACTCGTGGATGTTTGAAAAACAGGGGCTGCGTCTCCTGGTCGAAGGCATGGGCCCGGGCTACGCCTTCGAGATCAACACTCTGGCCTCCAGCACGCAGATCTTCATCGGGGACGCGGCCGCGGGAGCCGTGGCCGACGCCGAGAAGGCCATCGAGAAGGCCACCGCCTCACGCGGGCTGCTCACCGTCCACCACAACGAAGCCGATCTCTACGGCTACCCGGACGAAAACGCCGACGCCGCGGCCGCTTTCCTGGCCGGGCGCGACGCGTTTCTGCCCTGGAGCTATGGCCTGGAGATCACGCGGCTGGTCATGGCGGCCTATCTGGCGGCAGAAGAGCGCCGCACCGTCCACCTGACCGACCCGGACGTCCAGCAGCGGCTCGAAACCTACATCCCGCTCATCCAACAGGGCCGCGGGGCCGAAATCCTGGCGCGCTAACGCCACATGTCGCTACAGCGACACTCCGCCGCGCCCCATTTGTTAGCGTCTGCCCGCGCAATCGGTTAGAATGGCGGTAGATTGACAGATGCGTGAAAGCATCACGCAAGCATGTAGACAGCGAATGACAGGTGAAATTAAGCTCACCTGACGCCCCCTTGGGACCGGCGTCCCGCCGCTCTCTCACCTCGCGGAGGACAGTTTGGCCGTCGAAGACATCCAAAGTTTTGCCGCAAATCTACGGGCGAATATCGAACAGGTAATTGTCGGCAAACCCGACGTCGTGGAAACCCTGACCATCGCGCTGCTGTGCGAAGGGCATGTCTTGCTCGAGGACGTGCCCGGCGTCGGCAAGACCATGTTGGCGCGCTCGCTCGCCCTCAGTCTCAACGCCGACTTTCGCCGCCTGCAATGTACGCCGGACCTGCTGCCTAGCGACATTACCGGCGTCAGCGTCTTTAACCAGGAGACGCGGCAGTTTCAGTTCTTGCCGGGCCCGGCCTTCACCCACATCCTGCTGGCGGACGAGATCAACCGCGCCACGCCGCGCGCCCAAGCCGCGCTGCTCGAATGCATGGGCGAACGCCAGGTTACCGTCGACGGCGTGACGCGCCTGCTGCCTCGCCCTTTCCTGGTGCTGGCAACGCAGAACCCTATCGAATATGAGGGCACCTTCCCCTTGCCCGAAGCGCAGCTCGACCGCTTCCTGTTCAAGGTCAGCCTGGGCTACCTTAGTGCGGAGCAAGAGGGCGTCATGCTGCAAAACCTGGGGCAACGCCATCCCATCGAAACCCTGGAGAGCGTGGCCGACGGTTCCAGCATCCCGCTGTTGGCCGAGCAGGTCTGGCAAGTGCACATCGACGACAGCATCCGCAACTATATCGTGGCGCTGACCCAGGCTACACGCGCCCATCCCGACCTAACGCTCGGCGCCAGCCCGCGCGGTGCCTTGGCGCTCTATCGCGGCGCGCAGGCCCGCGCCGCCCTGCGCGGGCGAGACTATGTATTGCCCGACGACGTGCAAGCGCTGGCGCCGCTGGCCCTGCCTCACCGCTGCATCGTCAAGCCCGAAAGCGCGCTGCGCGGCCGCACCGCCCCCGCCATCGTAGCGGACCTGGTAGAGCAGACGCCGCTCGACCTCGGCAACGTGCACGACCAATGAGTCTGTACCGGTGCAGCCTTGCCGTTTTGAGCGCACAGGGCTGTGTCCCCTGACCCATGCATAACCTGTTCTGGTCGCTCCTGATCCTGTTTCTCATCGCTACGCTCCTGCGTCTCGACTGGGTGTATTACTTGGTCTACGTCGTGGGCGGCGTGTGGGTCTTCAGCCATTGGTGGATCCGTCGCAGTTTCGGCAAGCTGGATGTACAGCGCAAGATGGCCCATAGCGCCTTTGTCGGCGAGCGCCTGCCCGTGCAACTGCGCATCGCCAACCGCAGTTGGCTGCCCTTCCCCTGGCTCATGGTCGACGAACGCGTGCCGCTCGACCTGAAGGATACGCTCGACTACCGGTCGGTCTTGGGCGTAGGCGGCCGGGCAACCGTGGAACACGCCTATATGCTGCACTGCAAACGCCGCGGCTATTTCCCCGTCGGTCCGCTCATCCTCAGCACAGGCGACCTCTTCGGCTTTGCCGACGCTTCCTGGGAAGAAGCGCATCCGGTCTACGTCACGGTCTATCCGCAGGCGCTCTCATTGCACGAGTTGGGCTTGCCCAGCCGATCGCCGTTCGGCGTGCTGCCCGCTCGCCAGCGGCTCTTTGAGGACCCGAACCGGATGAGCGGCGTGCGCGACTATATGGCGGGCGACAGCCAACGCCGCATTCACTGGAAGGCAAGCGCGCACGAGGACAAGTTGCTGGTCAAGAAGTTCCAGCCCGCCATCTCGCTGAACGTGGCGATCGTGCTCGACCTCAACCGCCAAGCCTACCCCATCTCCGGCACGATCGGCAGCAGCGAATGGGCCATCATCGTCGCGGCCTCCGTCGCCAGCCACGTCGTCAGCCGCCGCCAGCCCGTCGGCCTGATCACCAACGGCCTCGACTCGCTCACCGGCGAGATGACCCTGCCCATCCCGGCGCGCCAGGGACAGGAGCATCTGACGACGCTGCTCACTGCGCTAGCTCGGGTGCAGCTCGGCGAATCCGACCAGACGCTGGCCGAATGGCTGCCGCGCCGCATCGCCGACCTGGAATGGGGCGCAACGTTGATCGTTGTGACGCCCAAGCTGGATGAGGACGAGCTCTGGATGCTGCACAACGCCTATCGCCGCGGCTCCAACGCCATCGCACTGGTCTGCGCCGCCCAGCCGAACTTCGCCAAGATCCGCGCCCAGGGCGAACGGCTGCACGTCCTTGTCCATCGCACTATCTGGGAGAAAGACCTGCATGAGTTGGCCGAACGCGTTCAGACGTGAGTGAGGAGTTGCAGTTGGACGAATCCGCTGCACCCGATCAAGAAACGCAAACACCCGACCAGACGCCCGCTAAAGCGGCCGGCGGCCCGCCGCAGATGCCCGTGTGGGAGTCCGCGGCCTCGTTGTCCGACCAGCCCTGGCTGCTCTCGTTGTGGCGGCCCCTGCTGATCTCGCTGCTGTCGAGTTGCTTGGTTGTGGCCTTTTTGGCCTTTGTGCGCCGTCTCGTGCCCGAACTGCCCCAGGCTTACACCGGGCTCCTCCTGGCGATCGGCCTGGTCGCCGCCATCATCGGTTGCATCTCGACCACCTGGCTGGCGCAGCCGGCCCAGCGCTCCAAGCGCAGCGCAGGCTACCGCACCGCAGAGCTCGCCCTGATCCTGTTCATCACCCGCGTCGGCATCTGGGCCGCAACCGGTGACTGGCCGGGCTTCGAACTGATCTTGCGCCCGCTCGACACATTGCTGGACGGCTATTTCGTGGTCGGCGCTTTTGCCGTGCTCCTGGCCTGGATGATGGCGACCGCTATGACCGACGACCTGCTCGGCATGGCCCTGCGCCCCGACGACCTCTACATGGCGCGCACCTACACCGACCGCTGGCAGGACACCGCGCGGCCGGTCTACACCGACCGGCCCGCCATTCTGCGCCGCTTCACCGCCCGCTGGGTGATCGGCGGCATCTTCTTGGTGATCCTGGCCGCCGGCTCCCGCATCGCGCCGCCGCAGCCGGGCTTCTTCCTGCCGGTGATGCACCAGAACATCGACCGCAACGTGATATTATCTGTTGTCCTCTACTTCTTGGCGGGGCTGGTTCTCATCAGCCAGGGTCAGCTTGCCCTGCTGCGCGCGCGCTGGACGCTGCAAAAGACGCCCAGCGCGCCCAACGTGCTGCGCAACTGGCCCTTCTACGCGCTGATGCTGATCGTCGTCATCGGCGTGGGGGCCGCATTGCTGCCGTTAGGCGGCACGTTCCATCTGGCGCGCATCCTGGGGGCGATCATCACCGGGATCTATATGATCCTGTTCAATATCTTCCAGTTCTTCCTCACGCTCTTCCTGCTTTTAGCCGGGCTTCTTGCCGGCGAGGAACAGGAAGAAGTCCTCTCCACCCCGGAGCCGCCGCCGCAGATGACGCCCCAATTGCCGCCGCAGCCGCCGGCGGAGATTCCGCCGTGGGCCGGGGGCATGGTCTTTTGGATCGTAGCCGGGCTGCTGTTGGGCTATGCCGCCTACATCTACTTCAGCGGCAGAGGCTTCAGCTTCTACTGGCTGCGCCGCCTATGGGAAATGCTGCGCGAGCGCTGGTCAAACGTAGCCGACGCCTACCAGCAATGGCAGATCAACCGGGTGCGCCTCGCCGCCGAGGAGGGTGACGGCGCGAGCGGCAAACGCCGGCGCAGCCTCCTCTCTTGGCTGGGGATTCAGCGCCTGAACGCCGACCAGCAGGCGCGCTACTATTATCTCGCCATGCTCGAGCAGGCTGAAGACGCCGGCCATCCCCGCCGCCGCTCCGAAACGCCGCTGCACTATGCGCCGCGTCTGGCCGACGAAGTCTCCGGCGAAGAAGCGGACCGCCTTGCCATCGACGCCCTGACAGACAGCTTCATCAACGTCCGCTATGCAGGCGGCCACGTCCAACCCGACGACCTGCCCCGCATCCGGCAATGGTGGAATCATCTCAAGCAGCGATTGCGTTGATAGGAGGGCGTTCTGTGCGGGCAAAAATTCTTGCCTTGACGCCCCCTCTTGTCCCTGATATAATCTTGACAGGTTTATAGGGTAAATTGGGCTTTGGCGTCCTTTGGCGGGCTGAAGGCGGCAAAGTCTGCCCGCCCCCCATCCCCAGGACACGTTGGAGTAATAGTAGAGATGTCAGACGCGGAACAGCTCAACGATGATGCGTACGAGCAGGCAAACGTACCACAAGAGGATGTGACTCCGGCCGGCGATACCGGAACGGAGGCGCCCCAGGAACAAGAGACCGGTTCCGCGCAGTCGGCCACCGATCTGGAATTGTTTGAAAAGTACATCGAAGAAGACCTAGACTTCGACCTGCCCGGGCGCGGCGATCTGCGCGAAGGCGTGATTGTCGAGGTCAGGCCTTCCGAACTGCTGGTCAACGTCGGCAGCAAACGCGACGGCGTCGTCCCGCAGTCGGACTTGGCGCGCCTGGACCCGGCCTATGTCAAGAGCCTGCACGAAGGGCAGACTGTAGACGTGGTCGTGAGCCGGCAGCCGGACGATGACGGCATCTTTCTCCTGAGCATCGCCGAGGCCCTGCAGCAACGCGATTGGCTGCTGGCTGAACAACTGCTCGAAAGCAGCGAAGTGACTTCGCACCGCGTGGTCGGCTACAACAAGGGCGGCCTCACGGTCGAGTTCAACCACCTGCGCGGCTTCGTGCCCGCCTCACATGTCGTCGACATGCCGCGCAACCTCAGCGAGGAGCAGCGCCGCACCGAGTTGGAAAGCCGCATCGGCAAGACGCTGCGCCTAAAGGTAATCGAAGTCGAACGCCGCCGCCGCCGTCTTGTCATGTCCCAATCTCTGGCCGAGCGCGAATTCCAAGCCGCGCGCCGCGAAGAACTCTTCAAGACCATCAGCGTGGGCGATGTGATCCAGGGCGAGGTGCGCAGCATGCGTCCCTTTGGAGCCTTCGTCGACATCGGCGGGGCCGACGGGCTGCTGCACGTCAGCGAAATCGACTGGCGGCCGGTCAACCACCCGCGCGATGTGCTGGAAGTGGGTCAATTGGTCGAGGTGGAAGTCATCCGCGTCGACCCGGACAACCAGCGCATCGCCCTCAGCCGCAAACGCCGTCTCCCCAACCCGTGGGACACGGTGGAGCAGCGCTACCATCCGGGCGACATCGCGACGGTCAAGATCACGCGCGTGGTCGACTTCGGCGCCTTTGCCCAGTTGGAGCCGGGCGTGGAAGGGTTGATCCACATCAGCGAGTTAGCGGATATCGCAGTGGCGGAGCCGCTCAAGACCGTGCAGATCGGGGACGAGGTCTATGTCAAGATTCTGCGCGTCGACAGCAGCCGCCAGCGCATCGGTCTTAGCTTGCGCCAAGCCGGTGACGCTAGGCCGGTGAGCAGCGCTGAGGAGGAAAGCGCCGAGGAAGAAGAAGCCGGCGCGGAGGAAGAAGCCGGCGTGGAACCGGAAGACCAGGGAGACGGCGAGAGCGAAAGCCAAGAGGAATAGCGCACAAGCCGCACCCCCGAATCCGACCGTCTACCGTCCTGATCCGGCGGATCAGGACGGGTTAGCGCGTCTGACTTTGTTCCGCTTTGACCTGCAGCGTCGCTTACAGTATACTACCGGCGATAAGCAGTGTGTCGCAGCTCGATGACCTGTCAGAGAGATGAGCGTCATCCCTTCTCTGGCAGGTTCTATTTCGTAAGGCCGGTATGCGCCGGCATTAGTCATCCGTCGAGGGGGGGTGAGTCCAATTAGCGTCGATCTTCGACCAGGCGAGACGCAGGAGAGCCTGCTTAAGCGTTTTCGCAAGGCGGTAGCGGAGGCCCGAATTCTGCCGATTGTCCGGCAGAAACGATGGTTTACCTCCAAGAGCGAAATCAAGCGCATCAAGCGTCAGAAAGCGATTCGCAAGGCCCAGCGCGCGCCGCGGCGTCGAGAGGCATAGGACCCGGCAATTCGGCGGGCGCGGTCATAGTTGGCTCGCATCCGCGCCCCTTCAGACGGGCGGCGCACCCCCCACGCTGGCATAGAGCGCGCCGCCGAGTGACGAAGCAAATAGCGATCAGGGGCAGTTCGCCGTTGAACTGCCCCTGATTCCGATAGTATATGCGATGGCTGTCCCCTCTGACGGGGGATGCCGCTACATACAAGAATGGAGTTACATGGCTGAAGAGACAATCACTTTAGAGGGCAAGATTGTAGACACCCTGCCCAACGCGATGTTCCGCGTGGAATTGGATAGCGGCCATACCGTCCTGGCCTATCTCTCCGGCAAGATGCGCAAGTACTATATTCGCGTGCTGTTGGGAGACAAGGTGAAGGTCGAGATGAGTCCGTACGATCTAACTCGCGGCCGCATCACCTATCGCTACCGCAACTAACCGCCGGCGTCTCTGCCGGAGGCTTGGGCCTGTCGGTAGAGCAAGATGGCCCGCTCCGCAACGCCCCGCTCGGCCGCATAGGTGAGCCGAGCCGCGGCCTGCGGAATGGGCGTCCACACCGGCTGGAAATCGGCCGCGTCCTTTTTGGATCGCGCCACGGCACGTTCGCCGGTCTTGCGCATTAGAAAGTAGCGTTCGGTCCGGCGGTAATGATCCCCCTGGTAATCGAACTCGATGAGTTGCTCGCCCAGATCGCCGGCAATCTCCAGGTCCGCCAGACCGGTTTCCTCACTAACCTCGCGCAGCGCCGTCTCTTCCGGCTCCTCGCCCGGCTCGATGTGTCCTTTGGGCAATCGCACCTCGCCGCGCTGTGCGCGGTCCAGTAAAAGCATCATGCCGTCTTCGATCACCACGCCGCCTGCTGCGGCGTACTCGCGCAGCCCCATGCAGTCCCCTCGCATCACCGCTCAGCCGGCGCACTCACGCCCGGCAAGATAAAGAGTTGTTCCGCCAACTGGCGTCCTAGCACTTGTGTGGCGTCGCCATTGCGCACCCCGGCAAGCTCCAGCGTCACCGGCCCGTCGAACGGCGCCAATTCCACCAGCGTGACCGTCCGTCCGGGCGTCAGTTCCAACTGGCTAAGGTAGCGCAGCACGCTGGCGTCGCGCGCGCCCACGCGGCGTAAGAGGCCGCTCTGGCCCGGCTGCATCTCCACCACCGGCGCCAATTCCTCTTGCGGCAACGTCCCGTCTTTGGCCGGGATCGGATCGCCATGCGGGCAGTGTTGCGGATACTCGCAGAGCCGCTCGATGCGGTCCTCGAAGTTGGGGCTGATGGCGTGCTCTAGACGGTGCGCCTCCACATCCACCTGGTCCCACGTATAGCCCATGATCTCGACGAGAAATACTTCCAGCAGACGATGACGGCGGATCAACTGCAACGCGGCCAGCCGCCCCTGCTCGGTCAGCGTGATGCCGTCCGCGTTCGAGCGCTCGACGAAGCCGGAATCTTGCAGCCGCTTCAACATGCTGCTGGCGGCCGCGGCGGAGACGAGCATCCGATCCGCCAGCGCGCCCGTTGTCACCTTGTCCGCGTTCTGCGCAAGGTGAAAAATCGCCGCCAGGTAGTCCAGCATGCCGTCAGTTGTCAGGCCACAGAAAGTGCGCATCGTCGGTCCGTCTACGCCCAGCGCGAATTTTTCTCACACAGCTAAGAATAATTGACCCGATTATACGGGCTAGACGCACCCCTGTCAATCTGGATGACCGGCAAAGGGTCGATTCAAATTGTTGCCGATTGACTCGTAGAGGCGGCATC
>CAYXRG010000069.1:11838-23452 GCA_964467575.1 uncultured Caldilineaceae bacterium | reverse complement strand
CGCGCTGAAATCTATAAAATTAACGCGTATTGCCTGCATATTGACCGTTTTTCACTGTTTCTGCGCGCAGATCAAGCGCTCCGCTGCATTTTGCGCGCAGTGCATAGGCCAATCCGAGTCTGCTTATGCGGTTCTGCGGTCGTAGCGGCAGAGTTCCTGCACTGTCTGCATGAAGAAGCGCATACGCCCTACGCCCGTACCTGCCGCCAACGAACCGGCGGTGGTGACCTCCAGCCCGCCACCCTGCCCGGCCTTGCGGAAATCCGCCGCCACGCGCGCCCGGATTTCATCCGGGCTGCCGTTGCGCAGGAGGAAAGGCGGCATCTGCCCCCGGATCCACGCATACGGCATCTTGGCGCGGATCAGGCCGGCGTCGACAGTAGGCCCGTAGTTCACCTCGCGGATGCCCAGGGCGTACTGCTGGTCGAGCAGGTGGCCCATGGCGCTGTCGGAGTGTTGGTAGCGGTTGGCGCCGGCGGGCGCGAACGCGTCCAGCACGCGGCGCAGCACAGGTGCGCAGTACTCGGCATAGAGCGACGGGCTGAAAAGCGCGCAGTTGTCGTCGGTGATCCACCAGCCCGGCTCCTCGTTGCCGCTGAAGGCGCGCAGGATGCGATTGAACGCCACCATCTTCTCGGCCAAGATGTCGCGGAAGCGGCGCATGAGGCCGGGGTGGTCCACCGTCCAGTAGAAGGCGATCTCCGGGCGCAGCACCGAGGTCATGATGGTGGCGGGGCCGCGGCTGCCGGTCCCCAGTTTGGGCAGGGGCTTACCGGCTGCGGCGCGAATTGCCCATTCCTGGCGGAAGGCGTCCGGCAGCGCCCAGGTTTCCAGATCGGTTTCCTCGGCCCGGTCGAGGACGCGGGCGAACTCGTCCGGGTCCTCGGTCACGGGCGTGAGCCAGGGCGTGCCGCCTTCGTGGTAGGTGAATTCACAGCCGAACAGGTTCTCGATGCGCTTGGGGGTGTGCGCAAAGGTGTCTTCGTCGAAGTACGCCCGGCCCACATACGCCAGAGTGATGCGATTGACCTCGCGGTGCAAGTCGTCACGATAAGGCTTGTCGCAGTAATAGCGCACCGTAGAGGGGACAGCCATGAACTCGAAGATCCAGTGGTCGTCGGGCGAGAAGGAAACGGGACAGCGCGGCTTGGCCGTGGTGAAGGCCATGCAGCGATCGTTCTCCGCCCAGAAGGCGTCCAGATCCAGATCACGCGTCAACTCTAGGAAATCCGGTTCGATGATAGGCATAGGCTGTCCGTCTGGTCTAGGCGGGACCGATCACGAGCGAGATGAGCCGGTTACCGGCAGCAGGACCTTTGCTCCTGCACCGGCGGGCAAGGGACGCTGCCATACGAGCAGAAGACGCAGCAGTCTCCTGGTTTGGGCCGCAGCCGTTCACCGCAGTTGGCACAGACATGAAAGAACTGGCACGCGTCGACCGGCATGGTCAGAGTCTCCTGAAAACCGCAATGGGGGCACGTGAGCGTCGATTCGAGAATAATAGCCATCGGCTTTCTGCTCCACTGCGTTTGCTGGGCTGCATTTCGGAGGTCAGTCCGGCCTAGCCGCCCACTGAGATGTAAGCGGCCGGCAGTGATTCCGCCGGCCGCTCTCTCTATCCTCTGTGCACTCTGCGCCCTTTGCCGTAAGCCTGACTACGCCACGGCTGCGGCTTTCTCCTCCGCTAGCCAACCGACGCCTAGCTCGACCAGCTTTCCCGCGGTCGGCGCGCCGGTCTCCTTGTCATACCCGTTCATCTCGTAATACAGGTCGAGCGCCCGGATCATGTCCTCCATCGGCACCTCGACGCCCTTTGCGGGGCCGGACTCAAACTTGGTGGAGATGCGCCACAGCGGCTTGTCGTCCGCGGCGGCGAAGCCCTCGCGGCGGTTAAAGACACGCGCCATCGCCAGAGCGCGCTCGCCCGCTTTCAGCAGATCGAAGAGCGATACAGGCCAACCGGTGACGCCCTGAACGATGTCCTGCATCTGTTCCTTGCTGTAGGGCATGAACATGCACAGGCCGACGCAGTTGTACAGCACCTGCCAGTCGATGGTGTATTTGGCGAGGCGCACCTTCTCCGGCCCCAGGTAGTCAGCGGGCAGCGGGTCGAACTGACCCAGCGGCGCCATGTCCTTGATGCCCGCCGGCGTTTCGTAACCCGTGTCGTGGATGTTGTGGCAGTGGTCGGCGCCGGTGGGCGAAGTCGCATAACCCAAGTTGAGCGCGAACTTGATGCGCGGCTCGTGCATGGGCAGTTCTTGGCCCTTGACCTGCATGGCATAGCGCTCCGTATCGCGACCGATGGCGCGGGCGGCGCGCAGGCTGCCCTCCGCCAGCAACTTGCCGAAGCCGCGGCGGTGCGCGATCTGCTCCAGCAGCTCGATCATCGCCTCGGCGTTGCCGAAACGCACCTCCAGCCCGCCTGTGTCCTCGGGGCCGATCAGCCCGCGCTCGAAGCACTCCATCGCCCAGGCAATGGTCATGCCCGCCGAGATGGTATCCAACCCATAGGCGTTGCAAAGCTGGTTGGCATAGGCGATGGCTTCCAGATCGCCGATACCGCAGACGGAACCGAGCGAGCCGACCGTCTCATATTCAGGGCCGCCATAGGCGCGGTCTACCTTGTAGCGGTTGGAGACCTCGACCACGCGCTTGCAGTAGATGGGGCAGGCATAGCAGTTGTCGCGGCCCACCAGGATGGTGTTGGTCATCGTTGCGCCGGTGATGGCCTTGGCGTGCTCGAACGACCCTTCCTGGAAGTTGCGTGTGGGCAGCCCGCCGGAAGCGTCGAGGTATTCCAGCCCGCCGTCGGTGCCGTGTTCATACATGCCGCCGGACGTGGTCATGAAGTTATCGGCCAGCCAGCGCGCCTGGGCATTGACGCGTTTGGCGTCCGCCAGCGGCACGCGGCCTTTGCCGCGCACAGCCACGGCCTTGAGCTTCTTGGAGCCCATCACCGCGCCCATGCCCGTGCGTCCGGCGGCGCGGGTGACGTCGTTCATCACCGCGGCGAAACGCACCAGGTTTTCGCCGGCCAGACCCACCTGGGTGATGCAGATGCGCTTGTCGCCCAGTTCCTCTTTGATTGTCTCGTCGACGACGGCCGTATCTTTGCCCCACAAGTGCGAAGCATCGCGCAGTTCCACCTTGTCGTCTTCGATCCACAGATAGACCGGCTTTTCGGATTGGCCTTTGATAACGATGCCGTCCCAGCCGGCGCGGCGCAGTTCCGCTCCCCAGACGCCGCCGACTTCACCGGCGCCGAAGCCGCCCGTGAGCGGGGACTTGCCGCCGACAGCATTGCGCCCGCCGCCGCCCAGCGGCACGCCGGTGAGGATGCCGGGCGCGAAGATCAGCAGATTGTCCGGCCCCAGCGGATCGATGCCTGGCTCCGTTTCTTTGAGCAGATAATGCGCAATCATGTTCCAACCGCCGAAGTAGGCGCGGAAGAACGGCTCGCCCGGCTCCTCGACCGAAATGTCGCCGCTGGTTAGGTCGACGCGCAGAATCTTGTTGTGAAAACCGTTGGGCACAAGGACCTCCCTCTCTGTATGACGCAATAATCCGGGTTGGCTGCCGGCGGATGGGATGATGACCGCATGGCATGGCAGCAACATAGGAAAAAGCCAATACCCTGCCACGCGTTCACCGCAAGCGGCGCCGTGCAGGGGCGTTGCGAAGTGTATAGCGCCAGTGTAGAGGCGCGACTGCGCCAAGTCAATGGACAAATGACCCCGGAAAATAGGGACGGTTGTCACGTAAACAGATTCACCGCGTCGCGCAGCATGGCCGCAGCAGTGGGCAACGGATCGCCCTCCAGGTCTTTGAGGTACATCGACCCGTAGAGGTCGCTGTGGATCTCGATGCCCATTTCCCAGCCGGCGCAGCGTGCCAGGAATTCGTCGCCGTCCAGTTCCGTGGGCGCGACGGAGAGCGCGTAGCCGTCCCCGGCGCGCGTCGCCGTAGCCACTAGCTTGACGGTGCGGCCGCGGACCTGCGCCGCCTGCAAGTCTGCCGCGGCCAGCCCGGTAATGCCCTGCACCGCCACATCGGCCAATGTCGCCTCTACGCCTAAGAAGGTGTTGGCGATGATCACCAGTTTATTGGCCGTGTCCCACCCCTCCACGTCCAGTGAAGGATCGGTCTCGGCGAGGCCGCGGCGCTGCGCCTCGGCCAAGGCGTCGGCATAGGGCTTACCTGCGGCCATCTCGCCCAGAATGAAGTTGGACGTGCTGTTGAAGATGCCGCGCAGCGAATGGATGTCCGCGGCGACGAGGTCGCGCGTACCGACGTTGACCACGGGCAGGGCGCCGCACACCGTGGCGCTGTAGGCCAAGCCCGCGCCGTTATCCCGCGCCAGCCGCTTCAGTTCGGGGAAGGCCAATACCAGCGGTCCTTTGTTGGCGAGCACGACGCTCACGCCGCGCATCAAGGCCATTCGCACCGCGCTCAGCCCCGGCTCGCCGGTCTTGAGGTTCACGGGAGACGCCTCCAACACCAGGTCGCACTCCAGGTCCGCGGCGAGGGCGTCGCCCGGCGTAACGCTGGGCCAGTACCCCTCCATCCGCCGCACCGGCACGCCGTTCGCCTTGGCGCGGCGCGTGGCGCCCGGCTCATAGCCGGACGGGTTGACGGCGACGCCGCTGCTGTCGGCCACGCAGACGATGCGAAAGGCCAGGCCGTACTGCGCGCGTAGACGCTCCTGCTTGCTCTCTATAATCTTGAGGAAACTGCGGCCCACATTGCCCAGGCCGATCAAGGCGGTGCGAATCTCTCTGGTCATGGCGTATAGGCTCCTATTTGGGCGTTGGTACGATCAGGGAGAAGCGGATAAGCCGGCTCGCTTGCCTGCCTATGTATGCATTGTACCGCAGTTGCCCGGACGGACGGCCGCCGCTGGGCTGAGCGCGACGCAATGCCACGTTGCCGGCCCGTTCGTCCTGAAGTATATTTGGAACATCCGTCGCGGACTCGATAGAGACTTACAAATCGCAGACTTGCCTGGACAAACGCAAGGCTTTTGCACAGATTCACCTGCGATCTGCGCGGTCCGCCGGATGCGCCGCCAAGATTCAGACGTCAATGCCCGTTATACGATTCAATGGAGGAATGACAAGATGATTCAGACGCCCGACATCACACGCCCGCCAAAAGAACTGATCGAAGCGTTGACTGGCATCGGAAGCGCCACCGCCAGCGGCGAACTCAGCAAACTCGGCATCCGCGACCCGCAGATGCGCGGCCCGCTGCCCCACACACCCGGCAAGAGCGTGGTTGGCCCGGCGTTGACGCTCCAGTTCATGCCCAAGCGCGAAGACATCTATAAGGGCGGCGAATACGTAGACCCGGAAACGCAACTGCACCGCCATGTCCTCTATCACACCCAAACCGGCGACGTGGTGGTGGTCGATGCAAGGGGCAGCATGAGCAGCGGCGTCTTCGGGGAGATGATGCTCACCTACTTCATGGGCAAGGGCGGCGCAGGCGTCGTCATTGACGGCTGTATCCGCGATTACCCGCACGCTAAGGACCTGGGCATCGGCCTATGGCTGAGGGGCGTCACCCCCAATTACCACACACAGACCGACGTATTCCCGTTTGCGGTTAACGTGCCGATCGCCTGCAACAATGTACTGGTGATGCCGGGCGACATCATCGTAGCCGACGACGACGGCGTGGTGGTCGTGCCCATTACGCTGGCGCCCGAGCTCGCCAAGAAGGCCGGCGAGAAAGCCGGCTGGGAGGAGTTCACGCGCATGCGGCTGGCCCAGGGCGGCGAGTTGCGCAAGTACTACCCGCTCTCCGCCGAAGCGCAAGCCGAGTACGAAGCCTGGCGCAAAGAGCAGGGCAAGTAGGCTGATCGTCATGAGTCAGGCGTCATGCGATATGATTGACGCTTGATGCCTGACTCATGACGTTGTGAAGTCCTCCGGGCGCATCCCCAACACGAATTCGCCTGTTACAATCGGCCGGCGCAAATAGGAGAGCCAACCCTTCTCCCGCTCTTCTAGATCAACCCCTTGCCACTGACTGGCGTGAAAGGCATAGTCCTCCATCATGCGCAGGCGCAGAAAGAGCGGCATGCGCTCCAGCCAGACCGGAGCGAGGGGGTGCTCAGTAGCATAGCCGGCATAGAGCGAGCGCCACGCGCTGTGGGCAAAGGAATGGGCGTCAGCCGGTTCTGCGGCCAAGACAGCATACAGCAGCGCAACGGCCAGGTCGAAGGCATACCAGCAGTAACACGCCTCGTCAAAGTCGATGAACGTGAGCGTCCCCTCGTACAGCAGCATATTCCACGGCTCAGGGTCGGCGTGGATCAGGCCGTAGCCGTCTTCATCGACGGGTAAGGCGCGCAACGTCTCCAGCATCCTCTCGCACTCGCGACGCACCAGCGTCTCGCCGGGCGGAACACGGGCCGGCAGGTCAAACACCTCCAGTTCGTACCAGTGTAGCCGGCGCACTTGGGGAGAGGCGAGGCGGAAGCCGCGGCCCAGCCGGTGCATCTGTCCCAGCGCTTGGCCCATCTGGTGCAGAAGAGTCGCATCCAGCAGATCGCCTTCGGGATGCACGCCGGGCGCTTTGTGGAAGACGGCGGCATGGAACGTCTCGCCGCCATCCTCCACCGTTTCGACCAGGGCGCCGCGGGCTGACCGCACCGGCTGGGAGACGCGGCCTCCGTGCGCGGCCAGATAGGCCATCCATTCCATCTCGCCCAAGATCAGACGGCGGTCGCGCAAGGCGCCTGCGCTCAGACGCAGCATGTAGGATTGGTCCGCCCGCGCGAACTCGTAGATCACGTTCACGGAGTCGCGCACAAAGGTTAGGCGCGCCGCGTCGATGCCGAACGCAGCTGCGGCTTGGCGCAAGGCGGCAAGGCTAGGCTGGGTCACAATGCAGCCTCCTTACGTGACCATCGCGGTTGGATATGTTCGCTGTGTGGCACGCTGCCGGAAGCCGTTTTCCTCTACTGATCCGCGAAGAGATCCACTACGGCGCCGTCCGGGTCGAGAACTTGAGCGTAACGCTGTGCCCAGAAGGCGTCCCAGGGCGGCCTATGGCTCTTATAGCCCGCCTCTGTAACCTTAATGTAGAGTGCGTCCACCTCTGCCGGGCTATCGCACTTAAAAGCTAAGCCCATGCGGTGCCCGCTCGGCTCCGGCCACTCCGGGTCGATCCGGCGCATCAGGTCGAGCGTGTCCCAGGCGATGCGGAAGCCGCCTGCAGCGGTGACCTCTACGTGGGTATCCTCGTCGGCCTCCGGGGGGATGTCGAGGCCGAGCAGACGATAGAAACGCAAACTCGCAGCCATATCGCGTACGACCATGCCTACCAGATCCGGGTATGCCATTCCTTGCTCCCTCTAGTTAGTCGACAGATAAGGGTGGTCCAAGCAACTCCATGCCGTGCATGCGCCATAGCTCAGGGTCTTGCGGCGGCATGGCATTGGCCTTCGTCACCTCGCGAAAAAACGCCTCCATCTTGCCCGCAGGGGTAAATGCGATCAGGATTCTGCCGAGCCCGCCGCCGGCAAACGCCCAGACGTGAGGAACCCCGCGCGGGGCAAGCAGGGAATCGCCCGGCTTGAGCCGGGAGCGCTGCTGACCTACCTCGATGATGAACTCGCCTTCCACCGCGTAGAACCATTCTTCCTGCTCGTAGTGCAAGTGGCGGGCAGGGCCGCCCTTTTCGCGGAAGGAGTTCTCTAGAATCAGAAGGCTGCCGTCGCTGTCCTGAGCGGACAGCTTAAAGTCGATCCTGCTGATGCCGAGTCCACGATACTCGCCAAAGCGATCCTCGCCCGCCGCGACCCACCGCATGGACGGAAAACCAGATTGAGTCTGACCAGTGTCGCTCATCGCTGCTCCTTGTGCTTAACTCGTGCAGGCTCAATGAACGGCGCCTGTGTCTGTGCCGCCTGCGTACTTCCCATGCCGAGACCACGCCTACAGACTGCGCAAAGCGGTGTCCGCCGCGGCAAGGCTGGACCTTCCGAATTAACTGCTCTTTCGGTCACGCCCGCAACGTAGCGATCAGGCGTTTAGGTTCCAACAGCAGAGTCAGGGCGTCGTGGATGCCTCGGCAAACCACGTCGGCAGCCGCCAACGCCTCACCTGCCGCGCCTTCGGCGTTGATCACGGCGATGCCGACCGCGGCCGCTGCCAACATGGCGGCGTCGTTGCGCCCGTTGCCAATCGCCACAGTTTGCGCCGGGCCAAGCTTCTGCACGTAGACCAGCTTGGCCTGCCGTTGATCGCCTGCGGGAAGCGTATGCAGCGTGCAGTTCACGCCTGCCAGCGCTTGCCGCACGCCGCCGAAAGTATCAGCCGTGACCACATGCAGGCGCACGCTGCGGGCAAGGACGTTCAGCCGCTCCGCCACGCCGAGGATCGGCGCGCCGTCCTCCGCCAGCGTGCCGTTGTAGTCGCAGACCAGATGCGCGATGGCTAGATCGCCGTAGCCGGGGATGCGGATTTCGATCATGGTTCGCCCTTAGATTGTGGCGGTCTCAGCGATGCCGGAACGCTCGCGTTCGGCGCCGAGATATGCCGCCGACGGGTCGTGGCGCGCGTAGCGCCGCCGCGCGGCCTCGAAGCCGGCTGTGGCGTAGCAATACTGGCAGCCGAACAGACATGTATTGTAGGCGCCGATGTCCCTGCTGACCGCGCAGCCGCACTGCGGGCGCTGGCTGGGGTCCTTCTTGGCCGGCACGTCGATGCCGAACAGGCGGCGCAGCAGATCGTCGTCGACGCACTTGCCGGGCCGGATGCCGTAAGGCAGCAGGTCAATCGTCTCGGCGCAGCTTGTAATCTCCATGCCGCAGCTGCGCGCCGTATCCGCCAGGAAGCGCATGAGGTTCTCAAACGCGGGTTCGCCCGCCCATGTCTGCTTATCGACGAGCGGCGGCTGGCCCGGCTGCTCCAGGCGACGGCGCGCTTTGGCGTAGAGGTCGACGAGGCTGATTACCGAGCGCTGCGTACTGCCGGACAGGGCATCGGCGAGCGTCGCGTACTGGCGGCGGTGGTAGGCGGCGTCAAATTCCTCGCTCAGCAGGATCGGGTCATAGCGCCAGATGACGCGCTCAGGGCCGATGCGCTCGGCTAGGGTGCGAAAGGTGGCGACCGCCTGTTTCACGTCCGGTCTGTGCGTCTCCAGGCTGCGCGGGTAGTCCAGCAGCGTGAACTGGAAGTAGTAGCGATAGCCGCGGCGGTCGAGTTCGTCCAGGTGCAGCAGAAGCGGGCGCGGGAAACGCGTCCAAAAGACGATGGCGTCTACGTCCTCCGGCGCCAGCGAGATCGTACTGACCTGGCCGCGGTTGAACGGATTGGGCACGGTGCAATAGCCGGCGCGTATGCGCTGCATGAACCATTCGGCATAGAAGGCGGGGATATCGGTGCGCCGGCTGGCGCTGATGATCATAGCGACTTCTCCCTGTCCTGATCCCGAACATATGTGCGCATTATGCCTGATTGCGCGCGTTCCTGCAAATGGCCGAAAACGCGTCTGTGGTTCCGCGTCGCGCCGCGCGTAGGCGGCGGAATACCGGAGCCATTTGGGGTTTTGCACGCAACGGGGTATGATGCGCACACCGGTAAGTGTATTGTTGACACTAGCGAAGCGCAAGGAGCCGCCCGTGAAGAGCCTGACCCCGTTTGGCTGGGAAACCGTATCCGAGTATCTGCCCGAAATTATCGGGCGCGCGTTGCAAGAGGACATCGGGGACGGCGATATCACGTCCGGAGCCACCATCCCCGCGGACCTGCGCTATGCGGGCGTCTTCCTGGTGAAGGCGACGGGCGTTATCGCCGGGTTGGAAGCGGTGCGGCAGACCTTCGCACAGGTGGACGAACGTATCCGCTTCACCGTCCATGTGGCTGACGGCAGCGCCGTGCAGCCGGGCGACATCGTGGCCGAAGCGGAGGGGCCGGGCCGTTCGCTGCTCACGGCGGAGCGGGTGGCGCTCAACTTTTTGCAGCGCATGTCGGGCATCGCCAGCCTCACCCGCCGGTATGTCGACGCCGTAGCCGGCACGCGCGCCCGCATCCTGGACACGCGCAAGACCGTGCCCGGCCTGCGCCTACTGGACAAGTGGGCGGTGACGCTGGGCGGCGGGGTGAACCACCGTATCGGCCTGTATGACATGGCGCTGATCAAGGACAACCACATCGTAGCCGCCGGCGGCATCGGCGCGGCGGTGGCGCGCGTGCGCGCCGCCGACCATCGCGGCCGGCCCATCGAGGTGGAAGTGACGAGCCTGGAGCAGTTGCGCGAGGCGTTGGCGCTAGACGTCGACCAGATCATGCTGGACAACATGAGCCTGGACGAGATGGCCGCGGCCGTGGCGCTGGTCGACGGCGCCGTGCCGCTGGAGGCGTCGGGCAATGTCTCGCTGGAGACGGTGCGCGCCATCGCCGAGACGGGGGTGGACTACATCTCGGTCGGCAAGCTGACGCACTCCGTCGCCGCCCTGGACGTGAGCTTCGACCTGCGCGGGGCGTGATAGATAGACCTACCGGGACTTGCCAGATACGCGTCCGTATTGAGATAACCGGCCCGCTTTCCAAGCATGATTGGCGCGCAAATAGCGACCTTGCTGCGTTTGGTCCTTCAGCGGATAATGAGCGTATATCCATCATGAAGCTCGTTCACATGCAGTCTCGGAGCAGGGCAAGTGCACTATCTCTTTGAATGGGATCCGGCTAAGGCTATTACGAACCAACGTAGACACGGTATTCGCTTCGAGAGGGCAGCAACCATCTTTCAGGATCCGAGCCAGATCTCCATTTATGACGAGGAACACAGCAGTGATGAAGACCGTTGGGTTACATTAGGTATGGACGCAGGGGGGACTCCTCTTGTCGTGGTGCATACGTTCCGCACGAATCCTAATGGCGATGTGACTATTCGATTGATCTCGGCGAGGAGAGCAACGCGGCGCGAAGCTCAGCAGTACGCAGAGTTTAGGTGAGAGATATCCATGAAAGCGGAATATGACTTCAGTAAGGGCGAGCGCGGGAGATTCTACAATCGGGATGCCGTGCTCAGCATCCCGGTATATCTTGATGCAGATGTGGAACAAGTCATGCGGCAACTAGCCGAACAGACGGGTCAGGATGTAGAAAAGCTAGTCAACGACTGGCTGCGGAATAGCATCTACTTGATCCAGTCAGTGCAGCCGACCATACAACCATGACCGGGGGGTGTCGATTCTGTTTAGCCGGGCGTCAACCAATAGTGAGTGATTATCGCCTTCGATAGAAAAGGAGGCCGACATGCCCTGGCGAGATCAGTTACGCGGCGATTCGCTTTCCTGGCTGCTGGAGCCGGACACGCCCGGCGTACGCTATCTGGCCCTGCGCGACCTGCTGGACCGCCCGGCTTCTGACCCGGAACTGGTCGCCGCCCAAAGGCTGGCGCACACCGACGGGCCCATCGCCGCAACCCTCGCCGCCATGGACGAGGCCGGCTTCTGGGCCAAGCCCGGCCCCGGCTATAACCCGAAGTACCGCTCCACCGTGTGGGCCATCATCCTCCTAGCCCAACTCGGCGCCTCCGCCGCGCTGGATGAACGCATCGCCACAGCGTGCGCCTATCTGCTTGACCATGCGCTCAC
>CAYXRG010000069.1:5019-11738 GCA_964467575.1 uncultured Caldilineaceae bacterium | reverse complement strand
CGCTGGATGAACGCATCGCCACAGCGTGCGCCTATCTGCTTGACCATGCGCTCACATCCGACGGGCAGTTTGCAGAAAACGGCGCGCCGTCCGGCACAATCGACTGCCTGCAGGGCAACCTCTGCTGGGCGCTGTTGGAACTGGGCTGCGACGACCCGCGCCTGGCCTCCGCTTACGAGTGGATGGCCCGCACGGTTACCGGCGAGGGCATCGCACCCATGACAGACCGCCTGGCGAGCGTGCGCTATTACGCAGGCAAGTGCGGGCCGCTGTTTGCGTGCGGCTATAACAATAAATTGGCCTGCGCCTGGGGCGCGGTCAAGGTCATGCTCGCCTTTAGCCAGTGGCCCGCAGAGCGCCGCACGCCCCTGATCGACGACGCCATCGAGCAAGGCGCGGCGTTTCTGCTCGGCACGGACCCGGCGTTGGCGGAGTATCCCGCGGGGTGGAGAGACAAGCCGAGCCGCAACTGGTGGAAGTTCGGCTTCCCGGTCTTCTATGTCACGGACCTGCTGCAGAACGTCGAAGCGCTCGCCCGGCTAGGCTATGGCCGCGACCCGCGCCTGGCGAACGCGTTGGGCGTCATTCGCGACAAGCAAGATGACCAGGGCCGCTGGTCGCTGGAATACGACTACGCCGGCAAGACCTGGGCGAACTTCGGGCCCAAGAAGCAGCCAAATAAGTGGGTGACGCTGCGCGCCCTGCGCACGTTGAAAGCCGCCGCCTAATCAGCCCCGCCCGTAGCGCTGCAACAAGCTGTAGAGAACGCCCGCGCCGAACTCGATGGAAGCGAGCGGCACGCGCTCATCCGCGCCGTGCACGGTGGCCCCCGAGTTGAAGTCCCCCGGCAGCTTGAGCGGCATCCACCCGTAGTTTTGGATGCCCAGACGAGCGAACATGCGCCCGTCGGTGAAGCCTGCGACCATGGCCGGGATAGGGATGCCCTCCGGGTCGGCCTCTTTCACGAGCGTCTGCAAGAGCGGGAACAGGCTGAGGTCAGGCTCGGCCAAACCCGGGTCGTGGCGCAGCACGTCCAGGGAGAGATCGTCGCCCAACAGCGCCCGCAGTTCGCGCTCGAAGTCGGCGGGCGTGAAGCCGGGCAGCAGCCGGCCGTCGATCTCCAGGTCGACGCGGCTGGGGATGACGTTGGTCTTGCCGCCGGCGCGCACGACCGTGACGTTGGCCGTGTTGTGCAGCAGCGCGTCGAGCGTGCGCGCCTGGGGCACGCCGAGGGCGGCTAGCTCGTCCAGGGCGGCGTCGGTGCGCTCTGGGTCGAGCAGCAAGCGCAGTAGTTCAGCCTGAGGAGTGGGCGCGGCTTCGGCCAGCGCGGCGATCATCCGCTCCGCCACCGGCGTTATGTGGACGGGCAGCCGCTGCGCGTCCAGCGTCGAAAGCAGACGGCCCAGCTTCGCCATCGCGCCCTCGCGCAAGGGCGTGGAGCCGTGGCCGCCTGGGCCGCTCAGCGCGGCGCGCATCCAGCAGACCTGCTTTTCCGCCACGGCGATCAGGTAATAGCGTTGGCCGAAGATCGTCTGTGACGACCCGCCTCCCTCGCCGATGGCGTAGGCTGCGCCTTCGAACTGCTCCGGATGCTGCTCTGTGAGGAAGCGCGCGCCGTAGTCGCTGCCCGCCTCCTCGTCGGCCATGATCGTGAGGATGATATCGCCCGCCGGGACCAGCCCTTCCGCCTTAGCGCGCAGCACCGCGGCCAGCATCATGGTCACGTCGCCCTTCATGTCCAGCGCGCCTCGGCCCCACAGCCAGCCGTCGATCACCTTGCCCTCGAAGGGCGGGTGCGTCCACGTCTGGTTGGCGGTGGTCACCACGTCCACATGGCCTTGCAGGACCAGGGCGGGCGCGCCGCCGCTGCCCTTGAGTCGCGCCACCAGGTTGGGCCGCTGCGGGTCTTTGGCAAGGAGCGTGGTCTGCAAACCGGCTTCGGTCAGCAGCCCGTCGATGTAGGCGATGCAGGCCGATTCGTTACCCGGCGGGTTGGTCGTGTCGAAGCGGATGAGGGTTTGCAGGATCTCGGCGGTGCGTTCGTAGATGGGGACGCTCATGCGTCAAGGCCTTTCCGGCTAGGGTTGTGCGGGGTTTTTACAGGTATAGGACGAAGCTGGCGCCGTCGGGGCGTTCCTCCCAGCCGGCTTTGGCGTAGAAGCCGCGCTGGTAGGATTCTCGCTGGCGGAAGTTGACCAGTTGCAGCCGGGAGCAGCCGCGGCGCTTCGCCTCCGCTTTGACTGCCTCCAGCAAGCGGCTGCCGATGCCCTGCCCGCGCGCTTCCTCGCTCACAAACAGTTCGGAGAGATAGCCCTCCGGCCCCGGCAAGAACAGATAGGGCAGCCAGTGCACCGCAGCGTAGGCCAGCACACGGCCGTCCGCGCCTTCCGCAACCCAGATGGCGTGCGAATCGCCGGCTAATGCCTGGGCAAGCGCAGCCGTCACTTTTTCCACGGTCTTTTCCGGCGGTTCCTCGCTGATGCGCCCGAACCAGCCGATACTGCGCAAAAGTGAGGCCAGGCTGGCGGCGTCATCGGCTGTGGCGAGGCGAATGAGAATTTCGGTCATGCGCGAACTCTATGCTGTTGAATGAGGGTTAGTTTTCGTCCGGCGGCAGATCCGCTGCGGGCTGCGCGGCTTTTTGCAGGCGCAGGGCTTCGGCCAATTCGGGGTGCGGCTGCCAGCGCCCGTTCTCATACACCTCTTTGTCCCAGGGAAAGACCACCAGCGCATCGGTGACCAGCGCGGTGATATGCGGCATGGGGTCGGCCCAGGGATGGCTGACGAGCGTGGCGGTGATCACGCGGCGGGCGTTCTGCTCGCGCACGCGGTTGGCAACCATCGCCAGCGTCTCGCCGGTGTCTGCGATCTCATCGACCACGGCTACAACCTTGCCCGCTACGCCGGGCGTCACGCCAAGATGCCACACGGGCCGCGCATATTGCACGCGGTCATTGACGCGGCGGCTGACGCGCACCGGGTAGAGTTCGCGGCGCAAGGCGCAGGCCACGGCGGTGGCCGGGAATAGCCCGGCGCGGGCGATGCCCAGCACCATATCCACGTTGTGCGCGGCCAACGCCACGGTCAGCCGCGCCGCCAGCGCGGGAAAGCGCTCCCAGGTGATTTCCTCAACGCCTATGCGGTTGGCATAATCGTAGCTGCGCATCGCTTGCCTCTGCCCTATTCGCTGTGCGCCGCCTGCCAGCGGGCCAAGCGCGTCGTGATGGGTTCCAGGGCCTGATAGACCTCGGCGTTGAACGCCGCGATCTCGTCGTAGATGGCGACGTTGGCGGGGATCGGCTCCACCGTCTCGACGACCTGGCTGCGGCAGGCGGCGATGTCCCAGCTGTACACGCCTGCGCCGACGCCGCCGGCCACGGCCGCGCCCCAACTCGTCGCCTCGCCGGTGAGGGTCAAAATTTCGACCGGCCGTTTGAAGCAGTCCGCCAAAATCTGCCGCCAGAGCGGGCTGCGCCCACCGCCGCCAATTAGGCGCACGGAGCGGATGCCGTCGGTCTGGCTTTCCAGCGCTTCCAAGATAAAGCGCAAATTCATGGCGACGCCTTCCAGCACGGCGCGCGCCGCCTCGGCCTTGCCCATTGGCATGGTCAGCCCCACAAACACGCCGCGCGCCAGCGGGTTCCAATAGGGGCTGCGCTCGCCCATGACATAGGGCAGGCAGATCAGCCCGCCCGCGCCCGGCTTGGTCTGGGCCGCGGCGCTGTCCAGGTCAAAATCAGCATCGTGCAGCAGACGCCAGGCCCAGTCGCGCGCGCCGCCCGCGGCCTGCATTGTGCCCATCGGCGCGTAGCGTTCGGGGTGGATGTGGTGGAAGGTGACGGTGCGCTGCTGCGGATCGGGGATCGGCTGCGCGCCGGCGATGCTGACCCAGGCGGATGAGCCGATGTTGCAGTAGCAGTCGCCCGGTTCGATCACGCCTGCGCCTACGCCTGCACAGGAGCCGTCGCCGCCGCCGATCACGACGGGCGTTCCCTCGACCAGGCCAGTCGCCGCGGCGGCGGCCGCGGTCACTGCGCCGGCTACCCCGATGGACGGCAGCAATGCAGGCAGCCGCGCAGCGTCCAGGCTCAGGGCATCCAAAAAGGGCTGATGCCACTCGCGGCTGACCAGATCAAAGAGCAGCGTGCCGGAAGCGTCGGAATAGTCGGTGACGAACTCGCCCGTCAGGCGGTAGACGACATAGTCCTTGGGCTGGAGGAAGCAGACGGCCTGGTCGTAAATGTCGGGCTGGTGGCGGCGCACCCACAGAATCTTGGGGGCGGTATAGGCCGGACTGGCGCGATGGCCGCAGCGCAAATAGACCTCATCGCCGCCGCAGATCGCGGCCATCTCCTCAGCTTCCACCTGGGCGCGCTGGTCCGCCCAAATGATGCAGGAGCGCAGGGGCGACCCGTCCGCGCCGATAGGCACGCAGCCCATCATCTGACCGCTGAACGAAACGGCGGCGACGGCGCGCGGGTCTGCGCCGGTCTCGGCCAAGAGCCGCTGCGAAGTGACGCAGACCGCTTCCCACCAGTCGTCAGGGTCTTGCTCGGCCCAATTCGGCTGCGGGTAGGCGGCGGAATAGCCGGCGAAAGCGCTGCCCAAGAGCGCGCCTTCGGCGTCGAACAAACTGGCTTTGTTGCCGGTCGTGCCCAGGTCATGGGCGAGGATGAGCTGTTCGCGGGTCATAGGTGCAGTATAGCACCGTGGGCGAGCGCAAGCCAACCCCCGCTCAAAAACGGCGCCAACCTTGAAACTCAAGTCCGAATGTGTTACAGTTATCAATAGGTTTTGTTTCTCTTTCGTTTTCCACCTCCGAAAACTATACGAGAACCATCACCGTCAAAAAACCAGACGGATCGCCATAATATTCCCGCCGAGTTCCCGTATCACGGCGGACTCGACGCTACACCCGCACGAGGAATAAAGAGAATGCCTGCCCACGAAGACCCTCGCCCCAAAATGGTCGAGATCGCGCATCTGATGTACGACCGCTTTATGACCAACAGCGCCGGCGGCAACGTAAGCTGCCGTGTCGACGACTACATCTATATCAGCCCCCGCTACCTGGGCAGCAGAAACCGCTGGAAGCTGACCGAGGACATGGTGCTGGTCTTTGACCGCGACTTCAATATCGTCGAGGGCGACCCGGCCCGGCTTAGCCGCGAAGGGCGCATGCACTTCGCCTGCTATCGCAGCTTTCCGCAGATCAACGGCGTGATCCATGCGCATCCCCGTTTTCTCAACGTCTTTGCTGCAACGGGCCGCACACTTCCGCCCACGAACCAGTATACGGAAAAGTTTAGCGTTGTGCCGGTGTTGCCCAACATCAAAGCTGAGAGCCAAGAACTGGCCGAAGCCATCGAAGCCGCCCTCCAAGGGCGCGAGGCCGAGATGGAAAAACACGGCATAGGCTTCATCCTCTCCTGGCATGGCGTGGTCATGGCCGGCCGTAACCTGGACGACGCCTACGACACGCTCGAACGTCTGGAGTGGAGCGCACAGACGGTGCTGCTGGCCGAGGCTGCGGGGTGGCCCATCGGCCCGGTGTGATTCGTCACACGTCAGGAGTCACGATTCATGCGTCATCCGTCATTTTTGGCTCGTAACGTGTGACTCCTGGCTCCAGACTGATCGAGAACGCAATCGGCTTCTAGACTAGCTCCTAGACGCACTATGATCCTGACCGTTACACCTAACCCGACGATTGACCGTGTGCTCTTTGTGCGCGATTTCGCCATGCAGGACATGGTGCGGGCCGAGGGCGAGACCGTCGCACCGAGCGGCAAGGGCATCGACGTCTCCGCGCTGCTGCACGCGTTCGGCGTCGAGACGCTGGCCCTCGGCCTGAGCGCCGGGCTGAGCGGCGACATGCTGGCCGCGCTGATGGACGAAATCGGCGCACCCTACGAGTTCATCCCGGCCAACGGCTACACGCGCGTCGCCGCGCTGATCACCGACAAGGCCCAGGGCAGACAGTCCACCATCGTCGCACATACGTTGACCGCGGAACCGGCGCATCTGGATCGCCTGCTGGCGCTGGCGGAGGCCAAATTGCCCTCCTGTTGGGGCCTGGTCTGTGCGGGCAGCCTGCCGCCCGGCCTGCCCGCCGACGCCTACCCGCGGCTGCTCGCCCTGGGGAAAGCGCACGGAGCGGTCACGCTTTTGGACAGTTCCGGCGAAAGCCTGCGCAATAGCGTGGCCGCGCTGCCGGACATCCTCAAGATCAACCTGAGCGAACTCGCCGCTCTGGCGCCGGACGCGGCGGCGCTGTGGCGTCATAGAGCGGAACAGGCCGAAGTCGTTGACGATGCGGGGCGGCTGGCGGACGCCCTGGCCCCGTGCATCGGCGTTTGGGCGGCGCAGGCGCTGATCATCACGCTGGGCAAGCAGGGCGCGCTGGCGATCACCCCGGAGGGGCGCTGGTATGTGCCCGCCCTGGACGCGCCCGTGGTCAGCCCCGCCGGCGCAGGCGACGCCGTGAGCGCCGGGCTGATGATGGCCCGCTTCCAGGGCAAAGACTGGCGGGAAGCCTTAGCGCTGGGCACGGCCATGGCCGCCGCGGTGGTCGGCAACCCGGGTACGTGCGAATGTTACCCGCACCAGGTCGAGGCATTCATGCCCCTGGTACAGAGCGTCGAGGTGTAGAAAAGCACTCAGCCACGAATTACACGAATAATGCGTGTGCATTGACTCGTGACGCATGACTCGTGACC
>CAYXRG010000069.1:2179-4919 GCA_964467575.1 uncultured Caldilineaceae bacterium | reverse complement strand
CACGAATTACACGAATAATGCGTGTGCATTGACTCGTGACGCATGACTCGTGACCCAAAACCATCGAAAACCGTATCAAAGCGTTTTAGACTATTTCAGCATCATCGGAGGAACATGCAAATGAGCAGCCATCAGGCAGCCTACAACGTGTTAGCCGAGAGCTTGACTGCCCAGGGCATCGACGTGGAGCAGGTCAAGACCGCCGTCAAGAACCACAAGATCGAGACGCCAAGCTGGGGCTATGCCAACAGCGGCACGCGCTTCAAGTCTTTCCCCTGGCCCGGCGCGGCGGTGACCACCCGCCAGAAGATGGACGACGCCGCTATGGTCCACAAGATGACCGGCATCGCCCCCACCGTCGCCATCCACATCCCCTGGGACAAGCCGGAGGACGGCGACTACGCGGCCATGCGCCAGTACGCTGAGGAGCAGGGCGTGCGCATCGGCGCCGTCAACCCCAACGTGTTCCAGGACGACGAATATCGCCTCGGTTCGTTGGGCAACCCGGATGGCGGCGTGCGCGAACAGGCGTTGGACCATATCCTGGAATGCTGCGATATCATGCGCAAGACCGACAGCGACGCCCTGAGCCTGTGGTTTGCCGACGGCACCAACTTCGCCGGGCAAGACAACCTGCGCGAGCGCAAGCGCCGCTTCGAGCAAGGGCTGGCTGCGGTCTATGACCACCTGCCCGAAGGCGGGCGCATGCTTATCGAATACAAGTTCTTCGAGCCGGCCTTCTACTCCACCGACGTCCCCGACTGGGGCACGGCCTATGCCTGGTCCATCAAGTTGGGCGAACAGGCGCAGGTCTTGGTGGACCTGGGCCACCATGCGCAGGGCGTCAACATCGAGCAAATCGTGGCCTTCCTGCTCGACGAAGGCAAGCTGGGCGGCTTCCACTTCAACAACCGCAAGTACGCCGACGACGACCTGATCGTGGGCAGTGTGAACCCCTACGAGTTGTTCCTGATCTACAACGAGTTGGTCACAGCTGAGCAAAGCGATGAGGCGCATCTCGCCGCCACGGCCAACAACGTCGCCTATATGATCGACCAGTGCCACAACGTCGAAGGCAAGCTCGCCCCCATGATCCTGTCGGTGCTCAACTGTCAGGAAGCCTACGCCAAGGCGCAACTTGTACAGCGCGCCAAGCTGGAGGAAGCCCGGCAGGCCGGCAATGTCCTTGAAGCGCACAACATACTCAACGCGGCCTACAAGACGGACGTCCGCCCGCTCTTGGCGCAGGTGCGCGAGGAGATGGGCGCCCCCATAGACCCGCTCGCCGCATACAAGGCCAGCGGCTATGAGGAAAAGATCCGCGCCGAGCGCGGCGTCCATGCATCCAGCGGCGGCTTCCAGTAGACGGCGCACCCGCCGAGGAGGGGAACAGATGAGCACACCTGCATCATTGGCTGAATTGGAGGCGCAGCTTAACGACTTCGCACCGGAAACGCGGGCCGCAGCCCTGCGCGAGCTGCTGCGCTTGCAGCCGCAGCGCCCGGTCGCCCCGGTCGAAGTGGCGAACATGCACTGCCACACCTTCTTCTCGTTCAACGCCTACGGCCACTCGCCCACGTCCCTGGCCTGGCTGGGCCGCCAACGCGGCTACAGGCTCATGGGCATCGTGGACTTCGACGTGCTGGACGGCGTCGACGAGTTCCTCGACGCCTGCGCGCTGACCGAAGTGTGCGGCAGCGCCGGCATCGAGACGCGCACCTATCTGCCCGAATTCGCCGGTCACGAGATGAACTCGCCCGGCGAACCCGGCGTGCTCTACCACATGGGCATCGGCTTCACGACGACGGACGTCGCCCCCGCAGCCGCGGTCATCATCAAGGAGCTGCGCGAGCAGTCCGCCCAGCGCAACCTGGGCCTGCTCGAACGCGTCAACGCCTACCTCGACCCGGTAAAGGCGGACTATGCGGCGGACGTGCTGCCGCTGACGCCTGCAGGCAACGCCACCGAACGCCACATCGTGACGGCTTACATGCGCGTAGCCGAGCGCGTCTACCCGGACGCAGGCGAGCGCGCCGCCTTCTGGTCCTCCCGGCTGGACCTGCCGCGGGACAAGGCCGAAAGCCTGATGCAGAACCTGCCCGCTTTCCAAAACCAGATCCGCTCGCGGCTGATGAAGAAGGGCGGCGTGGGCTACGTGCAACCGGGCCACGACACCTTCCCGCCTGTAGACAAACTGCACGACCTGATCCTGGCGTGCGGTGCGCTGCCCTGCGCCGCCTGGCTCGACGGTACCACCTCCGGCGAAGAACGCATGGACGGCCTGCTCGACCTGCTGGTCGGCAAGGGCGCGGTCGCGCTCAACATCGTACCCGACCGCAACTGGGACATCCCCGACCCGGCGGTGCGCAAGGTGAAGGTGCAGAAGCTCTACGAAGTCGTCGATCTGGCGCGCGCCCTCGACCTGCCACTCAACATCGGCACGGAGATGAACAGCTACGGCCAAAAGCTGGTCGACGACTTCGACGCCGAAGCGCTGCAGCCGGTGCGCCAGGACTTCATCGACGGCGCCTACTTCATCTACGGGCACACGGCCATGCAGCGCAGCCTGGGCATGGGCTTCCAGAGCGCGTGGGCCAAGGATCAACTGCCGGCGCGCGGCGAGCGCAACCGCTTCTACACGCGCATCGGCCGCTCCCTGCCGCCCGGCGCGCCCCTGCTGGAGAAGATCACGCCCGATCACTCACCGCAAGACATTCTGTCGCGGGTGGAGGATTGGTAG
>CAYXRG010000069.1:0-2079 GCA_964467575.1 uncultured Caldilineaceae bacterium | reverse complement strand
GATCACGCCCGATCACTCACCGCAAGACATTCTGTCGCGGGTGGAGGATTGGTAGCGGCGGCGCGGTTTACGAGTCGATACTGAGTTGCACTAAAGCGAGAGGAGTCTCATCCGATGGCTGGCAAACTGGCCGAATATAAGAAGGTGAACGCCCCTCTGCCGGAAAAACACAGGCTTTGGCCGCTGTACGGGGCGGGCTTCGAAAACCTGGGCCTAAACGGCCAGATGATCGAGCGGCCCCTTCCCCAATACGGCCCCGACGAGTTGCTGGTGCGCCACGACGCCTGCGGCATCTGCTTTTCCGACATCAAGGTCATCCGCGCCGGACAGAATCACCCGCGCATCTACCGCAACATGCAGGAAGACCCGGTCGTCTTGGGTCACGAGGTGATCCTCACCGTGGCGGGTGTAGGCGAAGACCTGCGCGACCAGTACAAGATCGGCGACCGCTTCATCGTCCAGGCCGACATCTACGTGGGCGGCGTCGGCTACGCCTACGGCTACGAGATCCAGGGCGGCTTTTCGCAATACAACCGCATCGACCAGCGCGTGCTCAACGGCGACGGCGGCAACTACCTGCTGGCGGTCAAGCCGACCACCGGCTACGCCGAGGCCGCGCTCAACGAGCCGTGGGCCTGCGTCGAAGCGTCGTACATCGTGCAATACCGCACCGCGTGGAAGGAAGGCGGCGCGCTGTGGCTCACCGGCGACGGCCGCGGCGTCAGCCTGGGCGCCGCCATCAACTGGCACCCGGCGTCAGTCGTCGTCGACGCAACCGACGCGGACTTCGCACAAGACGCGCGCGCCTGGGCCGAGCAAGCGGGCGTTGCCGTGGTCGAGGAGGACGGCGAACGCCAGTACGACGACATCGTCGTACTGGGCAGCGACCCGGAGCTGATCGAGCGCGCCTTCGGACGACTGGCTAAGGGCGGCCTGTTCAACGTCGTCGCCGCGCAGCCCGCGCCGCGCCGCGTCCAGCTCGACATCGGACGCCTGCACTACGACAACCTGGGCGTCATCGGCACGACGACGACGGACCTGTCCGCGGCCTACCGGCCTATCCGCACGCAACTTAAGCTCGACGGCCTAGTCTGGGTGCTGGGCGCAGGCGGGCCGATGGGCCACATGCATTTGCAGCGCGCCCTGGAGATCGAACCGCAGCCGCGCAAGGTGGTCGCCACCAACCTGCACCTGCACCGCTTGCAGGCCGTGGAGGACAAGTTCGCCGGCACGGCGCGCAAGACAGGCGTGCAACTCGTCTGCCATTCGCAGGAATCCTTCCCCAGCGCCGAGGCGCATCTAGCCAAGCTGCGCCAGGAAACGGACGGCCGCGGCTTCGACGACATCGCCGTCATGGCCCCCAGCGTGCCCGCCATCGAGGCGGCTATGGATCTGCTGGCGGACGACGGCGTGATGAACGTCTTCGCCGGCCTGCCCCGCGGCACGATGGCGATGTTCGACATCAACGCCATTGTGCAGCGCGGCGTGCGCTTCACCGGCACCAGCGGCTCGTCCATCGAAGACCTGGAGCGCATGCTCTTCCTCACCGAGAGCCATGCGCTCTCCACCAACCGCTCGGTGGCTGCCATCGCCGGGCTGGAAGGCGTGCCGGACGGGCTGCGCGCCGTAGCCGAGGGACGCTTCCCCGGCAAGGTGGTGATCTGGCCCAACCTGAGCAAGCCCCTGCCGCTGACCACGCTGGAAGAGCTGAAGGACGTGCTGCCCTCAGTCGCCGCCAAGCTGGACGAAAACGGCAACTGGACCATCGAGGCGGAAGAAGAACTGCTGGAGTTGATGTTGTAGCCGACATATGCCTACACGGTCTGTTCGCCAAGTGTCTGTCATTCTGAAGCGAGCCTAAGCGAGCTGAAGAATCTTGCTGTACCAGAAGCAGAGACGTTTCGCTACGAGATGCTTCGTTTCACTCAGCATGACAGAGGCGCACTGCATGACACTGTGTGTATTTGGCGAACGAATCACTAATTTGGAAGCGTAAGCCTATGAACCCGCAGCCGTTGCTGGATCGAATTGCACTAGTCACGGGCGGCGCGCAGGGCCTGGGCGCGGCCATCTGCCTGC
>CAYXRG010000068.1:0-24102 GCA_964467575.1 uncultured Caldilineaceae bacterium | reverse complement strand
GCACCCCTCAAGGCGCCATGCCTGTCTCCCAGACACAAATACTAAGTATACTACACTCACTACGGACGCTCCAAATTCGGAACTCTCCGAATTGCACTACATTCTTCACCCATTTAACTGCCGCTCACAGCGCGAGAAAAACCTTCCTGGTCACTACTGCGCCAGGCTTGGCCGGTATCGCCTGTGAACTACGGGCTTCGCTTTTTAATCCGGAGCATAACCGCGTCCTTCGGAGTAACGAGAAGGGATTTTACCACCGCCCCGGAACCTTGTCAATTTTGCGATGCGCCGATCTTCGCACCGATCTGCAAACCAGTACGGCACAACAATCGACTGCGTTATTCCATCACCAACAAGATGCCGTTTTGCTCTACCCGCTGGCCGGGTTGCACCTGTATCTTGTTGATCGTCCCGCCGCGCCGCGCTCGAATCTCATTTTCCATCTTCATCGCTTCGAGGATGACGAGCGGCTGGCCCTCCTCCACGACATCGCCCGCTTCCACCAGTATCTTCACCACCAATCCTGGAATCGGCGCGAGCACCGCCAACTCGCCATCCGGCAACGTCGGCAGCCGGCGGCCCGCGTTCAGACGCCTCTGTCGCTCATCCTCCACCAGCACGTCGTAGCGATCGCCGCGCAACGTCACGCCATAGCGATAGCGTTCCTCCTCGACCAGCAGCTCATAGCTTCGCCCGTTGTACAACAGGCTGTACAACTCCGGATCGCCGGTCTGGCGCAAGTCAATGTCGATCGGCTCGCCATCCACCAGCAGGATGCCTCCGTCGATCTCGATTTCGTATTCGTTCTGGCCGATGCGAGCGTAATATTTCACCAGCGCCCCCTCACGGCGGACATCCTTCCCGCCTGCTTCCACAATGTCCGCCCCGGCGCAGAAGAACCGGAGCCGATGTGGACAGCCTGGCGCCCCTGTTCATGCGCAATCAGCGCAGCCGTCACCGCCGCGATCTTCTCTTGCTCGTTGTTCTTGTCCACTTGCCGCCGCAGATGCCGCCGCTCCAAAAAACCCGTGTCGAACGTGCCCCAGATGAACTCGGTGCTATCCATGATCTCCTGATGGAAGGGGATGGAGGTCTTGATCCCGCCGATGCGATACTCGTTGAGCGCGCGCCGCATGCGTAAAATCGCCTCAGCCCGCGTCTCGCCCCAAGCCACCACCTTCGCCACCATCGGATCATAATAGGGCGTGATCTCCGCCCCGCGATACAGCCCGCTCTCCACCCGCACCCCTGGCCCCGTGGGCTCCTGCAAATTGACGATCGTCCCCACGCTGGGCACAAAACCGTTGAACGGATCCTCGGCGGTGATCCGGCATTCGATAGCCCACCCTTTGGGCGTAATATCCTCTTGACGGTAGCGCATCCGCCGGCCGGCCGCAATCGCAATTTGCTCCTTCACAATATCGACGCCCGTCACGATCTCGGTGACCGGATGCTCCACCTGCAGACGCGTATTCATCTCGAGAAAGTAATACTTGCTGTCGCGGCTATCGAAGAGAAACTCGACCGTCCCGGCGTTCACGTAATCAACCGTGCGCGCCGCCTCGATGGCTACCTGGCCCATCTTCTGGCGCAACGTTTCGGCCACCGCCACGCTCGGAGCCTCTTCGATCAGCTTCTGGTGCCGGCGCTGAATGCTGCATTCGCGCTCTCCCAGATGGACGATCTGTCCGTGGCTATCGGCCAAGATTTGGATCTCGATGTGCCGCGCGTTGGGAATCAGCTTCTCGACATATACCTCGTCGTTGGCGAATGCGCTCAACGCCTCGCGCCGCGCCGCGGCCAGCGCCCCAGCAAACTCGGACGGCCCCTGCACCACGCGCATGCCTTTGCCGCCGCCACCCGCGCTGGCCTTGATCATCACCGGGTAGCCGATCTCCGCGGCCGCGGCGCACAACTCCTCGTCGTGCAGCCCCGGCGGCGAACCAGGGACCAGCGGAACCCCGCGGCGCGCCACGGTCTGGCGGGCCGTCACCTTATCGCCCATCTTCTCGATGGCTTCGGGGCCGGGGCCGATGAAGGCGATACCGGCGTCGGCGCAAGCCGCGGCAAACTCGGCATTCTCCGACAAGAAGCCATAACCCGGATGGATCGCGTCGACGCCGGCCTTGCGCGCCACGTCGATGATCTTGTCGATGCGCAGATAGCTGTCGCGGCTAGGCGCCGGGCCGATATAATAGGCCTCGTCTGCATAGCGCACATGCAGCGCCGACCGGTCCACCTCCGAGAAGACCGCCACCGCCGAGATGCCTCGCTCTTCGCAAGCTCGCAGCACGCGTATAGCGATCTCGCCTCGATTTGCCACCAACACCTTTTTGAACATGCCTCTATCCGATCATCCCCATCATCGCCGCCGCCGGGAGAGATGCGCGGCTTGCCGCCTAGCTAAATCGCCTGCCGATGGACACGCGCCGCTACACAGATCCGATCATGCGTATACGGGACCGGCAACAATTCGGCCGACTCGTGCCATTCGCCGAACAGCGGATCGCCGGGCGACAGGACAAGCCGGCGAAAACTCCAAATCGTCGCGCCAATCTGGCGGCCCGGCCCTGTCGATAAATCCTCCTCGACCATGCCGTACACGCGCCCGTAACCCGCCAAGTAGCGGGTTTCCCATGTGCCATAAGGCAGCCGCCCATCCTCCTGCGGCGCGCAAAAGACGCGCAGCGGCATCTCCCCGCAACGCACAATCAACGTCGCCGTCTCTGCGCCGTCGTGTTGTATTATCTCCGTCTCTTCTATCTGCCCGGCAAAGGCATATTGCGCGCGGCCCACCCGCACAAAGCGCTCCGGCATAGGCTCTGTCGCCACAGCATACCAAGTCTCAGCAGCCGGGTCGGGCAGGAGCACGCCTGTTTCCAATTGCAGCACAAGCGACTGCCCCTGGCGCAGATGCGGATAGCCCATCAACTCAAACTGGCCGGCAGGCAGTTCAAATTCCACTTCGGTCAATGCCATCAGCGTTTTCCCTCTTCCAGGCAGGCTACCCGCCTCCCCTTGACCTACAGAGGAATATTGCCATGTTTCTTGGCGGGCAAGCCGCCCTGCTTGTTTTGCAGCATCTCCAGCGCGTTGATCAGCCGCGGGCGCGTCTCATGCGGCTCGATCACATTGTCGATGAAGCCAGCGGCGGCGGCGACGTATGGGTTCGCAAAACGTTCGCGGTAGTCGGCCACTAGTCCGGCTTTGCGCGTTTCCGCATCATCTGCTTGGCTCAATTCACGCCGGAAGATCACGTTCACCGCCGCGTCGGGCCCCATGACGGCCAGCTCGGCGCTCGGCCACGCCAACACTAAATCGGCGCCAACATGGCGCGGGTTCATCACACAGTACGCCCCCCCATACGCCTTGCGCACAATCACCGTCAACTTGGGCACAGTGGCCTCGGCAAAGGCATAGAGCAGCTTGGCCCCGTGCCGGATGATGCCGTCGTGTTCCTGCGTTACGCCCGGCATGAAGCCCGGCACGTCTTCCAACACGATCAACGGAATATTAAACGCATCACAGAAGCGCACAAAACGGGCCGCCTTTTGGCTGGCCTCTACATCCAACACGCCCGCCAACACCGCGGGCTGGTTGGCGACAATGCCCACAGAGCGCCCGCCCAGCCGGGCGAATCCCACCAACACATTCGTCGCCCAATGCTCATGCACTTCGAGAAACTGGCCGTTGTCTACGATGTGGCGAATGATCAGCTTCATGTCGTATGGACGGTTCGGATTATCCGGCACAAGGCTGTCCAACTCCTCATCCTGTCGCAACGGATCGTCCTGGGTCGCCAACGCCGGCGGATCGTCCATATTGTTGTTGGGCAGATAGCCTGCCAACTGCTGCACCAGGAAGAGCGCGTCTTCCTCGTTCTCCGCCGCGAAGTGGGCCACGCCCGATTCGCTGGCGTGCACCACCGCGCCGCCTAATTCCTCAAAGGTCACGTCCTCATGCGTCACAGCCTTGATCACATCCGGGCCGGTTACGAACATATGGCTGGTGTCCTTCACCATCACCACAAAATCGGTGATGGCCGGGCTATACACCGCGCCGCCCGCGCACGGCCCCATGATCACGCTGATTTGGGGCACTACGCCGGATGCGATGACGTTGCGATAGAAGATGTCGGCAAAGCCCGCCAGGCTCATCACGCCTTCTTGTATGCGCGCCCCGCCCGAATCGTTCAGCCCGATTACCGGCGCGCCGTTTTTTAGCGCCATGTCCAGCACTTTACAGATTTTCCCCGCATGGGCGCGGCTCACGCTGCCGCCAAAAACGGTGAAGTCCTGGGCATAGACAAAGACCAGCCGCCCGTCGATGGTGCCGTAGCCGGTCACCACGCCGTCGCCGGGGATCTTCTGATCGGCCAGACCAAAATCGCCGCTGTCGTGCGTAACGAATACATCGATCTCGCGAAAACTGCCCTTGTCGAGCAGCAGTTCCAGCCGCTCGCGCGCCGTCATTCTGCCTTTGGCGTGTTGCCGCGCAATGCGCTCCTCGCCGCCGCCCAGTTTGGCCGCCGCCTTACGCGTACGCAATTCCTGAATCTTCGGGTCCTCGTGCAGTTCGCTCAACGAAGCCTCACCCTTCTCTTGTCCCGATCAAAGCCGGCATCGGTTCGCACACATCATGCCATCCGCCGGCGGAAATGATATTATAGCCAATCATGCGCCCATGCGCCGAACGTCTACGGGTCGTCGTCGGCAATATCCGCCGCAAAGCTCCGGCAAGACAGCTTGCCGGCGAGGCATCATTGCCGCCGGAGCCGGCCTATGCGCCAACCAGTAATGCGGCCAGCACCGCGCCGCCCATCACGCAGACGCCCATGAACAACGCCGCCAAAATCACCAGCGCGCAGCTAAAGACGATATTGACCGGCGCGCCGCGCGTCCGGGTCGCCGCGGACAGGATGGCCCCGCTCACGCCCAAGCTGAACAGCAGAGCCAGGACGGCCAGCCCGGCGCTCAGCGCGCTGTTCAGTCCCAGAAGGACGTAGCCGATGTACAGCCCGATCACGCCGCCGGCGATGCCGCACGCCGCACTGAACAGAATGATGGGCAGCGACGGCGCGGTGCGTTCTTCTTCGCCCTCATCAAAACTCGCCCGCAGCAGATCGTCTTCTATCTCTTTGAACAGATCGTCGGAATACCGGTCCGAGGTCAAGATGGCCTTCATCTCTTGCAGCAGATCGGCGGGCGCAACGCCCATCGTGCGCCAATTCTACACGATGCGCAAGGCCCATCCAAGCCTTCGCAGTTCGTGCATCCGGCCCGAAGGGCCTCGCCCCTCACGGAGGACGTCTGGCGTATGACCCCCGACCGCGCCCCCGAACTGGACATCGACCGGCTGGCCGCGCTGCTTGGCGAATGCGCCGTAGGCCACACACTGGACTACCATCGAACCATTGCCAGCGTCATGCCCCGCGCCTACGAGTTGGCAGACCTTCCCGCCACACGCGCCGGGACCCTCGTCATCTGCGAAGAACAGACCGCAGGCCGCGGGCGCGCCGCGCGTCAATGGCACGCAGCCTACGCCTCCTCGCTACTGGCCGCCTACATCCTCAAACCGCCGCTCATCCCGCGCAACCCGGCGCAGATCCCGATGGCAGCGGGCATCGCCGTCGTTCACGCTCTGGTCGAATCCGTCCCCGCGCTAGCCGGTCATGTCTGGCTTAAATGGCCCAACGACGTCCTTCTCGGCGCAGACCCGGCCGCAGCCGGTAAAGTAGCCGGCATTCTCGTCGAAGCCGCCTTCGCCGGAGATGCGCTCGACCACGCCATACTGGGCATCGGCATAAATGTCAACCAGACGCAGGCCGAACTCCCCGCAGCGGACGTTTTTGCGCTGTCGCCCGCCAGTCTGCGCCAGTTTCTAGGCCGCCCCGTCGATCGCACCGCGCTGCTCGCCGCGCTCTGCCAAAGCCTAGTTGCGCAGTTTGCCGCCCCCCGCGCCCCAGAGGACATCCTGCACGACTGGCGCGACCTCCTCGCTACGCTGGGCCGGCCTGTGGTCGTGCGGACGCAGGGCGACACAGCCGGCGAGATCGCCGGAATCGCCGAAGACGTCACCCCGTCCGGCGATCTCATCGTCGAGGATGCCTGCGGCCGGCGTCACGTCTTTAGTGCGGCAGACGTCTCGCTGCGGCCCGCGCCTTGACCGCACACGTTTCCGAAACCTATTCGCGCATTTTCCGTAGTGTTTCCTGCCCGAAACAGTGCATAGGTTCCGGCCAGGTTAAATTGTTGGGCGCATCGCCATGTGATACAATCCGGCTGGACTGATCAAAACGGTCGTATCCTCATAGGAGGGATCAATGGATTACGCAAAGGCCCTAACTTTTATCACGGAAGACCCTCGCTGGAAAGAAAAGATCGCGATTGGCGGCGGCGTCGTGCTGGTCAGCATGCTCCTGTCGTTCATCCTGATCGGCGTCATCGGCTTTCTGATTTTGTCCGGTTACGGCGTGCGGCTATTGCAAAACGTGCGCGACGGCAAAACGCACCCGTTGCCCGAATGGGACGCTTGGGGCGATGACCTCATACGCGGCTTCAAGTTCCTCGTCGTCAGCCTGGTATGGTCTCTGCCCGCCATCATCTTCACGATCCCCTCTACCATCGGCGGCATGCTCACCGAAAGCGGCGGATCGGCGGAGGCAGTCGGCGGCATCATCGTCTTCTGCGCCACATGCCTTGTGTCGCTCTATAGCCTGTTCGTCGCCCTTGTTTCGCCCGGCTTCACCATCGGCTTTGCCACCGACGAGCGCATTGGCAGCGGTCTCCAGTTCACCAAGATCTGGAACTGGACGCAGCAGAACATCGGCCAAGTCGTCATCGCCGTCATCGTGGTCGTCGTCGCCACTATCGCCATCTCCCTCGTGGGCAGCATCGCCGGCGCCCTGCTGTGCCTCGTCGGCTTGGTCGTCACCCTGCCGCTCGCCATACTGATTACCGCACTCTATCAGTATCACATCTACGGGCAACTTGCCTACGCGTTCCCGTATAACGGCGGCGACCGAGTTCCGGTCGTGCCGCCCACAGACTGGACGCCTGACGCCACCGATCTGGCCGTGACGCCCGCCGAGCCTGAAATGCCGTTCCAGCCTGAGACGCCTGCCGCACCGGAGTCGCAAGAACCCTCCAGCGACGCTACGGCGGAAAGCGCGCCGGAAAGCGACGAAACTGAGCAGCCGCCCGCAGCGCAAGCTTAGGCGCCCGCCCGCTTCAACGATCCATAACCAATTAACAGGCCGGCTGGATGCTGAATCTCCAGCCGGCCTGTTCTTATTGATACCCTTGCCATTACCGCGGCGCGAAACATCTCACCCGTACAACCGCGCTACTGATAGATCACCATGTTCGGCGTCACGTCGATGAATAATTCCTCGGCATACGCCTTCGTTCCCAACGCCTCGGCAGGGCTTAAGATCGGATCATCCCACTGGTAGAAAAGCTTGAAAGCCGCATAGGGGCTTTCCGGCGTAACGAACACGTTATATTTGGTGATCTTGGCCCAAGGCCCGCCCCAGCCGTCGACCGAGATCGTCACGGCGACGCGCTCGTAACTGGGGTCAATTCGTTCGGCGTCGACGATCATGTTGCCCTGGAACTGGTGCACCAGCAACACGCGGTTGCCCGCCAGCCGGTTGCGCCGTAAATAGCGCTGGACCTCCACCTGCACCTCGTTCACCTGTTCCGCGGTCACATACCCAATCGGATCGCCCGGCCACAACTGCCCCGGGTGCACCATGGCAAATTCCGGGTCGATGGCGAGATGGACATGCTCATACGCCAGATAGGGCAGCGCCGGGCTGATGGCTTCGGTCGGCGACAGCGCGCCAATCTGCACGTCTAGAATGACCGCGAACCCTTCTTCCGCCGCCGCCTCGACGTAGGCCATTACCGCCGTTTCCTCAAGATAAGCCAGATGGTTTCCATCTTCGCCAGGGGCCACCGTCGCCATGCCGTAGACTAGGTGAAACGCCGGCATCACCCCTAGTCCCTGGCCATTCGCTATATCATACTCTCTCGCTTGTTTGCGCAGGAGCGGCGTTAGGTCTGCGATTTCGTATTCCCCCAGAATGCCCATCACCGGAATACCGGGCCGCCCGTAATAGGTAAGCCAGGTCTGCTCGAAAAAGGGCGACTCCGCGCCTGCAACCTGCGCCAGACTGGTCATGCGTTCGGTGATCGACCCGCGCGGCGCGATCGCCGGTTCGCCGTTCGCAGCCGGCGCAGTCTCGACAGCCGAGGCCAGAAATGAATGCGGATTCAACAAGGCAAACCGATTCGACGGCGGTGCAGGACGGGGCAATGCGCCGGAGGTCTCCTGCGCTGTCGCTGCCATGACCCGAGAAGCCGACAGCAGAGCGGCCATCAATGCCAGCGCGATTATACCAGCCGCCAGCGAAGAATATCTCACGTTTCCTCGTTTCAGCGTTGCGTTGCCGGCCTATGCCGGGGACGCCTCTTGGCGCGCCGTACGGACCATTACCAGAAAGAAATTATGCCAGTGCAGGTCGCCGGTCAGTTCGGGATGAAAAGCCGTGGCCAACAGCGCCCCCTGCTTCACCGCCACGCAGACAGGCGGCGGCCCCGGCAGTTCCGCCAGCGTCTCCACACCCGAACCGGCCTGCGTGATGGCGGGCGCGCGGATAAAGATCGCGGGCAAGAGGTCAGCGCTGAGCCGCGGCGCAGACAACAACGTCTCAAAGCTGTCCGCCTGGCGGCCAAAATAATTACGGTTCACCGTCACGTCCAACCCGCCGATCAACGGTTGGCCGCCCTGCTTCTGGCCGGCGGCGCGATCCGCCAACAGGATCATGCCCGCGCAGGTGCCCCAGGTCGGCCGCCCCTGCTGCACCCAGCGGCGCAGCGGCTCCACCAAGCCCCACCGCGCCGCCGTCAACCCCATCGTCGTGCTTTCCCCGCCGGGGATAATCAGCCCGTCCAGACCGGCCAACTGCTCAGGTTTACGCACTTCTACGGCCCGCGCGCCGGCCAATCGCACCATCTGCGCATGTTCTGTGAACGCGCCCTGCAACGCCAGCACGCCGATCGTCAGAGATCGCCCATCCTCTCCCGCCCGGCTGTCCATCCGCCTACCAGCCGCGACCGGCCATCCGCTCGGCTTCAGACAGCGTATCCAGGTTAATGCCCACCATCGGCTCGCCCAGGTCCGCGCTGACTTCGGCCAACACCTGCGGGTCGTTGTAGTGCGTCACCGCTTGCACAATTGCCTGAGCGCGTTTGGCCGGGTTGCCGCTCTTGAAAATGCCGGAACCCACGAACACGCCATCCAACCCAAGTTGCATCATTAGCGCCGCGTCCGCCGGCGTCGCCACGCCGCCCGCCGCGAAGTTGACCACCGGCAGCCGGCCCAGTTCCGCGGTCTGCTTCACCAGTTCGATCGGCGCACGGATTTCCTTGGCATAGGCGTATAGCTCGTCCTCGTTCATACCGTGGATGCGCCGTATTTCGCCCATGACGGCCCGGGCATGGCGCACCGCTTCGACCACATTGCCGGTTCCGGCCTCGCCCTTGGTGCGGATCATGGCCGCGCCCTCGGCGATCCGGCGCAGGGCTTCGCCCAGGTTGCGGCAGCCGCACACAAATGGAACCTTGAACGCGTGCTTGTTGATGTGGTGCTCTTCGTCCGCGGGCGTCAGCACCTCGCTCTCGTCGATGTAATCCACGCCCAACGCTTCCAGAATCTGCGCCTCTACGAAATGGCCGATGCGCGCCTTGGCCATGACGGGAATTGTCACCGCTTCGATAATCTCGCGGATCTTCTGCGGGTCGCTCATGCGCGCCACACCGCCGTCCTTGCGGATATCCGCGGGCACCCGTTCCAGCGCCATCACCGCGCACGCTCCCGCCTCCTCGGCGATGCGAGCCTGCTCCGCGGTCACCACATCCATGATCACCCCGCCCTTGAGCATCTGGGCCAGACCGGCCTTGACGGCAAATGTACCTGTCCGCCCCTCCTGACCGCCGTTGCCAAAATCGCCGTTGCCGCTCATTGCAACCACTCTCCTTTTGTCCTCTACAGATGTTCCGCCCGCGTCCATCGCGGCGGAACCGCTCTGCCGCTCGTCAGTTCGTCAATCTATTTCGTGCTTGGCCTTATCCCCTCGGCAAGCTGCGAACAACGCATCATAGCGCCGCGCAGCCGATAGGCCGCCCCTCTACATTCTACTACGCCAGAGATCGCATGCAAACGCGCCTGAGGCGCCCTGCCATCACCGTGCGCGCTGGCGCTCGTAGTGCTCTTGCAAGCTGCGCACCGCCAGTTCGTGCTGCCGCAGCGCGCGAATGCCGTTGACCGCGGCTTGCGCCGCCGACAGCGTCGTGATCAACGGTATTTCCAGGCGCGTCGCCAGGTTGCGAATCTTCACGCCATCCTCGCGGCTAACACGGCCCAGCGGCGTGTTTATAATCAGATGCACCTTGCCGTCGCGCATGGCGTCGAGCGTGGTGTTGCTCTCGGCCCCGGTGATCGCCTTCTCCAGCAGCGTCACCGGAATGCCGGCATGGCCGATAAACGCGCCGGTGCCCGCCGTCGCGTAGATGGCAAAGCCCAGGCGGTGCAGGTCGCGCGCGATCTTGAGCGCGCCGCCCTTGTCGAAATCGTTGACTGTGATCAGCACGCCGCCCTCATGCGGCAGCCGCATGCCCGCGCCAAGTTGGCTCTTGGCAAAGGCGTGCCCAAACATATCCGCCGACCCCATCACCTCGCCCGTGGAGCGCATCTCCGGCCCCAACAAGGTGTCGATCCCCGTGAACTTCTTCCAGGGAAGCACCGCCTCCTTGACGAAAAAGCCGTCCAGTTCCGGCTCATCTGTGACGCCCAGTTCGGCTAACGTCTTGCCCGCCATCACCTTAGCCGCCACCTTCGCCAGCGGCAGGCCAGTGGCTTTGCTCACGAACGGGACCGTGCGGCTGGCGCGCGGGTTCACCTCCAACACATAAACGACGTCCTCCTTGATGGCGTACTGCATGTTCATCAGCCCGCGCACGCCCAGCGCCAACCCCATCTTGGTCGTATACTCGCGGATGATGTTGAGGTGGTAGCTGCTGATCTTGTACGGCGGCAACACGCAGGCACTGTCGCCGCTGTGAATGCCCGCTTCCTCGATGTGCTGCATGATGCCGCCCACGACCACGCGCTCCCCGTCGCACAGCGCATCCACATCGATCTCGAAGGCGTCTTCCAGGAACTGGTCGATCAGGATCGATTTCTGCGACGAAACGGCCACGGCTTCCACCATATAGCGGCGCAGCGCCTCCTCATCGTCGACCACGGCCATCGCCCGCCCGCCCAGCACATAAGAAGGGCGCACCACCACCGGATAACCGATGCGCCGCGCCGCCTCTACCGCTTCCTCGGTCGTGCGCGCCGTACCGTGCGCCGGAGCGGGAATCTCCAGTTTCTCCAACAGCTCGCCAAAGCGGTCGCGATCCTCGGCTAAGTCGATGGCGTCGGGCGGCGTCCCCAAGATCGGCGCGCCCGCCGCCTGTAAGCTCGTCGCCAAGTTAAGCGGCGTCTGCCCGCCGAACTGCACCACCAGGCCGAGCAACTCGCCGCCGGCCCGCTCACGCTCCACGATGTTGAGCACATCTTCCAGCGTCAGCGGCTCGAAGTAGAGCCGGTCGCTGGTGTCATAGTCCGTGCTCACCGTCTCCGGGTTGCAGTTGACCATGATCGTCTCATAGCCAAGCTCTTGCAGCGCGTAGCTGGCATGGCAGCAGCAATAGTCGAACTCGATGCCCTGCCCGATGCGGTTTGGCCCGCCGCCCAGGATGATGACCTTCTTGCGGCCCGTCGGCCCGGCCTCGTCCGCGCTTTCATAGCTGCTGTACAGATAGGGCGTATACGCCTCGAACTCCGCCGCGCACGTATCCACCTGATGATAGGACGGCAGCACGCCCAGTTTCGTGCGCAACTTGCGCACATCCCGCTCAGTCAGCGCCGCCGTCTCAGAGCCGTCCTCGACGGCCTGCTTGTCGCGCACGATGCGCGCGAGTTGGCTGTCGCTGAAGCCCATTCGCTTGGCGCAGCGCACAGTCTCCGCGTCCAGCGATCGGATCGACCGCTCCATCCCTGCGATCTCGGCCATCTGCGCCACAAACCAGGGGTCGTAGGCCGTAAGCTGGCACACCATAGCAGGGCTGTCCCCGCGCAACAGCGCCTCGTACACGGCGAACAGCCGGTCGCGGTTGGGCACGCGCAGCAGGTCGTGCAGCGCGACATCCGGCTCATAGCCGCGGAAGTGTCCGTTCTCGTCGCGCGCCACCATCCCCAGCCCGTCGCGGTCGATCTCCAGGCTGCGCACGCCTTTTTGCAGCGCTTCCTTAAAGGTGCGGCCCATCGACATCACCTCGCCCACCGACTTCATCTGCGGCCCCAGTTCGCGGTCTACGCCGGGAAACTTCTCAAAGGCCCAGCGCGGGATCTTGACCACCACGTAGTCAATGGACGGCTCAAAGGCCGCTACCGTCTGTTGCGTAATGTCGTTCTTGAGTTCGTCCAGCGTATAACCCACGGCCACTTTCGCCGCCAGTTTGGCGATCGCGAAGCCGGTTGCCTTCGACGCCAGCGCGCTTGAGCGCGATACGCGCGGGTTCATTTCGATCACCACCACCCGGCCCGACTCCGGATCGACGGCAAACTGGACGTTGCTGCCGCCGGTCTCAACGCCGACCGCGCTCATCACCAGCCGCGCCTGGTCGCGCAGCCGCTGGTATTCTTTGTCGGTCAGCGTTTGGGCGGGGGCTACGGTGATGCTGTCACCGGTATGCACGCCCATCGCGTCCAGGTTTTCGATGGTGCAGACCACCACGAAATTGTCGGCGCGGTCGCGCATCACCTCCAACTCGAATTCCTTCCATCCGATCAGCGATTCTTCGATCAAGACGGTATGCACCGGGCTTTCGCGCAGCCCCCAAGCCACCTTCTCGTCGAACTCCTGCGGCGTGAAGACCGTGCCTGCGCCGCTCCCGCCCAACGTAAAGCTTGGGCGCACGAAGATCGGATAGCGTCCGATCACCTCCTGTGCGATGCGCCGCGCCTCCTCCAGGCTGTGGGCAATGCCGCTGCGCGGCGACTCCAGGCCGGCCTCTTCCATAGCGCGCTTGAAGCGGTCGCGATCCTCGGCTACCTGCATGGCCCGCAAGTTCGCCCCGATCAGTTCCACGCCATACTTGTCGAGCACGCCCGCTTCGGCCAACGCCACGGCCAGGTTCAAGCCCGTCTGCCCGCCCACCGTGGGCAGCAGCGCGTCGGGCCGCTCCTTCTCGATGATCTTCTCGACCACCTCTACGGTCAGCGGCTCGACATACGTCGCATCCGCCATCTCCGGGTCGGTCATGATCGTCGCCGGATTCGAGTTGACGAGGACTACCCGGTAGCCTTCTTGGCGCAGCGCCTTGCACGCCTGTGCGCCCGAATAGTCAAATTCGCAGGCCTGGCCGATCACAATCGGCCCAGACCCGATAATCAGAATCGATGAGATGTCAGTTCGTTTCGGCATATTCGCCCAGTTCTCCGCACCCTGAAGCCAATCTTCGCCGTGTTACAGCGCGCCGGCATTGTGCAGCGCAGTCCGCCCGATATCGCGCCGGTAGTGGCATCCCTCAAAATCAATCTCTGCCGCGCCGGCATAGGCGCGCTCGGCCGCTTCGGCCAAGTCCGCGCCCGTCGCCGATACCGCCAGCACGCGACCGCCCGCAGTCTGTAACACCCCCTCGCGCACAGCCGTGCCGGCATGGAATACGGCGCAGCCCCGCGCCTCCGCCCGCTCGACGCCGCGTATGGGCAGGCCGGTCGCATACTTGCCCGGATACCCGCCCGACGCCAGCACGATCGCCAGGGCGGCAACGTCGCTCCAACGGAGTTGCACGCCGGCCAGCCGCCCTTCGACGCAAGCCGACATCACCTCCAGCAGATCGCTTTCCAACAGCGGCAAGATCGCCTGCGTTTCCGGGTCGCCAAAGCGGCAATTGAACTCCAGCGTCTTCGGCCCGTCCGCGGTCAACATCAGCCCGGCATAGAGCACGCCCACATACGGCGCGCCGCGCGCGGCCAGCCCGCGCACCGCCGGCAGCAGCACCTCGCGCTCCGCCTGTTCGAGCAGCGCAGGCGTCGCCAAAGACGACGGCGCAAACGCGCCCATACCGCCCGTATTCGGCCCGCGGTCGCCGTCCATCACGCGCTTGTGGTCCTGCGCCGCCGGCATGATGCGCACCGACTCGCCGTCGCAAAAGGCCAGCACAGACACCTCCGGCCCGGACAAGCGCTCCTCGATCAGCACGGCGTCGCCGGCCTCGCCAAACTGGCGATCGACCAGAATCGCCCGCAGCGCGGCCAGCGCCTCCGCCTTGCTCTCCGGCAGGATCACGCCCTTGCCCGCGGCCAGCCCGCTCGCCTTGATCACGGGCAGGTCTTCCAGCGACTCCACATACGCCGCAGCCGCGTCCGCATCGCGAAAGATCTCCGCTCGCCCCGTCGGGATGCCCGTCTCCTGCATGAAGCGCTTGGCAAAGACCTTCGACCCCTCGATCTGCGCAGCGGCTTGGGTGGGGCCAAAAGCGGCCAACCCCGCGGCGTGCAGCGCGTCGACCAAGCCGGCGACAAGCGGCGCCTCCGGCCCGACGACCGTCAGGTCGATGCGCTGCCTCGCAGCGAACTCCGCCAGCCCGTCGACGTCCTCAGCCGCCGTCGCCACATTCTGCGTCTTGACGAGCGTCGCGGTCCCGCCGTTGCCCGGCGCAACATAGATCTCGCTCACCTGCGGCGATTGGCTCAGCTTCCACGCCAGCGCATGTTCACGCCCGCCGCCGCCTACCAACAACACGCGCATGATTCCCTCTCCCCAGCAATTGGCCCCGCCTTGCGTTCGGGGCGATCCTTCCCGTCACCGGCCCATGCGACGCGGCCCGCGCCACGCCAAGTTTACCGCAAATCCAGGGCAACCAGCTAAACGCGCGCCATCGCCGGGCCGCTTTAGCGCATAGGGCGATAGAGATACGCGCTTACATGGCAATCTTCACGACACAATGCGATTCCTCCGCTACTCGTCGCGCTCTCCGCACTTGCGCTTGGCGAGAACGCCTCAATATGCCGCCCGCCTCCGCAGCGGTTTGGCGATCCCCTCCTGTGTGCTATACTGCCCTCGGCTGCGATCGCCGGGGACAATCGCGTTGACGCCGGTCCGACAGCCGCCTTGATTATCCGCCGATTGCGCGATGCTCGCGCCAACACGCCGGTCGCCGCGCCGGTCACTTGGACTGCCATGGACGACACCCGCAAGCCGCTACTTACGATCCTCGGCCCCGTGCTTGGAGCGCTCCTTCTGCTCTGGACGATCAACCTCGGCGTGAACCAGTTGCGCCACACGCAGGAAGAAATTAAGCAGGCCGCCCGCCAGGAGCGGCAGCTACAAGCGGCGCAGCCCGCGGATGAAGCCGTCAGCGCGACCGATGAGATCACGGCCACAGAAGCGCTGACTGCCGCCGAAGAAGTCACGGACGCCGAACCCGTCACCGCCACGGAGAGCGTCACCGCCGAAACGGGCTTGACGGAAACAACCGAGATCACCGAAACCGGCGTCCTCACCGAAGCCGAACCAGCCGCGACGGAACCCTAGCCACGCGCAGCCGTAAAGATTGATTGAGTAAGTTACAGAAGGCGAGACAGCCAAATTACAGGCTTCTCGCCTTTTTTCTTCACTACCCCCACCCCGCCCCCAGGAGACCATTCCCACGCATGATGCAGCTTGAGTTGATGACGCGCTTCTTCGCCGGCGTCGCAGAAGACTGGACAAGCCCAATCGCTCGGCAAATCGCAGAGCGCTGGGTGAGCGACAAGGCGGACGTCCGCGTATGGCGAGCCAGCGCCAACTTCGTCTGCTTGATCACTGACGGAGACGACCGCTTCTACTTGCGCTTCAATCACAGCGATGAACGGAGTCCCGCAGCCATCGCCGCCGAGTTGGCCTGGGTCGAACACCTTGCACAGGCCGGATGCCTCGTCGCCGCGCCAAAGCGGTCGTACACAGGCGCACTCGTCGAGAGCGTTCCCACCTCTCTCGGCCTCTGCCATGCCGTTCTGTTCCGCGCTCTGCCCGGCGTACACAGGGAGTTCGACACGCTTTCTCTGCCCGACTTCGAGGCGTGGGGGCGCGCCTTGGGCCGTCTCCATGCACGCGCCCGCGTAGACCCGGCCCCTGACCGGCCGGCATGGACCGACCACATCGACCTCGCCGCCCGGCTCATCCCCAAACACGAGTCGCTTGCACACGCAGAGATCATCGCCGCCGAACGCCGCCTGCGCCGGCTTCCTGTCAACTCCGCCAATTTTGGCCTCATCCACTACGACTTCGAACTCGATAACCTAACCTGGCACGATGACGGAATCGGCGCGCTCGACTTCGACGACTGCGCCTACTACTGGTATGCGGCCGACATCGCCTATGCCTTGCGGGATCTGTTCGACGATGACATCGCCCAGATCGATCTCGCCCATCCTTACCTGCAAGCCTTCATCCACGGGTATCGGACAGCCTTCCCCATCGCGGATGCCGAACTTCAACACCTTGCTCCGCTCCTGCGGCTACATAACCTTGTCTTGTTCGCGCGCATCTCGCGCAGCCTCGGCGCGTCTCCGCCGGCGTCTGAGCCGGAGTGGGCCGCCGACCTGCGCGCCAACCTCCTGCACAGGCTCGACAAGTTGCGCACCGGCTTCGCTGCCGCGCCGATTGGCAACGCGTAGCCGCGCGAATTTGACGCTTCGTTTCCCCTGTTGTATACTCCCCCCTAGTATATACACAGATTGATAGGAGCGTTGATTATGCCGCTATATGAGTTCGTCTGTGATGAGTGCCAGACCGGCTTCGAGCTGCTCGTCGGCTTTTCCCAGGCCGACCAGCCGCAGACCTGCCCGACGTGTGGCGGCCATCACACCCATCGTAAAGTTTCGACGTTCGCCATGGGCGGCGGCGCAGCGCGCAACACCGCAGGGCCTGTAGCGCGCCCGGCCTCCAGCCCCTTTACCTGAGCGGGTTCTTGTTAAGCAAACGGTTCGTTTGCTCAAGGAGACGGTTCGCATGAAGCTCGAATCCGACGCCGCCAAAGATGCGCTCAAAGTGCGCCTCCGCCGCATTGAGGGCCAGGTGCGCGGTGTGCAGAAGATGGTCGACGATGACCGCGACTGTCGCGAGATATTGCAGCAGCTAACTGCCATCCGCGCCGCGGTGCAAAACGCCTCGGAAGTGTTTCTGCGCACTTACGCCAAGGAATGCCTGGCGCGCGCAGATCAAAGCGGCGGTCCGGACCGCGATGCGCTGATCGACGACGTGATGAAGATGCTTGTCAAAGTACGGTAAATTTCCGAAGGAGTATTCAATGCCTGCCGAAAAGACCGCCAAAGTTGAATGGAAAGGCGTTAATCGCAGTTTCCACGCAACTTTGGGTTCGGGGTACGAATTTGAGATGAACGGTCCGGCTACGCCTGAAGGCGGCAGCCCGGTCGAGTTCCTGATCGCCGGCGCCATCGGCTGCTCGGCGATGGACGTGATCCACATCTTGCAACGCCGTCGCCTAAACGTGACCGGCCTGAGCGTAGAGGTCAAAGCCGTCCAGGCCGAAGAGGCGCCCAACGTCTTCACCGACGCCACCTTTGTCTACACGGTGAGCGGCGAGGACATCCCCCAAGCCGACGTGGAGCGAGCCATCGACCTGTCTCTGACCAAGTATTGTTCGGCCAGCATCATGCTCAAGCGCGCCGGCATGAACGTCGCCACCGAGTATCACATTGTGGAGACGGCGCCGGCCTAGCCGCGGCCATTCCCCCGGCGCACACACTCAGGCGGTCCGCAGACAAAACTGCGGGCCGCTTTGTTTCTTGCTTACTCCTTGAGCTTCAAGCGGATCTCGAAAAGCTTGGGCCACAGCTTGCCCGTCACAAACAGCCGGTCGGATTCCGCATCATAGGCGATGCCGTTGAGCACGCTGTCAGGCCCGCGACGTTCTTCCCGCGCGATCAGGTCGGTCAGATCGATCCAGCCGGTGACCGCGCCCGTCTCCGGATCGATGCGGGCGATGCGGTCCGTGTGCCACACGTTCGCCCACACTTCGCCGTCGACATACTCTAGCTCGTTGAGCGCCGCCACCGGCCCGCGACTGTCGCGCACCTCCACGCGCCGCGTCTCGTCCAGCGTCTCCGCATCACGCCAGTAGAGCGTAGGCGAGCCGTCGCTCATGATCAGTTCTTGTCCGTCGTGCGTCAGTCCCCATCCCTGTGTCGGATACTGGAATGTCCCCAATCTCTCGAAGCTCTCCGCGTCGTAGATAAAGCCCGTGCGCGACTGCCACGTCAACTGGTAGATCTTGCCGCCGAAGAGCGTGATGCCCTCGCCGAAATATTGCGCGGGCAGGTCGACCTGCTGCAACGTCTCGCCGCTCTCCAGGTCCACGCGGCGCAACCACGAACGGCCGTACTGCCCCGTACCCTCATACAGCACGCCGTCCACATAGATCAACCCCTGGGTAAAGGCCTCCGGGTCATGCGGGTGGATGGCGACGATCTCATAGGTGTAGACCGGCAGCGGGGCCGCCGTCGCCGTAGCCAGCGGGCTGACGAGCGCATCGCCCGGCGACGCCAGCGGGCTATCCCCGGCCAACTGCGCCGGTGACGGAACCGGAGACGCAGTGGGCGACGGAATGGGCGTCGGGGCAGTCTGCTCCGCCGCTGCGTCCGTATCCGGCGCGTCTATCGCCGGCGCTTCAACGGCAGGCATTGCGGGGGCCGCGCGCGGCAACGTCCTACCCTCTGCCATGACCGCCCAACTTGCTGCGCCGATCAGCAGCGCAACGCCCGCCACAACCAACCAAGTCCTCGGTTTCACGATAGTTGCTCGCCCTTTCGCCGTTTTCGTTGACTTCGCCCGTCCCCTCCCCTATACTGCAAGTATAGTACACGCCTACGCATTCTTACACGCCGGCCGCGGGTTACGCCATGCAGGAATTCGTCTTCGAGGAACTCGAGCACACCGCCGACATCGGCGTGCGCGTGCAGGCGCGCGAACCCGCCGCGCTCTTCGCCGGCGCGGCCCGCGCCATGTTCGCGCTGCTGTGCGCTGAACCGGACGCCGCCGCTCCCGTGGCGACGCGCCGGGTCGCCATCGACGCGGCCGACATCGAGGCATTGATGGTGGACTGGCTCAACGAGTTGCTCTATCTCCACGAAACCGCCGGCGCGCTCTTCACGGACTGCCGCATGAGGCAATGGTCGCCCACGCATCTGGAAGCCGACGTCGCCGGTCGCCCGCCCCTCGGCGCGCCGCAGGTGCACATCAAAGCGGCGACCTACCACCAGCTTCGCATCGACCAACGCGCGGATCTCTGGACCGGCGAGGTCTTTTTCGACATCTAGCACGCGGCCACACCACCGTCCACCTCACAACCCTAGCGCCGCGATTCGCCTGTCCCGGCAGGAGGCAGCCATGATCAAGCTCAAAAACCTGGAACGCATCAGCCCCTATATCTGGGAAATCCCCAAGTCTTTCCGCGCCGACATGCGCGTGCCCGCCCGCGTCTACGCCAGCAAGACGCTGCTGGAGAAGGCCCTGACCGACAAGAGCGTCGAGCAGTTGGTCAACGCCGCCACACTGCCCGGCATCGTCGGCTACGCCATCGCCATGCCCGACGTGCACCAGGGCTACGGTTTCCCCGTCGGCGGCGTCGCCGCCACGCGCCTGCCCGACGGCGTGATCTCGCCGGGCAGCATCGGCTACGACATCAACTGCGGCGTGCGTCTGCTCGCCTCGGACCTGTACGCCGGCGAGGTCGAGCCGCATCTCGACGACCTCGCCGCTGCGCTCTACCACAACTGCCCCAGCGGCCTGGGCAAAGGCGGCCGCTTCCGCCTCGACGACGGCGAAATTGACAGCGTGCTGGCACAGGGCGCGCACTGGTGCCTCAAGCGCGGACTCGCCACGCAGCACGACGTGATCCACACCGAGGAAGGGGGCCGCCTGCAAAAGGCCGCGCCGGGCAAAGTCAGCCGCCGCGCGCGCGACCGCGGCCGCGACCAGATCGGCACGCTGGGCAGCGGCAACCACTTCCTCGAGGTCGACCGCGTGGCGGAGACCTACGACGAAGCCGCGGCCGACGCCTTTGGCCTGCACCCCGGACAGGTGGTCCTGCTCATTCACTGCGGCTCGCGCGGGCTGGGCCATCAGGTCTGCACCGACTACGTGCGCGACTTCCAACAGGCATTGGCGCGCTTCCGCATCCAACTCCCCGACCGCGAACTGGTCTGCGCCCCGCTCAACTCGCCCGAAGGCGAGGCCTATGTCGGGGCCATGCAGGCCGCGGCCAACTTCGCCTTCGCCAACCGGCAGGTATTGGCGCACCTGGCGCGTGAAGCCTTCGAGCAGATCCTCGCCCCGGCGGGCCTCCCTTTCCAGCTTCGCCAGGTCTACGACGTGGCGCATAACATCGGCAAGTTCGAGCAGCACGTCGTCGACGGCAAGCGCATGCAGGTCTGCGTCCATCGCAAAGGGGCGACGCGCGCCTTCCCGCCCGGCCACGACGACGTCCCCGCCGGCTACCGGCCGGTCGGTCAGCCGGTCCTGGTGCCCGGCTCGATGGGGACCGCCAGCTATGTGCTCGCCGGCATGCCCGGGGCTATGGAGCAGACCTTCGGCTCGGCCTGCCACGGCGCAGGGCGCAACCTCAGCCGCACCGCGGCCAAGAAGCAGGTGCGCGGCGAGACGCTGCAACAAGACCTCACCCGCCGCGGCATTCGCATCCGCGCCGGCAGCATGTCCGGCCTCGCCGAAGAAGCGCCGTTCGCCTATAAGGAAGTCGAGGAAGTGATCGCCGTGGTGCAAGGGGCGGGCATCGCCCGCGCGGTGGCGCGGCTGGAGCCGCTCGCCGTCATCAAGGGGTAGGCGCAGGGGCGAGCAGGGTCTACCGGCTTGTTAGGCCAGCGGAACCCTGCTCAACGCACTCATTAACTCGATTCACCAGCCGCGGTGCGGCCCAAAATGCGGCTGAGGGCCGGCATGCGGCGCGGGCATGCGCCAGAACGGATGGCGGTAGGGGCGCCGCCCAAAGCCATGATACGGCGGGGCCGGCACAACCTGTTTGCCGTCCAGCGTCCGGCCCAAGAACATGCGCCGCGGCGTCGGCAGATAGCGGATGCCCAGGTAGGCCTTCGTTTCGTCGTCCGGGTTGGCTGCCAGCGTCACCAGCACATCCTCGATCTCGCCGCTGTCGGCGCGCAGCACCTCCAGCACGATCTCGTCGCCGGGCGCATAGCCCGCCACGCGATCCGCCAAGTCAGCGGCCGCGGTCAGCTTCTCGCCATCCGCGCCGAGGATGACGTCGCCCGCGACAAGGCCGGCTTCCTCCGCCGGGCTGTCCTCCACCACCTCGGACACAAGCGCGCCGGACGCGGTATTGGTGAAGGGCATCATGCCGAAGAGATGCGCGCCATGCCGTCCCCACGCCTCTTCGCGATCATCCCAACGCCAGCCGCCCGCACCGTAGTCGGGGAGAATGCCGAGATAGGCGCGGCCGCCGCTTTCGCCCAACGTCACCGCCACGGTGAACTCCTCGTCGCCGTGGCGCACTGTCAACGCCACCGTGTCGCCCGGCTCCGCCTCCTCCATGCGTTCGACCAACGCGGCCGCGTCTTCCAGCGTCTCGCCGTCGAACGCCACGATGATGTCGCCGCGCACGATGCCCGCCTCGGCCGCCGGGCTGTCCGTGGCGACGGAGCGCACGAGCACGCCCGCCTCTGTCGATTCCGCCAGCGCCGCCGTGCTTACGAGCAAGGCCGCCAACAGCGCCGCAGCCACAGCGCCGAACCACTGCAAAGGTCGCAACCTGTCCATTCTTCGCTCCCCCTCGACTGGTCGAGTCTTGATTCCGTCTCGAAAACCTGCGTCTATACCGGCCATTTTACCACGAACCTACGGTCATATGCGCCGGTCGAATGTCGAATTCAGCTGTCCGGCTGCGTTCATATCGTTATCTGCCCCTAGCATAGCCGGCAGATCGGGAGAACTCTCGCAGAACTTATGGAGAATTTGTGGAGATTTTCGCCTCCGCCAATACGCCGTCGACAAACGCCTGCATCCGTTCGAAATGCGACCCCTGCCAGTAGACCTGCCCGCATGCCTCGCACTGCTGGAATTCGTCGTAATAGCGCTTCGTTTTCGGCTCCAGCCGGTCGAGGATCGCCGCCTTGTCCACCGGATGCAGCAAGCCGTTGCAGTGCACGCAACGCCGCCAGGGCTGCGCCGCCGCCGCCAGGTCATAGCGGTGCAGCACGCAAACCAACTGCGCCCGCGGCTCGGTTTGGCGCACGCAGTAACCGTACTCCACGATCTTGCGCTTGAGCAGCCCACGGTCGCGCGTCAACAGCACGCGCCGCTCCGCGCTGGAGATGCCCGCCAGCACAGCATCCGTAGCATCGTTGGAATAGACCGCATCGAAGCCCAACATGCGCAGATACACCGCCAACTGCCCCAGATGCGTATCCAGCACGAAGCGCACCGGCGTGGGCAGCGGCGGTCGCAGCGCGATCCGCTCCACGTCCGGCGGCCCCTCGCCCCGCGGGTAGACGCGCACGCGGTCGCCTTCTTGCAGCCAGTAGGAGAAATCGACCGCCCGTTCACCGGCTAGAATCAGCTCCACCTCGGGGTGGGGCACGCCCAGCGACTCAATCGGGTGCTTGACCGCGACCGTCCCGTCCAGCGGGCAGGCGATCTCCTGTCCGCGTTGGCGGGCGGGCAGAAAGTCATTCAGTTCGCCGTAGAACCGGAAAGTTACCTGTTGCGTGTTCATTGTCCTGCATCGCAGTGTTCAGCGCGACGGGCCTTCTCTTCCCTGCGCCCGTTGCGGTTGGCCGGGCGATTCTCTGCTACAATATCCCTGTGCAAAGAGCCGCCCAACGCATACGCCGTCGCCTGGGCGCACGCCGCACCGAACCTAGAAAGCGCAACCCTATGGACCGTCGACGCGCCGTCGGCTACCTCCTCCTCACCGTCGTCCTGTGGAGCACCAGCGGCCTTCTCATCAAGCTCCTGCCCTGGAACGCCCTGGCTATCTCCGGCACGCGCAGCGGCATCGCCGCCCTGGTGATCTTAGCCTATCTTCGCCGCCCGGTCTTTACCTGGTCGTTCGCCCAGATCGGCGGCGCCATCGCCTACGTCTGCTCGCAGACCTTCTTTGTGGCGGCCACGCAGTTGACCACCGCGGCCAATGCTATTTTCCTTCAGTATACCGCGCCCGTCTATGTCGCCCTCTTTGGCGCCTGGTTTCTCAAAGAGCGGGTCCGCCCCGGCGACTGGCTGTCGATGGTCGCCATCTTTGCCGGCATGTTCCTCTTCTTCGCCGGCGACCTCTCGCCCGAAGGCTACATCGGCAACGTCTTCGCCATCTGCGCCGGCATTAGCTTCGCCGCCATGATCGTCTTCATGCGCAAGCAAAAGGACGGCTCGCCGGTCGAGACCGCGCTGCTGGGCAACGTGCTGGCGCTGGCTGTGGGCCTGCCCTTCATCGTCTCCGAACTCGCAGGAGGGCCGATGCTGGACCTCCAAGATTGGGGCGTGCTGGCCTTCTTGGGCGTCTTCCAGTTGGGCGTCCCCTTCATCCTGTACAGCAAGGCGATCCGCGCCCTCACCGCGGTCGAAGCGGTGTTGATCCAAACCCTGGAACCGATCCTCAACCCGCTGTGGGTCTTTCTGGTTATCCGCGAGACGCCCGGCCCGCTGGCGTTGATCGGCGGCCTGATCGTCTTGGCGGCGGTCACGGCGCGCGCCGTCATCTCCGCCGGGCGCAAGCGGCGCGGTCCGGTCGTCGCGCCCGCCGCCGACTGATGGCCGGCGGGCAACATACACCAGTAAACGGTCTGATCGCTAAATACGCAACCTGTAATGTTGAGCGGAGCGAAACATCTCTGCCTCTGGTACAACGAGATTCTTCAGCTCGCTAACGCTCACTTCAGAATGACAGGCGCATGGAGACCAAACCAGTAAACAAGGAGCGTTCACATGGCTAAAGTCACCGGGGGCGAAGCAGTCGT
>CAYXRG010000067.1:13157-24953 GCA_964467575.1 uncultured Caldilineaceae bacterium | reverse complement strand
AGCATCGGCGACGGCACCATAATGACCGACGCCGAAGGGCGCGTCGAACTGCTTAACCCGGTGGCGGAGGAACTCACCGGCTGGTCGCTGGACGAGGCGCGCGGCCAGCCGCTGGAAGAGATCTTTCGCATCATCAACGAGGAGACGCGCCAGCCGGTCGAGAACCCGGCGCGCCGGGTCACGCGCGAAGGGGTCGTCGTCGGGCTGGCGAACCACACCCTGCTCATCGCCAAAGACGGTCGCGAAGTTCCCATCGCCGACAGCGGCGCGCCCATCTTCGATGCCGGGAGTGCGCTCACTGGCGTGGTACTGGTTTTCCGTGATCAGTCGGATGAACGCGCTGCGCAAAACGCGCTGCTCGCCTCGGAAGAGCGCTACAAAAGCCTGTTCCAAAACAATCACGCCGTCATGCTGGTGATAGACCCCGCTACGGGCAACATCGTCGACGCCAACCCGGCGGCGTGCGCCTATTACGGCTGGAGCCATGCAGCGCTGTGCAGGATGCGGATCAGCGACATCAGCATGCTTCCCCCCGATGAAATCTCCGGAGAGTTGGAGCGGGCGCGCAGGGAAGAAAGCTATCATTTCTTTTCCAAGCAACGCCGCGCAGACGGCTCAATCCGCCATGTCGAAATCTTTAGCGGGCCGATTGAGATCCAGGGGAAAACCCTGCTCTATTCGATCTACCACGACATCACCGACCGCGTGCAGGCCGAGGAACAGGTCCGGCTCAACGAGTCGCGGCTGCAAAGCCTGGTGCGCATTTCCCAGTACGACGCCGAAGACGCCCAGCAACTGCTCGATTATGCGCTGTACGAGGCGCTCAGCCTGACGGGGAGCAAGTTCGGCTACATCTATCACTATGATAACGAGCGACAGATTTTCATCCTGAACTCCTGGTCCGAGGGAGTCATGGAGGAATGCGCCGTCATGGAGCCGAAAACGCTATACGAACTGGACAAGACCGGCATCTGGGGCGAAGCGGTCCGGCAGCGCAAACCGATCATCGTCAACGATTTCCAGGCCGCGCATCCGCTCAAGAAAGGCTATCCCGAAGGGCACGTCGACCTACATAGGTTTTTGACCGTCCCGGTTTTTAGAGGAAGTCAGATCGTGGCGGTGGTGGGCGTGGCGAACAAGGCGTCGGACTACACGCAGACCGACGTCTGGCAGCTCTCTCTGCTGACCGACTCGGTGTGGAAGTTGGCCGAACGCAAGGAAACGGAAGAGGCGCTGCGCCGAAGCGAGGAGCGTTTCCAAGTCGCGCTGAAGAACTCCGGCATCATCGTCGCCGCCACAGACGCCGAATTGCGTTACACCTGGATCCACAACCCCCATCCGGCGTTTGATCCGGCCGGGACGATCGGCAAGCGCGACGATGAGCTTGTCGATCCGGACAATGCCAAAGGCATCATGGACATCAAGCGCGAGGTGCTGGCAACGGGCAAAGGCGTGCGCAGGGAGTTCATGATTACGCTGCCCGACGGTCCGCATTGGTACGATTACACAGCCGAACCCTTGAAAGACGCTTCCGGCCAGGTGATTGGGATGACGACGGCGGGCATCGAAGTCACCGAGCGCAAACTGGCAAGTGAAGCGCTGCGCCAACACAATCGCCGCCTGAGCATCTTGAATCAGGTTGGGACGGCGCTGGCCGAAACGCACATGCTGCCGCGCATCTTCCAGACGGCCTATGACCATGTGTCGCAGATGGTGGATTGTCCCCGCTTCAGCATCTCGCTCTACCACGCAGCCACACACAGCTTGCAACCGGCCTTCATCTTGAACGACGGCGTTCAGACGGACGCGTCCAGCATCCCGCCGCTAGTACTAGATGAGGACTGGCTGCTCGATGGCCGCGCCCGCGCCGTCTTTACGCAACAACCGGAAATCACGGCCCGCCCGTCCGCTCTCCCATCTGCGGGGCCGGACGCGGCCGGCGCCGAACGGTCCCCTAGCTCGGCGCTCTACGTGCCGATGGTCGTAAGCGGACAGACGATTGGGCTGCTAGAGGCGCAGAGCTACCGGCAAGACGCCTTTGGCGACGCCGACATCGCCCTGCTGGGCCCGGTGGCAAACCAGATCGGGCTGGCAATCGAGAATGCGCGGTTATTTGCCGACCTGGAGGCCGAGCGCAATTCGTTGGAGCGGCGCGTCGCCGAACGCACCGCCGAACTCAATCACTCTAAAGAGCGCATCGAAGCGATCCTCAACAGCAGCAGCGATGTGATGATCATGTGCGGGACGAACGGCCGGATCGAGGACGTCAACCCCGCTTTCGCCACAATCTTCGAGTGCGCCTCGAACAAGGCTATCGATCAGCCGCTTACCGCGCTGGTCGTACCCGCTCACAAGGATAGGCTGGACGAGGCTTTCGACACGGCGTTGCAAATCCAACAGCCGCAGCGTCTTGAAGTCACGGTTCGTTGCCCAAATCGCCCGCACCACACGGAGTTCGACGCCGACATCGTTCTATCGCCGATTGTCGAACACGACGGCACGCTGTTGGGCGTCGTGTGCAGCCTGCGCGATATGACGTCGCACAAGCTGATGGAAGCGCAACTTCGCCAGATGCTTAGCCAGGCGATGGAATTCGGCGAGATCAAGTCGCGCTTCGTCTCCATGGCGGTGCATGACTTGCGCAACCCGCTGGCGGTGATCCAAAGTTCGGCGAATATGATCCAGCGCTATGGCGACCGCCTAGCCGGCGAGAAGCTGCAAGAACAATACGAACGCATCCAGACCAGCATTCAGGTGATGGTCGAGACGCTAGACGATGTCCTCACCCTGAGCAAGGCCGAATCGGGCGCGCTCGCCTTCCAGCCTGCGCCCCTGGACGTCATCGACTTTTGCCATAACATGGCAACGGAGTTGAACGAGGTAGTCGGCACAGATTCGCGCGTCGTCTTCGCCGCCCAGGGCGATTGCCGCGTTGCACGTCTGGACGTCAAGTTGGTGAGGCAAATCCTGAGCAACCTGCTCTCTAACGCGCTCAAATATTCCCCAGAGGATCGCTCGGTCCATTTGACCGTGCGTTGTGGCCCGGATCAAACCGTCCTCCACGTCCAGGATCGCGGCATCGGCATCCCGGAGGAGGACCAAGAGCGGCTGTTCGAAGCGTTCCATCGAGCCGAAAACGCTCGCCAAATCCCCGGCACAGGGTTGGGGCTGGCGATCGTCAAGCGTTCGGTAGAGTTACACGGCGGTACGATTACGTATGAAAGCCGGGAAGGAGTCGGGACCGCTTTCACGGTTGTTCTTCCGCAGCACGATTCTGGGGGAGCGGCTAATGAAGAAAATCCTGGTCATTGACGACGAAAAGTATTTGCGGTCCAATCTGGTTCTCGCTCTCGGTTTCGAGGGCTACGAAGCGCGCGGCGCCGAGAATGGCCGGCAGGGAGTCCTTGCTGCGAGCGAGTGGCTGCCCGATTTGATCGTTTGCGACGTCACGATGCCCGACCTGGACGGCTTCGAAGTGATGACCGCGCTGCGCCAAGATGTGCAAACCGCCGCCATTCCCGTCCTGCTGCTCAGCGGGCGCAACGAACAGCGCTTCATCCAAAACGCGATGCGACTCGGCGCGGTCGCCTACATCCCCAAACCATACGAGCTGGAAGATCTGCTGGACGCCATTCAGAAACTGCTCGGCCAATGAACGAGCAGCCGTCTCGACGTTCGCGGCCGGCGGGCGCAGATGGCAAACGTCGAGACGGCGTTGGGGCAGGTTAGGCGGTCAGCGCTTCCATGGCTTCGGACAGGCTCTTGTCCGCCTTCACGTCATAGCGGACGCCGGCGATCTTGCCGGTTTCGTCGATGACAAAGTGACTGCGCACAATGCCCATGTACTTCTTGCCGTAGTTGGTTTTCTCCGCCCAGACGCCATAGGCCTCGGCGATGGCGTGATCCTCGTCCGCCAGCAGTGGGAAGGGCAAGCTGAACTTGGACTTGAATTTGCGATGCGACTCCACCCCGTCCGGGCTAACGCCGAGCACGACGGCGTTGTGCGCCTGGATGTCGGCATAGCCGTCGCGGAAGTTGCAGGCCTGCGTGGTACAGCCGGGCGTATCGTCCTTGGGGTAAAAGTAGAGGACGACGCGCTGGCCGCGGTAATCGCTGAGTTTGACCGTTTCACCCGTGTCCGACACGGTTTCAAAATCGGGCGCCGTGTCGCCAACCTGAAGCTTCGCCATGTTTACTGTTCCTCCCAATCGCCGGCGCCGAAGCCGGCGCGATATTTGGCGCTATCGCTGACGCCGATGGATAGAATTCGCGCCCATTGTGGCGAACGCAGGCCGGCAATTCAGCAACTTCGCTCCCATTCCCTGCGATTCATCTTCGTACAATTCGCACAATTCGTGGCAAAACCCCGGCGAGCATCGCAGAAGCGGCGCCCTTGCCGCCCGTGCGCGGCAACGACCCCTCCCGGCCATGAACCTGGAATAAAGCCTGTGTTATAGTGTCCTTATAGACAAACAAATCGGCAGACGACATAGAGGAGATAATAACTTGAGCATCCATCCGGCATTTCGAGCGCGTCGCGCTCGGTCTCTCCGGGGAGGGCTTCCGGCAATTCTACTATTGGCGGCGCTGCTGGCCCTGACCGTATCGTTGCCCGCCGCGGCCCAGATTCAGCCGCAGCAGGAGGACGCCCTGGCCGCGATCAGCCCACACCTGGAAAGCCAGTTGGCAGCCGGCAACGAACCGGTCTCTTTCCTGGTCGTGCTGGACGACCAGGTCGACGCGAAGGCTGCGCTTCAGGCCGCGGAATTTGCCGCGGCGGAGCCGCTCGACCGGACGGCGCGCGCCACGGAGCTATATCACACGCTGACCCGCCGCGCGTTGGCCAGCCAAGCGCCGCTGCGCGCCTGGCTCGACGCTCACGGCGTCGCCTACCGCCCGTTCTACATCGTCAACATGATCGAGGTGCGCGGAGACGCCGCGATCGCACAGGCGCTGCGCGGCTTCGCAGAGGTCGACCGGCTTGCCGCCAACCCGTTTATGTTCAGCCAAGAGACTGCCGGCCTCCAAAGATCTGCGCATTTCTTATCGAGTCATACCTTCCTGCAAGGCCAAGAAGCCGCCCCCGCCAGCCGGATGACTACAACGCAGCTCCCCTACGGCCTGGTCTATACCCGTGCGCCCCAAGTCTGGGATTTGGGCTTTCGCGGCCAGGGCATTGTCGTCGCCAGCCAAGACACCGGCGTACAGTGGGATCATACTGCGCTCAAGGCGAGCTACCGGGGCTGGAACGTACAGCAGGCCCAGGCCAACCACGTTTACAATTGGTACGATGTTTGGGGCGAGGACAGTTGCACAACTGATCCCCAGATCCCGTGCGACGACAGCGGCCACGGCACGCACACCGTCGGCACAATGACAGGCGACGCCACCGCCGACGGTCTCGCCATCATCGGCATGGCGCCCGGCGCGCAGTGGATCGGCTGCCGCAACATGTTGGACGGGTGGGGCACGCCCGCCAGCTATGCCGCCTGCTTCGAGTTCATGCTCGCCCCCTATCCGCAGGACGGCGATCCCTTCACGGATGGCAAACCCGAGCTGGCGCCGCACATCATCAACAATTCATGGGGCTGCCCCCCCAGCGAAGGCTGCGACATCGACAGCCTGCGCCGCGTGGTCGAGACGGCGCGCAGCGCCGGTCAGGTGGTCGTCGCCTCCGCCGGCAACAACGGCCCTGCCTGTTCGACCGTGCAATTTCCCATCAGCATGTACGCTGCGGCCTTTAGCATCGGCGCCCATAACAGCGACGGCCTGCTGGCCGGCTTCAGCAGCCGCGGCCCCGTCACCGCCGACGGCAGCGGACGGCTCAAGCCTGAACTCACCGCGCCGGGCGTCTTTGTCTTCTCATCCGTGCCGTACAATAACTACGACTCCTATTCCGGCACAAGCATGGCCTCCCCCCACACCGCGGGCGCCATCGCCCTGCTCTGGTCCGCCGCGCCCGAACTGATCGGCAATGTAGACCTGACCGAGCAGGTGTTGGTCAAGAGCGCAACGCCCGTGTTGGACAGCCAATGCCTGCCCAGTGCGACACCCGTTTCGCCCAACCCCGCCTACGGCTATGGCCTCCTAGACATCTACGCCGCGGTCGAGATGGCGCTGACGCCGTGGCAGGCCGTTGTCAAGGTCACGAATGCAACGGACGATCCGCAGGACCAGATCAACGTCGTTCTCGTCGACCAATTGACGGGCTACACTTACAGAACTAGTACGGGCTTTAACGGCCTCGCCCGCATCCCGCTGCTCTATTACGGGACGTATTCCCTGCGCATCGGTGAAGGCGCGGACCTGCTGGTCATCGACGGTATCCGCGTCGAGGCCGGCTCAGAGCCGGTTGAGGGGACAGGAACGGATGCGCAGTGGAAGGCGGCCTATCGCATCGAGCGGCGCACCGATGTCTTCTTCCCGTCCGATAGGCTCTTCCTGCCCTCGGTGGTGCGGAACTGATGCGAGAGCGGCCATGCAGCCCCCGGTGATCCTCGTTCCGGGCATCGGCGACGACGAAAGCAAGTTACACATGCTGGCGGCGCAGTTGCAGCAGGCCGGACGCAGACCGATCGCCCTGGCGCCCCAACCCAGCGACGGGACCGCACCCATCGAGGCGCTGGCCCGTTTGCTGGCGGACGCCATCGACGACGCCCTCGGCCCGGAGCAGCCGTTCGACCTGTTCGGCTTCAGTATGGGCGGCATCATCTGCCGTTACTACCTCCAGCGACTCGGCGGCCTGCCGCGCACGCGGCGTTTCGTCACCCTAGCGTCGCCCCATCGCGGAACCTGGATGGCCTTTCGCTACCCCGCACGGCCCGCCCCGCGCCAGATGCGACCGCACAGCGCTTTCCTGGCGGACCTCAACGCCGAACTGCACGCGCTGGCGCAGGTCGAGTTCACCTCGATATGGTCGCCGCTGGACCTCACCATCGTGCCCGCGTCCAGCTCGGCGCTGCCCGTCGGGCGCAGCGTGCGCGTGTTGTCGCCCCTGCACGGCATGCTGCTCTACGATCTCAATGTGCTGCGCCGGGTCACGGTCTGTTTAAATGGGGAAACGGACAGGTAGCGGGCCGTAAGGGGGGCGCTACGGGCGGATTTCGTCGATGCGCTGCGCTAGGTCCTCGGCGCTGAACAGCATGCCGCGATGCTGGCTGACCAACATGCCCTCGGCGTCGATGAAAAAGGTGGCGGGGATGCCCTGAACGCCGTAACGCCGCGACCACTTGTTGCCGGTATCCGGGCCGTTGGGATAGGTCAGCCCATATTCCGCCATAAAACGGCGCGCGCCCTGCTCCGTGTCCTGGTAGGTCAGGCCGATAAAGACGATGCCGTTGTTTCGTTCACGCGCCCAGGCTTCGGCAAGGAGAGGCGCCTCCGCGCGGCACGGCCCGCACCAACTGCCCCAGAAGTTGAGGACCACCCCCTGGCCTTGCAGGTCGGACAGGCGGATAGTTTCGCCATCATAGCTGGTGAATTCGATCTCAGGCGCGATGGAAAAGGTGCGCACCTCGGAAGCGGTGTTGCGCTGGATGAACAAGAGGGCGGCGGAGGCGAGCGCGATCACGCCCAGCACCTTGAGCAGGCTCCACAGAGGACGGCGCGGCGGCGCGGCGTCCGGCAGGGCCGGATCGTCAAGGATCGGTTGCGTCGCCTCCGATTTGGTCATGGCTGTCGCCGGTTATTCGTGAACGATCACCAGCGTGCCGGGGTTATCAGCGGTGCTCGCATACCATATGGACTTGCCGTCCCACTTGGGGCCGGCCCAGTCGAACAGCCACTTGGCATCGGCGTTGGTCATGTTGATGCAGCCATGACTCATCGGCTGGCCGAACTTCTGGTGCCAATACGTGCCATGAAAGCCATAGTCAGCAAAGAAATACTGCACCCACTGTACGTTCGCCAAGTTGTAGTAGTTGCCCAGCGCGGGATCGCCGCCGGTCATGGTCTGCGAACGCACCTTGGCGCGAATGCGGAAGCTCCCGGTCACCGTGGGCGTTCGGGGCAGGCCGGAGGAGATGATGAAGCCGCGAATCGGGCGGGCGCCTTCGTAGGCGACCACCGTCTGTTCGCTCAGATCGACGCGAATCCAGCGCTCGTCGGTATCCGGCATCTCGATGGGGGTGAGGTGGTCGAGATTGCGCGGGATGAAGGCGGTGGTCCAGCGGTCCACGTCGTCGACAAAGCCACGCTTGATCACCGGCCCGATCAGCGGCGCGGTGAAGGGAAGCGGCGGCGCGAGTTCCGCCGGTCTCACTTGCGACGGCGCGGCCTCCGCCGCCCCTGGCGGCGCGACCAGATTGTACTCCTCATCCGGATGGCTGCTGGCCTGGGCGCGACCGGCCGGGGTTGCCGCTGCAAGTAGAATTAAGGCGCACAAGGCCAAAAAGAAAAGATTGCGCTGCGAAAAGACCGGATGAATGCAAACCAACCAATGTCCAGGGCGACAAGCCAACGGCATTCTCCTTTCTGGCTCCGACGATCTGATCCCAAAGAACTCATTCCAAAGTGACGAGGCTTTAGCCTGTTCGCCCATTGTACTTGAGGCGCAGGAGGGAAGCAAAGCCGGTGTTTTGTCGCAACCGGCGCCGTCTCCGGGGATTGACAGGCATTTGTCAGCCGGCGATGAGCCGGCTAGTGGTATGATACGAGTTGCCGCCAGAGCGGTCGAGAAGGGCGGCGATCCGTACAAGGTCATCCTTGACGATAAAAACAGGCCGTATATACTGAAGCTAATATCTTCTGTTGGTTTGGCCCGCTTTGCGGCGAGGCCGGCTTCTCCAGCTATCGCGTCCAACTATCGCGACAAGAACTGATTCACCGCCACTTTCATCAGGGAGGATGTTCTCGTGGCTTACCTACTCGGCATCGATGTATCCACCACGGCCACCAAAGCGCTGCTGATCGACGAACAGGGGGCAGTCGTCGCAGTTGGGGCCACCGAATACGCGTTTGACACCCCGCAGCCGCTGTGGAGCGAACAAGACCCGCCTGTCTGGTGGTATGGCGCTGTCCAGAGCATTCGCCAAGCGCTGGATACGTCCGGCGTCAAAGGCGACGAAATTGCGGCCATCGGCCTGACCGGGCAGATGCACGGCCTCGTCTTGCTCAACGGCGACGGCTCCGTATTGCGCCCGTCGATCCTGTGGAACGACCAGCGCACCGGCGCCCAGTGCGACGAAATCCGTGAACGCGTCGGCTTCAAGGACCTCATCCGCTACACGGGCAACAACGCGCTCACCGGCTTCACCGCGCCCAAGATTTTGTGGGTGCGCGAAAATGAGCCGGAGGTATACGAGCGCGTGCGCCACATCCTGCTGCCCAAGGACTACCTGCGCTACCGGCTAACGGGCGAGATGGGAACGGACAAGGCCGGCGCCGCCGGCACCCTGTTGCTCGACCTGCGCACGCGCGACTGGTCGACCGAGGTGTTACAAGCGCTGGATATTCCGCGCGAATTCCTGCCTCCAACCCATGAAGGTCCCCAGATCACCGGCCGGGTGACGGCGTCCGTCGCCGCAGATACGGGCCTCAAAGAGGGCACGCCGGTCGTGGCCGGCGGCGGCGACCAAGCGGCAGGAGCCGTGGGCGTCGGCGCCGTGACCGAGGGCATCGTCAGCCTGGTGTTGGGTACATCGGGCGTCGTCTTCGCCACGGTCAACGAACCGTTCTACGAGCCGGAAGGCCGGCTGCACGCCTTTTGCCATGCCGTACCTGGCCGCTGGCACCTGATGGGCGTGATGCTCTCGGCCGCGGGCAGCCTGCGCTGGTATCGCGACACGCTGGCCCCGGGCATGTCCTACGACGATCTGCTGGCCCCGGCGGCGGACGTGCCGCCCGGCAGCGAAGGTCTGCTCTTCCTGCCCTACCTCACCGGCGAGCGCACGCCGCACCCCGACCCGCTTGCCCGCGGCGCGTTCGTCGGCCTGACGGTGCGCCACAGCAAGGCCCACATGACGCGTGCCGTGCTGGAGGGCGTGGCCTTCGGCCTGCGCGACAGCTTTGAACTGATGAAGGGCGTCGGCCTCTCCGGCATTCGCCAAGTGCGCGTTTCCGGCGGCGGCGCACGCAGTCCGATCTGGCGGCAGATCTTGGCCGACGTGCTCAACTCGGAGCTGGCGACGGTCAACACCACGGAAGGTGCAGCCTACGGCGCGGCGCTGTTGGCGGGCGTCGGCGCAGACGTATGGCCGGATGTCGACACAGCCTGCAACACGGCCATCTCTGTCACCGGCAGCACGCAGCCCAATCCGGAGGCGGCGGCGCAATACGAGGCCTACTACGCGCAATACCGCGCGCTCTACCCGGCGCTCAAGCCGACCTTCGACGCGCTGGGCGTCGCCGGTTAGGAAAAGCGACGAACAGCTAAGTCGCCGGCGATATCAGGAGAAAACATCATCCGTCACGAGTTACCCTTAACGTATGACTCGTGACGGATGATGTATGACGCATTACGCCTCACAACGCCCAGAGAGGCCCCTCACTCCCCTCGCGGCAGGCCTGATCAGTGCACCCATACCTCGGTGCCTTCGGACGCCCAGTTGTACAACACCTGCGCATCTTCCACGGTCAAATTGACGCAGCCGTGGCTGGTCGGCACGCCAAAGTTGTTGTGCCAATAGGCCCCGTGGATCGCATAGTCCTTGTAGAAATACATAACCCACGGCACGCCGGGCAGGTCATAGCCGGGACCGGTCATGCGCTGGCTGTCCAGCTTGTGGTAGACGGCAAAGCGACCGACGACGGTGGGCGTGCTCGCTTTGCCGCTGCTGATCACGGTGCGCAACACAGGCACATCGCCCTGCCACGCGGTTAACGTCTGCGTGCTCAGGTCGATCTCGATCAGACGATGGCCGTAGACGGGCGCACCCGCCACCGCCATGCTGAACTGCTCTACGGGCGACGGCGCCTGGTTCACACGCAGCCGCTGACCCGTCCACACAAAGTTGGGGTTGGGCAGCCCGTTGAGCCGCATCGCCTCTTCCACCGTCATGCCGTACTGTTTGGCGATCTGCGCCAGCGAATCGCCCTCTTTTACCACGTAGATGGCGTCGGCCAATACCGGCTCGGCCTGAGGCCGCGTGCTGGGCGGGTCTACGCGCGCGCTAAGGCGCAGCGTCTGCCCGACGTAGATGTGGTTCGGGTTCTCCAGCCCATTGAGCCGCAGCAGATCGGCCAGCGCCAAGCCGTGAGCCTGGGCGATCATCGATAGCGAATCGCCGCGCTGCACCAGGTAATAGCCGGCGTCGCCCGGCAAGGTCTGCGGGTTAGCGGCAGGCGCACTGAGCATGGCCCTGGCGCTGTAAGGAATCGCAAGTTGCTGGCCGATGCGCACAATGTCCGGGTTGGCGATGTTGTTGTACTGGACCAGTTCGGACAGCGTGGTGTTGTAGCGCGCCGCGATCTTAGCCAAGTTCTCGCCCGGCGCCACGATGTGCACGCGGTCCGACGCCTGCGCCGCGCCTGTTCCCGCCGCCAGTGCGACGACGACGCACGCGCCGGCAACAACCGCCAAAAGCAGGCGGCGCCAATGCGAGGCGCGCCCTGTGCGCCGAACCATCCCCTTGCCGAATCTTGAGATTCCAGACCTCATGCCACGCCCTTTCCCCTTGCCGTATCCGCACCGATTTACGCGTCATCAAATCGCCTTCCGAAAAAAGGCTGCACTTCCGATTGGCGATCCCTTCAATTTCTGATGACGCTGTGCGCAGGGAAAGGTTACGCAAAAATCCGGCCCTCGCAGCACGCGGCGCGGATGCTGCGAAGGGCTATTCGCCACGAATTGCACGAATT
>CAYXRG010000067.1:6513-13057 GCA_964467575.1 uncultured Caldilineaceae bacterium | reverse complement strand
GCAGCATGGCGTACACATCCGGCGCCTCGGCCGGCGAGAAGCGCGACGTGATGAGGTCGTCGACGCGCATCTGGCCGCGCGCCACGTAGGCGTAGAAGAGCTGCGCCTGCCGCGCCTGGGTCCACTCTGCCTGGTCCGGCGGCAAGTTCTCGTTGTGCGTGCCGCGGATGGAGACTTGGCGCGTGATCACGTCGGCCCGCAGCGTCTGCTTGCTGGGGTGGGGCGAATCGCCGGTCAGCATCATCGTCCCGAAGTTGCGCACCAGCTTTAGCGCCAGGGGGAAAACTGCATAGTGCCCGGTGGCGTCGAAAACCACGTCGGCCAGACGCCCATCCGTATGCTCCTGCACGAAGGGCAGGGCGTCCGCCGCGCTGCCGGCGAAGGTCTGCGTGGCGCCGTGAGCGCCGGCAGTCTGCAGCCGGCCCGGCGCCAGGTCGACAGCCAGCACCTCCTCCGCCCCGACCACGCGCGCATATTGGACCAACAACTGGCCCAGCGGCCCCAGACCGATCACGACCGCCTTCGCGCCCATGCGCAGTTCGGCGCGGCGCACCGCGGTCTGGGCGATGGTCGCCAGCTTGGACCAGGCCGCCTCTTCATCGCTGATGCCGGCGGGTATCTTGACGACGGGCGGTTTGACCGCGATGACCTGGCGATGGTTGGCGGTCGAGAAGATGCGGTCGCCGGGCGCAAAGCCTTGCACCTCCGCGCCGACCTGCTCCACCACCGCCACGTTGCTGTAGCCCGGGTAGAAGGGATACTTGACCCAGTTGGCCCAGTGCGTTCCCTCGTCCATCTCGCCGCGGTAGCAGATGCTCTCGGTGCCGGTGCTGATCAGGCTAACCTGCGTGCGGGCCAGCAGCCCGTCCGCCGGCAGCGCAGGGGCCTCTTCGCCGCGCAGTTCGGCCTGCTGTTTGCCGGTGAACACGATGTTCCTGGATTCCACGTTTGGTCTCGCTTTCTTGTGACGGGCGTTACACATCAGGCATTATGCGTTATGCGTCAGGCCGGCGAATCGGCGCGATTCGTTATGCCGCCTGCTCCGCGGCGCGGATCTTCTGCGCCGCCTCGATCATCGCCAAATAGCCCTCCGCCGGCACGTATTCGGGAATAGAGTTGCCGGAACCAAGCGCATAGCCCTGGGCGTTGCGGCGGAAGCGCGTCCCCTTGGCGAAGACGTCCTCTACGATGTCGTCGGGGCTTTTCTGGCACAGGATGTCGACGTCGATGCCGCCGAGCAGCCCGATGCGGTCGCTATAGCGGGCGATCCACTCGTCGAAGGGCGCGATGGCGTCTTCGTTGGAGTGCTTGGCGTTGATGCCCAGCGCGATCACGTCGTCCATGATGGCGAAGATCTTGCCGCACGAATGCCACAGGAACGGCTTGCCCGCGCCCTTGATCAGGCTGATCACCCGTGCGTATTGGGGGATGATGTGCTGGCGGATGGTCTTGGGCGAGATCAGCGTGCTGGTCTTGAAGCCCAGATCGTCGCCAAAGCGGCAAATGGCGAAGTGGTCGCCGTAGCGTTCCAAGAACTCAGCCCACAGCGTAGCCATGAGATCGCCGATCTTGCGGTAGAGCGCGGCGTACAACTCGGGGTTGTCCACCTGCATATAGGCTAGGTACTGGAAGCCGGCCAAGTCCTCGCTGATCTCCAGCACGCCGTTGCCGACGCCGCCCAGCGCCTTCATCCCCGGCGGCATGGTGCGGATGAGGGCGTCGAAGCGCGGCGCGGCCGATTGCCAATAGATCTCCGGCAGTTCGTCCCAGGGATATTTCGCGAAATCATCGTCGGTCTGTATGGGGCCGGGCCGCCCGCCGAAGATGGCGCCGTGATCGGGCAGGATGTCGACGATGGTCATCTCGAAGGAAACCGTGTCGTAGGTCATCTCCCGGAAGAAGCGGCAGTAGTGGGTGAAAAAGTCGAGCAGGTCCGCCGGGCCGCCGTCGTACGAAGCGGCGAACTGCACGCCGAGGATCTTCTCCATGATCTCCGGGCTGATGATGTGCTCGTACACGGGCAGGCGGCGCGGTCGTTTGTTCTTCAGCACGTCCAGCATGTGCCGGTAGTCGTTCTCGAATGCCATGATGCCCTTCTTCGTGGATTGTATGATTTGGTGGGGTTCTCTGTGTCCTGTCAGCGTCCTCCCATGCCGGTGAGCATCACGCCTTCGATGATGCGCCGCTGGAAGATCGCATAAAAGAGGAGGACGGGCGCACTGGCAATGACTGCGCCGGCCATGATAAGGGCGCGTTCCTGGGTATAGGTGCCGTTCAATACTGTCAGACCGACCGGCAGCGTGCGCATCTCCAGCCGGTTGAGCACAATCAGCGGCCAGAAGAGGTCGTTCCACGCGCCCAAGAAAGTGAAAATGGTCAGTGCAACCAGCGCCGAGCGGCTCAAAGGCAGGATTATCTGCCAATAGATTCGAAAGCGGCCAGCCCCGTCGATCACGGCGGCTTCTTCCATTTCCTTAGGAATACTCAGGAAAAATTGGCGTAGGAGAAAGACGCCAAAAACACTGGCCATCGCCGGCCAGATGAGGGCATGGTAGGTGTCCAACCAACCCAAATTGCGCACCAGCAGAAAGACTGGGATCAACGTCACTTCGCCGGGTACCATTAATGCGAACAGTATGCTCACAAAGAGAAAGTCACGGCCAGGAAATTCTAGCCGCGAAAAGCCATAGGCGGTAAGGCTGCTGACGAACAGGCTGAGGACGGTGATGACGGTGCTCACGACCACACTGTTAAGAAACCAGCGCGGCAGTTGCAGGTCCTGGCGGGTCAACACTTGCCGGTAATGCTCCCAGGTTGGCATATCGGGAAAGAGTTGGAGCGGCCAACGAAAGACCTGCTCATTGGGCGTGATCGAGACGATGAACGACCAATAGATGGGAAAGCCGACGAGGACCGCCAGGATCATCAGGAAGGCATGTAACCCCAGGCGTGAAAGCAAGTTGCGTTGTCGATAACGGGTGCTGTAAGTCTTCGTAGCGGCCATGGTCTTCTGTTTTCCTGGATATCTAGCCCTATAGCAGAACGGACGTGTGCGCCGTCTGTAGCTCAGTACTCGATCGTGCTTCTCCGGCCAAAAATCCGAAATTGGACAAGGGTAAAGAACAGGATAACCAAGGCCAAGCCGATGGCGATGGTTGTGCCATAACCCATGCGAAAGAAGCGCCAAGCCGTCTGATACAGATACATAATCACAGTGAACGACGCCCGGCCTGGGCCTCCCCCGGTCATAATGTAGGGCTGGCCAAAGACCTTGAAATGAGCGATGAGTTGGGTCACAGCCACAAAGAAGATTGAAGGCATCATCAGAGGGATCGTGATATTCCAAGTAAGTCTCAGACCGCTGGCGCCGTCGATGCGCGCCGCTTCATAGAGATGGCCGGGGATGCCTTGCAGACCGGCAATGTAAATCAGCATGGGGAAGCCAAAGCCCCACCAGACCGTGGCCAAACTCAGAGTTGGGATGACAATGTTAGGATTCGCCAGCCACTTGACGGCCGGCAGCCCAAGCCATGTCAGGTAGTAGTTCACGATGCCAAATTGGGTGTTGAACATCCAAGCAGCGACGACGCCCATCACGGCCACCGAGAGCACGACCGGCGCGTAGAAAATGAAGCGATAGAAATCCCGAAAACGGATTGGCTGGTGGACGGCGATAGCGACGATCAGTGCAAAGACGGTGTTGAGGAACGCAGTCAGAAAGGCAAAATAGAGGGTATTGCGCAGCGTGAGCCACCAGAAGTCATCGCGCACGAGGAAGGCATAATTCTGCAACCCGACAAAGGGGTGCTCTTTTGCCAAGATCGCCCAGTCGTGAAAGGACATGTAGATGGCATAAAGCACGGGAAATACCGTAAAGGTCAGAAAAAAGACCATAAATGGCAAAATAAAGAGATAGTTCCCCAGCATCCAGCGCCAGGTGCGCCACCCCTTTGCCCGTGTGGGAGAAGCTGGTTGTTGCGAAATGCTTGTAGCCACATCAACTCCTTTGCCTGGCGGATAGACAAGGGCGACCGGCGCCTACACACAACGCCTGCCGCCCCTGTTCATCTGGCTACTCTGTCATTCTGCACTGCACCGGACGCTACCGAACTCGCTTACTGGCAGCGATCCAGAATATCTTGGACGCGGCGGTTGGCGTCTTCCAACCCCTGTTCCAGCGTCTTAACGTCGTTGTAGATCGCATCCAACTCCGGCTCATAGGCCAAGATTACTTCTTGGATACACTCATGGGCCACATCATAGCGACCGAACTCCTGGAAACTCTGGCCGAGGATCTTGGCCGACGGAAGTTCCTCCATTGTCGTGGCTTCTTGGATGGAAACCCGGGCCGACGGCTGGCCCGAAGTCGCCCAGACCAATCCCTGGTCCGAAATATAGGAGATCAACTTCTTGGCGGCTTCCAGTTTCTCGCCTTCGAGCGAAGTCGGAGTATAGATCACATGCGAGCTGGTCCAGACGGCCGGCTGATCGCCGATCTGCGGGTAGGGGCAGACGCCCCAGTTCAGCCCGGCGTCGTTGTTGAAGTTGAGCATCCAACTGCCTTCGGTGATCATAGCCAAGGAGCCGCCGGCAAAGCTCTGCCAGCTGTCGAAGCCGGCAGGTTGAGGCGCAACGTGGTGCTCATAGATCAGGTCGCGCCAGAAGCCGGCAGCCTGGGCGGCGGCTTCGCTGTTGAGGGTGGCTGTGCCCTGGCGATCGGTCCAGTCGCCGCCGTACTGGTAGATAGTGCTTAGGAACGTGACCTTAAACCAACTGACCGCGGTGCCCCACTGCACCACATTTTCGGGGTCAAAATCGGCGCTGGCGGCGTTATTGCCGCTGGCATCCAGCGTGAGCTGGCGGGCCATCTCAACATATTCGTCCCCGGTTGCGGGACAGACGTTCGGATCCAACCCTGCGGCCTCAAAGAGATCCTTGTTGTACCAGAGACCCCAGCCGTGGATATCCAGCGGCACGCCATAGCGATTGCCCTCGTAGGAGAGCGCTTCAAGGGCATAGTCGACAATGTCGGTCTCAGGGATGGGTCCGCCCATCTCCTGGAAGAAGTCGCCGGTCTCGCGCAGTACGCCCTGGCTGGCGAATTGGGGAATCTCGAACTCATGGAGTAGGAACAAATCGGGCGGATTGCCGGAGACAAGCGAAGTCAGGAGCTTGTCGAAGTAGATGTTCCACGGCATCATCTCGACGCGCACCGAGACTTCGGGATTCTCTGCGGTGAAGGCTTCAACCATCTCAACCATGGTTGCGCCGTCGCTGCCGGTTAGGCCATTCCAGTAGATCAACTCCAGTGCGCCCGTACCGGCCTGAGCGACGATGGCAGTCGGCTCAGCTTCCGGCGCGGCAACTTCCGGCGCGGCAACTTCGGCCTCACCTTCCACGGCCGGTTGCGTAGGGGCTGGGGCGCAGGCGGCAAACACAAGCGCCAAGACTAGCGCGAAAATCGTAAACGCCGATACTCGTTTCATGGGGTACCTCCTATAGGAAGGGTTATGAAAGTCTAGCTGGGCCTGGAGATCAGGAAAACTGAAAAGTCATATGCCGCAGTTGCTACTTAGGGAGCACAACTGCATGATAGCACGCGCCGGAGCGCCTCGTCAATAGCAACACACACTCCAGGGTTATCACAGATTAGGAGCGCACAAGCAGTCCCCGCCAGGCCTACATAACGCTCGCGATCCCGAAGTGCTCGCAATAGCGGCGGAAGAGGCCGCGCGCCGCCGGCCAGCTCGACTGCGGGCTCATGAAGTGCGAGAATTCGAAGGTGATCAGCTTCTCTACGCCTGCCGTCTGCGCCGCTTCCATCTTCCACCACAGTTTGCGCCAGTCGATAGGCGGGAAGTCGATGGGCATATCGCGGTCGAACGACTCGACGTTGGACCAGGCCTGCATGCCGTGCTTGCGGATCAGCTCGCTGTTGGCCTGCAAGAAGTCGGGCAGCACGTCGTAGTCCACATGCCCGTCCTGGAATGCCACGATGTCGATCACATGCGCCAACTCGCCGAGGATGCCGTCCCAGTCGCGGTAATGATCTTCCAGCGTCACGGGGTCGCGCACCAGCTTGCCGCCGGCGATATAGGGCGAGATCAGCGTGGGCAACTGCGGGGAGAGCGCCTTGCAGTGCTCGCCCAGTTGGCGCAGACAGGCCAGGCGCGTCGGCTCCTTGCGCGCGATCTCGAAGGTGAGATACCAGCCCTTGAACGCAGCCCGCCGCCCGTAGCGCTCCCACGCCTCGTCGATGAAGTCGCGGCCCAGGTCCAGATGCTCCTGGATGGTGCGCTCCCGCGGCGCGTAGGAGACCGAATCATACGTGCCGAAGTAGAAGTCCATGCCGTTCTCTTCGGCCAAGTCCAGAAATAGGTCCGCCAGGTCTTCGTAGACGGGGTAGATGCCGACCTCGCGCTGCAACACCTGCGACGGATACACGGCGATGCGCCCGCAGCCGGCGCGGATCAGGATCACCGTGTCGATGCCGATCGCCTTCATCAGCCGGAAGTCCTGCGCCCACTCGGCGCGGCCCCAGTTG
>CAYXRG010000067.1:3470-6413 GCA_964467575.1 uncultured Caldilineaceae bacterium | reverse complement strand
TCCTCGATGGCCTCCATCACGGCCAGCGTCCCTTCCTTAAAGGCCGTGACCGTCTCCTCGTCGGTCGCACCCCACATGCCCATCTCGGTGAAGCTGAGGACCAGGGCGTTGCCGGGCGCGTCGCTCTTGAGCAAATCAATCGTGTAGCGCTTAGCCTCCTCTGCGCCGAACCAGAAGATCGTCTCTGGGATGTTGACCCAGATAATGGTCTTGTCACCCCAGACGGCCCGCACCTCCGGCAGCGACAACTCGCCCACCGGCGGCGGCGTATACGCCTCCACCACATCGATGCCGGTTTCCGCGATCAGGCCGGCATAGCGGCGCAGGCTCTTGGTGGCGTCGCAGTGCATCGCCAAGATCTTCCCCTTCGACTGGAGATAGGGGACCCACTTTTGGTAGAAGGGCAATTCGTACTCGCGGAAAAGCTCCGGACTCCACAGGCCCTCCAGCCAGCCGAAAGCGACGAACTCCGCCGGCGACTCTGCGATCAACTCCATCCGGCGTTCATCGCGCCGCCACTGCGCCTCGACCAGCGCGCGAAAGTGATCGGGATGATCCATCTGCGCGAAGACCCAGCGATCCAGCCCATAGACCTCGCCGAAATAGCGCCGGGTGGCGCCGTAGGGCGTCGCCTCCATGTCCAGGCCCCAGTCGCGCACGATGCCGTCGCGGCCCACGTCGCGCGCGGCGTCGTAATAGGCGTCGGGATCGGCATGGAAAACGGCGTCCTCCAGCATAAAGATGACCGGGTCGTAGTCTTCCTTGCCCTTGATCAAGCCTTCGACCTCAATGCTCATACTGTCGCTGATGCGTCCGGCATGGCCCTGCGAGCGGGTCCACACATCGCCTTCCGGCGTGTGATAGGTGGTGATGACGGACTCGCCTTCGTGGCGCGTCTCCACCGATACATTGGGCGTCGCCTCCCACACGGTAGAGCGGCGTAAACACAGGCCCATGCCCCGGTTGCGCAGTTGTCGTTCGAACTCGCCGCGCGGCATCAGGTTATCGTATGGAGCAAAGGGAACCTGGTCCGGTTCTTGGCGATGTAGGACGGCATTGATTCTAGCCAGGAAATCCACAATATTCTTCTCCTGTCGGCATGGCGTGGAAACGAGATGACCCGGCGCAGCGCGGCGGTAATGGGGGGTTCGGGGCTTATGCGCGGGTTCAGAGGGGCGCGCGCCCATAGGGTTATTATGCTGGAACGGCCGCCGGCTGTCAAAGGATCCCGCTAGGGGCGTTTGTTTGACATCCGAGGTATTCGGAATTATTATCGAAAATGGTTACACTACACATTATCTCACAATCGATTTCCAGTCGCATTTATATTCCTCTGTTCCACAGACAGAAGCGGGCTTCCGTTTTCCCCGACGGTCATCGTTTCCCAAGAAGTTGGGAGGTGACGCTCCGATCACGCTCATGCGTGCGTTCGCACTGCCGGACGCCAATCCAGGCAAGACATTGCAATGAGTCGTATTTAGCCGCCGGCGCGTGCGCCAACACGACTTTGTCCCCTACATAGTCTCAATTCGTTGGTAGTGTCAACTGGTACTGTTATGTGGCATTAACCGAGATCGTCCACCAAGAATTGCGTCCCAAACACTTAACCCGAAAAGGAGCAAAAGATGAGGATGAATCGCTATTGGCTCATACTGGTGGCGCTGTCATTGCTGCTGGTTCAATGCGCCCCTTCGGCGCAGACGCCCGCTCAAGAGGCGGCCGCTCCCGCGGCCAGCGGCGAAGAGAAGATCGAGCTGACGATGTGGACGCACCAGAATCCGTCGTTCATCGCCGCCAATGAGGCCATCATCGAGCGCTTCGAAGAATTGCACCCTAACGTCACCATCACTATTGAGTCCTTCCCCTACGATGTGTTCATCCAGACCTTGCAGACCGCCATGCCCGCGGGCACCGAAGCCGACATCATGGAGTTGTTCGGCTCGTGGGTCTGCCGATATTCCGACCGGCTGGCCGAGATGCCCGACTACGTGATGACCTACAGCGAAGCCGAAGATCTGTTCTACAAGGCGCCGCTGGACGGCTATTACTGCGACGGCAAGCTCTATGGCCTGCCCAATGAGTTCAACATCGAGAACGGCGCCGTCATGGTCAACAAGGCCCTCTTCGAGGAAGCCGGGTTGACTTACCCGCCGCAGTGGGAGACCTTCGAGGATCTGCTGAGAGACGCCCAGGTCTTGACCAAGGCCGACGGCGACATGATGTCCGTCTCCGGCTTCAACTTCGTCACCGTCGACGGCCTGACCTTCCAACTGCTGGCGGGCATCTTGCAGCGCGGCGGCGAATACTGGAAGCCGGACGGCAGCGGGCTTGTCTTCACCTCGCCCGAAGCCGAAGCCACCCTGCGCGATATGCAATCCTGGGTCACCGAGTGGGGCGTGACGGATCCCTTCCTCTTCAACGGCGAGAGCAACTGGGTAGGCGATTCCTTCTTCGTGAATCAGTCCGCCATCGGCTTCATCGGCCCGTGGATCGTGCCCGAAGGCCGCCGCCAATACGAGGAAATTGAATTCGACTACGTGCCGCTGCCCAACTACGCCGGCGACGAGCATCTCTTCGCGGCAGACGCAGGCTGGGGCAAGGTGGTTTCGCCCAACAGCCCCAATCAGGAGATGGCCTGGGAGTTCGTCAAGTTCGCCACTACGGTACAGGAAAACGCCGTGGACTGGAACATCGCTTCCGGCACCATCCCCGCCCTGAAGTCGGCCGCCGAAGACCCTGCCATCCTGGACCAGGCCCCGTGGTTTGAGGCCAGCCTCCTGGTGCTTGACTACGGCCGTTACGTTGGACCGCTGCCCGACCGCGACAAGTTCTGGGTCGAGATCGTCTATCCGCACGTCCTGGGCGTACTGCAGGAGAGCGAGACGGTGGAGCAGGCGCTGGAGGCCATTGAGGCCGAGTCCAACGCCATGTTCACGCAGTAAG
>CAYXRG010000067.1:0-3370 GCA_964467575.1 uncultured Caldilineaceae bacterium | reverse complement strand
ATCAAGATGGAGCGGCACATGGTCAGTGCAACCAGTTCAGGGCAAAGCCGCCGGCGGCGCGCCTTTTCCAGCCACCAGCGCGGCCGCAGCATCTTCGTCGTCAGCGCCCTCACCCCCCTCATGCTCTACATGTTGTTTTGGACTCTTGTGCCCATGACCTGGGCTTTGCTGCTGGCCTTTTTTGAATACAGCCCCACGCGTGTCGGCGGGTCGCTTTTCGGCCTCGGCGGCGACAATCCTTTCGTCGGGCTGACTCACTTCCGCAACATGTTCGGCAGCACCCTGGAGGCGCAGAAGTTTCGCATGAGCGTGCGCAACACGCTGATCTTCTCGTTTGCCGTCCTGCCCCTCAACTTAGCGATCACCATCCCGCTGGCTCTGGCGATCGAGGCCATCGACGCGCGCCTCAAGACCGTCTATCGCTTTGTCTACTTTCTGCCGACCGTCACCGCCTCGGTGGGCGTCGCCCTGATCTGGGGCTACCTCTACAACCCGCAGCAGGGCCTGATCAATATGATCATCCGCACCCTGGGCGGCTCCGGCCAGATCTGGCTTACCGACCCGCGTGCGAGCGTTCTCGGCGTGCCGTTGGCGCTCTGGGCCATCATCATCACCTATTTGTGGTGGGATATGGGCTACAACCTGGTCATCTTCATTGCCGCCATCCAGTCCATTCCCAAAGATTTCCACGAAGCCGCCCAGGTGGACGGCGCCAACATCTGGCACATGTTCTGGAACATCACCTTGCCGCTTCTGCGCCCTACCTTGCTCTTCGTCTGTGTGCTGACCATGATCTCGTCGTTCCAGGTCTTCGACATCATCCAGATCATGACCAGCGGCGGCCCGCAAGACCAGACGCGCGTCATGGTGCTGGACATCTACCTTAGCGCTTTCCGCTATCAGCAGATGGGCTGGGCCGGCGCCGCTTCGTTGGTCCTATTCGGCATGATCTTCATCGTCACGTTTGTCCAAACGCGGTTGCTGCGCACCCAGTGGGAGTATTAATATGGCTACGACTAGCGTCTCCACAGGCCGCCCGGTTGCCAGGGCGCGCAAGCGCAGCCGGCTGTATGCAATGAAGCGCCTGCGGCGCGTCGCCCTCTATGCACTGCTCACCTTCGGTTGTCTGGTGACGCTCCTGCCCTTTGTGTGGATGATCCTGGGGTCGTTCAAGACTTCGGGCGAGATCATCCGCATCCCGCCCAGCTTCTGGCCGGAAAACCCCACGCTGCAGAACTACCGGACGATCCTCACCGACCCCAAACTGCCGCTGGCGCGTTTCTATTTCAACAGCCTATTTGTCAGCGTCAGCGTCGTGACGCTGGTCCTCTTTACCAGTTCGCTGGCCGGCTTTATCTTTGCCAAGTATGAATTCTTCGGCAAGAACGTCGCCTTCAGCTTTATTCTGGCAACGCTCATGATCCCGTTCCAGGTGCTGATGATTCCCAGCTATCTGATCTTGGTGCGGCTGGGCCTGATCGATTCGCTCTGGGGGCTGATCGTCCCCGGCGCGACCAGCGCCTTCGGCATCTTTATGATGAAGCAGTTCATCCAGGGACTGCCCAATGAACTGCTCGACGCAGCGCGGATCGACGGCTCCAGCGAGTGGGGCATCTATTGGCGCGTGATCGTGCCGCAGGTCGGCCCCGCGCTCGCCACGCTGGGCATCCTCACCTTTATGGGCAACTGGAACAGCTATCTGTGGCCGCTCGTCGTCATCACCTCGCACCAGAAGCGCACCTTGCCCATCGTCCTCACCTGGTTCAACTCGATGCACGGCACGCGCTACGACCTGACGATGGCCGCCAGCGTGCTGATCGTCGTGCCTATCCTCATCGTCTACGCCATCTTCCAGCGCTGGATCGTGCAGGGCTTTACCCTCAGCGGCCTCAAATAGGCGCGAGACGAGGCGCGTCATTCTGAGCGTCAGCGAAGAATCCATTGCAGGCTGATCGAGATGCTTGGCCACGCTCAGCATGGCAGGCCATCCTTTAATTGCAGACCGTTTGTCACTCCAGAAGAAGGCTGAATCCCTATGAAGCGCAAAATCGTGATCATCGGCGCGGGCAGCGCCGTCTTTACGCAGGGCCTGGTCGCCGACATGATCCTGATCGGCGGCGAGTGGGACATCCACTTGGTGGATGTCTCACCCGACAACCTAGCCGTCGCCGAAAATGTGGTGCGCCGCATGATCGCGCTCAAGCAGGCGCCGATCACGCTGACGGCTACGACCGACCGCCGCCAGGCGCTGCCGCAGGCCGATGTCGTCGTCTCCACCTTCGGCGTGGGCGGACGCCGCGCCTGGGAACAGGATGTCTTTATCCCCCGGCAACGCGGCATCTTCCAGCCCGTGGGCGACTCGGTGATGCCGGGCGGCATCAGCCGCGCCATGCGCCAGATCCCCGTCGCCGTGGGCATCGCCCTGGATGCGGAGGAACTCTGCCCCAACGCGCTGGTGATCAACTACGCCAACCCCATGACGGCCATCGCCTACGCCATGCGCAAGGTCAGCTCGGTCAACGTGCTGGGGCTGTGTCACGGCGTCAACCACGTACAGGGCTACCTGGCGGAGCTGGCGGGCGTCCCCGCGGGCGAGCTGTCGCTCACGGCCATCGGCGTCAACCACTGCACGTGGATCACCGGCGTGCGCCATCGCGGCCAATCGCTCTGGCCCGCGCTGGAACAGGCCATCGCCAAGAATCCGCCCAAACTGCCCGACCCGGAGTCGCCCTTCTCGGGCGCGGCCCCCTTTAGCTGGGAGCTATACCGCACGCACGGCGCATTCCCCGCGGTGATGGACAGGCATGTCACCGAGTTTTACCCGGGCCTCTGCCGCGCCGAGGCCTACTACGGGCGCACGCTGGGCGTGAACGCCTACAGCCTGGAGGGGACGATCCGCGCCGGCGACAAGACTTTCGCCAAGATGGCCGCAATCGCCTGCGGCGAGCAGCCGCTCGACGAGAAGGTCTTCCAGCACGCGCCGGGCGAGCACGAGCAGTTGGTGATGATCCTGCAATGCCTGGCGGGCAAGGGGCGAGGCGTCTTCTCGGTCAACCTGCCCAACGGCGGGCGCGTGCCCGGCGTGCCGGCGGACGCCATCCTCGAAGGCATGGCGCTGATCGACGAGGGCGGCGTGCGCACGCTGGACGTGGGGCGTGTCCCGCCTGCGCTAGCCGTGCAGATGGCGCATCGCGCTGTGGTGACCGAGTTGACCGTCGAGGCTGCGCTCACCGGCGACGTCGAGACGATGGCCCGCGCCATGCACGTCGAAGGCGGCGTGACACGCCCCGCCGAAGCCCTGGCGCTGGCTAAGGAGATGGTCGAGGCGCAGATCGAGCACCTGCCCCAGTTCCGGCGATAGGGAAACGCG
>CAYXRG010000066.1:0-25248 GCA_964467575.1 uncultured Caldilineaceae bacterium | reverse complement strand
GGTAGCGCGGGTCATAGCCGGGCGGCGCGTTGGCGGCCGCAGCCAGGTAGCGCACGTCGGCCCCGGCCGCGGCTAGGCGGCTCACACACCAGCGCTGGAGGTCGGAGACGCCGCCTGGCGGGCCGCCTTCCAGCAGCAGCCGCACGCTGACCCCGCGGTCTGCGGCCGCGGCGATGATGTGCGTCAACTCCGGGTGTTCCAATACGTAGAGGCTTAGGTCGATGCTGCGCGTGGCGGACGAAAGCGCAGCCGCCAGCGGCGCGTAGAGTCCCTCCGGCGCCACTGCGACCGTGACCGTGGCATCGGCGTCGTCGCGCAGGGGGCGGGCCAGGCTCGCGTCATCCCAACCCCGCCAACCGGGGCGGCGTACGCGGCGCCCCCACGCCACGTCGCCCAGGTCGCCGGCCCAGTCGGTTGCGGCGTCCGTGTCGAGCGGCTGGCCGGTGAGGGGATGCAGCTTGCGGTGATAGATCTGGCCCTCCACGCCGACAGCGCCGCGCGTATAGAGCTGCGCGGGGGCGCCAGTCCAGCCTTCGACGCCGGACGAGGCGTCGCCGTAGAGCAGGGCGTCGACGAGCCTGCCTTGCGCGTCGCGCAGGACGATCTGGCCGCCGCGGTTGTTGAGGGCCAGGCTGCCCTCAAGCCGGAGGGTTGCCGGGTCGCTTGCTTCAGCCCAGGCGCAGGCCGCGCGTTCGCCGAAGCTGGAGAGGAAGGCGGCGTCTTGGGCGGCGCACCACAGGCGTTGTCCCGGCTGTAGCGTTAGAGTGGCGGTCATGGGGAACGCGGCGCGGCGCGTGGCGGTGGCTAGCTGCCAGCCGGCGAGCGATTGGCTGCGTGCGCCGGCGTTCCACAAGAGAATCGCTTCATCCGGCTCGCCGGTGATGACGCTGTCGACATGGGCGGCGGCGATGACGATGCGGGCGGCGGGCGCGGCGATGAGCGGCAGGTATAGATCGCCTTCCTCTTGGGCATGGGCCGCCGGACGAATGGCGGTCAGCATGGCGGTGACGAAGAGGAAGGCCAGAAGCGCGGCTGCGGCGGCGCGGCGCATGAGGCGGCGGTAGGGCAGCGGCGCAGGTTGCTGGCAAACGGGGGCGTGCGGCATGGTTCGCATTGGCGTTGGCGGGAGCGGATGGTGAAAGCCGTGAATGACGGCGCAGTTCGATTGTAGTATAGTTTGCACGCCAAAGCGAACCTGCAATGGCGTTTTGGCCGCGGGTCATTTGCCAAGCGTCAGGCGCTTTGTTATACTGGTGCAACAGGCAACGATTTCGGGGCGTAGCGCAGCTTGGTAGCGCGCTTCAATGGGGTTGAAGAAGTCGGAGGTTCAAATCCTCTCGCCCCGACCATGCGCCTTCAAGAGCTCTCGCATTGTAGCGCACGCGGGGGCTCTTGTTGTTCAGCGCCGCAGTGTGGCTGGCTGTCAACGTGGACAGATGACTTGGGCGCCGCATGCCGGGTATTCGCGCATAATGGTGCGCCTGAGCGATCAGACGGCGGAGACGCGTACCACTTCGGCAGCGGCTTCGCCGTTTTTGTATTGGCTCGGCTCCTGAATTTGAGAATTTGAGATGGACCCCAAGATCGACCAGTGCCCAGATCTAACCGCCGAGGATATCGCACGGCTGCGCGCCGTCGAGGCGGGCATGCATCTGACGGCGGATGTGAGCCGGTCGGACTTGCTGCTGTGCTGTCTGCTGGCGTCGAACCGCGGCCTGATCGCGCGCCATGTCATGCCCTCATCCATTGCCTCACTCTATCCTCAAGAGGCGACGGGCGCGGTTTTTAGCGAAGAGGAGCAGCCGCTCGTCATGCGCGTGCTGCACGGCGGGCGCAGCGGCAGTGAGCAGCGCGAGATCAAGGGCAGCCGTGCGCCGATCATCCAGGATGTCTATCCGGTCGCCAACCAACAAGGCATCGCGATCGGCGCGCTGGCCGTGCAAACCAATATGTTCGCTCACGAGCGCCATCACCGGCGGCGGTATATCTTTCGCCACGCAGTCAGTTGCCTGTTGCGCATGTGCGCTCACGGCGAGTTGGAATGTGCGCAAACGCTGTCGCGCTTTGGGCTGTATGACGGCATCTATCTGGTCGACCGCACGCGCACGGTTCTGTATATGAGCGGCATTGCCGCCAACCTGTTCCGTTCGGCCGGGCTGACCGTGGACGTGGAGGGGCAGCGCGTCGCCGACCTGGAGCCGTTGGACGAAGAGATGGTGGACGTCGTGCTGGGGACCGGCGCATGCCTGGAAGAGCGCCGCGAGACGCCGGACGGCCGCGTGTGGGTGCGGACGGCGCTGCCGCTGTGCATGTCGGCGCAGGAGATGCCCTTCTTCTACTGGCCGCGTTGGAGGCAGTTGCTGCGGCGCCGCGACGGCTCCGGCATCGACGGCGTGCTGATGTTGTTGCACAACGCCACGGAGGCGGTGCAGAAACAGCGCGAGCTAAACGTCAAATCGGCCATCATTCAGGAAGTCCACCACCGCGTCAAGAACAACTTGCAGACAATCGCAGCCATCCTGCGCATCCAGGCCCGGCGCAGCGAAAGTGACGAAGCGCGCCAGCAACTGGGCGAGGCGGTGAACCGCATCCTGAGCGTATCGGTGATCCATGAATTCCTGAGTGAAGATGAGCACCGGCCCATCAATATCCGCGATCTGGCCGATCGCATTGTGGGGCAGGTGAGCAAGGTGACCGGCGTCCCGGGGCAGCAGATCGATATCCGCGTGCACGGGCCCAGCGTGCGGCTGCCGGCCGGACAGGCGACGCCTGTCGCTATGGTGATCAACGAACTGGTGCTGAACGCGGTCGAACACGGCTTGCAGGGCCATCAGACCGGCCAGATCGATATTGCGCTGCAAGACTTGGGCGATTCGGTGCGGGTGACGGTGGCCAACAGCGGCAGCGGCCTGCCGCCCGACTTCGACCCGCAGCGCAACAGCAGCCTGGGTTTGCAGATCATCCATACGCTGGTGACGGATGACCTCAAGGGAACGCTGGTGATTGAAACGGCGGAGATGAGCGAACTTGCTGCGGCGGAGCGAGCGGACGGAGACGGCGCAGCGGATGAAGCCCTGGCCAAGCCCAGAGGGACGCGGGCGGTTGTGACTTTCCCGAAACGGTCGCTCAGGGTTGACTAAGGCCGCGGTCGCGTGTTTAATGGCCGCGTAGGGGGCGGCAGGCGCGTGCCGGCGCTGCATCCAGGTCAGATGTCGCAAGGCAAGAGCGCGTGCAGTATGATATGATCGGGCGAGCGGTGCATGCAACTCATAGGGCCGGTTGCAGCTTAATGGAAAAGGGCAGGGCCGCCGCTTTCTAATGGGACGGCTGGAAATGAGGAGATTGGGGACGTGGAACGCACACGGGTTATCATCGCCGACGATGAATCATTGATACGGATGGACCTGCGCGAGATGCTGACCAGCTTGGGCTACCTGGTGGTGGGCGAAGTCGGGGACGGGCGCAGCGCGGTCAATCTGGCGCGGGAACTGCGGCCCGACATCGTCCTGATGGATATAAAGATGCCCGATATGGACGGCATCGAGGCGGCGCAGGTGTTGACCGAAGAGCGGGTGGCGCCCGTGCTGTTGCTCAGCGCCTATAGCCAGCAGGAGCTGGTGCAGCGAGCGCAGAAGGCCGGCGTGGCGGGCTATTTGGTCAAGCCCTTTCGCGAGAGCGACCTGACGCCGGCTATCGAGGTGGCGCTGGCCCGTTTCAGCGAGTTCCGCGCCATGGAGCGGGAAGTGGACAATTTGCAAGAGGCGCTGGAGACGCGCAAAGCCGTGGACCGCGCCAAGGGCATCCTCATGGATACCCAGGGGTTGAGCGAAACCGAAGCATTCCGCAAAATCCAAAAGATGAGTATGAACAATCGCAAATCGATGCGCACCGTGGCGGACGCCATCATCCTGGCGCACCAGGTTAGCGAGTAGCAGGCCGGATCGTGCGACTTTCCGTCATCATCCCGGTCTTTAACGAACTGGCGACGTTGGAAGAGATCGTCCAGCGCGTGCGCGCCGTAGACCTGACCGTCAACCGCCACGGGACGAACCCCATGCTAGACGGACCGGTGACGCTGGAACGAGAACTGGTGATCGTCGACGACGGTTCTACGGACGGCACGCGCGACCTGCTTGACTGCTGGCGCGCCGAGCCGAACCCGGACGTGCGCATCATCTATCACGAACACAACAGCGGCAAAGGCGCAGCCTTGCGCACCGGTTTTTTGCACGCCACCGGCGACATCTTTATCATCCAGGACGCCGACCTGGAATATGACCCGCGCGACTACATCAAGCTGTTGGAGCCGCTGCTGGAAGGGCGGTCGCCGGTCGTGTACGGCAGCCGTTTCATGGGCGGGCCGCGCTCGGCCATGAGCCTGACCCATACGCTCGGCAACAAGATGCTGACGCTGATGACCAACCTGCTGTTCGGCACGGCGCTGAGCGATATGGAGACCTGCTACAAGTGTTTCCGCCGCGACGTGATCGACGGCATGACGCTGCGCAGCCGGGCCTTCGAGATCGAGCCGGAACTGACGGCCAAGATTCTCAAGCGCGGCTACACCATTTTTGAAGTCCCCATCAGCTACAATGGGCGCTCCTTTCACGAAGGCAAAAAGATCGGCTGGAGCGACGGCTTTTCTGCGGTGCGCACGCTGGTCCGCTACCGGTTTACGGACTAGTCTTGTGGCGGCATCGATCCGCCGGAGCGTGTTGCTCGGCGTACCGGTGCAGCGGCGCACACTGAGAAGATGCGACGCAGCGTGATCGACGGCGCCGTCTCTCCGCAGCCTTCACGCGACGCAACGCGCTTGCCCGCGCCGCATATCTGGCCTTTGCATTTCGGCGAGCGCGTCGTCGCCCGCGCTATGAGCTACGCCCTGCCGGTGACGCTGGCGACGTTAGCCGGGCTGGGGCTGCGGCTGGTCCTGCTCGACCGCTTTCCCCTGCGCGAAGACGAAGCGATTTACGCTTACTGGGCGCTGCACGCCTGGGGAGACGACCCCATGTTCTTGCAGGTATGGCCGGATAAGCCGCCGCTCTATCTGTGGCTGTTGGGCGGGGCGTTTCGCCTGTTCGGCGTGAGCGAGGCAAGCGCACGTTGGCTGAACGTTGCCTGTAGTGCGCTGCTGATCCCCGTAGTCGCGGCCACGGCGCGGCGCACTTGGGGGCCGCTGGCGGGGACGATCGCGGCGACGGCGCTGGCGCTGAACCCGTATGCCGTCAGCTTTGGCGCGACGGCCTTTACCGATCCGCTGCTTGTGCTGGCCGGGACGTCGGCGCTGTGTTTGGCCGTCTATGGGCGGGCGGGCGCGGCCGGGCTGTGGCTGGGCGCGGCGGTGATGACCAAGCAGCAAGGGCTGCTCTTCGCGCCGCTGGTCGTGGGCGCGCTGTGGGCGACGCTCCCGCGCGGGGAGCCGGCGCGCCAATCGTTTGTCCGCGCCCTGTTACGGTTGGGCGCGGGCTTGGCGCTGGCTGTTGCGCCTGTCCTCTATTGGGACAGCCTGCGCTGGGCGGTGGCGCCTTCGCCCTGGGACTTGGCGACGCGCAACTACGCCGCGCTGGGGCTGGCATCGTCGCTCGTATGGCCCGAACGCGCGGCGGCATGGGGCGAGCTTGTCTGGCATCTGGCAGGGAGCGCTGCGGCGTGGGCGTTGGCCGCCGCGCTTGTAGCGGGCGGCTTATTTGCCGGACGCCGGACGCACGGCCGCGACCGCCTTATCGCGGTAATTGCGCTCTGGAGCGCGGCCTTTCTGCTGCTGCACGGCGTGACGACTGTCCAGGCGTGGGATCGCTACTTGCTGCCGCTGGCCCCGATGCTGGCCCTGGCTGTAGGCTGGGGCGGAGGGCGTCTGGTTGCGTGGCGGGCGTGGACGCTGCCGCGCGCGGCTCTCGTCATAGCGGGGGCGCTGCTGGTGTGGGCGCCGCCGGCCTGGCGCGCGGCCGTAGGCGCCTTCCCCATCGGCGGTGACCACGGTGCGTATGCCGGGCTGCCCGCGGCAATCGAGCAGGTGCGCACGCTCGGCGGAGAGCAATACGTGCTCTATCATCAGGCGTTGGGCTGGCATTATCGCTTCTACCTGTACAATGATCTGAACAATGCCCTAGGTGACGCCCGCGTCGACCTGCGCTGGTTCCCCAGCACGGTCTATCTGGCTGACAACGCCGCCAAGACGCCTTACCCGCCCGCATACTTGATTGAGCCGGACTGGGCAAGCCTGCCAAATCTCGCCCCGCATATGGCGATGCGCGGGTTGGCCCTGACGCCGCGCGGCGCCTTCGAGCATTTCCGCGTGTGGGAGGTGACGCATCTCCCCGCGAAGCCGTGCGACTGGTGCGCCTGCCGTGCGCCCGTCGCTTGGCCGGCCATTGCTGCACACGGTCCCTCATCCGCCCTGCCGAGGTCTGCGCCGCCATGATCGCCCGCAACGAGTCGCCTACTTCGAGGAGCGGTGAGTCGCGGACCGTGCCGCGCCGGGGATGGGCGGGCGAGTTGGCCGCGGTCACCCTGGCGTTGGCGTTGTTCGCGGCGCTGCTCTACGCCCGCTTGCTCTTTACCAACCGCGTGCTGGCGAGCGGCGACATCTTGCACTATTTCTACCCCTACCGCGACTTTGCAGCGGCGGCCCTGCGCGCCGGCGAGATCCCCTTCTGGAACCCGTATATCTTTCTGGGCGCGCCGTTTCTGGCCAACCCGCAGGCCGCGGCGCTCTACCCGCTGCACTGGCCGTTTAGCTGGCTGCCGGTCACCAATCAGATCTATTGGAGCGCGGCGCTGCATACGTGGTTGCTGGGTCTGGGCGGCTATCTGCTGCTGCGGCGCTGGGGAGCCGGCGCGTGGGCGGGCTTGGCCGCGGGGCTGGCGTTGGCGGGCAGCGGTTTCTACGGCGGGCTGATCGGGCACATCAACCAGATGAACGGCGCGGCCTGGCTGCCTTGGGCCGTGCTGGCGCTGGATGGACGCGGCGGGGCGGGATATCTTCTGCGGCGACCGGAACTGTGGCGGCGCAGCGCGCTCTTTGGCCTGCTGGTGGCGCTCATGTTCTTGGCCGGCCACACCCAGACGCTCTACATCAATCTGTTCGGCCTGGGCGTGTGGGCGATCTGGCCGGCGGCGGCCGCGCCGCGCGGCGCGGGGATGCGCGCCCGTCTGGGTGAGGCGGCGCCGCGGCTGCTGGTCTATGCACTGGGCGCCGCTTTGGGCCTGCTGATCAGCGGCGCGCAACTCCTGCCGGCGCTGGAATTGAGCGGTCTGGGGTTGCGCAGCGGCGGGCTGGACTACGGCGAGGCGAGCAGCTTTAGCCTGCGGCCGCTCAAACTGCCGTGGACGCTGCTGCCCACGTATGGCCTAATCGACCTGGGCGTGACGTTCGGCACGCTCGGCTATACCGAGTATGTGGCGTATGTGGGCTTGGTAGGGTTGGCTCTGGCTGCGCTAGGCGTGTGGCGCGGCCGGGGGACGGCTCGCGCCTTCGGCCTGCTGATGGCCGGGCTGGGGCTGTTCCTGGCGTTGGGCCGTTGGAACCCGTTCTATTACCTGCTCTATCTGGTCGCACCCGGCTTCGATCTATTCCGCGCGCCGGCGCGTTGGATGATGCTCTACACGCTGGGCATGGCGGCGTTGGCCGGTGCGGGCGCGGACGCGCTGCTGCACAGCCTAGCGCAAAGGCGCAGACACGCCTATGTCGCTCTCGCCGCCGCAGGACTGGCGTTCGTCATCGCCGCGGACCTGTTGCTGGCCGCGCGCAGCCTGCCGCACACGCACCCGACCGCTCCGCAGGCCGTCTATGACGTGCGCACGGCGCCGGCGCATCTGCTAACCGACCCGGCGCGCGCGGCGGCCGGTCCTGGCGCGGCGGGCCGGTTCCTGAGCATGAGCGCTATCACCTTCGACCCCGGCGATATGGGCGACTACCGCCGCATCCTGATCGAGTCCTCGCCGCCCCAGCTTAACGAGGCTGCCTTTGCCGAATTGGTCACGGCCCTCAAGGCGCAGGAGATTCTCGCCCCCAATTTGGCGCTGTTGTGGCGCACGCCAAGCGTGGACGGCTTCGACGGCGGCGTACTGCCCCTGCGCCGCTATCTCGACGTGCTGGGGCTATTCATCCCGCCCGACGAACTGGTGCCCGACGGCCGCCTGCGCGAACAGGTGAAGACTGTGCCGGATGCCAGGCTGCTGGGCCTGCTCAACGTGCAGTACGTGGTTACCGACAAGGTGCGCGACCTGTGGTTCGAGGATGTCTATTACGACCGGCAGATCGGCGTGCGGCTGGGGCCTTCCGGCCTGATGGAAGCGGAGGCGGCAGTCCCCTATCCATTCGAGGCGACGCACGTCGACCTGATCGGCTATGTGGAGGGCGACATGCGGGCGCTGGCGCAGGGCAATCGTACGGTCGCCACGGTGACGGCGCAGGCAGGCGACGTCGACCTGATGCAGTGGCCTCTGGTTGCCGGCGGAGCGCCGGGGGCGGCGCTGGCTGACGGCTCCTTGGACAGCGCGCCGGCTGCATCGGCGGGGGCGACCGTGGTCTATCGCGACGTGGAGGGCGGCAGACAGGAGTATCGTGTGCGGCTGGCCTTCGACGCGCCCGCTACGCCGGAGCAGCTGGCGTTGCGCTGGGTCGAAGGCCCGGTTGAAGCGGTGATCCAGGCGGCGACGCTGGTCGACGCGCGCACCGGCATGTTCTTGGCGCTGCTGCCCAGCGACCGGGGTCGTTTCCGCCTGGCGCACAGCGGCGATGTCAAGGTGTATGAGAATCTGGATGTGCTGCCGCGCGCCTATCTGGTGCACGACGTGCGCGCGGCGGCTGACGGCGCGAAGACGCTGGCATATCTGTCTGCGCCCGACTTCGCGCCGGGGGAGACGGCGGTCGTCGAGGGCGGCCCGGCGCTGGTCGCACCCCCCCAGGGGCGCGACCAAGTTGAGATCATTGCGTATGGTAATCAGGAGGTAAATGTACGCATCGCCAGCGAGGCGGACGGGTTGCTGGTGTTGAGCGACGTGAACTACCCGGGCTGGCAGGCGTACATCGACGGGGAGGCCGCGCCCATCTATGCGACGAACTACCTGTTTCGCGGCGTCTATACGCCCGCCGGCGAGCATGTGGTGACGTTCCGCTACACGCCGCTCCGCTGGCGGCTGGGCTGGGCGATGAGCCTTGCCGGGCTACTATTGACCGTGCTGCTGCTGGCGGGGACGCAGACCGTTCGTCTGCGGGTTGCCCGTGGTGTATAATCCACGGCAAGGCCGCAAGAGCGCTGCACAGGATATATGCGGCAAAATAGGCCGCCCATCGATTCAAACGCCCGGCAAGAAGTTGTAACATGCTCCCTTCACCCAGACGGCGGCGGAGAATAGGCGAGGGATAAGTGACCGGCAGGCAGGATTTCGTTGCATGAACGTATTCAATCGCGTGGTCACGACGATTCTGTGGCTGGCGCTGGCGGCTGTCGTAAGCGTCGCCGCGGTTATCCCGCTCGGTACGGTTGCGTGGCTGCAGACGCAGTTGGGCCGCGCCGGCGTCTTGCTGTCGGAGTGGAAAGCCGCCAACCCGACGAACTTCCTGATCGGCCAGATCGCCGTGGCGATAACCGCCGTACTTCTCTTTGGGTTTTTGGCCGTGTTGGAAGTGTGGACGGCGCGGCGTCGCGGGGTGCGCATCCGTACGGCGCAGGGCGGGTCCGCCGAACTGGACCCGAGCAGCGTGAGCCGTCGCCTTAGCTGGCGGCTGGATCAACTGGCCGAGATTGTGACCGTCGCGCCTACGGTCAAGGCCAAAGGCGGGGCGGTCGACATCAAGTTGGAGATCGAAACCGCGCCGGATGTAGACGTGCCCATGAAGACTGACGAGGTCGTCGAGGTGACGCGTGAGATCATCGAACAGGACATGGGGCTTAAACTCGGCAAGCTGGATGTTCGCATGCGCTACGCGCCGGTCGATCCCGATTGGGTGCAATGACCGGCCGCAGCCCGGCGGCGCGTCTTGGGCCGAGGCTTTGCCAGAGGCGTTTGCCGTCTTATGACGTTCCGACAAGCTATCCAGGCGGTCATGGCGTGGGCGCGAGCCTTGTGGGCGGCGCTGCCGGCAGACCGCATTGCGCAGATGATGTCACAGATTGATCCTACCCGAATATCTGAGCCGCATCGCAACGGCGACGGGCCGGTCGCGAGGACGCCTGTTGTGGGGGCTTCGTTACACGGCGGGCCGGCGGATGGGCTGCCGGTGGCGGCGCGCAGGCTCGCTCCGCGCGAGTTGGCCGGAGACGCCGTGGCCGCCGAGCTGGGGCCGGAAGCGGACAGTGAGACTGCCGGCGAGGAAGTTGGGCTGACCGGCGTGCTGGAGAGCCTGCTTTTTGTGGCGGGCGAGCCGGTGGAAGTCGCCTCTATCGCCAAAACGCTGGATCTGCCGGCGGCGACGGTCGAGCAGGGCTTGGCAGACTTGGCCGAGGAGTACAAGCGGCAGGAGCGCGGGCTGCGCTTGCAGGTGCACAACGGCAAGTATCAGCTCGTTACTGCGCCGGCTGCGGCCCCATATGTGGAAGAGTTCCTGAACCTGGACTTCAGCACAAAGCTGAGCAGCGCGGCGTTGGAGACGTTGGCCGTCGTGGCCTATCGCCAGCCGGTGACGCGTGCGCAGATTGAGGCGGTGCGCGGGGTGGATTGCGCGGCGGTGCTGCGGTCGCTTATGCAGCGCGGCCTGATCGAAGAGACGGGCCGGCTGGAGGCGGTCGGTCGCCCCATTCTCTACGGGGTGACGGACCTGTTCATGCAGCACTTCGGGCTGATGGAACTGGGCGAACTGCCGCCATTGGCGCATGAAGACGAGAACTTGCTCCATGCGGCGACGGCGCTGGCTGCGGCTGATGCCGAAACTGAGCCGCCCGGCACGGAGGAGGACAGGACAGACCGCCACACGGAAGAACCGGTCGCAGGCGATCAGCCGGCCCGCTAACCGCCTGCCCGCGGGCGTAGGAACCGAACAGCCGACCATCCGGCGCCGGCCGGGCGTTATCCGGGCGTTGTCGATGTGCGGCCAAGCCGTGGAGGAATTATGCGAACCACCATGCGTTGGACGATTCTGCTTGTAGTCGCGGCCTTGTGGCTTGGCGTCTTTGCGCCCGGCGTCCAGGCGCAAGACAAGTCGTTGGTCTGGGATCGCTTCGACGTCAGCATTGTTGTCCGCGCCAGCGGCGTCTTCGACGTGGCCGAGCGGCAGACCATTCGCTTCACCTCCGGCACGTTCACAGCCGGCTATCGCGACATCCCCAAGCGGAACTTCGGCTATATCGACAACTGGGCGGTCACCGACGGGCGGGGCAATACCTACACCCAGGCGCGCGGCGGCGAGCAGCCCTATACCTTTACGGTGGCCGACAGCGGCGACCGCTACGTCATCGAGTGGTTCTTTCCGCCGGCTTCCAACAGCGCCGAAACCTACACGCTCAGCTACACCGTTCACAACGGCCTGCGCTTCTATGAAGGTGGGGACCAGGTGTGGTGGAAGGCGATCTACGGGGATCGCGGCTTCCCTGTGCGCGAAGGGGCAGTGCGCGTCGTCGTGCCGGAATCCACGCGCGTTCAGGAGTGGGCGGCTTATATCAACGGCCGCGATGCGCGCGGCAACGCCACGGCGACAGTGCTGGACGACGAGCGCGCCGTGATCTTCGAACTGACCCGGCAGCTTAACCCCAACGAGGAGTTTGAGGTGCGGGTCGAGTTCACGCCCGGCCGGGTGGATGGGGCAGTGCAGCCGTGGCAGCAGCGCGCCGACGAGGAAGTCGCCCGCCTCGAGGCCGAGCAGACTTTCCGTGATCGGTGGGGACCCGTGGCGACGCTGTTCTTTTGCCTCGGCGGGCTGTTGCTGGGCGCGGGCGGAACCGCGGGCCTGTACGGGCTGTGGTATCGCTTTGGACGCGACAAGCCGGTGGAGATGGTGGCGGATTATCTGCCCGAACCGCCGAGCACGTTGGCGCCGGCGCTGGCGGGCACGCTGCTGGACGAGACGGTCGACATGGAGGACATCTTGGCGACGCTGGTCGACCTGGCGCGGCGCAAAGCCATCAGCATGACCGAGGACAAACAGGAGAATTGGCTGCGCACCAGCACCGATTTTATCTATCGCCGCGAGCGGCAAGACGTGCCGCTGTCGTCGTATGAGAAAAAGCTGCTCAACGCACTTTTCGGTAAGAAGGACGAGGTGCGGCTGTCCGATCTAAAGAACAAGTTCTATACGAAGATCGACGGCATCAAGGAGGATATCTACAAAGCGGTGGTGGCCGAAGGCCTGTATCCGGTCAGCCCGGAGAGCGTGCGCACGCGCTTCGGCTGTATGGGCGGGGCGGGGATCATGCTGGCGTCGGTATTGGGCGTGGGCCTCTTGGCGGTGTTCGGCGACCTGACCGGCGCGGCCGTGCTGCCCGGCGTCGGCCTGGGGATCGCCTCCGTGGCGCTGCTCATCATGGCGCGCTACATGCCGCGCAAAACGGACAAGGGCGCGGAAGAAGCCGCGCGCTGGCAAGCCTTCCGAACCTATCTGAAGGACATCGATAAGTATTCGGACCTGGAGGCGCAGAAGGAAATTTGGGACCAGTGGCTGCCCTATGCCATCGCCTTCGGCTTTGAGAAGGAGTACATCCGCAAGTTCGAAAAGGTGGATGCGCCCGCGCCCGGCTGGTATTTCCCGACGCCTACCGCTTATGGGACCAATCGCCCGTGGTACTACGACACGCCGGGCGCCCCGCGGCCGGTCAGCATGGGCGGCGGCTCCTTGGCGCCTGTCGGCGGCGGCGGAAGTGTTGGCGGCGGGTTGAGCGGCATGAGCCGCGGCATGGGCGGCAGCCTCACCGCCATGAGCGCGGGGCTGGGGGCCATGTTGTCGTCGGCGAGCAGCACGTTGACGAGCCGGCCCGCCAGTTCGTCGTCGGGCGGCGGCTGGAGCGGCGGTGGAGGCGGCTTCTCCGGCGGCGGCGGAGGAGGCGGAGGCGGTGGCGGAGGCGGTGGCGGCGGCTTCCGCTAAGCCAGGATTTCGTCTAGTGATAGCACTGATGGGAAAGGGCATCTATGATTGGCGGCGGACGAATTGTCGGACTGGTGTTGATGATCGGCAGCGCGTTGCTGCTGGCGGCTTTCGCTGCGTGGGCGCTGACCGCGATGAGCGCGGAGGAAACCACATCGGCAGGGATGGTGTTGGGCATGTTCTTGGCGCTGATCGTGTTGGCGCCGATCTTCGGCGTGGGCGCCTATGTCTTCCGTAAAGGTACGGTGGAAAAGGTGCAGTACGCCCAGGTGGCGCAGGAGAAGAAAATCCTCAATATGGTGCTGACGCAGGGCCAGGTGACCATGGGCGAACTGGTGGCCGGGCTGGGCGCGCCGCGCGAGGACGTGGAGGGCATGATCCGCAACCTGGTGGGCAAGCAGTTGTTCAGCGGCGCCATCAACTGGGATAAGGGCGTGCTCTATAGCGTAGAAAGCCAGCAGTTGACCGAAGGGCGCAAATGCCCCAACTGCGGCGGCGATTTGCAATTTGCCGGAAAGGGACTGATCGTTTGTCCCTACTGTGGCAGTGAGGTATTCTTGACCAAACGCGCGGCGGCCGCGACATCGACCGAAACGTCGACCGAAACGCCGGCTGCATCAGCCGCAACACCGGCTGTGACGCCGGCCTCCCCAGAGGGCCGCCCGCAAGAGTCTCAGACAGGAGAAAACGCATGAGCGATCAATTTGTGAACGCCGCCCAGGACAACATGAGCGCAATCGAGCGGCTGTTGAAGGGGCTGCCCGGCATCAAGGGATATGTGGACAAGGAGCTGCGTCGCGACGCGGATAAGCGACTGCGCACGATGATCGCCGCCAATCTGGAAGAGCAAAAGCACGCGCTGTTCGAGTTGCAGACTAAGTTGATGAAGAGCGGCGGGCTGTCCTTGCTGGACGAGATGGACAGCGCCGTGCAGAAACTGCAGATCCTGATCGACCGCATCAAGACGGCGAGCTACGGCTACGCCGGCCTCTTCGATGCCGTCAAGATCCAGGCCGAGCAGTTGAACGCGCTGCATCGCTTCGACGTGGCCCTGGCCGAGCGCACAGCAGAGGTGGAGAGCGGCATCCAAGCGATTGGAGCCGCCGTCGAGAAGCAGGGCGACATCGCCCAGGCCATCGAAGACCTGGCGAAGCGACTCAACGACCTCAACAGCCTGGTAGGCCGGCGCGCCGAGGCGATTGTCTCGCCCGACCTGCTGATGGACGTCGCCAACCTGCCCGATGTGGACTCCACGCTATGACGCTATAGAGCCTGACATTGAGAACGGTCGATCTGGAAAGGCAACTTTGCACGATGGCGCCAGTTAGGTCCTCGATGTCAGGCTCGTTGCCTCCGCCCACAAAATGGTATCGATTTCTGGGAGTTAGTCTATCCATATTCCTAATCGTTCTGGGCGTATACCTTGCGGATCGCGGCGTTATTCAGAGTGCCGATTCGCGCTGGACTCTTTACCTGACAATGAGTCTTGTTCGCGCCGGCGACCTGAATATGGACGAATACGGCCACGTAATAGCAACGGACGACTATCGAGTCGCATATCTTGACGGCCATCTCCACACTCGATATCCGATTGGCACGTCGTTATTGATCACGCCTCTCGTGTATTTTGCCGATAGTCTCGCTGGGACGGTGTTTGGGATAGATCTGTACGAAAACATGAAAGCTGGGCCGGTTACCATCCTGACGCTCAGTCTTGAGTTGGCGATAGCCTCAGTAATTGTCGCGCTGACCGCAGTTGTTGTGTACCTCATCGGCCGGTTCACTCTCGGCGATTGGAAGGCGGTTACACTGGCATTTGTATTTGCGTTTGCCACATCTGCCTGGTCTACAGCTAGTCGTGGTCTGTGGCAGCACGGGCCGTCGATGTTACTGTTGTCCCTTGCACTTTTGATCGTCTTGACAGCGAACAATAGGTCCTGGATGATCCAGTTGCTGGGGCCTTTATTGGTATGTGCGTATATCGTCCGACCGGCGAACTTGATTTCGATAGGGCTGTTTGTAGTCTACGTGTTCGTCTGTCACAGACCGCGCTTTCTCCACTTTGTCATGTGGGCAACCTTGGCTGGGCTGCCGTTTCTCGCCTACAACCTAGCGGTCTACGGACGTGTTCTTCCACCCTACTACTGGCCCGACGGGATCGCTGGCAACGTCGATGTTGGATCAGCCATGCTAGGCACACTGTTCAGTCCGTCTCGCGGGCTTTTGGTATATTCCCCGGTGTTTTTCTTGGCCGTTGTGGGCGCGGCGCTGAAGGTTAGGCAGGGTAGGTTTGGCGCACTGGATGCGATCTTGGCGACGGCAATACTGCTTCATTGGCTTACGATTTCTACTTGGGCCATGTGGTGGGGGGGCACCTCGTATGGTCCGCGGCTATTTACCGATATGATCCCGTTCATGATGTATTTCCTTATCGCAGTGCTTGAAGAGATGACTTTACCGCAAACCTTCGGTGCTGCAGCATCGGCATTCGCAGCCGTCCTCTTGGTTGCGATCAGTATCTTTATGCACTACCGAGGAGCGACACAGGCTGAGACCTGGCTTTGGAACCGAGCTACCGAGACAGTGGGAGGCGTCGATCAAGCGCCTGAACGGGTGTGGGACTGGTCCGATCCGCAATTCTTGCGCGGCATTGGCCGTGCGGATATGATTGACCCCGCTCGTGCCGAGTGAGTGGACAGCGTGTCGCTCTGGCGACGCCACATTTGTTGTCAACTAAAAGCAGCCGCAGCTGAGAAAGAGAGAGCAATATGGCGAGGATTATTGATGTCGTAGAGGCGCCGAGTCAGGGCCCTAATGATATGGTGGTGCGCGTTCCCGAGTTCGGCTCCGGCGATTTCCGGCTGGGCAGCCAGGTGATCGTGCGTGAGAGCCAGCGCGCGGTCTTCTATCGCGACGGGAAGTCGCTGGATTTGTTCGACCCGGGGCGCCACACCATCACCACGGCCAACCTGCCCATTCTGTCCGGCATGTTGCGATTGGTGACGGGGGGCAACAACATCTTCACGGCGGAAGTGTACTTCGTCAACATGCGCGAGTACACCGACCTGAAGTGGGGCACGCCGCAGCCGATCAGCCTGCGCGATACCGACCTGGGGTTGGTGCGCCTGCGCGCCTTCGGCCAGTACACCATGCAGATGGCGGACCCCAAGCGCTTCGTCGACCAGATTGTGGGCACGCAGGGCATCTATACGACGGCCCAGATAGAGGACTATCTGCGCGGCGTTATCATCAGCCGCATGACGGATGTGCTCGGCGAGAACATGAAGAGCATCTTCGACCTGCCGCAGCTCTATGATGAGATCGGCGCGGGCATGCGCGCCAGGGTGCAGGATGACTTCCTCGCCATGGGCATTGCCCTGAAGCAGTTCATGGTGATCTCCATCAACCCGACTGAGGAGACGGCCAAGGCCATCGACGAGCGGGCCGCTATGGGCGCCATCGGCAATATGGACGCCTATATGAAGTTCAAGGCGGCGCAGGCGATGGGTGATGCGGCTACGGCCGGCGGCGGCGGCGGCGCAAGCGAAGGCATCGGCCTCGGCGCCGGGCTGGGCATGGGCATGGGCATGGCGGGCATGATCAGCAACGCCATGGCGAGCGGCCAAGCGGCGCAGCAGTCCGCGCCGCAGCAGACGCCGCAACCCGCGGCCGGCGTGCCGTCGGTGATGACGCTGGAGGAAGCGGCGGCCTATCTCAAGGTCTCGACGGCGGACGTGGAAGCGCTCATCGAGAGCGGCGAACTCAAGGCGCGCCAGATCGGGGCGCAGGTTCGCATCAGCAAGGAGGCCATCGACGCCTTCCTGGCAGGCTAGCGGGTCTATCCGCAGCCATTGAGAGAGATGGCGACGGTTGCGGGCTGCGTTTGAAGCGCAACCGATGAGGCCGGTGAGGCCGATGAGGACAGCGGCGCAAAGGCGGGTTCTCCCCTGCTGCGGGCTGGCCTCATCGGTTTTTTTGATCGGCTTTGCCGGGCGTTGAGCGTACCGAACGCGGCGTCCGAACGTCTGTACTACATAGACAATGCCTTACGCTTGGCGCGAACACTGCGATGCAAACGGTTCGCAGCGCGCCCGTTCCCGGCCATCTTTTTGCGTTTGGATGGCGGGCGGCGCAGTCAAGGAGCATTATGCAGTCGAAATCCTGGGAATACATGATATGGGCCGGGTTTCTGGCAATCTGCCTGATCATCGGCCTGGCCGTGGGGCCGTGGCTCCTGCCCAAGCCGGTGATCGGCGTGGTGCGTTTCGCCGCGGCGATTGACCTGGACACGGCGGACCAACTGATCAGCGTGCTGGAGGAGGCGCGGCGCGACGATCGCGTGGCCGCGGTGGTGTTGGAGTTGGCAAGCCCCGGCGGGCTGGCGACGAGCAGCGAGAGCATCTACTACACCATGCTGAAGCTGCGCGCCGAAAAGCCGTTGGTCGTGGTGATCGACGGGATGGCGGTGAGCGGCGGTTACTACATGGCCGCGGCCGCCAACCGCATCTACGCGCCGGCCAGCTCGTATGTAGGCAATGTGGGTACGCGCGGCCCACGGCCGGACGACCCGACGCTGCCCGCTGAGGAGATGAGCAGCGGGCCGTTCAAACTTAGCGGCGGCAGTCGCTTCGACCGCGTACTCCAGATCGACCGCGTGAAGGAGGCTTTCGTTAGCAACGTGGTCTACCAGCGCCAGCACGCGGCGGACAATCCGCTCAAGATCGATGCTCAGACGGTGGCGGAGGCGCGCATCTACCTGGGCAGCGAGGCGGTGGCGCTCGGCTTGGTGGATTATGAGGGCGGGCGCAGCGACGGCATCGCCGGGGCCGCTGATCTGGCCGGTCTGCTCCGGTATGATATCGTCAATCTGCTGGATTATCTGTCGGCTAAGGACGCCCCCCTGCAGAGGGACTACAGGGAGGCTGTGAGGGCGATGGTCGAGACAGCGCCGCCCGATGCCGTCTTTTTGCTGGACAGCCGCATCCCGCTGCCCGGCCTGCACGACAGTACAGACGTAGAACGCCATCTGTTGCGACTGCGCGAGATCGCGCCGGCTTCGCTGGATAGCGTACCCGACCCGGCGCGCGCCGGCGCGTTTGCAGCCGTGGCGACGCCTACCCCCACGGGAGAACAACCTTGAGCAACCTGACCATCCGGCGCGGCCTGGTTTTGGCAGCCGGGCTTGTCTTGCTGTTGCTGCCTTTGTTCGTGCGTGCTGCGTTTTGGGGCTACCACCGCCGGCCATATGTTCCCGGCGAAGCGCCGAGCTTCAGCGTGGCGGCAACGCCGCAGCCTACGGTCACGCCCCTGGTGCAGACGCCGCGCCCCTCTCAGGCCCAACAGGAGCTTCGCCCCGGCCCTGTCATCGTGGACATGGCCCACGGCAACCGCGTGAGCCGTAACCAGTTCGAGCCGCTTGCCGCGGCGCTGGCCCGGCGCGGCGTGGGGCTGCGCTTCTGGATGAGCGATATTGACCCCATGACCGTGACCAATTTCCTGGCCTATCCCGATCAGTCCGAGGAACTGGCGCCCCTGCTGCGCGACGCCAGCGCGCTCGTGGCGTCCAGCCCCTTTTTCCTGTGGTCAAAGGCCGAAATTGCCTTGGTCGAGCGCTTTGTGGCCGACGGGGGTCGTCTGCTCCTGATTAGCGACCCCAACGTGGTGGGCGACCTGGCGCAGGACATCAACAATCTGGCCGAACCGTTCGGCATTGTCTTTGCCGACGATTACCTCTACGACACGGTTGAGAACGACGGCAATCACGTCTACGTATACCAGACCCAGTTCGAAGACCAGGCGGCTGAGTTGACGGGCAGGCGCATAGCGTTCTACGGCGCGCGCAGCATCTCCGGAGAAGTCACGTCGCAGATCCGTACGGCGCACACGACGCTTTCCGCACTGCGCGAGGGGACTACCGGCCTGACGACGGTCGCGTTGGGCGGTCTGGCCTCGCGCGGCACGTTGGGCGGCGTCTTGGCGATGAGCGACATCGACGTGATGACCGCGCCCTTTGTCGAACGACACGACAACGCGTTCATTACCGAATTTGTGGCCGATTTTCTGGTTTCGGGCGAACGGACCAATTCCGTCACGGACTTCCCCGCCTATTTGGGCAAGCATGTGACGCTGGTCTTTGCCAATGCCGCGGCTGTGGACGCGCCCATCTTGCTCGAAGGCTCGCGCCTGCAACAGAGCTTGGAGGCCACAGGACGCACCCTGTCGCTCGGCGGGACTGCGCTGCTGACGGCGACGCTGGCGGGCGGGGACAATGCGCCGAACGAAGACTTGATCGTGCTGGCGGATTTCGCTATGGCGGAAGAGGCGACGACGCTATTAGCCGATTTCGGTTTTGCGCTGGTGACGGTCGAACCGGCGCCAACACCGGAAAGGAAGCCGGGAGAGCCGGATCAGACCGCGGCGACGGCGACGCCCATACCGCCCTCGGCGACGGCGACCGCAGAGCCTGCCGGCGCAGATAGCGAAGCGGATACGGGCTCGGCCCGCTGGTCGACGCCGGCCTCGCCGCGCGGCCAGTTTATCCAGCCCGGAAGCCAGGATGCGCTGACGGATACGCCTGAGGCGCTGCTCACCCCCGCCGCTACGTCCACGCCGTCGCCGCAGACGCCGTCGCCGACCGCTACGCCGTCGCCGACGAGCACGCCTCGGCCCGAGATCTATTTGGAAACGGCCGACGGGTTGCGTTTGGCCGCAAACGATACGGTCTTGATCGCCCAGCGCCAGTTGGCATCCGGGCATCGCCTGGTGATCGTGCTGGGCAGCAGCAATGACGGCATTCGCTCCGGCGTAGACCGGCTGCTGAATGGACAGTATGGCGGCTGCGTGACGAGCGCGGACTTGGCTGTCTGCTCCGGCCCGACCGGTGAGATGTCGCCGGCGGCCGTCCAAGACGGCACGGTGACGCCTGCTCCTGCGGCGTCCGAGACGGCGCCTGCGCCGGTTACGCCTTCGCCCGCGCCGAACGGCGCCAAGGCCGCGCGCGTTCTCGTGGTAGACGACAACGATGTGACGTCGCCCGACGAGATCAGCGAGGCGGATGTCTATCTACAGGCGCTGATTCAGGCGGGCATCAGCCCCGCGCTGTGGACGACAGCGGGGGATGGCGTACCGGCAGGCGAAGACTTGCAGCCCTACGAATGGGTGATCTGGAGCAGCGGCGGCTACGAGTCCGGCGGGCCGGGGCTGGCTGACCTGGACGCCCTGTTAACGTACATCAACAGCGGCGGCAACCTGACCATCAGCAGCCGGCGCCCCTTCTTCGGCATGAGCACCGAAGACCCGGCCGTGATTGCAGATGTGAGGGTGGACGACGATCTGCCCGAACTGGTGCGTGGTCTGCCGTCGGAACCTTTCCTGTTGCGCAACGGCCTGCCGCCTGTGACCCCGCTGGAGATCAGCCCGGATAATGCCGATGCGCGCGTCGCGCTGCGGCGCGGCCCCGACAGCGGCAGCGCGGGGGCGCCCCTCCTCTTCGTGGTGACGGATGAGAATGAGCCGGAGGCGACCGGCGCACACCTCATGATTCTGGGCATGTCGCTTACCTGGCTGTCCGATGACTATGACAAGCAGCTTGTGCGCAACATGGCGGCGGTGATGCTGGCAGAATAGCGGCTAGCGGACGTTGACGCCCCACTCGTAGACGAGTTGGCCGCCGTTCCAGCCGCTGGCAATGACAAGCAGCATTCCCGCCGCTAAGAGAAGCGTTACCCAGAGCCGCGCCCGCGGGTCGTCAAGCAGTTCGGGCGGTCCCGGCGCGCGGCTTGCCTTTCTGTGCGTTCTGCGAGAAGCGGCGCGCGCCCGCTGTAAATAGGCGCGATAGAGCAAGACGGCATAGACCACCGCCAGCGCCATGCCGCTGCCGATGTGTTGGTTGAGGACGGCGCGATAGGGGGGATCGGGCGGCAGGCCGCTCTGCGCCAGCAGACCGGTCAGAATTGCCGCGCCAGTCGCCAGCCAGCCCAAGAACAATGGAACCCAGGTCAAGACCAGCAGCTCGGCTCGCCGCGGGCCAAAGAGATAGAGCAGCGCGCAGACGCTGCCCAGCAGCAGCAGGGCGATGGGAAAATGGACTACAGCGGGATGCAAGGTAGCGAACATGCGACTGATCTCGGCGTCAAATCCGGCAAAATCGTGAAATCGGGTTGAAACTCGTACAATCGCTCACAGTTTGGCCGTTCGGATTGGACCATAATTTCCCAAAATGCGGAAACGGGCGGAGGACGGGTGCGAATGTTCTCATGCGCTTGTGAAGTTCGCTTAAGCTTTGCTTCACATTTTTCCGCTAGGGTAGGCGCACTTGCGGCAGGTCGCCGGTGTGGCGAAGCGGCCGTTGGAGCCTGATGGGGAAAGGACGGTTGTCATGGTCAAACTGTCGCGTGATGAGATCACGCCGGAACACATCTATCTGAACCGGCGCAAGTTCATGGTGGGGATCGGGTCGGCTGCGGGCGCGCTGGCATTGGCTGCTTGCGCCGTACCCGGCGTGCAGCAAGCCGGCGGCATCCAGGCGGCGCCCGCCGCTCCGGCGATCGAACTGCCGGAAGCGCTGGCAAACGCGGAACCGACAGCCTCGGCGCTGACCGATGAACTGGGCGACTCGCTCAACGAGTACGACGTCATTGCCGGGTATAACAACTACTACGAGTTCTCGATGGACAAGGAGGCGGTGGCGAAGCTGTCGCAGAACTTCGCCACGCGTCCGTGGGAGGTGAAGGTAGGCGGCCTGGTCGAGAACCCGACGACCTACTCCATCGACGACATCCTCACGCGTTTCACCCAAGAGGAGCGCATCTACCGGCTGCGCTGCGTCGAGGCCTGGTCGATGGTGATCCCGTGGGTGGGCTTCCCCATCGCCGCGCTGCTGGAAGAGGTTAAACCCACAGCAGAGGCCAAGTATGTCAAGTTCACCACGGTTTACCGCCCGGAGGCGATGCCCGGACAGCAGCGATCTACCTTGAACTGGCCCTACGTCGAGGGGCTGCGCCTCGACGAGGCCATGAACCCGCTGGCGATCTTCGCAACCGGCATGTACGGCAAGCCGCTGACCGTCTCCAACGGCGCGCCGATCCGCCTGGTTGTGCCGTGGAAGTACGGCTTCAAGAGCATCAAGAGCATCGTAGACATTGAACTGGTGGAAGAAGAGCCCGTGTCGGCGTGGATGGCGGCGGCGGCATACGAATACGGCTTCTATGCCAACGTCAACCCGGAGGTGGATCACCCGCGCTGGTCGCAGGCGACGGAACGGCGCATCGGCGAGAACCAGCGGCGCGAGACCCTCATGTTTAACGGATACGAAGATGAGGTGGCGCACCTGTACGAAGGCATGGACCTGAGCCTGTATTACTAGTGGCGAGTAAGAAGGCGGTTAAGACGACGGTAATGACGACGATGCGGCAGGCGATCAATCAACGCGGGTTGTGGCTGGCGGTCAATGCGGCGGCGCCGCTGCCCCTATTGTGGGCGGCTTGGGACTTCGCGCAGGGCAACCTGATCGATCCCATCGACTCGCTCACGGTGCGCACCGGCCAATCCGCCATCATCCTGTTGCTGCTGTCGTTGGCGGTGACGCCGCTCGTGACGCTGACCGGCTTCCGTCCTTTGGCGACGGTGCGCAAGTCGCTGGGGTTGTGGGCTTTCGCCTATGCCGTGCTGCATCTGCTGGTGTTCGTCGGGCTGGACTATGCCTTTAACCTGGATTTCATCCTCAAGGATGGCCTGCAGCGCAAGCCCTATATCCTAGCCGGGGCGGCGGCGGTGTTGGCGCTGCTGCCGCTGGCGCTGACGTCGACGAAAGGCTGGATGAAGCGCTTGGGCCGCCGCTGGAAACAACTGCATCGCCTGGCGTACGCGGCCGGGGTGCTGGCCGCGCTGCACTATGTGTGGGTCGCCAAACTCACCGTGGGGCAGCCGGCGATCTACGCTTCGATCTTGGCTGTGCTGTTGTTGGCGAGGATTCCGCCGCTGCGCCGCGCGTTGGCCGTAATAGGCCGGCAAATGCGCGGCAAACCGTCGACCGCCCGCATATCCGAACGCACGACTGTGGCTTCCATAGAATCTCGCGGCCAATAGGATGCGGACTGACGGATAGTTTGCGCGTCCATCTGCTAACCTTGTCTTCCGCTAGTCTGATCATGACCGCAGCCTCTCTTGAGGCCACATGGATGCAACGGGGGAAAAGGATGGACATGCAGCACTTGGGGTTGAGCCGCACCGTGAGCCTGGCATACGCCGAGGCGATCGAGGCGGTCACCGCGGCGTTGAAAGAAGAAGGCTTCGGCATTCTGACGGAGGTCGACGTCAAAGCCACCTTGAAGAAGAAGACCGACGTTGATTTTCGCCCCTATGTCATCTTGGGGGCGTGCAACCCTGCATTGGCCCATCGCGCGCTGCAGACGGAGCCGCAACTGGGACTGCTGTTGCCCTGCAACGCGATTGTGTATGACAACGAGGACGGCACGACCACGGTCAGCATCATGGACCCGATGCTGATGGCGAGCATGTCGGACGATGCCGAGCTGCACGCCGTGGCTGTGGAGGCCAATGCCAAGCTTCAGCGGGTGATTGCGAAACTGGCGTAGTCTACTGCGCCGCCGCAGCCCGGTCTGTGAATTGAGCAGACAATGTTATCAGGGAGAGTTAGCAGGGGAATGGTTTGCCGCCATTCCCCTATTTTGTTGGCGTCCTACTTATCTCCCAGCACCGAGCTGAGAATCATGCTGACGATGCTGATGACGATGCTGCCGATCAGGGCTGTGAAGAAGCCGCCTTCGATGCTCAAGCCGACGTTGAGCCAGGCGACCAGCATGAGCATGAGCGCGTTGACCACGAAGGTGAACAAACCCAGCGTGAGGATGGTGAGGGGGAAGGTAAGAACCTTGACGATGGGGCGGATGAAGGCGTTGACCAGGCCGAAGACGAGCGCCACGAGCAAGAGCCCCCAGAAGTCCTCTGTGACCGAAACGCCGCCGACCAGCCGCGCGGTGATCCAGAGGGCGACCGCATTGATGATGACGCGAAGCAGTAAGCGCACCGATTTCTCCTTTCCCTTTGGCGGGAATCTGTCTTAATTGAAGCGAATAGATCGTTTCCCGACGTAGACGGCAATGCGCGCCGGGCTTCCGTGTCGACTTCCGGCGGGCTTGCCGCCACTCGGAAGCTGTCGTTTGCGCGTGTTCTATCATAATATACACAGGAACAACGTTAGGAACAACGGCGGCAGGGCGAACGTCATAGAAACGAGGGCGCCGCCCATCCAAGCCGCGATGCGGCCTCTGCGCCGGCGATGCCACCCCAAACCAACCACAAGCGAAAGGAGCCTGCAGTGAAACGGGAGTATTGGATTCCTGTGATCGTGATCGCCGCGCTGATTGTGATACCGGCGCTGGCTTGCGCGTCGCCGCCGCCTGGGAACGCGCCCTTGCCGCCAACGTCGGGCGGCGTTGCACTCGAGTCAATGCCCTTGCCGGCAGAGGCGCCCGCGGACCTGGCGGCGGGCACGATGGCTCCTACGCCGGTCGCTACGCCGGACACGATGTTCTTCGAGAACTACGGCGTGAATCCGTTCATCGACACCGAGGACGACCGTCTCTCTACCTTCGCCATGGATGTGGATACCGGCTCGTATACGGTGGCGCGGCGCTATGTGCAGGACGGCATCCTGCCGCCCAAAGACGCCATTCGCGTCGAGGAGTTCGTCAATTACTTCGACTACAACTATCCGCTGCCCGACGAAGGCCAGACCTTCGCCGTCCACCTGGAAGGATCGCCCTCGCCCTTTGGCCAGACGGACCGCTATGAGATAGTGCGCATCGGCATCCAGGGCTACGCTATTCCGCCGGAGGAGCGAATGGACGTGGCGCTGACCTTCGTGATCGACGTGTCCGGCTCGATGGACCGTGAGGACCGGCTGACGCTGGTCAAGCGTGCGTTGACGCTGCTCGTCGAGGAACTGCGGCCCACGGACTCGGTCGCCATCGTCGTCTATGGCAGCGATGCGCGGGCTGTGCTGCCGCCGACCCGCGGCGATGAGAAGGATCGCATCCTCTCCGCCATCTACGCGTTGAAACCCGAAGGCGCGACCAACGCCGAAGCCGGGCTGCTCCTTGGCTATGCCCAGGCCGAGGTCGCCTACGACGCCGAGCGCATTAACCGCGTGATTCTGCTGTCGGACGGCGTGGCGAACGTGGGCCAGACCGGTCCCGAGGCGATCCTGC
>CAYXRG010000065.1:10703-26103 GCA_964467575.1 uncultured Caldilineaceae bacterium | reverse complement strand
TCAAACTGGCGGAGCCCTCTATAGTCTCGCTTGCACGTCTCTGATCGGTCGTCAGCCGAACTAGGTCTCTCGCGCGCGCTGTGTTATACTTTGGCCTTGGCATTTTTTCGCCATGCACACCGGCGCTACGCCTTGCCCCTACGCCGGCAATATAGCAAGGATCAACCGATCATGAAGCTTGACCGAGAGTCGCTTCGCAAAACTATCCACGACCTGTACGCCAAGGAACATGCTGAACTGGGTACGGAAGGCGCCCATCGCCTGCTCGATGAAGCCCGCCGTTGGGACCTCTCTGATACGCTCAAGGCGGGCGGCGTCATCGTCTTCCCGCATGCCGGCGTTGCCGACTGCGGACACCAGATCGCTGCAGCAGTCCATGCATGTCTAGACAGTTGCGCCGACCGCGTGATCGTAATCAGCGTGCTGCACGCCTTCACACAGGAAATGGAAGATGCGCGCGTACGCGTGGCGCAGGGCGGGGATGTCAGCAAAGAATCGCTTTGGGGTATTCAGGGAACCGGCATCGAAGGCCCGCGGCAAGAGTGGCGTAATGACCACGCGCTCTACAGCTTCCGCTACCTTTGGGCGGCCGAAACCGCTCGCCGCGGTATTCGCGGTCCCGAAGTGATCGAGCGCTATCCCTATCTCGCCGGCGGCAAGCCCGAAATCCTCCCCGGCATTGACGAATTGGCAAAACTGGCTGAAGATGCGGTCATCGTCTCGACCGCTGATCCCTTCCACCACGGCATCGGCTACAACACGCCTCCCGAAGAGGCGCTATATCCGCTGGAAGGTGGGTTGGACGCAGCCCGAGCCATGATCCAAGAAGGGATCGATATTCTTTCGGCGGGCGACTATTGGGGGTACAATCAGCATTGCATACGGGCCAAGAGCGACGCCCGCGATGCCGGTCAGGTCTTCCGCTACCTGCGCGGCCCGATGACCGGCGCTATTCTGGATCTAGCCTACACGGACTCGACCGACATGTACCAAGCGCCGCCTCCCACCTGGGTGGCCGGCGCACTGATCGAGTGGAAACTATCCTAAGCGGGTTGCTGATGTTCTAGCGCAGCTTCTCGTCCGCATTACCTGCTAAGGCCAATATTTGACGAATCGCCGCGATGAAAAAGCTGACCATCCTGCGCCACGCCAAAGCCGAACCGCCGGAGAACTATCCCGGTGATTCGGTGCGGCCGTTGACAAAACGCGGGGAAAAGGATGCAGCCCTCATCGCAACCTTCCTTACCCAACTCGATCCGCTTGTCGACTGGGTTCTTAGTTCGCCGGCATTGCGCGCGGAACAGACTGCCAAAATCGTCGCCAAGCACTTCTCCGGCATCGCTCCGGTCATCTATGACGAACAGATATACGAAGCAGATGCCGGTTTACTGCTCACATTGCTTAGGTCCATTCCCCCTGAACAAGAGCACGCCCTTCTCGTCGGCCATAACCCCAGCCTCGAATCGCTCGTCGCCGGACTCTGTTCGGGCGCGCCCGGCAGCCTGGAGTGCCGCCTGACCACGGCCGGAATGGCCCACATCCATGTCGAGATCATGCGCTGGGATCAGATCCGTTGGGGGGCTGGCGTGCTCCAGTTGTTGGTGCAGCCGCGCGTGTTGCGCAAGCGTTGAACTACCGCCGGCTAACGTCGAATGCTACAGATGCAAAACGGGCTGCCGCTCTAGCGTAAAGACGCCCGCGGCAGCCCGTTTCACGTATCATGTCAGCGTCGAGCCACGTTAGCCTTGCGCCATGACCGCGCTCACAGCCTCAATCGCCTCGTCCACGTCACCGCTAGATACTTCATAGTGAATTACAGCCCGCAGCGTGCGCTCGCTCGTCGGGCTAACCAGCACGTTACGGCCCTTCAGCGCGGCGGATAGGTCCGCTGCCTTCATACCCTCACGCGCCACGCTGAAATAGACCATGTTCGTCGATACACCATCGGGGTTCACATCGATGCCGTCGATCGCCGCCAGTCCCTGCGCCAACCGTTTGGCATTGGCGTGGTCGTCCGCCAGTCGCTCGACCATTTCATGAAGGGCCACAATGCCGGCCGCGGCGATAAAGCCGGCCTGCCGCATCCCGCCGCCCACGACCTTACGGTTGCGGCGCGCCTTGCGAATGAACTCGCGGCTCCCTGCCACCACCGATCCGACCGGCGCCGCCAGACCTTTGCTCAGACAGACCGTCACGCTGTCCGCCGAGCGCACCAGTCGCCCCGGTGATACGTCCAATGCCACCGCCGCATTCCACAACCGCGCCCCATCTACATGCAACTTCAGGCCGCGGTCGTGCGCCAACTCGCCCACCGCGTCCATATATTCTACGGAAAGCGGACGTCCGCCACAGCGGTTGTGCGTGTTTTCCACGCACACAAGTCGCGTGATCGGAAAATGCTCATTCTCCCCGCGAATGCTCGCCGCAATATCGCCCAGATCCAACGTCCCGTCCGGCTGATTGCGCAGCGTACGCGGCTGGACGCCGCCCAGCGCGGCCGCACCGCCCTGCTCATACAAAAAGATGTGGGCGCCGTCCCCCAAGATCATCTCGTCCCCGCGCTGGCAATGGCTCAGCACCGATACTAGATTGCCCATCGTGCCGCTGGCGACGAAAACCGCCGCCTCCTTCCCCAGCATCTCCGCTGCTAACGATTCCAGCCGGTTGACTGTCGGATCCTCCCCGTAGACGTCATCGCCTACCTCGGCCGCCAACATCGCCTGACGCATCGCTTCGGTCGGTCTTGTCACGGTATCGCTACGCAGGTCGATGGGGTTGCGTGTTGCCTTCATCGCGAAGCTCTCTCCTATTGGTGGCTTTGTCGTTTCTTCCCTTTGACCGGCGCACCTAGCCGGCAAGGGACTTGCTGGCCAGGTATTCGTCGATGGCGTCGAACAACCGGATCAAATCGCTGTCATCCGTCTCGCCCATGTGGGCAATCCGGAACGCCTTATCGCGATAGGGACCATAACCGTTCGATATGGCCATTTCGCTCCTCGCCAAATGCGCATTGAGGTCTTTCACATCAATGCCGAGCGTGTTGGCCACATTCGTCACGGTCGGCGAGCGGAAACCTTCTTCCGCAGCCAGTTCAAACCCTCGCGTCATCGCCCACTCTTGCGTCGCCGCGGCCAGCCGGGCATGGCGCGCATATCGCTGCGGCAAACCCTCTTCGAAAATATGGTCCAGTTGTACGCTCAGCGCCCGCATCAAGGAAATGGCCGGCGTCGCCGGCGTCGAGTTGCGCAACAGCGACTTCTCCAAGTTCAAGAAGTCGAAATACCACCCGCGCCCGGGCGCCCCCGCAGCACGCTCTAGCGTCCGGTCGCTGACCGCGCAAAAAGCCAGTCCGGGCGGCAACGCCAAAGCCTTCTGTGAAGAAGTCAGACACACGTCAAGGCCCCATTCGTCAAACGGGATCTGCACCCCTGCGAACGACGACACCGCGTCCACCATGATGAGCGTCTCCGGGCTGAGCGACCGCACAACTTCAGCTATCTCGTCCAGCGGGCTGATTACGCCTGTGCTCGTCTCGTTATGCACAACGGTGATGGCGTCGATCGGTCCCGTTTTGAGTGCCTCGCTCAGTGCACGCGCCACGCCCTCGGCCTTGACCGCCGTGTTCCACTCTACGTCGACCCGGATGGCCTCTTTGGCGCAGCCTAGCGACACCTGATGCCATCTTTGGCCAAACGCGCCGGCTACGAAGTTCAGGACGCGGCCGCGCACGCCGTTGCGTATCGCAGCCTCGTGTAGCCCAGTACCTGTAGCGGCCACAATATAAACCCGGCAATCCGTATAAAACAGCGTCTTCAGTTGATCCTCAACCTTCGCAAACAACGCCTCGAACTCGGCGCTGCGGTGGCCGATCATCGGCTCCGTCTGCGCCATCATTACGTCGGGCAGCACATCGGTCGGCCCCGGTATAAACAACCGTTGCGGTGGTTTGTCGGTCTTGCGACCGGAAGCCTTCTCTTTCACAGGGTTCCTAGCCTCCAGTACAGTTCTCTTACCCATATCGCACGCTCATTGTGCCATTCTCTTGGGGCAGATTGCAATTCCGCCCCGTCACGACCCTCCCCCGATTTCGACCGGCGGGTCTTTGGGAAGTATGATGGAAAGGAACGAGGCGAAAGCTCGCCGCTTGACCAATCCACGATGGACCGGGAGACCGCTCATGAACGCAGATTTTCTTCCCGAACTTGAAGACCGCTTCCTGCGCTACGTACGCGTCGATACGCCTAGCGATGAGAAGTCCGGCACTCTGCCCAGCACCCCATGCCAATGGGATCTCCTGCGCATGTTGCAAGCCGAATTGGCGGACATGGGCGCCGACGACGTGACCCTGACCGACACAGGCTTCGTGATGGCGACCATCCCCGCGTCGCCAGGCGCAGAGAACGCGCCAACCATCGCCTTCCTCGCCCATTCCGACACATCGCCGGCTTTCGCGGCCGAGGGCGTCAATCCAATTGTCCGCCGCAATTATGACGGATCCGTGATCCGCTACCCCGACAATCCCAAGCTGACGCTCGACCCGGCGGAGTTTCCCTATCTCGCCCAAAAGACCGGTGACGACATAATCACCGCCGGCGGCACGACGCTCCTGGGCGCCGACGATAAGGCCGGCATCGCCGTCATTATGACAATGGCCTCCTACCTGCTACAGCACCCCGATACGCCGCATGGCCGAATCCGCATCTGCTTCACGCCGGACGAAGAAATTGGCTCTGGCATCCGCCACATCGATCTCGACCTGCTTGGCGCCGATTTCGCCTACACGTTGGACGGCGCAGACCTGGGAGACATCACCTACGAATCCTTCTCTGCCGATAAAGCCGTAATCACCATCCAAGGCGTATCAGCTCATCCCGGCACAGCTTTCGGCGTCATGGTCAATGCCCTTCACCTTGCAGCAAATCTGATCAACGCGCTGCCCATATACACCCGCACACCGGAAACTACGCAAGGCAAGCAAGGATTCATTCACGTCTACGAAATGAGCGGCTCAACAGCCTCGGCCGAATTGAGCCTCATCTTGCGCGATTTTGAGTTGGAGGGCCTCCAAGCGCACGGCGATTTCCTGCGCGCCCTGTGCGATGCCATCCAACAATCCGAGCCTCGCGCCCAGATCAGCCTTTCGATTACGCCGCAATACCGTAACATGCGCTACTGGCTCGAAAACGATATGCGACCGGTGGACATTGCCGTTGAGGCGATCCGCAGCGCCGGCATTACCCCCGTCTTCATGTCGATTCGCGGGGGAACCGATGGTTCGCAGTTAACAGAAATGGGCCTGCCCACCCCCAACCTGTTTACCGGCATGCAAAACGTCCACGGTCCGCAAGAATGGATCAGCCTGCAAGACATGGCGCAGTCGACAGCGGTCTGCATCCGCCTTGCCGAACTGATTGCGGAGCAGCAATCTGAGCGGTAGCGGGCCCGCTGACTCGCTTGTTGCGCAACAATCTGGACCGTTTCAAGACCGCCGGCCCACGCTCCCTAATCTATGGGAACATCAGCCGGCGGTCTATCGTTGCCAGTACGTATGATAAGCGCACGCCTACATCTCAGATCGATCCATTTCATCCTAGCGGCGACGCTCCTCGTCCTCGTGTCGACGGGCATCATCGTCTACGCCACGCTGCTCTCGGGCCTGCCGTCCGTCGCAGCGGCGGCTTCCGGCATTCGGCCCACGACGCAGATTCTCGACCGCAACGGCCAATTGCTTTATGAGGTCATCGACCCCAACGCGGGGCGGCAGATCGACCTGAGCCTGCACGCGATTCCCGAGGCATGTGTTCACGCTACCTTGGCGACTGAGGACAGCCGTTTCTACCTTCACCCCGGCTTTGATCCGCTCGCCATTCTACGCGCCGCCTGGCAAAACCTCCGCGCCGACGGCGCCATCGTCAGCGGCGCAAGTACGTTGACCCAACAACTCGTGCGCATTCTCCTCTTCGACGAATCGGAACGCTACGAGCAGACCATGCGCCGCAAGATCCGCGAAGCTTATCTCGCCTGGCGTCTTGAGCAGCATTACACCAAAGACGAGCTACTCGCCCTATACATCAACCAGAGCTACTACGGCAATTTCGCCATCGGCCTCGAGGCCGCCGCCCATACGTTCTTCGCCAAACCTGCCGCCCAGCTTAGTCGCGCTGAGTGCGCCCTTCTTGCGGGTCTGGTCCAATCACCCATTGGCTATAACCCGCTAGTCAACCCCGATGCAGCCAAAGAACGCCAACTGACGGTGTTGCGCCTCATGCGCGAAGCCGGCTACCTGGCAGCCGGCGAACACGAGCAGATTGCGGCGGAACCGCTGCGGTTCCGCTCTAGCTTATTCCAAATCAACGCGCCCCACTTCGTGATGTACGTCCAGGATCTACTCGTCAGAGAACTCGGTCCCGATGCACTTCGCCGCGGCGGGCTGCGCGTCTACACCTCGCTCGACCTGAACCTCCAGCGTCGCGCCGAGGAACGCATGCGCTATCGCCTCGACTTGCTGAACTGTCGCGCCCCCGGCCTGTGCACGCCAGCCACTGATCCCGGTCGCCGCGTGGACAACGCCGCCGCTGTGGTGCTGGATGCCAACGGCGACATCCTCACCATGATCGGCAGCCCAAACTACTTTGATGCAAGTATCCAGGGCAACGTCAACGCCGCGCTCGCCTTGCGCCAACCTGGCAGCGCCATCAAGCCCCTGACCTACGCCGCAGCCCTCGACCCGCAATGGGCAGCGGCAGCCGGCGTGTCGCCGCTCACGCCGGCGTCCATCCTGGCAGACTTGCCCGTCACCTTCTATGTCACGGACGATAACGGCGGCAGAGTTCCGTATCAGCCTGTCAACTACGACCGCCGTTTTCACGGCCCGGTCAGCGTGCGCACCGCGCTTGCCAACAGCTACAATATTCCTGCAGTCAAAACGCTCGACTACATCGGCGTCGAGACCTTGCGCAGCATCGCGGCACAGGCGGGCATCGCCAGTCTGACCAAGGAGTATGGGCTTGCCCTAACCCTAGGCGGCGGTGAAGTCAGCCTGCTAGAACTAACCAACGCTTTCGCCATTTTTCTCGACGGGACGCGCCACACCCCGCGCGCCATTCTCGACGTCCAACAGCGCGGCGTCGATGGCGCATGGCAATCCGTCCCTCCATATAACATCCCTCGAACCGGCGCACGCGAACAGGTCATCTCGCCTGCCGCCGCCTACCTGATCACAGATATTCTTGCCGACGATATCGCCCGTATCCCCGCCTTTGGTGAGGGTTCGGTGCTCAGGCTACCCTTCCCCGCAGCCGTAAAGACCGGTACGACAACCGACTGGCGCGACAACTGGACCGTCGGCTATTCCACTGAGCGATTGGTCGGCGTCTGGGTCGGTAACGCCGACAACTCGCCCATGCTCGACGTCAGCGGCATCGACGGCGCCGGCCCTATCTGGCGCGATATCATGCTCGAAGCGCACGGCGGTGCGCATGCTTCTCCCGCACCCTTCCAACGACCGGATGATATCGTCGATGTGGAGATCTGCGCGCCCAGCGGCATGTTGCCGTCGCCCGCCTGCCCAAGTACTCGGCGTGAGCGGTTCATCCTCGGCGCCGAACCGAAGCAGGTCGATGAGTTATTTCAAATCATCGCCGTGGATCGACGCACCGGCATGCGCGCCGGCGAAGACACGCCATCTGAGTATATCACCAATAGCGTCTTCTGGAACCTGCCGCCCGAATACACGGACTGGATGATCGGCCAGGGCATCCCTCTCCCGCCGCCGTTGCCGAGGCAGGATCTCGTTCGCCAAGCCGCGCATCACGCACCTGACGCAACCGCCCTACCGGCAGCAGCCGCCGGCGAGCCCAACCGGGACCCCTTTTTGCGCCTGGCGGAGCCGACATCACAGACTGCCTACCGACTGCATCCGGGCGTCCCCGCCTCCAGCCAGCGCATCCGCATCAGCGGCTATGCGCCAGACGGCGGGCTCTGGGCGGAGCTGCGCCTTGTCAAGGACGGCGTCGTCCTTACTGAGCAGCAGGATATCGCGCGTCTCTCCGCCTGGTGGCCGCTCGAACCAGGCGACCATTTGTTCTGGATGGAAGGAATGCAAACGCCTGATGGCCCGCTATATCGTTCAGAAACGTCGTTTGTCCAAGTGAAACCTTATGCAACACCCGCCGATCAACTCGCGCAAGGCCCCTGAGCTGCCGGCTTTGCGACATGAAGTCGGCTCGATCAGCGGCAACCGTCTTCGGCATCCACCCGATGCAATGAAGGCCAAACGATGCGCCTTCAACATTCACATCTAGACGCATATCGCATTATGATAACTCTGCGCACGAAGTGCGCCTGCGATTTTCCTAAAGAGCGGTGAGCCTTATCCGCCCGCCGCATGTCACTTGCATGTAACATGGACATATTGCATTCCTTACGCTTGCGAATACTGCCTATCAACCTGGTTCCACATCTTCCGATCCCGCCTGCAAACGGAGGTCTAGAATGACGGCTCGCTCACATAACCTTGCTCGCTTCCTCTTGTTCTCAGCGGTTCTACTCGCCGTTGTCGCGAGCTTCGCCGCGTTTCCAACGGTCTTCGAGTCGCAGTCTTCATCCATGTCATCGTCGGGCAGCAGCGCGGCAGACATCGACCCAGCGCCGGCATCTCCTCAATTGCTCACCGCAGCGGTCCACGCGCAAACGCTGCCGCCGGCGCTGCTCGCGAGCGACCCGCCTGAGGGCGCGTCTTGGGCGGGCCAGCCCGTGCAGTTGAACTTCGATCAGACGCTGCCCGAGGACGTTGCAGACAGGTTCGGCATTGAGCCATCTCTCGCCGGCAGTGTCTCCGTAGACGGCGCAGCCCTGACCTTCACACCGGAGGACGCACCCGAACCGGGGGCGCGTTACATCCTGTCGATCGCTGGCCCAACAGAGAGCGACGCGCCACAATCCGTCACGCTCGTTGGCGCATACCCGCTGGCTGTGACCGCCACCCAGCCGTCGTCGGGTGCAGCGGACGTCTCCGCCGACTCGCAGATCGTGGTCATCTTCAACCGTCCCGTCGTCCCCCTCACCGGTGTCGATGACCAGGCGAAACTGCCTCACCCGCTCACCATCGAACCCGCCTTGCCCGGTACAGGCCAATGGATCAACACATCCGTCTACGCCTTCCGCGCCGATGGCGGGCTAGCCGGCGCCACAGAATACACGGTCACCGTTGACGGCGTGGAGACCATCGCCGGCGAATCACTGGCGGAGCCTTTTGTCTTCACCTTCACCACGGCCTCGCCCATCGTCGTCGGCGCCAGCCCGCTCGGCAACCAGGTAACCCCGGATGCCGTCGTACGCGTTGATTTCAGCCAGCCTATGGACCAGACCTCGACCGAACGCGCCTTCAGTCTGAGCAAGATTGATGACGATGCTTCAACGCCAGTTGACGGTGAGTTCGGCTGGGAGGCCGTTTTCACCTCGCTGGTCTTCACGCCGACCGAGACGCTCGAGTTCGGCCAGAGCTACGCCATCGACGTCAGCACGGACGCGCTGCCCGCCGGCGGCAAGGGCCGGCTGCGCGAGGCATTCACCAGCCGTTTTGAAATCGCCCCCTACCCTGCAGTCGCAAGTATCTTTCCGGTCGAAGGCGCAGCCGGCGTCTCGCCCGATACAAATGTTTCCATCCGCTTTAATACCACGGTAAGCCAGACCCTAGCCCTTCAACACATCACGGTCACGCCGGTCCTCACCACTACCGTCGTCTACAGCTACTACTCCTTCTACGACAATACGGTGGACCTAAGCTGGTTCAAAGAACCGCAAACGACATACACCATCACCGTCGGCTCTGAGATAGCCGACCTATATGGCAATACCTTGGGTGAAGACTACGCCTTTTCGTTCACTACTGGCGACTACACCCCATTCGCCCGCTTGGAGTTGGAACGCTTCACCCATTTCAGCGCCGATACACCCCCGCGCGCCGGAATGCTCTTCCGCAACATAGACTCGGTCGGCGTAGAGCTTTATCGTCTGCCCGAGACGGAGTTGTTCAAGCTCACGGGCAGCAACGCATGGGAGGCTTGGCGCAATTACGAGGCGCCCGACCCGGCCGACAACCGTATCTGGCGCCGTGAGTATGACACATCCGGAAATCTCAATGTAACCGTGCGCCAAGTCATCACCATTACCGGCGAGGCGGGCGACGTGCTGCCGGCCGGCGCGTACATGTTAAAAGTAGATCAGCCGCCCTCCGCCGATCCCGACGCCTTCAACGATCGCAGCCGGGCTGTACTCATCTTGAGCGACGCTAACCTGGCGCTAAAGAGGAGTGAGCAGGGAGAAAGCCTCGCCTGGCTAACCGACATCTCAACCGGTGAACCGGTCGCAGAGACGCCGGTTCATTTCTATCAGGAAGGCGACCTCATCGGCGAAGGCGTGACCGATGCCTCCGGCCTGGCGATGGTCCGACTTAATCTCTTGCCTGAGCGCAGGTGGACGCCCGTCGTCGCCATCAGCGGTGAGGCCGCTGGAGACAACTATGCCTTCGTCTCCAGCGAATGGTCAGACGGCATCGCCCCGTGGAACTTCGACATCAGCGCCGGCTGGGGCGCCAGTCCCGTGCAGGGTTACTTCTACACCGATCGACCCATCTATCGCCCTGGCCACACGGTATATTGGAAAGGTATCGTCCGCGAACTGGTCGACGATGATTATCGCATGCCGCCGTCCGACATGCCCATCGACATTATCATCCGCGACGACATGGGCAATCCGATTCTAGAAGAACGGGTGCGCCTCGGCCCCAACGGAACCGTTCACGGTGAGTTGCATCTCTCGCCGGAAGCGCGCACGGGCTACTATTATCTGGAGGCATCTCGTCTAGACGAAAACGACATCCAGCAATACATGTCCGGGTACGGCTTCCAGGTGGCCGCGTATCGCACGCCGGAATTCGAGATGTCTGTCGAATCGCTTAAGGAGGAATACCTTCAGGGCGACACGGTGCAGATTCGCGTCCAGGCCCGCTATTTCAGCGGCGGCGCCCTCGCCGGAGCGCCGGTCAACTGGTACCTCATCAGCGACCCTTACTCCTTCAACTGGTCGGACCCAGACCAGGATCGCTACTACAGCTTCCAGCCCTTCGATCCCGATCAAGCGGAGTATGACCCCTACAGCGGCAGCTTCACCCTCGGCCTCATCCGAGAGGGAACCGGCGTTACCGACGCCAGCGGCGAGTTCATCATCGAGCTGCCGGCGGACATCAGCCGTTCGCTTCAAAGCCAGAACTGGACCTTCGACGTCACCATACAGAGCCCAAGCAGCCAGTTCGTCTCAGGCCGCACCTCGGTGCCGGTCCATCGCGCCGAATACTACATCGGGCTGGCGCCCCGCACCTATCTGGCCAGCGCCGGCGAGCCTGCCGAAGTCGACCTGATCGCCGTGACGTTGGATGAGACGCCCTATCCCGGCGCCGTGATCGACGCCGCGGTCTACGAGTTCCACTGGAACAGCGTCTACGAACTTGCCGCCGACGGCTCGTACCGCTGGTCGACGAGCGTCGAGCGTACGCCTGTCTTCTCGACGACGCTGACTACCGACAGACAAGGCGAGGCCATCATTGCCTGGACGGCGCCCAAGGGCGGCCAATACCAGATCACCGCTCGCGGCGAAGACGACGCCGGCAACCCGACCAGCAGCAGCGCCTTTGTTTGGGTCAGCGCAGTGGCGGATGACGAGTTTGTAGCCTGGCCGCGCGAGAACAACGACCGCATCGAACTCGTTGCCGACAAACAGACCTACGCGCCGGGAGAATCCGCCACGATTCTCGTGCCTAGCCCGTTCACCGCGCCGGTCCAAGCGCTCGTTACCATCGAGCGCGGCGGCGTTCTCGAAGCCGAGGTCATCACCCTCACCGGCAACAGCGAGACGTTGGAGATTCCCATCACCAGCCGGCACATCCCCAACATCTACGTTGGCGTTGTGCTGATGAAGGGCGTTGACGAAACCAACCCAACGCCTTCCATGCGCGTCGGCTATGTCAAACTGCCGGTCGACGCCGACGAACGGGAATTGGACATCGCCATCGAGCCGTCCGCCGAGACCGTCCGCCCCGGCGGCACCGTGACCTACACGCTGACCGTACGTGACGCCGCCGGTGAAGCCGTGCCCGCCGCCGAAGTCAGCGTCGCCATCGTCGACAGAGCCGTGCTCTCGCTGGCCTACGGCGGAGACCAGCCTATCACTGATGCCTTCTATTACGAACGCCCCCTCGGCGTGACGACCGGCGTCCTCCTCGTGATCAACCAAGACCGCGTTAGCCAACAGCTCTCCGAAGGCGCCAAAGGCGGAGGCGGAGGCGGAGGCGACGGCCTGGAGGTGCGCCAGGACTTCGCCGATGTCGCCTACTGGCGAGCCGATTTCATCACAGATGAGAATGGCGAAATTAGCTTCAGCGTCCAATTGCCCGACAACCTGACCACATGGCGGCTAGCCGCCAAAGCGGTCACAGACAGCACCCAGGTAGGCGAGGCCATCGCTGACACGACCGCCACGAAGGAACTGCAGCTCAGACCTATCGCCCCACGATTCTTCACAGCCGGCGACCGCGCCTACATTGGCGCAGCCCTCGTCAACAGCTCGCCTGAATCCATTGCGGATGGGACCATCAGCTTCGTCGTGACCGGCGCCGAACTCGTCAGCGCCGCACCGACCGAGGTCAGTTTCACGCTGGAGCCGGGCGGGCAGAGCGTCTTCACCTGGCCTGTCGAGGTCTCTCCTCTCGCCTCCGAGATCACGTTAGCCCTGGAGGCAGGCGGTCTCTCGCCGGATGGCGCGATGCTGGCAGACGCTGTTCGCCTGACGATCCCGGTACACCGTTACGAATCGCCGGAAACGGTCTCCACCGCTGGCAGCGTGCCGCCCGAAGGCGCGACCGAGGCCATCTACCTGCCTGCAGCCGCTACCGATTCAGGCGAACTTGCCATGACCGTCGAACCGAGTTTGGCGAGCGGCCTGATCGAGGGGCTGGCCTATCTGGCCCACTACCCCTACGAGTGCAACGAACAGACGGTCAGCCGCTTCCTGCCTAATCTGATGACGCTGCGCGCCTTCCAGGAACTTGACATCTCTGATCCGGACCTAGAGAACCAGCTTGCCTTCCAGCTAGGCATTGCTGTACAACGTCTCGTCAGCCGCCAGAACCCGGACGGCGGATGGGGCTACTGGCCGGGCGGGGAAAGTGCGCCCTTCATCTCAGCCTACGCACTCTGGGGTCTCTCGACGGCGGACGCCATGCAGTACACCGTCCCCCAGACCACTCTCCGTAACGCCGTCGCCTATCTCGAAGGCCGATTCCAAGCGCCTGCGGATGTCGAAGCCTCGTGGCAGTTGAACGAGATGGCCTTCATGCACTTCGTCCTCTCCGCGATGGACCAGGGCGACCCCGGACGCGCCAGCACCCTCTATGATGCACGCGAGCGCCTGGACATCTACGGCAAGGCCTTGCTGGCAGTGGCCCTCGCCAACATGGAGCCGTCCGGCGCTGCCGCCCCGCGGGTCCGCACCTTGCTGGACGACATTGCCGGCGTTGTCGAACTCAGCGCGACCGGCGCCTCCTGGCAAGAGGCATCGATCGACTATAGGACCCTAAACACCAATACGCGTACCACCAGCATCGTATTGGCGACGTTCTCTCGCCTCAAGCCGGACCACCCGCTGCTGCCGCAAGTTGTGCGCTGGCTCATGATCACCCGCGAAGCGGGACGCTGGTCTACCACCCAGGAAAACGCCTGGGCCATCATCGCCCTCACCGACTGGCTGGCAGCCAGCGGTGAACTCGAAGGCGATTATACGTGGGAGGCTACGCTTAATGACACAAGCCTTGGTCAGGGTGTAGTCAGTCCGGAAGACCTGGGCGATCCGGTGCAAATGCGCGTGGCCGTGACCGATCTGCTGCGCAACCAGGCGAACGTCCTCAACTTCAGTCGGTCGAGCGCTCTCGGCCAGATGTACTACACAGCCGATCTGCGCTACTACCTCGACGCCACGGCCGTCGATAGCCGCGATCGCGGCATCGTCGTTGACCGCAGCTTTACCTTGCTCGACGGCGACCCATCCCGGCCCATCAGTTCCGCCCAGGTCGGCGACGTGGTCAGCGTCACCGTTACCATCGTCGCCCCCACAGACCTGCACCACGTGCTCGTTGAAGCGCCTATCCCGGCCGGCCTGGAGCCAATCGACCCGCGGCTGGCGACCACGAGCGGCCAGTTCGACATGCCGTCTATCACCGATACTGGTCTGGCGGACGGCGATGCCTGGTGGTGGAGTCGTTGGATTCCTTCCTACACCGATATTCGTGACGACAAAGTCGCGCTCTTCGCCACCTTCCTGCCCGCCGGCGCCTACCAGTACACCTTCAACGCCCGAGCCGGTATTGCTGGCGAATACCGCGTCCTGCCCGCTTATGCAGAGATGATGTACTTCCACGATGTCTGGGGACGCAGTTCAGGCGCCCTCTTCACAGTCACAGAGTAGCCACATGAGTGGGCGAGAAGGGACGGGCCCGTCCCTTCTCGCCCCAACCTCCACTGAACAGGATTGACGCGCCGCGCCGCCCTATGGTAGCGTAGAGTGGCGGGATAGCCCGCTACGTCTCCAGACCTGAGGACGATTATTCATGCCCACAGATAACGGTCAACCGGAAATGCAGAGCGCCTGCCCTGCCGCTCTCCAACAGATCATTGACGAATTCCAAATGGCCGATCCGCGTGAACGGCTCGAATACCTCCTGGAATACTCGAACGACTTGTCGGACCTTCCGCAACGGCTACATAAACTGCGCGACTCGATGGAGCAGGTGCACGAGTGCCAGGCGCCTGTTTTTCTGCACACCGAGATGGTCGACGGGCGCGTCCAGTTCCATTTCGATATTCCCCCAGAATCGCCCACGGTACGCGGTTACGCCGCCATCCTTGCCGCCGGCCTCAACGGAGCCTCGCCCGAAGAGGTGATCGCCACGCCCGAAGATGTCTACATCCTCCTCGGCTTGCACGAAGCCATCACGCCGCAGCGTCTGCGCGGGTTGCATGCGCTGATGGGCTATATGAAGCGGCAGGTCCGCCGGCTCAAATAGCTGTTCGCCCCCTCTTATATCGGCCATCCCGATCCTTCACCGGCGTGCCCGGTGCGTATATCGCCCTGCTAAACGCGAGCGAAGCCGGCTCAGTTATTGTCGCGTTCCGACTCTGGTATAATTCACGTCGAAGCGTACGCCCGCGGCAGCCGCAATGCGGCTGCCGCAGCGCCGCAACCTTTTCGGATTCAGGGCGTCTTTGCTTATAGGGATACACGTCGCGATACATGGCCGGACCGCCGGCCTGAGGAAATGGTACGTGGGGTCGAAAACCGCACAGCCTAT
>CAYXRG010000065.1:0-10603 GCA_964467575.1 uncultured Caldilineaceae bacterium | reverse complement strand
GCCGGACCGCCGGCCTGAGGAAATGGTACGTGGGGTCGAAAACCGCACAGCCTATTAAATGGAAACCGTCGAACCCTGCCTTTGCCAACCTGCTGTCCTCGCTCTTACGCGAGGTCTCGCCGGTCTACGTCGTAGGCGGCGCCGTTCGTGACCACCTCTTGGGGCGTAGTGCGGGATTGAACGACCTCGACATCGTGATCGACGGACCCGCCGTCTCCGTGGCGCGACGGCTGGCGGACCGCCTCGGCTGGGCATTCTACGTCATGGATGCCGCCCGCGACATCGGCCGCCTTGTCTTTACGGCTAGTCGCTCCGGCCCACTTGTCTGCGACATCTCACGCATGCGCGATGGGCTGATCGAACAGGACCTCATGGCACGCGACTTCACTGTCAACGCAATGGCGCTGGAGGTCTTGTCGCCCGGCGATGTGCGGCTGCTCGATTTCGCTCACGGCCAAGATGACCTGGCTTCCGGCATCCTCCGCCGCGTCACTGCTGTTTCGTTGGCAGATGACCCCGTGCGGTTGCTGCGCGCCGTCCGGCTCATGGTACAGCTTGGACTGACGATTGAAGGGCAGACGCAATCCCAACTTGAACGCCTAGCCGGAACGCTGCGTCGATGTTCGCCGGAACGGGCGCGCGACGAATTGTGGAAGATGCTCGCTACGGATCGTCCTGACGATGCCATCCGGTTGTTGCGCCAATTCGGGTTGCTCAGACAAGTCCTGCCCGAAATCGCCGCCACCGTCGGCATCGCCCAGTCAGCCCCGCACAGCCTCGACGTATTCGAGCACACCCTCCAAGTTGTCCGCCATGCCGGCGATCTGCGCGATTGGCTCTTGGGTGGCCCGCTCAACGCCCGCTTGCCGGGCGGCGAGGCCTTGGCTGGAGCGTTTGCGCCATACCTCTTTGCCCTTCGACGCCATTTCACAGAAGAGGTGGCCGTAGGACATCCTCGCGCCTCTTGGCTCGTGTGGCACGCCCTGTTTCACGATGCCGGCAAGCCCTCCACCGCATCACTCGAACCGACGGCAACGCCGGACGGTGAGTCGCCCGCTGCAGCCCGGATTCGCTTCTTGGGTCACGAGGCCGTCAGTGCAAACCTGGCCGAACAACGTCTCAGCGATCTCCGTTTCAGCCGCAATGAGATTGCGCTCGCTCAGGCGGCGCTTGCTAACCACATGCGGCTGCACCATCTGCACGACAGCTTCAAAGGCGCTGAAATTAGCCGCCGCGCATGCTTTCGCTTCTTCCGCGATGTCGGCGGCCGCCAGTTCCAGTTTCGCGCCGGACTCGACGTCGTGATGCTCTCTCTGGCCGATTATGTGGGCGCACACGCTACGCTTACCCATGACTGGCGCGAATATCTACAACACGCAGCTGAACTTCTGCACTATGCGTTCTCATCAGCAGACCCGCTCGGCGGCCAGATTTCTCCGCTTGTGGACGGGCGTCAATTGATGAGCCGTCTGGGGCTTAGCCCCGGCCCGCACATCGGCGCTCTGCTAGACCAGGTTATTGAGGCGCAGGCCGCCGGCGAAATCGCAACGCCTGACCAAGCTCTCGAACTCGCTGCCCGTCTAGCGACCGCGGAAGGGATTCTTCGCTGACATTTATGTCTATCTCGGCGGGAACTCCACAGCATACGGTCTGCCCGTTTCTCGGCATCCTCGATGAAACGGGTAAACCCGCGCCCTATGTCGAGTACCCAAGCCTCGAAAACCGCTGTTTCGTAAGTGCCGAGCCTGGCGCCGTCATGCTCACCGACCAGGCCACCTTCTGTCTATCCAGCGGCTATCGCCACTGCCCGCGTCTCGCCGCAGCGCACGGACAAAGCCCAGGCGCTCCCCGCCGCTCCGCTTCTGTAAATACCGGTACAGGTGCATCGGCTGGCGTCTCATCTGGCGCCAGCGCAGATCCACTGCAACGCGATATCGAAGAAATGGAAGCGGAACTCCAGGCCGCCTACATGTCGCGCACCAAAAGCCGCAGGCGTTGGGGGTGGTTTGGCGCCGCCATGATCTTTATGTCGAGCCTCCTTTGCGGCGGCCTGTTCGCGGCCTACATCGGCTGGCAAATGGTCAATAGCGACCTCTTTGCCGTCGCCCCCGGTACAGTCGACACACTCGCCGGCGCGCCGGCCCCTGCCCAGCCCCAGGTTTATCTCGTCGTCACCGCCACCGGCGAGGCCCCGTCTCCGCAACCACCTCCACAGTCTGTGCCGGAAACCAACAGCCAAGTTCCGCAGGCTTTTCCGCCTGCGGTCACTGCCACGCCTGCGCCGGAAGCGCTCGCCGCGCCCGCCTCTCCGCCTACCAGCCAAAACGGGCCGATTGTTCTCGCCACCGCGCCGTTCAACATGCAACTCGAAATTCCGACACGCAGGCCGACGCCCTTGCTCGATCTAGCCGTAGTCCCAGCTTTCACCCCGGAACCTTCGCCGACAACTACCGCTACGCCGACGCCCGCCTTAGGCACCCCCGTCGTCATCTTCACCGCCAAAGACGCAGCCCTGGAATCCGGCGACTGCACCACCGTCACCTGGCATGTCGAAAACGTGAGCGCTGTCTACTACGAGAACATCGGCGTCGATGGGCACGGTGAACATGAGGAGTGCCTGCGCGACAAGCCCGGCGATTACGTCTTAACCGTCGTCCTGCCCAATGGCGCCACGCAGTACTACACGGCTACGGTTGACCTGATTCGCCCAACCGAAACGCCCACGCCTTCGCCCACTTTCCCACCGGAGGTCATCCCTACAGCCACCTGGACGCCTGTCATTCCGACGAACACGCCTACGCCCGACTACCAATACGGCGTGCTCCTCGCCACGGATGGCGACCGCAAGCGAACTTGCAACCCCGGAGAGGCTTGCCGCATCAGCCTATTGCTCACCAACACGAGCATCACCATCGACAACCTCTCTATATCGATTCTCGAAGCGGGCGCATGGAAGTCGCAACTATGCCGTCTGGATGGGGTTTGCTCCGATTCCAAGCTGACCATTGCCAGCGTCGGCCCCGGCAACACCGCACTCGTTCATTTTAGCGCGCACATACCCGCAGACGCATCGGCTATGACGGAAGCCTATGTCGTGCGCGCCGTCAGCGAAGGCTCACAAGGCTCCGCCGGGTCCAACGCCCTCACCCTCGAAGTTTCCGTCGAGTAGGCGAGCCGCGCCTGCGCACTGACCAACACATCGAACCTTTGCGCCCGTCCGGCTTTTCTGCGAAAATGCGCATAGACGTTGTTGTCTATCTGGGTTTCGGCAAGGAGTGACTAATGGCTCGCGATTTCCTCGCAAACCAACTGCGCGATGCGCTGTTGCGCCTCGATCAATTGCCCGAACGCGTTGTCGAACCGCTTGCCTCGCCCGAGCCGGACATCCGCGAATCGGTACGCCGGCTGTCACGGGCGCGCGTCGCTTTGCTTCTCCGCCAAATACGTGCCGCCAACGCGCTTACCTATTCGCAGGTTCAGACCGACACCGGGCTATCGCAGCAACTCTTGTTCGATGTGGAGTTCAAGGATTGCCGCCTCACCCTCGACGAACTGCGCCTCCTGGCCGAATGCTATGGCGTCTCCGTTAACGACATTCTCGGCATCGACATTGATTGAACGTGCATTCCATTCTGCCGCCAACACTCGCATGACAGCTCTGCCCGCCCCATCCCTAGCGCTAGAAGTTCAACTCGCCGTCGCAAAAATCGGCAAATACGCCGCCAGCGAAAGCGGCGACACCGTCGAGATCATCGAACGGCCGCATGGCGGCATCAGCGTTGTTGTAGCCGACGGTCAACGCAGCGGCCGCAGCGCCAAGGTAATCAGCAATCTCGTCGTGCAAAAGGCCATAAGTCTCCTGGCCGAAGGCGTTCGCGATGGCGCTGTCGCTCGCGCCACGCATGACTACCTCCTCACCCATCGCGGGGGCAAGGTCAGCGCCGAACTCGAAATCATCAGCATCGATCTCATCTCCAACACGCTCGTCGTCAGCCGCAACGCACGCTGCCCCGTTCTCATCCGCCGCGGCCGTGAATTCGATTGGCTCGACAGCGCGGCCGAGGCAATCGGCATCTATCGCAACACCAAACCCTCCATGAGCGAACTCGGGCTTGAAGAAGGTCTGACCGTCCTCGCCTTCACCGACGGGGTATGGGGAGCCGGTTCGCCAGCCAGCGCCCGTATAGACCTCACAGCCGCCCTAGAGCATTACGATCCCGACCTAACTGCGCCTGCGGACCTGCTCGCCGATGCCGTCCTTGCCGAAGCTTTGCGCCTCGACCACGGCCGCGCTCGAGATGACGCAACCGTAATAGTCGTTAAACTTTGCCGTCAGCAAGCCCCTGAACAGACCCGGCGACTTATGATGCGCTTTCCCATCTGAACGCCGGAGCAGAGCCATCTCGCGCATGGACGAACGTATGGATGCCGCCAAACAGGATGACCGGCTCCCCCTCATTAAGGTCGTGGGCATAAGCGGCAGCGGCAAGTCTACGCTCGTAGCCGGGTTGCGCAGGCTTGGCTACAATGCCCGCCCAGTCAGCCAAGAACACAGCGATATTCCGGACCTTTGGCAGCAGTTTGACCGGCCGTTCGTCCTGATCTATCTCCACGCCGACTTAACCGCCCAGCAGGCGCGCCGGCCGGGCAGTTCAGCCATGAGCACCACCATCCGCCAAGAACAACGCCGCTTAGCCCATGCGCGCCGCGCAGCCGATCTGCGCATCGATACTTCTGGCCTTACGCCGGAGGAAGTCCTGAAGCTGTCTATAATCTTTCTGGATCACGTCGGTGTACTGCATGCAGACCATCCTCTCGGCCCCATCCCCCTCACGGGTTCGGCTACGCTGTCAGCTCCGGAAGACGGATAGATCGGTCGCTCTGGATGCACATCCACGCGTTTGTATCGCGCCGGCGCGGTTACGCGCGTCACCTAATCGGCCACGCGCGGGCATATCCCGTCTTGGGCCGGCATTCGCCCGCCCTAATCTCTTGAACGCAGGTCTGCCGTGAACCAATACTACGTCCTCACCATCATCGGCGCCCTCGTCTTCGCCGCCATTGGCCTAAGCTCGCCCATGATCTCGCTCTACCTAGAGAGTCTTGGCGCCAGCTACGCCTTCATTTCTATCGTACTCACCAGTTACACAGTCACCGCTCTCGTCTTCAACTACGCATGGGGGCGCATCTCCGACGTAGCGGGCAAGCGCAAGGCATTCCTAGTGCTTGGCTTGGGCGGCATGGCCCTCGCCAATCTCCTTCTCAGCATTATCCCCAATGTTGAATCGGCCTGGCTGGTTCGGTTTCTTGAGGGGGCTTCGATGGCCGCCTATGGCACGATCAGTCTTGCCCTTATGGGCGACCTGCTCGAACAGGAAGCCGCTGGTGTGCGCGGTCGCAAGGGCCGGCGCATGGGACTCTATCGCGGGTTAGCCTCACTCGCCTTTGCCGGGGCCGCGGTATTCAGCGGGCGGCTCGCCGACTCCTCCGGCCTCCGCTTGGTCTTCGCTGTCTGCGCCGCGGTCTATCTCGTCGCCTGCCTCGTGGCGCTCGTCGCCGTCAAAGAACCGCCGCCCCTGCGCACTGTCCAGCCCGCGTCACCCGTTCCAACTGTCAAGAAAGCGCGCACTGGTCTGGGCGAGCTTCCCATCCTTTTCCTACTCGGCGTCCTACTCTGGAACCTAGCCCATAACGCCTCGACATCGATGTGGCCGAACTATATGGCTTCTCTTGGCTATACGAAGTCGGCCCTCAGCACCCTCTGGGGATTCGCCGCTTTCATCGAGACGCCTTCCATGTTCCTCGTCGGCGCACTCTCCGACATCACCGGCCGCGCCGCAATGCTCGCCGCGGGCGCGGCCGGTATCGGCGTCGTTAACTTCGGCTACCTTACACTAGCTGCACACCTGCCCGCCTTGCTCGGTATCCAAGTCCTGCGCGGTTTCGGTTTCGGCAGCTATACCGCCAGCGCCATGGTTTTTGCGGCCGAATCCGGCGATGCACGCACCCGCGGCAAAGCAAGCGGCGTCTTCTACGCCGCCGGCAGCGCAGGCCAACTGATCGGAACCTTCATGGGCGGCAACCTCGTCCAGTTGCTTGGCTTTTCTGCGCTCTACCTAACCTGTGGACTACTCGGCCTCGTCGCCGCGATTTGTTTCATCGCCCTTGCTGCTCGCCAACGAACGAAAAGTGACCCATCGTTCATCCCCAGCTAGTCACGGATCGCCCATTTCGCCGCATCCCTCGGATCGTGGCACAATGAGGATCGGATCTCAGGCTGCCGCGACCTATCATCGCAACTTCGCCCTGCTATCATCCAACACAGGCTCGCCCATGTCAGCTAAGTCAGCTTCTCACGAACGGCAACGGATTACGTCACCCGCCCAGATCTCTTCAAACGGGGCCATCCCCTCCTCTCTGGCAGATCAACTCGCTCCGATCTACGGGCGGCATGTCGACGTTCAGGCGGAGCGCTACGGTGAGGCATTAACCCGCTTTCGCGCCTTCGCCGGATCTGGCCCCGCCTGGCTGTTGCGCGCGCCCGGCCGCGTCAACCTCATCGGAGAACATACCGACTACAACCACGGCTTCGTCATGCCGATCGCGCTAGACCGCGACATCCTACTCGTCGTCCGACCGCGGAAAGACCGCACTGTCCGCCTAACCAACGCCGAGCCGGAGTTCGAGCAGTCCGCCTTCGCCGCATCGGAGAACGTCCCGCACGCACAGTCCGGTCACTGGAGCAACTACGTCCGCGGCGCGGCGCAGATGATCGCCCGCCTTGCCCCAGATTCCTTCACAGGCATGGACTGCCTAGCCGTGGGAGCAGCCCCTCTCGGCTTGGCGCGCGGGTCGGGGCTAAGTTCGTCTTCCGCGCTGACCGTCGCCGCAACGCTCGCCTTCGCGCATTTCGCCGGCCTTGCCTTGCCGCCGGAGCATTTCGTCCAGATATGTTCCGATGCCGAGTGGTACGTCGGCACCCGCGGCGGTATTATGGACCAGTTCATCTCACTCCTCGCCCGGCGCGACCATGCTCTCTTCCTCGATTGCCGCCCTGACGCGGACGGGCAATACGCCACCCGGCATGTGCCCTTGCCAGTCGCATACCAGATCCTCATAGCCGACAGCGGCGTTCATCACAGCAACGTGCGCGGCGAATACAACAAGCGTGTTGCCTCCTGCCGCATCGGCGTGACGGTTCTCCGTTCGCAACGGCCCGGCATTTCTCGCCTGCGCGATCTACACGACGTCCCTTGGGACGATCTTTCGTCCGCCTTGCCCGAAGAGATCACTGCGGCGGAAGCCGCGGCCGCCGGCCTGCTCGATGCGGACATTCCTGGACTATCGCCTGCGGACCTGCTCAAGGTGCGCGCCTGCTGCCGTCATGTCTGGCATGAAAACCATCGCGTCTTGCATGCTCTTGCCGCATTGCAGTCCGGCGATCTCGCCGCGGTCGGGGCGCTGCTTCAGGCCGCCCATGCCAGCGCCCGCGACGATTACGACATCAGCACGCCCGAACTGGAGACGTTGGTGGAAGCTGCTGGCTTGGCGCCAGGAGTCTTTGGCGCGCGCCTCACTGGCGCCGGCTGGGGAGGATGCGTCCTCGTCCTTGTTCGCCAAGAGGAGGCCGCACATGCGGCGAGAACGATTCAGGAGCGCTTTCGCCGCGCACATGGCCGCATACCGGCAATCTTCCCCTGTCGCACCGGCGCCGCCGCCGGCCTCGTTGCGACTGTCGACATCTAGTAAGCCATTACACCGGGAGAAGACATCGTGAAGCAGCCCGTAGACCTCGTCTTAATCGGCGCCGGACAGCGCGGCGCTCTTGCCTATGGCAGCTATGCCCTCGCCCACCCCGAGGACGCCCGCATCGTCGCCGTCGCCGAACCGGACCCGGAACGGCGCAAGCGTATCGCCGAGCAGCACGACATCGACGATGCCATGTGCTTCACCGATTGGCGCGAACTGACAAGCCGCGGCCAACTCGCCAGCGGAGCCATCATCGCAACCCAAGACCAAGACCATGTGCCGCCCGCTGTCGCGGCTATGCAGGCGGGTTACGACGTCCTGCTCGAAAAGCCGATGGCCCACACCCTCACTGGTTGCGTGCAGTTGGTGCAAACGGCCGAGCGCACGGGCAGGATCCTCCAAGTCTGTCATGTCCTGCGCTACTCGCCTTTTTGGCGAGCGCTGCACGAAGTCCTGGAATCCGGCAGGCTCGGCGAAATCATCACCGTCGAGCACCGCGAAAACGTGGCCTTTTGGCATATGGCGCACAGCTTCGTACGCGGCAACTGGCGCAACGCCGCGCTGTCCAGCCCCATGATCCTCGCAAAATGCTGCCACGACCTCGATATCCTGGTCTGGAACCTTTCGTCACCCGTTCGGCGCCTCAGTTCGTTCGGCTCGCTGCGCCACTATCGACGCGAACAGGCCGGCCCGGAAATCCCCGAACGCTGCACAGACGGCTGCCCCGTGGAGCAGACCTGCCCGTTCTCGGCCATCGGCATCTACATCGACTTTCGAATCCTACCGCCGGAAGCAGCCCAGCAAGCCGAGCGGGACATGGCTGCCGGCAACCCGCCGCACTGGCCGCTGTCTGTCCTCTCCGCCGATAACACACACGCCGCGCGTCTGGCGGCGCTGCAAACGGGCCCCTATGGCCGCTGCGTCTACCGTTGCGATAACGATGTCGTAGACCACCAGACGATCAGCATGGAACTGGAAGACGGCGCCTCGGTCGTTCTCGTCATGCACGGCCACTCCAACGAGGAGCATCGCTCCATGCGATATGACGGTACGCGCGCCACGCTGCGCGCTCGCTTCGGTCATCACTCAGAGATCACCGTTTACGATCACGGCATAAATCGCGTCGAGCACATTCCGCTTGATCCGGCGACCAGCGGACACGGCGGCGGCGATCACGGCATCATGGCTGACTTCATTCGAGCCGTGCGCGGCGAGATCGCACCACTCACCAGCGCACGCACTTCGCTCGAAAGCCATCTGCTCGCCTTCGCAGCCGAAGAAGCGCGCACGCAAGGGGTTATCGTGGACATGCCCTCGTTCCGCACACGCGCCGACCAACAAGCGCACGTACACCCCTGACAAGTCGAATAGGCGCGCCATTGATAGGACCAGAAGCACATGGCGACAGTCGCCTCCGCTCTTACGGATACGTTAAGCGCCGCGGGCATTAACACCGTCTTCGGTCTGCCCGGCGGCGAGACCGTAGAACTGCTCGATGCCCTGCGCCAACGCGGCATCCGCTTCGTATTGGCGCACCACGAAACCGCGGCCGTATTCATGGCGGACGCTTGGGCGCGCGTCTGTGGCCGCCCTGGCGCCTGCCTGACGACCCTCGGTCCTGGGGCAGCCAATGCCGTCGCCGGCGTCTCTCACGCCCACCTCGACCGCTCGCCTGTACTCATCATCACAGCACAGAAGCCGGACGCACTGCTCCCGGCGTATACACACCAGGTGGTGGACTTACACGCGCTCTATCAGCCCATCACCAAGGCGTCGATCAAAATCGACGTGAGCAACGTACTGTCGGCGGTCCCGTACGCCCTACGTTTGGCGCAGTCAGGGCGGCCTGGACCGGTACATTTGCAATTGAGCAACGAAGACGCCGCTGAGACAGTCGCAGATAATTCGGCGCCGGCGGTTAAGACCCTACAGCTAGTCGCATCGACTACGACAACAGCGGCGATTAATCGCGCCCGCTCGATCCTTGCCCGTGCTCGCCGCCCGCTCATTCTCGCCGGCCTCGGCTTGGAGCCGGAACGTCCCTACTCTACGCTGCGCGCTCTCGCCGAAACTGCGCAGGCGCCGGTCATCGTCACGCCCAAGGCTAAAGGCGCCCTGCCCGATGACCACGCTCTCTCGGCAGGCACGGTCGGCTTAACCCGTTCAGATCCCGTCTACGCCCTGATCGAAGAGGCGGACTGCCTGATCGCCGCCGGCTTCGATGTGGTCGAACTCGTCAAGCCGTGGCAGCATCCTGCGCCGCTGATCTGGGCGGCTCCCTGGGAGAACCGCGACCCGGCCATCCCCGCTGCCGCGGAGATAGTCGGCAGCCTGCACGCTGCACTGACCGAACTTACCCGGGGAACGTTCTCCACGGCTCCGGATTGGGGCGCGCCGCGCGTCGCCGCCTTCCACGCTGCCACGCGCCGGCATCCTCTACCCGCTCCTGCTCCCGGCAGGCTTCTCCCCCAGACGGTATTGGCCGCCCTGCGCCGGCATGCGCCTGCAGATGCCTTCCTTACCGTCGACGTGGGTTCGCACAAGATACACAGTTCGCTAGAGTGGCCAGCGCTCATGCCTAACCGTTTCTTGGTCTCGAACGGTCTGTCCTGCATGGGGTACGCCATATCTGCCGCCATCGGCGCCGCCCTGGCAGCGCCTGGAACGCCCGCCTTTTGCCTCACCGGCGACGCTGGCCTGGCGATGAATATGGGCGAACTAGCCACGCTGGCTCGCTGCGGAGTTTCTGTCACTGTCGTCGTCTTGAACGACGGCGCGATCGACCTCATCCGCTCGCACCAGCGGCAGGCCGGCAAGCCCGTCTTCGGCACAGAATTCTCGCCGATCCACTTAG
>CAYXRG010000064.1:0-26411 GCA_964467575.1 uncultured Caldilineaceae bacterium | reverse complement strand
GCCCGACGTGCCCTTTCGCGCCCAGGCGACGATGGTCGTGCTGTATGACGGCTAGGTTGATAAAGAAGGTGCGGTTTCCTTGCTGTTCCTCTCATTCTGCGGCGGGTTCGTCGAAGGAGAACAACGGAGATAGACCATGACGCAACGCCTCTGGAAACGCTTGAGCGGACGCTGTGACTCGCTGTTGCACAGGATATGGCGCGAGGAACGCGGGGCCAACATGGTCATCGTGGCGCTGGCGCTGATGATGTTATTCGGCTTCAGCGGGATCGCCATCGACGGCGGCAACGCCTTCTACCAGCAGCAGCGCATGCAGATCGCGGCGGACGCGGCCGCGCTGGGCGGGGCGCGTTCTTTGGCATTGGGGCAAGATACGGCCGCAGTCGACGCGCGCATCCGCCAGTTGGCCTTCGCCAACCACGCCGACAGCGTGACGTGGGACTACATCAACGGCGGCCGCGGCGTGCGCGTCGTCGCCCAACGCTCCTTCGAGACCTATTTTGCCCGCCTCTACGGCCACGACATGTTCGAGGTGGCCGGCACGGCGGAGGCCCAGTACGAGCCGGTGACGCACACCGAAGAACTCTTCCCCATGACCTACTCGTGCAACTGCCTAGACGGCGGCGAGAGCACCTTCCCGGAGGAAGAAAATCCGTGGGACGAAGACGAGGACATCTCCGCCGCGGGCTGCGAGCTGTATCCCATCGCCCTCAACGAGTGGAACATCGGCACGGGCGGCTTCATCGTCGACATCTACAACGGCGTGCAGCCGGGCAACTTCGGCTGGCTCACCTGGGACGGGCAGAACAACGCGCCGGCCCTGGCCACGATGCTGACGCCGCCGGGCAACAGCCACCTCTACACCAACCCGTATGACGCCGGCGACCATGCCGTCTCCATCGGCGACTGGGTGCAGGGCTTGCCGGGCGTCGACAACTCCAGCGGCATCCGCGCCGCGCTGGACGTGCTGAAGACGCGCGACATCGTGGTGCCCGTGTGGGGCTCCGACGGCAACAGCTCCGGCGCGATTGGTCAGGGAGCCGGCTCTCTATACCACGTCGTCGAGTTCGCCCTGGTGCGGATCGTCGACTATCGTCTGCCGAACGAAAACCGCATCTCGGCCAACTTCAAGGGGCTGGTGCGCTGCGACGGGAACGGCAACTGGCTGCCGATCAGCACGCCCGGCCTCTCCACCGTGGACCTGCGCGACGCCGACGAATCGGAATACGAGATCACCTACATGGGGCACGAAAACAACACCTGGACCTACCAGGTGAACAAGATCTCCGGCGGCGATCTGACCTCGTGGAGCCTGGGCGCGGGCGGCTGTAGCATCGTCAACTCCGCCGGCCCCGCCGCCGCGTCCGCCCCCATTGCCGGCGCCGAAAGCATCACCTGGAACCTGGAGCCGGGCTTCACCAGCGGAGAGTTTTCCTTCACGCTGGACGACGAATACATGGCGACCCCGCTCGATGTGACCATCACGTCCGGCCCCGGCACGACTTCGGCGGTGTTGACCGGCCCCGACTGCTATGCGCCGGTCGACGGCGGCGGTACGAACCCGAATACGGAACTGTCGATCTGCCTGGCGCCGCTGAATTTTGAGACGGACGATGCGGGCGGGACGCTGGTCAGCGGGCAGATCATCGACAACGAGTGGGCGGCCTGGGGCGTGCATGTCACGACCAACAGCCCGTCCAACCATCCCGCCATGATCTTCGATACGTCTAACCCGACAGGCGGCGACAATGACCTGGGCACGCCCAATCAGGACTTCGGCGGGCCGGGCGTGGGCGTAGGCGGCAAGGCCGGCATGCCGGGCGAGAACAGCCAGGCCCTAGGCAAAGTTCTCATCATCTCCGAGGACAACAAGCCCGCCAACCCGGACGACAATGCCGGCGGCGGCACGGTCATCTTCACCTTCGACCTGGGCATCCGCATGGACGAAGTGCACATCCTCGACATCGACGACTATACGCTGGCCGGAACGGTGCGCGCCTATAGCGACGTGAACGGCGGCAACCTGCTGGTCGCCAACCGCATGGCCGGGCTGGGCGACAACAGCGTGCAGGTGGTGCCGGTCAACGCCACCGGCGTGCGGCGTCTGGAGATCGAGTTCCCCGGCTCCGGCGCCATCCCGGCCGTTATTTCGTGTCGCAACCAGGCCTCGAACCTGTACGCCATCGGCGGCGTCATCTGGCACGACGCCAACGCCGACGGCGTGCCGGACGGCGAAGAGCCGGGCATCGCCGGCGTCGAACTCGAACTTTACGCCGGCGGAATGAACCAAATTCTGGCGAAGACGAGCACGAACGCGACCGGCGGCTACCAGTTCAAGAACCTGCCCGCGGGCGACTACTCGGTGAAGATTGCCGGCGGCAACTTCGACGCGGGCGGGCCGTTGGCTGGCGCCGTCACAGCGGGGGGCGCCTTCTCGGCCGGCACGGCCGCGGTGACGCTGCCGCTCGACGGCGGCAACAACCCGGCGGTCAACGGCGGCTTCATCCTGCCGGGCGGAGGGGACGCCAACACAGGACCGCAGACGGCGATCGTCTCTCTCCCCGACAACAAGAGTACGCAGTACGAAATCGCGTTGGTAAGCCATAACCGCGAAACCTGGACCTACCGCGTGCGCGAAGTGCGCGGCTGGGACCTGGAGTACTGGAACCTGGGCATCGACAACTGCGCCGGGCATGTGACGGTGCACAGCCCCGCCGCTGCGCAGATCGGCGGCAACGGCATTACGTGGACCGTCGACAAAGGCTTCCAGGAAGGCTTCTTCTCGATCACGCTGGACAACGCCTATGCGCGCGGGCCGGTGACCGCGGTGGCGGAGAGCGTCAAGGGCGGCCAAGCCGAGGTCGTCATCGCCGGCCCCGACTGCTCGCAACTCGACCCCACGCCCGTAATCGACGATCCTGTTCCGGGCGGCGGCGAGGGCGAGGGTGTGGCCTGCAATTTCCGCTGGCTGGACTGGAACGGCGGCGCCAAGACGACGATGGAGTTAAAGAATTTCATGGATGCGCCGGCCCTCAGCGGCGACTGGAAGCTCGGCGACGTCATTCCGCCGGGGCCGCCGGTCACCTACAATCCCCTAATCGACGCCACGCTCAACGCCAAGCTCGGCCAAGACCTGCTCATTCCGCTGACGGAGTGGAACGGGGCCGGCTACCAGGTATGCGGCTTTGCCGAAGTGCAACTGCTGGGCTACGACCTCAGCGTCGATCCGATCCAGATGACGGTCCAGTTCCTGCACAAGCTGGTGCGCAGCGGGGACAGCGACCCGGCTGCAAAGGACTACGGCGTGCGCGATGTGCGCATGCTGGATTAGGCCGCGTCTGCGCCATACGGCGGAGCGCCCGACCATGTGATGGGCGGCGGCTGGATGCAGCCGCCGCCCATTTTGCTTGCGAACGGACGGATTTTCGTTGTAAGTCTCCGCCAATTGTTGTAGGCCGGCTACGCGCCAGACGTCCCTGATCTGGCGAAAGCGACTGGTCGATTGACAGATGATCCTTTCGGACAGCGATGCTATTCTCTGGCTAAGAGGATGTCATACCCTTTGCGCCTCGACAGCAAGCGCATTCCGGAAAGCCTCGGCTATCGGAAAAGCGCAGCAGCGCCGTATCGGCCGGAAAGTACTAGATAGGCGGATAGACCCATGAAGAACAGCGGACTTCTCTGGTGGATCAGCGCATTTGTGTTGGCGGCCGCAGCCGGCTTTCTGACGTACAGCCTGCTGACGACGTCCGTGCCGGCGACGGCGAGCGGGGCGGATACGGCGAATACCACCCCCGTGATCGTCGCCGCGGTCGATATCCCCTTCCGGCGCTCGATCCGCGAGGAAGACCTCATCGTGCGCAACCTGGCCCAGGACGCCGTGCCCGAAGGGGCGGCGCTGACCCTGGATCAGGTGGTGGGCAAGATGTCCACCATAGACTTATTCGCCAACGAGCCGATCCTCACCCAACAACTGGTGACGCCGGATGTCGTGACGCAGCAGGTGGCGCTCTCCGTGCCCGACGGCAAAGTCGTCATCTCCGTGCCCACGCAGTCCAAGTTGATCAGCAACCGCCTGATCCGGCCCGGCGATCACATCGACCTGATGGCGACCTTCAGCCTTGAGGTTATTCGCCCGCAAGGACAAGGCCCCATGCCGGCGAGCATTTCGCTGCTCCAAGACTTGGAAATCCACGCCATCATTCTGCCGGCAACAACGGTGGAAGAGGGACCTGAAGGCATGATCGGCCAGGAGGGCGGCGTCTTTCGCACCGCGGACGAGGGCGGCCAGTCAGTCCTGCTCGCGATCGACGCCCAGGACGCGCTGTCGGTCCGGCATATCTTAGATGTGGGCGGAGCCATCGACCTGGCGCTTCGCCCGACTCGCGACCAGACGGTGTCCGAAACGACAGCCGTGGACCAATTCTACCTGGCCGAAAAATACGACATCGACCTGGACCGGCGGTAACCGATGACCCGCAAAGACGCACAGAGCGCAGCGTACAGGATGGAGGCCTGACGGCCATGGAACAGATGCTCCAACTTGCTGTGATCACCGATGACCATTTTCGGGTGGAGAGCCTCGCCAAAACAGCCCAACAGATGAATTGGCGGCTTGTACCGTGTATCGGCCAACCCAACCCGCGCGAATGGCTGCGACGCCGCTCAGTAGACGTTGCCCTGGTGGACTTGGACCTGCCCAACGCCATCCCGTTGTTGGGCGATGTGGCCGCCAGCCTGCCGCACCTGCCGCTGCTGGCCCTGGTCACGCCGCAACATCTGATCCAACTGCAAGACGCCCTCAACAGCGGGGCTTCCGGTTTCGTCGCCTTCCCTGTCGAGCCTGTCCAGTTCATGAGCGCGGTAGAGCGGGCAGTGCAGAGCGGCACGGGGCGCAAAGCGAAGCGCGGCGGGCGCCTTGTCGCCCTGGCCGGTCTCAAGGGGGGCGTCGGGCGCACGACGCTGGCCGCCAACTTGGCCATCGCCCTGCGCCAGCGCGTGGACGAAGACGTGATCGTGGTCGAGGCCCATCACGGCCTGAGCGACCTGGCGCTGATGCTCAACTTGCTGCCGCGCCATACGCTGTCCAGCTTGGCGCAAGAGGACAACATCGACCAGGACTTGGTGCGTGGCTTGCTGCACGAGCACAACAGCCGCATCAAGGCGTTGCTGGCCCCGCCCGACCCGGCGCAACTGGTCGAACTGCCCGGCGAAACCTGGCGTCGTCTGCTCGAAATCCTGACCGAGCTGGCGCCCTATGTCATTGTCGATACCGCCCCCATCGCCGATCCGGTCTTGGCGGAAGTGCTGACCCAGGCGGACGATGTGCTCGTCGTCACCGGCCCAGACCTGGCAAGCCTGCGCAGTGCGGTGGCGCTGCTCAACTCGCTTGACGAGGAGCCGAACGTCCACGCCCATCCGCATGTGGTGCTCAACCGGGCGGGCGTGCGCGGCGGCGTCAGCGAGCAGGCGAGCCGCGAGCAGGTCGGCCAGCCCATCGTGGCGGCCCTGCCCGACGATCCGGCGCTGGCGACGTTTGCGCTGAACCGCGGCGTGCCGTTTGTGTTAAGCCACCCGCGCTCGATCTTGACCAAGGAGATGCACCGCCTGTTGGAACATGTCTTCGACCTTTCGCCGGCCCAGCGCGGCGCCCAGGCCAAGCGGCGCAGTCTCCTGCCGTCCTTCCGCCGGCGATCGGCCCAAACGGCGCCTGCGTAGACGAGAAAAGGCGAACCGGCGTGACAGCCATCATCGTAATCGCACTGAGTTTACTGGCAGGGTGGACGGTCAACGTAATGGCCGACGCCCTTCCTACGGCGCAATCGCCGGCCTCTTGTTGGCGGCAACCGTGGGACGCGTTAAGCCGGCTGCTGCGGGGGAAGTCGCTCCCCGGCGGATCAGTGCACGCCTGGCGCACGCTGATCGTCTGGGTCGCGGCGCTTACGGCTGGGTGGCTGGCCTTCCGGCGCTTTGGGATGAGCGCCGAGGCTCTGGTCGTTGCGATCTACGCCTGGTTCTTTCTCGCCGTGGCCGTAATCGACTTGGAGCATCGCCGCGTGTTGAACCGCATGTTGCTGGCCGCGCTGCCCTTTGCCCTCGCCGCCAGCCTGCTTCTGCACAACCCGCCGCCCCTCTCGGCAGCTGCAGGGACGGCGCTGGGCTTCGGCGTCTTTCTGCTCCTGGCCCTGGCACGCCCCGGCGGCATGGGCATGGGCGACGTGAAACTGGCCGGGTTGATTGGGCTGATCACCGGGCTGGACGGCGTGATCCTCGCCATGACGGTGGGCATCCTCGCCGGCGGCATCGCGGCGTTGGCGCTGCTGGCGAGCCGGCGTTTCGACCGGCGGGCGACGATGGCCTACGCACCGTACCTGGCATTGGGGGCGTGGGTCGCCCTATATTTCGGCGCAGACCTATGGCGCGCCTATCTAGCTTGAGCGAACTTGGGGTTGTGAGAAGGAGTTAGCAGGATGAACCCGGTTCTCCTCATCGTGTTGCTGATCATCTTGGCCGTCTTCGCCGCCATGATCGCCATCCATCGCTGGCTGGCATGGACGCGCGAGGTCGAGGAGCGCCTAGCCGAATCCTTCAAGCCGGTTGCCGCCGAGGCGAGAAATCGCAAGGCGATGGCCGCAGGTCTCGACAGCCGCCTGCGCCGGCTTTCCTTCGCCGAACGGCTGGAACGCCAATTGGCCGCAGCGGACAGCAACCTCTCGGTGAGCGAATTCGTCATGCTGCGCATCGGCCTCGCCCTAGCGGGCTTTCTGGCCGGCTGGCTAATCGCGGGCGTACCCGCCGCGGGCGTTCCTCTCCTGATTCTCGGCTGGCTATTGCCGAGCTTCCAGTTGCGCCGCAAGCAAGCCAAACGCATCAGAGATTTCGGCAACCAACTGCCCGATATGTTGAGCATGTTGGTGGGGTCCCTGCGCGCCGGCTACGGCTTGCTGCACGCCATCTCGGTCGTCAAAGACGAGATGCCCGCCCCCATTGGCCCCGAGTTCGGCCGCGTGCTGCGCGAGACGGCGCTAGGGTTCAGCATCGGCGATGCGCTCGATCACCTGGTAGATCGGGTGCAGAATGATGACCTGGCCCTGATCGTAACGGCCATACACATCCAAAACGAGGTGGGCGGCAGCCTGGCCGAGGTGTTGGAGACGATCTCGCAGACGATTCGCGAGCGCATTCAGCTCAAGGGCGAGGTCAACGCGCTCACCGCCCAGGCGCGCATCACCGGCAGCATCCTGACCGCGCTGCCCTTTCTCGTCGGCACGGCCCTAATGCTGCTCAACCCGGAATATATGATGGGCATCTTCCAGCCGGGATGGCCGTTGATCATCCCGACGGCGGCCGTGATTATGGTGATCCTTGGCAACATTTTGATGCGCAAACTGACGCAGATCGAATATTGAGCCGCACCCGCGATTGACCGCAGCCGGACCGAGGACAAGTGCAATGCAGACGCCGATCATTATTGCAACGCTGATCATGGGGAGCGTGTTGGCTGTGCTGGCCGCGCTGCGCGCTGCACAGGAGAAGCGCAAGGTTCCCTCGCTTGCCAACGTCCTGGGTCAGGGCGAACCGGTAGACATGCGTCAAGCGACGTTAAGCCGGCCCTGGTCCGAACGCGTGATGAGGCCGATGCTGCGCAAGCTCTATCGCATGGGCCGCTACCTAACGCCCGCGCGCAATATTGAACAACTCCAGCACAACCTCATCGTGGCTGGCCTGCCCGGCGGGTTGACCGTGACCGATTTCCTCGGCCTGCGCTTTCTGATGGGCGCCGTGTTCTGCGTGCTGGCAGTCGTCCTCATGGCGACCAGCCAGCCGATGGGCCTGACCATCCCCTATGCGGCCGTCGCGTTCCTCGTCGGGCTCTATGCGCCCAACTTCTGGCTGCGCAGCAAGGCGCAGGCGCGGCAGAAGGCCATCAGCCGGGCGCTGCCCGACGCGCTGGACATGATGTCGATCTGCGTGGACGCAGGCCTAGGCTTCGAAGCGGCCATCCAAAAGGTGGCCTACCAGTCCGAAGATGTCCTGTCATTAGAGCTGCGCCGGGTGATCAGCGAAATTCGTGTGGGCGTGCCGCGCGCCGAGGCCCTGCGCCACCTAGCCGACCGCACCGACGTGCCCGACGTCGCCAGCTTCGTCGGCGTACTCGTGCAGGCGGATCGGCTGGGCGTCGCCATCCGCAATGTGCTCACAGCGCAAAGCGTGCAGATGCGCATCCAACGCCGCCAGCGGGCCCAGGAATCCGCAGCCAAAGCGCCGGTTAAAATGATGATCCCGATGGTGCTGTTCATCTTTCCCGCCCTGTTTGCCGTCATTCTCGGCCCCGCTGTACCCCGACTGATGGGCATGTTCAACTGACATACACAATGCGGGGCAAGATGTGCAAGCAGCAAACCGACCAACGATGCAGCCGTTATTAGCGAAACGAGGCGGTGTGATGGGCTCCACGACCGAATTCATCTTGTGGACAGAAGGCCGGGATGGCAAGCAACCGGAGCCGATCCTGTTTATCGCCCCAGGAGAGGACCCTTCCGAAGACTGGACCCGGATCGACAGCGCCTTCGCTCCGGAGGACACGCCGGCCGGCGCTCCAGTCGATGCACCGCTTGACGCGGGAATGGATGCGGCGCCTGATGCGGGGCCGGTTACTTCGTTCGGTCCGGGCCGCATTGTCGCGCCCGGCGTGACGGGAACCTCCGCGTCTGACGCTGCGCCCGCAAACGGCCGGGGACGCCTGCTCGAAGCCGATCCGCGCTATCAGGATATAATGGGCCGCATGCAGTTCGGCCAATGGCCGGAAGTGACGGCTCTGCTGGTCGAATTGCAGGCGGACTATCCTCACGAGCCGGCCCTCGATGCGCTGCTCAACGAGGCGCAACTGCGGGCTGATCTGGTCATCCGCTGGGGAACGAAGATCCGCGGCCGCCGCCTGACGGTTGGGCAGCAACGGCTCCTGCGGCGCAGCCTGCCCTTTATCCTTCTGATCGGCCTGGTGATCGCCGGCTGGGCCTTCTACAATTCCTACGTGGCTCCGTCCCGCCGTGTGGTCGCAATGGCGAGCGCGCTCCAAAACATGACGGCAGAAGCGCAGACCCTGGTCCAGAACGGGCGATACGAGGAAGCGCTATTGGCCTATGAGCGAATTCTGGCGCAAGACCCCGCCAATGCCGCCGCCATTCAGGGACTGGCCGAAACCCGCGAGATGATGGGACTGAGCGCCCAATTCGATCTGGCCATGCAATTGGCCGAAGAAGGCAAAATCGAGCGCGCCTTGGCTTTCTTGGCCGCCATCCAGGAACGCTCGCCCGGCTTCCGCAACGTAGATGTCCAGATCAAACAACTGCAGGCGCAGGACGAGGCGCGCCTTGCGTTTGAGCAGGCGGAACAGGCTTTTGCCCGCCAGCAATGGCTGGGGGCCATCGCCCTGTATGAACAAGCGGCGGCGATCTCCGCCGACTTCAGGGCCGATGCAGTGACACAGCGTCTTAACGAGGCCTATTTCCGGGCCGGGATGCAACTGGTCTCGTCCGTTCCCGCGCCCGATGCAGGCCCCGAGCAGGCTTACGACTACTTGCGCAGAAGTAAGTCGGCCGACCCGGCCGCGGCGGAAGCGGAGTTGGGCCGGCTCGACACCTATTTCAAGGGCAAGAAGGCGCTGGACGCCGGCAACCTGGAGCAAGCCATCAATCTGTGGCGCTCCCTCTACGACACAGAGCCCGATTACCTGGGCGGCTATCTGGCCGGGCGACTCTTCGCGGCCTATCTCTCGCTGGCCTCTCGCGCCCAGATGGAAGGGAATCTTGTTTTCGCCGCCAGCCTATACGAGCAGGCCGCGGCCCTCAAGGTGGACGACGTGAGCGGCGCATTGATCCGCTTGGAAGCCTTGCACGCGGCCGCTACGCCGACACCGCAGCCGACACCGCAGCCGGCGCCCCAGGCCGCCGCCGTCTACGCACCTGCACAGGCGCCCGCCCCGACGCCCGACTACCGCGACATGATCGCATTCCGCACCAACCGCAACGGCAAGGAAGAGATCTACCTGATGCAGCCGGACGGCTCGGAGCAGCAGCCCGCCCCGCCCGAACTAGCCGCACGTTTCGACGAACTGCTCCAGACTCAGATGTGGTCCCCGGATGCAACTAGGTTGGCCCGCGTGCGGACGGCGGAAGGTCATAACGACGCCAATATCTACGTCACGGACATGACTGCCCCGGAGGAGCAGCGGAGCTATGCTCTCGTGACCGACTTTCGCGGCGACGAGTACGACCCCGTGTGGTCGCCCGATGGGCAACGCATCGCCTTTGTCTCCAACCATACCGGCAACGACGAGATCTGGAGCATCCGCGCCGACGGCACAGATGCGATCCAACTGACGCGCAACAACTGGGAATGGGACAAGCGCCCAAGTTGGTCGCCGGATGGCAGCCGGATCGTCTTCTATTCGAACCGGGCGGGTTGGCGTCAGATCTGGGTCATGGACAACCGGGGCGGGACGCAACTCAACCTTAGCATGAACGCCTATGAGGACTGGGACCCGGTGTGGCTCAAGTAGCGCGACGCAAACGCAACATCGCCATGAACCCCGGTCCAGCCGGACGTTGCACATATGTGCATACGCGCCTAGAAGGAGTTGGAGATGCCTCTGTTTAGAAATCATTCGCCCGCGCCGGCTAATGGGCGCAATTCCAAACCCCAGGCCGAAGCGCAGCCTGCGGCCCCGAAACCGGCGGCCAACGCGCCGGCGCACACCCCGCCCCCCCCCAAAGAAGTTGCACCGGAGAAGGCGCCCTACACGCCCCCGCCAGGGTTCCGCAAGGTGCGCGAGGACGTGCAGCAGTTCCTGGCGAATGAGATCAAGTCGCTCACCGACGTCAGCGATACGGAGGAGGTGCGACGGCTGGCCGAGCCGGTCTTTACGAAGGCGCTGGAAGAAGCCCAACTTGTCGTCAGCCGGGTCGAGCGCGAGCAGATGATGGCGATGATCATGGCCGACATCCTCGGCTATGGGCCAATCCAACCGCTCTTGGACCGCGACGACATCAGCGAGGTGATGGTCAACGGCCCGAACCAGGTCTATATCGAACTCAAAGGGAAGCTGACGCTCTCGAATGTGAAGTTTGTGGACAACGACCATGTTCTGCGCGTGATCGAACGCATTGTCACCCCGCTAGGCCGGCGCATCGACGAATCCTCGCCTATGGTGGACGCGCGTCTGCCGGACGGTTCGCGCGTCAACGCCATCATCCCGCCGCTCTCTCTGGTCGGCCCCGTCGTCACCATCCGTAAATTCAACAAAGACCCGCTCAAGGTCGACGACCTGATCCGCTTCGGGTCGATGACGCCCGAGTTCGCGGAATTCATCAGGGCGGCGGTAGTAGCAGGCGCCAACGTCATCATCAGCGGCGGCACCGGCTCCGGCAAGACGACGCTGCTTAATGTGCTCTCCAGCTTCATTCCCGCAAATGAGCGCATTCTGACCATCGAAGACGCGGCCGAGTTGCAGTTGCAGCAGCCGCACTGTGTGCGCTTGGAGGCGCGCCCGGCCAACAACGAGGGCAAAGGCCGCATCGCCATTCGCGACTTGGTCGTTAACGCCTTGCGCATGCGCCCTGACCGCATCGTCGTCGGCGAGTGTCGCGGCGGCGAAGCGCTGGATATGCTGCAGGCCATGAACACCGGCCACGACGGCTCCTTGACCACCGTCCACTCTAACAGCGCACGCGACACCCTCAACCGCATCGAAACAATGGTATTGATGGCCGGCATGGAGCTTCCCCTGCGCGCTATCCGCCAACAGATCGCCTCAGCCATCGACCTGATCGTTCACCAGTCGCGGCTGCGCGACGGCAGCCGCAAGGTGGTGCAGGCGGCCGAAGTAGTCGGTATGGAAGGCGATACCATCGTCATGCAGGATATCTTCCGCTTCGAGCAAACAGGCATCGACGAGAACGGCAAAATCCTGGGCGAGCTTCTCCCGACCGGCCTGCGCCCGCGCATCAATGACCGCATTATCGACGCCGGCATTCACCTGCCGCCCAGCGTCTTCGGCCTAAACGACGGCACGGCGTGGTACAAAACAGATTAGGCAAATCGCTTTTCGGGCGTTATCACGGAGGGGAGACCATGTTGAGGGTGGAAAACATCACACGCGCGGCTGTCTTGGTAGACCGGGGGCGGCTGGCGAACACGTTCTGGACGCGGCTGCGCGGTCTGATGGGCGTGCGCAACCTGCCGGCGGGCGACGGTCTCCTGCTTAAGCCGGCCAACCAGATCCACACCCACTTCATGGCGATCCCGATCGACGTGCTCTATCTGGACGCAGAGTCGCGCGTGATGGACATGGACGCGGCGCTGCCGCCGGGCAAGTTCGGCCGCTTACGCCGCAAGGCTCGCGCCGTGCTCGAACTGCCCGCCGGCGCTATCCAGGCGCATGGCGTACAGCCCGGCGACCAGTTGCGCATCACCGTCGCCTGAGAAGATTCTCTGCATTTCCTGCGCCGCCGAATGCACGAATATGGCCCAACCGGTTCGCCAATTCGTGCAACGTATGGCGCGTCTTCGCAATTAGCCCCGGACGACGAGCGGCGGAAGCGCCCTGGATTGACAAAGCCCAGGCGACAATCTAAGATGCAGGGCGGGCGTCCGCCCAACCGGCGACGATCCGCGTGATGCACTCTCCTATATCACCAAGCGGCGGGCCGGAAATTCACATGCGGCTCTGCTCTTTTCATCCACCAGAGGGATTCAAAATGGACTTGCTCAAAGAACTGTGTGAGACCCCCGGCATACCCGGACGCGAGGAACGCCTGCGCGCCATCATGCGTCGCGAGCTGGCGCCCGTGACCGATCAGCTGCGCGTCGACGCCTTGGGCAGCCTAATCGCCGTCAAGAAAAAGGCCGGCGCGCCCAAGTTGATGATCGCGGCGCACATGGACGAGATCGGCTTCGTCGTGTCGCACATCGACAAGGACAAGGGCTGGCTGCGCCTCGTCGGCCTGGGCGGTCATGACCCGCGCAACATGATCGCGCAGCGCGTCACGGTCTGCACCGGCGGCGGCGATCTCCCCGGCGTGCTTTACCCGGGCATCAAGCCGCCGCACATCCAGACCGCGGAAGACAGCAAGAAGCAGCCGGTCATCAGCGATTTCTTCGTCGACCTGGGCCTGCCGGTCGAAGCGGTCAAAGAGCGCGTCGAGATCGGCGACATGGTGGCTCTGCGGCGCGAGTACCAGGAGATCGGCGACTGCGTATCGGCCAAAGCGCTCGACAACCGCGTGGCGCTCTACGTCCTGATCCGCGCCATGCAGACGGCGCAAAGCAGCGGCTTCGAGGTCTATGCCGCCGCGACTTCGCAGGAGGAGGTCGGGCTGCGCGGCGCGCTGACCAGCGCCTACGGCATCAGCCCGGACGTGGGCATCGCCCTCGACACCACCTTGGCGGTGGACATCCCCGGCGTTGCCGAACACGAGCAGGTGACGCGCCTGGGCGGCGGCGCAGCCATCAAGATTCTCGATAGTTCCTCCATCTCCCATCCCAAGCTGGTCGACTTTTTGCGCGGGCTGGCGGAGCGTCGCGGCATCGCCTGGCAGCACGAGATTCTGCCGCGCGGCGGCACGGACGCCGGTTCCATGCAGCGCATCCAGGCCGGCGTACCGGTGGGAACCATTTCGATCCCCACTCGTTACATTCACAGCCCCGTCGAAATGGTGCACAAAGCCGATGTGGAGGCGGCCATCGCCCTGCTGGCCGCATTTATCGAGGAAGGACACACGGCCGATCTGGCCCTGATCTAGACGGTGGTCGGAACGTTCGCCGCCCATGAGACCGCGCAGGTTCGTCCTTGTTTTGCCGGCGACGCTGCTGCTTTTGCTGTTGGCGGCGCTGTATACGGCTCAGACCGGCCCGGCGCGCCTGCCGCTTGAGGCAGCCTTCCTGGAGGCGGGCAACTTCCAGGAAGGCGACGGCGCAACCGGCGAGGTGATGCAAGCGGAGCAGATCAGCCTGACCGTTGCCGCGACCGTCGGCTTGGCGCAGAACGAATGCGCTTCGACGCGCCGGGTGCGCGTCTTTCCCGATACGCGTGTTTATTACTGCTATCAAGCCGAAAACACCGGCACCATCACGCTGGAAAGACACACGATCAGCGATACGTTGGTCGGCCGTATCTGGGACGATCGGCCCGAAGAACTGCGGCCCGGCGAAACACTGGAGATGGTCAGGGATCGCATTACGGTTGCCGAAAGTCAGCGCGTCGACGTGACGTGGACGGCGAGCACAGACGAACCTGCGCAGTCAATTACGGCTGTGTCCGAGGCATTGGTCGATGTGATCCGCCCGGCCTTTGAGATCACAAAGACCGTCGGCATGAGCCCGACCGCGTGCGCAACCGAGAACCGCGTGCTCATCCCCCCCGGCGGCGACGCCCAATACTGCCTGATCATCGCCAACACGGGCGAGATCACCTTCACCGGCCACCATCTTGAGGACGGCGACCTAGGCGTTTCGGGTCGTTTTGCCTATACGCTCGGCCCCTCACAGCGGCTGACCATCACCGAGGCGAGCCTGGAGGACTTGGGAATCGAGGGGTCGTTGGTGCGCAGCGGCGTGACGCAGACTCTGACAAACACCGCGGCCTATTCCGCCACGACAATCGACGGCTATGCCCGCGGCGACGGGAACATTACCAGCGTCACCGTTACGGACACGGCGACAGCGACCGTGGCCTTGGCCCAGGCCCAGGTCGTCTTCACGAAAACCATCGGTACACAGGAGAGCGTCTGCGCCGACACGATCAACCTCAGCGTCGCGGATCCGAATACCTGGCTCTACTACTGCGCCATCCTGCACAACACGGGCGACATCACCGTGACGCGCCATGCGCTGGCGGAACCGGGACTGGGGTTGAACGCGACCTTTACGCATACGCTGGCGCCGAACGATATCTATACGATCACCAACGATATCCTAGATGCAGAGTTGGGCCAATCCCGGTCATTCGGCCCCTACACGCTCTATTACGGCAACGATCTGACCTTAAACTTCACCATGTTCTACACAGGCAACGCGTCCGCCCAAGGGGGCTGGCCGGCGTATACGACGACCGCCAGCGCCAACGCCTTTGCCGGGCTGAACGTTACGCAGACGCCCACGCCCACCTACACGCCTACGCGCAGTTCGTCCGGTTCGTCGCCCACCAACACGCCCTGGCCGACCAGCACGCCGACGTGGACGCCCATCCCCCCCGCGCCCACGCCCACCCCCACCGACACGCCGCCCTTCCCTACCGTCACGCCCACGCCGACGCGCAGCTATGCGATTTCGCTGTTGGAGACGCCGACCAGCATAGCCCTGTCCCCGCTGGACGCGTCGCTAGAGGCCGCAGCGGCGCAGGCGACGCTCGACGCACAAAGCACGCTCAGCGCGCTGGAAACGGCCGCGGCCCTCTCGCCGCTGGCTACGCCAAGCGAAACGCCCACGCCTCCGCCAAGCCCGCTTCTGGCCGCCGCGGACACGCCGCCGGCCGAGGAGCGTATCATAATGGTGACGAACACGCCTCCGCCCCCCGGCGCGCTGGCGCAGCGTCCCATCGAACTGCCCACGCCGACACCGACACCCGATGTGCTGCTCTTTGCAGCCCTGGCCGTGGACAAGACGCTGCTGGCCGCCGCCTGGATCTGGTTCGCGCTGGGGTCGCTGGTCTTTTTCGCCGTGGCCGGGCTGGTTGCCGGCCTCTCATTCCGTCAGGCGGAGCGCCGCCGCTTCGATCTGCTCAAGACGGACGCCGCAACGCTCGACGACGCCGGTCTCTTACCGCCCCCTCCTCCGCCCAGAACCCCTAGAGGGGAGGACAACTGGCCCGACTCGCTGCCATGACCCGGCGTCTCCGCTTTGCCTTGCTCCTGCTCATCCTCGTCGCCTATGCCTGGCGAGTGCAGGGGCTGACGAACCAAAGCCTGTGGCGCGATGAGGTCGACGCTATCTACTTTGCCACGCGCCACCTGCCCGACACGCTCTCGATGTTCGTGCGCGCCGGGCAAAACGGCCCGCTCTTTTTTCTGGCCCTGCGCCCCTGGTTCACCCTCGCCGGCACGAGCGAGTTCGCCTTGCGCTATGTCTCCGTGCTGGGCGGTACGCTGACTGCGCCCCTGCTCTGGCAGGTCGCGCGGCGGCTGGCCCCCGCGAGGCGCGACGCGCCGCAAGTTGACGCTGCTGAACAGGAGATTGCTTCTGGCCAACGAGAAGCGTCGGGGAAGGTTGCAAGCCATTATCATACAACCGATGTCCACGCGACCCCGCTGCTCGCCGCCGCCTTTCTGGCGCTGAATCCGTACCAACTTTGGTACAGCCAGGAAGGCAAGATGTACACGGTGATAACCGCTTTGGTGTTGCTGGCGACGCTGTTCTTCTGGGAAGGCGTCACGCGCGGCGGGTGGCGGCCCTGGCTAGGCTATCTGCTCACGGTTACCGTCGCCCTATACACGCATCTGCTGCTGATCCTGCTCTACCCGCTGCACTTCCTGTGGTTCCTGATCGCGTGGCCGCAGAGCCGCCGCCACTGGAAGGGCTATGCGTTGGCGATGGCCGGGCTGATCCTGCCCTACGCGCCGATGGTCTGGTGGCAGTGGGACTTGCTGACCGCAGACCGGCAGATGACGGGCTTCGCCTTTACGCCGCTGACGGAAATGCTGCGCGTGCTGCTCCTCAACCACAGCCGCGGCTTCATGCCGCCGGTTGCGCTGCTGTGGATGGGGCCGGTCTTCTTTTTGGGCGCGGCGGGCATGATCTTGGGCGGCGGCGAGATCGCCTCGCAACGCGTGCGGGCGGATGGGAGCGCCGGCGCGACGCTAGCCCCCTGGCGGCGGCTGTTGCTGCTCCTGAGTTGGCTGATGGCGCCGATCCTGTTCATCTACCTGCTCAGCCTGCGCCAGCCCATCTTCACGGACCGCTACCTGGTGTGGATCGCGCCCGCGGCCATGATCTTCCTGACCCTGGGCATACAGGCGGTGCGGCGTTATGCCGGCCCCTTTTCAGGCGGCGTCGCCGCGGCGTTGGCAGTCTATGTGCTGGTTTTCTGGCTCTTTGGCGGCTGGCAGCAGAAGACGCTGCCCATGAAGTACGATCTGCGCAGCGGGGTCGCCTACGTCACGGCGCAGCGCACGCCGGGGTCGCTGCTCATTCTGCAGATTCCGCATCTGGAATACGCCATGCGCTACTACAGCAGCGACTTTGGCCCCAGGCCCTTCGAGGACAGCGACGCGCGGTTGGCGCCCTGGGCCGGCGGGCTGTGGACCAACAACGGCTGGCCCGATGACCAGGCGCGCCAACTGGCGGACCAGCAGATGCGCGAGATCACCGCGAGCATGGGCGATGTGTGGGTGCTGCGCAGCGAGGTGGAGATGTGGGATCAGCGCCATCTGATGCAGGAATGGCTGGAAAGCCGCGGCACGCCGGCGGACCAGGCCGATTTCCACGGCGTGCAGGTGCGGCGCTATTTGCTATCCCCCACTGCGCCGGGCGAGTAGTCAGCGCCGTAGTGAACGGAACGTAAACCAACCCGCGGCCCGTTGACTACTACGGTTCGGTTGAGCCTTATCGAGCCTCAACCGCGGAGAGATAGGAGGAACTATGATCGTACTGTATCGACAGGCCAAGAGTGCAGGCGGCGCTGCGCTGGAACTGGCGCTCAACGATATGGTGGCGGCATATGAGGTAGTGGAAACAACGCCGGCCGCACTGCCGGCGGGCATCAATCAATTGCCCGCCATCGTGGACGGCGACCGCGTGATCTACGGCGAGGCCGTGCCCGCTTATCTGGCGGAACTGGAGCGCGAACTGGCCGAATGGCGCAAATACCAGGTCGACGCCTGCTACTGCGATGAATAAGTATGACAGCAGATGGTGAGTGTAGCCAACGGCACGGCGGCGTCGCCCGCAACTCCCCCGAAGCAGACTGCCGTAAAATCGACCCAGCCGGTGCGAAGGATGAAAGGAGGGGACAAGTCCATCTACTCGACATTACCCGCTTGCAGGGATCTGTAGACAGAGAGCTTTAGTTCGGCTGTATATGGGAGGCGCAGCGCCGAAGACAGCCGGCGCTGCAGACGGTTCGCACACAACGCGCTTGCGCGTTCTCATTTCGTGAACGCATCCATCCTCTGAACAAACCCGAAAGGACAGACTGATGAGACAACGGCTGTTTATTCTAGTCGCACTGGTCGCGCTGGTTGGCATCTTCGCCGCCTGCGCGCCCACTCCCACAACCGCCCCGGAGTCCGCCCCGCCCGCCGAGCCAACGGCAGTTCCTCCTGCCGAGCCGGAGGCAGCCGAAGCCCCGGAGGTGGGCATGGCCAATCCCGCCTCTGAGTACTGCGTCGAGCAGGGCGGAGTCCTGGAGATTCGCCAGGGCGATGGCGGCGAGGCCGGCTATTGCGTCTTTGCCGACGGCAGCGAATGCGAAGAATGGGCCTTCTTCCGCGGCGAGTGTGCGCCCGGACAGGCTGAGACCGTCTTCACCGACCCATTTGAGTACTGCGCGGCAGTCGGCACGATCGACATGCCGGATAGCCGCTTCGCCGGACCGCAGCCCCCCGAAGCCGTCATCCAAGGTCTCCGTGCCGCATTCGACACGCCGGCCGATGCGCCCGATGACATCTTTGCGGCGGGGACATCCTGGCGCTGCGCCGAGGGCAAGGTGATGGGGTGTTTTGTGGGCGCAAATCTGCCTTGCAACGCCCAGGCCGACCTGAGCGAGACGCCCAGTGAGGCCGTAACGGAATTCTGCGCCGAAAACCCCGACGCAGAGATCGTGCCCATGTCGGTGACCGGCCGCGAGACGGTCTATTCATGGCGCTGCGCCGGCGACGTCCCGGAAATCGAGGCGCAGGTCTTCACCCCGGACGCACAAGGCTTCATCTCGGAAATCTGGTACGGAATTGAGCCGGCCTCCGCCGCCACCGGCCCCTATATGCCGGTCCCGGCGGATGTCTGCGAGATACTCCAGGCCGACGCCGAGAACGCCCTGGGGGCCGCCTTTGCCGTGAGCGAAGCGCCCTTCTTCGACTATGTGAACCAAGAAGGCGGCGCCGGCTGCGTGCTGACCGCGGAGGGAACCGGCGTCGACTTCGCCAACCCTGCTGAAGTGGTCGACGCGCTCACCGCCGCTTTCGTGGGTTGGGAAGAGGCTATCGCATACCAGGGCGGCGGGCCAACCGGCATGGGAACCGGCATGACCCGCGATGCCGCGCTGCTGCTGATCCTGGCCGAATGGACGCCTGCCCCGGAGGCCGGCTGCCCGGACGATCAGCCCATCTCCGCCTGTGAATTGACGCCTGAGCAGCAGCTCTATACCGTCACTGTCCAGGCGGCCATGAAGTAAGCCTAAACCCTGCCGTGCGCCCGGCTATCCCGCCGGGAACATCCGCCATACGAAGTAATGCCGAGACCTAGCTGGCAGCTAGGTCTCGGCATAGGCATATAGAACGCGATGGGCGCGATCAGCCTGATGCGCGGGCAATGGCTGCGGTGCAAGCTGAGCTGCATAGGGCGCTAACGACTGTGCCGTAGCCGCGGACGGCAGCGGCGCCAACCGGCCGTAACCGAACTTCTTCAGCAGATGCGCCAACATGCCTGTACGCGGGGCTGCGTTGGCGCGCAGAACGTAGCGGCGCAAACGCTGGATCGCCCTCTGCGTAAGCGTGTAGCTTGTCGCCGGCAAAATACCCGCAAAGCGCACACGACGAAAACCGGCGGCTTCCAACTCGTGCGCCAATTCGGGTACCGACGGATAGTGGACGCTCATACGGCCGGGAACAAATTCGGGCCAATCGGGATTGCTGTATACAATCAACAACAGGCTGCGATCGGCGAGCACGCGCAAAGACTCGCGCAAAAACGCCCGGTAGTCGGCATGGTAATAAATGACCTCAAAACAGAGCACTAGGTCGAAGGTCGCGGCAGCGTAGGGCAACTGCTGCGCGTCTCCGCAGGTTAATGAAAACTGCTGTCCGTATTGCGCTTGGGCCATGTGCAACAGGGCTTCTGTTGCATCCAGGCCGGCGAGCCGGCTTGCCTTTTCCCCAAGCACGGGCAGTCCTGCTCCTGCTCCGCACCCTACTTCGAGCACGCGCCGGCCATTTGCCAACTCGGCGCCGTGAATGTAACGATGGGCAAAGCGGGCAAGCTGCTCCTGGCTTACGTGTAGACCGGGCGTTTCGGTAATCGACCTGTAGTCAAGCGGCGACATAGAGGCCAAGTCCTCCATCATCCGAGGGCGCACAGGTGCGGCATTGTACCACCGCGCAGGCGTACGAGTCTATTGCCGGGCGCGGCAGGCACAGCCATTGAACTGGGTACACACGGAAAGGCGATCAGCGTATGAGCTATGCACTTGTGCTGCAAGCAGCGGTCTTCGCAGCGGCGAAACACACAGGCCAGCATCGAAAGGACGCAAGCCGCTCCCCCTACATCAACCACCCGCTAGAAGTGTCCGCCGTGCTGGCAGTTGAAGCAGGCATTGAAGACGAGCGCGTGTTAGCCGCCGCGCTGCTACACGACACGGTGGAAGATACGGATACGACCCTCCACGAGCTGGAAGCCGCCTTTGGCCCCGAAATTGCCGGTTTTGTGGCCGAGGTAACGGATGACAAAAAACTGCCCAAAGCGCAGCGCAAAGACCTGCAGGTGAGCCATGCCCCCCATCTCTCGCCCCAGGCAAAGCTGATCAAGCTCGCCGACAAGATCTGCAACGTGCGCGACATCACGTATAGGCCCCCGGCCAATTGGCCGCCGGCGCGACGCATCGAATACGTCGACTGGACGGAACGCGTCATAGCGGGCTGCCGCGGGACGAATGCGCAGATGGAGCGCATCTACGACGAAACGCTGGCAGCCGCCCGCCGCACGCTGCAAGGCCTCGATGGTTGCACCTAGCTATGAACGGGTTATACTAGAATTCATCCGCTCTATAGCTGAGCCCGGCCCAACGACGCAGCCCCTGCACCGCGCGATACTCAATCAATCGCTGTGTTTATCCATAGCCCAGAACAAGGAGATGCTATGCACGTATATCCCTGGCGCGAAGCCGAGATTACGCTTACCGCGGAGCGCAACTACCCCAACCCCTATACCGACGTGGACGTGTGGGCCGACTTCACCCATGACAGCGGGTTGACGTTGCGCCGCCCGGCCTTCTGGGACGGAGAACGCACGTGGAAGATCCGCTTCGCCTCGCCGCTCGTCGAGGGCCGGTGGACCTGGCGCAGCGCCGCCACGCTGGAGGATCCCGGCCTGGTTGGGCATACAGGCGAACTGGTCTGCGCAGCCGGCCCGGACACGCAAAACCGCTTCTACCGCCACGGCTTCTGGCGCATGTCGCCCGGCGGGCGCAACGTCGTCCATGCCGACGGCCGGGCGACGGTTATAGCCGGCGATACAGCTTGGGGACTCCCCTGGCGAGCTACCGAGGAGCAGTGCCGCATCTACGCCGCAGACCGGCAGGCCAAAGGCTTTAACGCCGCCCTGCTCATGACTGTGCAGCCGGACATGCACGCCCGCGGCCCGCGCGACCGCAGCGCCGACGAAGGCTTCGACGTGGGCTTCGAAGACCTGCCCGACGGCCACATCAACCAGTTGAACCCTGCCTATTTCCAATACCTGGACAAGCTGCTGGGCATCCTCGTCGAACACGAGATCGTGCCCGTCTTGCAGCCGGTCTTTATGGGCTTCGGCTGGAAGGGGCTGAGCGTGGCGGGGACGGTTGCGCCGCCCGTCGAATACGCCCGCTATTGCCGCTACCTCGTCGCCCGCTACGGCGCGCGCCCGGCCATCTACCTGGTCGGCGGCGACGGGTCCGGCTACGATCCGCAGGTGGCGGCCGGCGGCGAGGAGATCGAGGCGTGGGACGCATACCGCCAGCCCGCAGGCATCCACTATCGCCCGCACGCCGACAACCGCGCCCACCAAGACGCGCCCTGGCTCGACTTCCAATGGTGCCAGACCGGCCACAGCGGCGAGCATATGCCGGAGCGGGTGACCGACATGTGGCGCAACGCGCCGCCGAAAGCCGTAGCCAACGGCGAACCGACCTATGAACACGGCGGCAAGCGCGGCCGCGCCGAGGGCTGGTGGCAGGGCCACGAGGCTTGGTCCAACCTCTGCGCCGGCGGGACGATGGGCGTCGTCTACGGCGCGGGCAGCCTGTGGCAGTGGGCGCTGCGCCACGACGAACCGGGCCAAAGCAAGTTCTTCCTGGCCGATGGAGCGGGCTGGCGCGAGGCGCTGGACTTTGAAGGCTCGCGCTACGTGGGCATGGTCGCCCGCATTCTCGACGGGCTGCCCCTAGCCGATATGACGCCCAACTGGGAAGTGACGCTGGGCCGCCGCGGGCTGCTCGTGCCGGGCAAGCTCCTCATCTGTTATGCGGAAGAGGGCGGCCCCATGATGACATTCGGCGACGACATCCCGCGGCGCTACCGCGTGATCGACCCGCGCAGCGGCGAAATCGTGAGCGAAGGCTCGCTCGATACGCCCTGGAGCCACCCGAACCTGCCGAGCGAGGGCAGGCGCAACTGGATCGTCGACGAAGGCGGCGGGCCGCGCGTCTATATCTGCTGCGACGAATTCGACTAAATGGCTTGATCGCCAAATACGCATGATGTCATGTTGCACCCAAAGGGTTCCCGAGCGAAACATCTCTACCGCTGGACCAACGAGATTCTTCAGCTCGCTTACGCTCGCTTCAGAATGACAGATACTTGGCGAACGAACCACTAAACCGGCTAAACGGTTCACTTTACCCCCTACGGAGGGAGGAGAAGATGTCTCTGGACATTGACGTAGCTGTTGCGCAAATGACGCTGGAAGAGAAAGCCGCGCTCTGCACCGGCGCGAGTTCCTGGACCACCACCCCGATTGACCGGCTGGGCGTCCCCGCCTTGCTCGTCACCGACGGCCCGCACGGCATCCGCCGCGTGCCCGATACAGGCTCGCTGGGCGCAACGGCCCTGCCCGCCACCTGTTTCCCCACCGCTTCTGCCATGGCGGCTACGTGGAACGTCGACCTGATCCACGCGGTAGGGCAGGCGCTGGCCGAAGAAGCCAACTCGATGGGCATAGGCGTCGTCCTCGGCCCAGGCGTTAACATGAAACGGTCGCCGCGCTGCGGGCGCAACTTCGAGTACTATGCCGAAGACCCCTATCTGGCGGGCGAAATGGCGGTCGCGCTGATCAACGGCGTACAGAGCAAAGGCGTAGGCACGTCGCTCAAGCATTACGCGGCCAATAACCAAGAGACGCGCCGCTTCACGATCAACGCCGTCGTCGACGAACGCACACTGCACGAAATCTACCTCCCCGCGTTCGAAGCGGCGGTCAAGCGCGCCAAGCCGTGGACCGTCATGTGCTCGTATAACAAGATCAATGGCACGTACGGCTCCGAGCATCGCCAGCTGCTGACCGAAATCCTCAAGCAAGAATGGGGCTTCGAGGGCTTCGTCGTCTCCGACTGGGGCGCGGTGCGCGACCGCGTCAAGGCGTTGGCCGGCGGGCTGGACCTGGAGATGCCCGGCCCCAAGCCGAGCCGCGTGCAGGCGGTCATCGACGCCGTGCGCAACGGCGAGCTGGACGAAGCCGCGCTGGACGAGGCCGTGCGCCGCATTCTGCGCATCGTCGACAAGGCCGCAGCCACGCCCAAAGGCGCAGAGTTCGACGCCGGCGCGCACCACGCGCTGGCGCGTAGCGTGGCCGCCGAGGCCATCGTGTTGCTCAAGAACGACGGCGTGCTGCCCTTGCAGCGACCGCAGCGCATCGCCGTGATCGGCCGCTCTGCCAAGGAGCCGCATTTCCAGGGCGGCGGCAGTTCGCACATCAACCCGACGCGGGTCGACAGCCCCTTCGACGAATTGCAGAAACTGGCCGGCGACGCCCAGTTGACCTACAGCGAAGGCTATCCCGCCGGCCTCGAAACGGACCAAGCGCTGATCGACGCGGCTGTACAGGCAGCCAAGGCCGCGGATGTGGCGCTGCTCTACATCGCCTTGCCCGGTTCCATCGAGTCAGAGGGCTACGACCGCGACAACCTGGACCTGACCGAACAGCAGGTCGCCCTGATCAAAGCCGTGTGCGCCGCGCAGCCGCGTTCCGTCGTGATCCTCAACAGCGGCTCTGCCGTTGTCATGAGCGAGTGGATCGACGGCACGGCCGCGGTGTTACAGGCGTGGATGATGGGGCAGGCCGGCGGCGGCGCCATCGCCGGCGTACTCTTCGGCGCAGTCAACCCCTCCGGCAAGCTGACCGAGACCTTCCCGCTGCGCCTGGCCGATACGCCGAGCCATCTGAACTTCCCCGGCGGACACGGCGAAGTGCGCTACGGCGAAGACATCTTCATCGGCTACCGCTATTACGACGCCAGAGAGGTTCCCGTCCTCTTCCCCTTCGGCCACGGCCTGAGCTACACCCAGTTCGCCTACAGCAACCTGCGCGCCTCCGCCACGACCTTCAAGGACGCGGACGGGCTGACCGTCTCGGTGGACGTGACCAACACCGGCGCGGTCGCCGGGCAGGAGATCGTGCAGATCTATGTGCATGACCACGCGGCGCAGCTGGTGCGCCCGCCCAAGGAGCTGAAGGGCTTCGCCAAGGTCGCTCTACAGCCGGGCGAGACGAAGGCCGTCCAAATCGCGCTGGACTTCCGCGCCTTCGCTTACTATCACCCAGGCTATCACCGCTGGATCACCGAGGACGGCGACTTCGACATCCTGGCCGGGGCCTCCGCCGCGGACATCCGCGACAAGATCACGGTCACGCTCCAGTCCACGCTGGAACTGCCCAGCCTGCTCAACCGCGAGTCCACCCTGGGCGACTGGATGGCCGACCCCAAGGGCTGCGCCGTCATCGAGCCGGTGCGCCAGGAGATCGTAGGGGGGATGATGCGCCGCATGGGCGGCGGCGAAGGCGACGAGGAGAGCGGCGCCATCGGCATGGACGTGCTGGGCTTTCTGCGCGAGACGCCGTTGCTCAGCATCCTCCACTTCCAGGAAGGCGCGCTGCCGCAAAGCCCCGAGGAAATCGTCGACGGGCTGCTGGCGCAGGTGCAGGGCGGCTAGCCGTCCCGTCAATATAATAAATTCAACGCCGTCCGGGAAGTCGACTTCCCGGACGGCATTCGGGGTGTACCCCTCAGGAGCACAGTTCCTTGACACTCGCAATCAGCCGGTATGCATGGTTGTCAATCCTTGCCGCCGCCATCACGATTGTTCTGAAATTCGGCGCTTATCTCGTTACCGGTTCCGTTGGGCTGCTGTCCGATGCACTGGAATCATTGGTGAACTTAGCCGGCGCCGGCATGACGTTGGCTATGTTGACGATTGCGGGGCGTCCCGCCGATAAAGAGCACGCCTATGGGCACGCCAAGGCCGAATACTTCTCGAGTGGATTCGAAGGCGGGCTGATTCTGTTGGCCGCGGCGAGCATCATCGTTGCAGCTGTGCCGCGGCTGCTCAATCCGCAGCCCCTGGAGCAAACCGGCATTGGCCTCGCGATAGCGATAGCGGCCTCGATTGTGAACTTGGGCATCGCACAAATTCTGCGCCATGCAGGCAAGCGGCACAACTCCATCGCATTGGAAGCCGATAGTCAACATCTGATGACCGATGTATGGACTTCGGTCGGCGTGGTCATCGGAGTGGCCGCTACGACGCTAACGGGCTGGCATTGGCTGGATCCCGCAGTAGCGATTCTGGTGGCAGCCAATATCGTATGGACAGCTATACAGATTTTGCGCCGCACGACACAAGGCCTGATGGATATCGCTCTGCCTGCACAGGATCAGGATAAGTTGCGGGAAATCTTTCAATCCTATGAAGCACAAGGGCTCCAGTTTCACGCTCTGCGCTCGCGACAAGCCGGCGCTCAAGCTTTTGTCGACGTCCATATGTTGACGCCGGGAGAATGGACCGTCGGCCGCGCTCACGAGGTAGCCGAGCAACTTGAGGCGGAAGTCAGCCGGGTGCTGCCTAACACAATGTTGCTGACCCATCTGGAGCCCGTTGGAGAAGCAATTTCCTATGCCCATCCAGGCGTGGAACTGCTCGAACCGGCAGATGCGCTGACAAGCCATCACGAGGGCTAATCGGCTGGTGAAGCAGGGCGTGTTGGCGTCTAGCATCCGATATTTTCGCCGTCCCATCCGGACAGGATAAGACAACTCGCAATGGAGTTGCAGCATGACAATGATGTCCAAACGTGCATCTTCCGACGTGCAGCGCCCCAAGGTCGTCGTCATCGGCGCAGGCAGCCTGTTCTTCGGGCGGCAGGCCATCTGGCAGATGGTGCACTCGCCGCACCTGCGCACCGGCACGCTCAGCCTGGTCGAGACCGACCCGGAGCGGTTGGAAAAGCTGGGACGG
>CAYXRG010000063.1:0-26897 GCA_964467575.1 uncultured Caldilineaceae bacterium | reverse complement strand
TCCCTTATAGCTGCTGGGAGGGCCTCGTCTTTTCTGTCTGATCCGCCGGTTCTTGCTTGGCAGACGTGTTGCCGGAGCGGTCCTGACAGCGCCTGTTACGTCTCGTCCGTCAAGCCATTCGTCAAGTCGTCGGCCATGTCGTCGGTCATGCCGTCGGTGTTGTAGTCGCCCCATTTGCCGCTGAAGGACGATGCGAACATGTCGGCGTTGGTGCGTTCCGCCTTGCGCCGCGCCTCTTCGAGCACGGCCTGTCGCCGCGCGGCGGCATCCGGGGCCGCCGGATTCTGCGCCGGCTCCACCGCCACGATGCGCACGCGGCAGATGTCGCCCATGCGATAGTCCACCTCGGCCCCTTCAAACTTGCCGCGGATGGCCCGCACTAGGGGCGCTTCGACGCTGAGCAGGTTGCGCGTCACGTCGGCCGCGACGTCGGTCGCCACGTCGAAGGTAAATTCCTCGCGTCCGCCCTGCTCGTCGATCAGTTCGACGGTCACATGCGTGCCGATGCCCACCTGGGGGCGCATATTCTCCGCCATGTCGCACTCCTGTCCGCCTCAGCCGAGCGCCTGCAGCGTAAACTCGCCCGACTCGGCGTCATAGAGGCCCCAGGTCGGCGCGCCCTTCATGCCCAGGATTTCGCCGGGATTTGCCAAGACGGCCTCGCCGATGCGCTCCACCTTTTTGTCGTGGTTATGCCCATAGCACACCAGGTCGAAACGGCCCGACTGAGCGATGCGCAAGGCCGGTTCCGGGTAATGGATGATGGCGATGGCGCGACCGCCCGCTTCCAGTTCGGCGTAGATGCCGTGCAAGGTGACGTGGCTGTAATTGGAGGCGATTGTGTGCAGCAGACGGCCGTCGCCGTCGTTGTTGCCGAAGACCACGTGCACCGGCCCGGCTGTAAACTGCTTGCCCAGCCGGTCGAGCATAAACGGCGCGCAGAGGTCGCCCAGGTGCAAGAGCAGTTCGGCGCCGGCTTCGTTGGCCTGCCGGAGAGCCTGCTCCAACCCGGCGATGTTGTCATGGCTGTCCGAGAAGACTGCGATCTTCATGGGTTGATCTCTTTATTCTCTAATCCAGTTTAGATTCCGTCCGATCAGGAGTTCGGTCATTTCAGCATGATGAGTGCTTTTCATTGCAATAGGTTGGAGGTCGAAGTTGTGTGCAGTGGCCAAGTTCCTTACGCCTTCATCGTTATCATAGGTCATCAAGAAATCTCCACGAACGGTTTGCATCAAATCAAAAAGGTAGGTGTGGTCCAGTTCCGAACAATTGTAAAGGCGCCGACCTGCGCGTTTACCAGTCCCAGCTGTGTAAGGAGGATCAATGAAGAATACAACGTCAGGCCTTGATGCGTTACGCCTGATTATCTCCAGACCATCGCCCTCAATGAAGGTGAGATGGTCGCGTATCCGGTCGATTTCTCGAATTCGTTTTGCCAGCGTAGCAGGATACCAACGAGATCTGATTCCTCTGCCGTTTTCGCCATGTTTGACGAGTCCGGCGCCCTTCGCCAAAATTCCTCCTCGGCTGACCCGATTGCGAACAATTGTTTGAAAGGCTTGCTCTTCAACTGAAAGACTGTCCGAAGCTAACACCGCCTCTACATTTTTAGGCGTTAAGTCAAATGTTTCAATGCGTTTGGCAAGCCATTCGCCGCCGCCTTCTTGGATGGTAAGTTGCCATACAGATGCCACTTGGGCATCAAGTTCAACAATTGTTACATGATCCGCTAATCTTTCAAACGCAACGGTCAAGCCGATAATCGCGCCGCCAGCAAATGGTTCAACGAACTCAGATGGAAGTCCCGAAAGACTTAGCAGCCATTGGCGAACGCGGGGCGCTAACCATGTCTTCCCGCCGGGATAACGAAATGGGCTGCGATGGGGAACGGATGCCACATTAACGATTTGATTAGTTGAATCGTTGAGCAGTCGCAGTTGGCTCATTGTTTATCTTATCCCCTTCTCGGCCAATCGAATGGGGTCAAAGTTAAAGGCGGAATACTCTGTTCTTCTCTCTCAAGCTTTTGTTGAATCCTGGAAAGAAACCCCCTCATATCTCCCGCTTTGGCTGTGGTTATATGGGCAAGTACAGCTTCAGAGTTCGTATAAACAATTTCATCTTGAGTAAGATGATATAGGTTCATACGATCGTCTAGTACCAACTCATAGATAAGCCAGGCGATATCGGCATCTTCTCTCGCGACTACTGGCAGAGGAGAAAGAGATTCATAAAACGGTCTCTGGATAGCAACCGCTGTTTTCTTTTTCCACTCTCGGAGAATTCCGCCTTTGTATATGAGTTGCGGCACAAGCCTTTTTCTCGATGATGACAGATAGTCCGGCCTAACAGAACCGTCCCAAGCAAATACATGGTTGGGTCTGGCTTCCATGTATTGGTTAAATGGCCCCGAGACGTTGCCGGAGATGTACACAGACTGAACCTCCAGCGCCCCAAAATCAGCAATTTCGCCTTGGGCGCCAAAAGCAACCAAGACGAAATCGATGCTTCCAGCAGACTGTCCATTCACATCGTCTAGTCGCGTCTCCGGCACAGCGGTATAACGCGTGCCCGGCGGAAAGAAGAAGTTTGCGGCGTCCTCCAAAATGCGCCAATCTTCTCGAAAACGCGTCGGGCAGGTGATGACTGGTCGTTCGTTTTCAAAGACGCTGCATACCCCCAACGGATTTGTAACGCTGTTCTTGGTACAGGATGGAACTTTATTATTATACGGACACAGCGCTTGACTTCGATACCGCTCTGCGCGTTCAGAATGGTTGTCATGAGGAAAACCAAAAACTTCGGCCAGAGGATGTGAGGGCACGTCTCGCTCTCCTGTTTTCCTAGGGATATGGACTCTTTCTACAGAGAAATGTCCCTGTGCCAACTGGCTTCTATCGTAATCTGCGATGGGGCGCGCGTCAAGCTGAGGACGAACGCCCCTACGGACGCCCGCCTAGAGATTTAGCCGTCGTCGCCTCGTTCCATTGCCGCCCCCTGTGGTATACTCGCGCGCATGGGTGACCCTACACTGCGCCGACCGGCCGTGCCAGCCCTACTGTCCCACAATCCCGGCGAACGCTCACGCCGGGCGGCGCGGGCTTACTTGGGCCTCATCGCCTTGCTGCTGGCAGGCTGCGGGCAGGTCATCACCGTGACGCCGACGCCCACGCCCGCCCCCACCGCAACCATCGAGGTGGCCGTCCTCTCCTCGACCGCCGCCCCCACGGCGACGCCCGCTCCCTACACGCCGGCGCCTACGCACACCCCGACCATCACGCCCACGCCCGTCTTTCACACCGTCCAAAGCGGCGAGAGCCTCTTGGCCGTCGCCACGCGCTACAACGTCTCTGTGGCGGCCCTGCAAGACGCCAACGGCATTTTGGACCCGCGCACACTGCAGATCGGCCAGCAGTTGATCATCCCGCGCGAAGAGGAGTTGGAAGCTGCGGCGGAAGCGACCGCCACGCCCACCCCCTTGCCGCTTGATGTGCAGAACCTCCACTTCAGCGAAACGCCTATCGGCGGCCTGTGGGTGCTGGGCGAAGCGTATAACACAAGCGGCATGCCGCTGGAACAGGTGCGCGTCGGCGTCACGCTCCTGGACGAAAACGGCGAGCCCTTAGCCGAAGCCGCCAGCCTGGTCGCACTCGACCTGGTGGATGTCGAGGAGCGCGCGCCTTTTGCCGTGCTCTTCGAGACGGTTCCCGGCAAGTTCGACCAGTATCGCGCCTACCCCCTGAGCGCGGTCCCGGCCTACGTCGGCAGCTATTATCGCGACCTTTCCGTCGAAGAAGTGCAGATGCAGAGCGAGCGCTACGCTTCCTACACTGTCACCGGCAAGGTCTTCAATGTCGGGCCGGAGGAAGCAGTCGAAGTGCAGGTGGTGCTGACTGCCTACGACCCGCTGGACCGCGTGGTGGCTGTGCGTCAGGCCGCGCCGGAGCACAACGTCATCCCCCGCGGCGGCAATACGGGCTTCACCGCGGTGCTGGCGCCGGTCGGCGGGCCGGTGGTGCGGGTAGAGGCAGCGGCCCAGGGACGGCGGCTGCAACCGGGCCAGTAAGTTCCGTCATGCCGCGCGGATGAGACGCCACAACACAGCGCAACCGTCGCCCTGCTTACAGCGGCGCGGCGCTGCGGCTGCTATCTTATCTCGACAGCCGCTTGGCGATTGCCGGCGGCGCCTAGCCCAATATACCGGACTTTTTTAACGCCGTTTGATGAGGCATCATTCAATCCATGACACGCACTGATCGCCCATCCATCCTGTTCTACCTCGCAACCCTGCTCCTGGCGGCGAGTGTGGCGCTAGCCGGCTGCAGTGTGCCTCAGCCTAACCCGCCCGCAGTCGTTCAGACGCAGCAGACAGTCGCCGCAACGAGCGCGGGGCAGCCAACCCTGCCCGACCGGCTGGAAATTCCCGGCATCGATGTTGATATCCCCGTGGTGGAACTGGGCTGGCATGCGGCCACGACAAACGACGGGGCCATCTTCAGCGAGTGGGACGTAGCCGAGTACGCAGCCGGCTGGCACAAAAACAGCGCCCTGCCCGGTCAGCCCGGCAACATCGTACTGAGCGGCCACAACAACATCCTGGGCGCGGTCTTCCGCGAGCTAGACCAACTGCGCGCCGGCGACGAGGCAATCCTCTGGGCGGGCGATGAACGCCTTGTGTACCGGGTAGATCAGGTGCTGATCGTGCCGGAGAAGTACGCGACGGCCGAACAGCGCGCCGCCAACGCCAAGTGGATCGAGCAGTTCGACGACGACCGCCTGACGCTGGTCAGTTGCTGGCCGCGCAACAACAACACGCATCGCATCATCGTCGTCGCCCATCCCATTCAAAACGCGGATACGGCGCGCGCCGCAGGACAGTAGCGCGGGGAGGCTAAATGCCTGACGATTCGTTCGTCGAGCAGTTGCTCAGCCAGATCGTCCAACGATTGCAGACGGTCGCCGGCATCGAGGCGGTCGTGCTAGGCGGCTCGCGCGCATTGGGTTCGCACACACCCACGTCAGACGTGGACCTAGGCCTCTATTACCGGCGGGACGCGCCGCCGGACCTGGAGGCGCTGCGCCGCGTCGCCGCCGAGATCGACGACGAACACCGCAGCGACATCATCACGCCGCTGCACGAATGGGGGCCCTGGATCAACGGGGGCGGCTGGCTGAAGGTGCGGGGCATGGCAGTGGATTTCCTCTACCGCGATCTGGCCCAGGTAGAGCAAGTGATCGACGATTGCCGCGCCGGCGAGGTGCAGATCTTCTACCAGGTCGGGCATCCGCACGGCTTTATCACGTCGATCTACATGGGCGAAGTCGCTGTCTGCCAGCCGCTGTGGGACCCGCACGGCGCGCTGCAAGCATTGAAGGCGCTGACCGATCCCTATCCCCTCGCGCTCCAGCGCACCGTGATAGACAGGTTCCTGTGGGAGGCGCGGTTCTCGCTCGACACTGCACGCAAAAGCGCCGATCGCGGGGACGCCGAGTATGTGGCGGGCTGCTGCTTCCGCAGCGCGGCCTGTCTGATGCAAACGCTCTTTGCGCTCAACCGGCGCTATCTGCTCAACGAGAAGGGCGCAGTTGCGCGGGCGGCGGCGCTGCCTTTGTGCCTGCCCGCTCTGGAAGAACGCGTGCAAGGCGCGTTCGGCAAGCTGAACGGCGAGGCGCAAAACCTTTCCGCCTCGCTCGACGAGATGGAAAGCGTGGCACGCGAAGTGGAGGGGTTGGTCGCCGGCGTGCGCGCGGCGACGTCCTAGCGCCCAGCCGGCAAATCGCCGTCGGATGGCGCCTGGGTCTGGCGTTCGATGGCCGCAAGCTCGGCTGTTAGCGCCTGCCACACCTTTTCGTCGTCGATGTGGAAGAGCGTCATCAGATAGGCATCCTCGCCGGTATCGATGTAGTAGCCGCGGCGCAGACCCACTTGCTCAAAACCCAGCTTGCGATAGAGCGCGATGGCCGGCGCATTGGAGGTGCGCACCTCCAGCGTGACCAGGCGCGCGCCGTGTTGGCGCACCGCGGCGATCAGGTTGAGCAAGGTCCACTCGCCCAGCTTGCGACGCCGCCAGTTCGGGTGTACGGCGATAGTGGTGATGTGCACCTCGTCGCCAAGTTGCCACGTACCGGCGTAGGCGAGAACGGGCGGGATCGTACGAGCCGCTGCGCCGCGCGGGCTGACTACCCAATAGGCGCCGTGCGCGTTGCGCGTAATCTCGTGGCGATAGGTGTTGGCCGACCACGGGGTAGGAAACGAGACGTTCTCGACAGCCATCACTGCGTCCAGATCGGCCACTGTCATGGCGCGGAACACGGGGTCAAGTTCGAAGGGGAAGCCGATGCTCACGTTAGGGACTCTGCAGATAGAGCGGCTGCAATCCGGCGAGGTCGTCCTCATTGCCCGCAGCGAGGTGCCGGTCCGCCAGGCGCGCTAGGTGTCCGGCGCGGCGCAGCGCGCTGACCCCATCCAGCAGGCAGATATGGTCCAACTCCGCGACTTCTTGCTCCAGCGCGACGTCAGGTTCGCCGGCCAACCAAACGGGCTGGGGCGCGAAGGCGGCCAGCGCCGCGCAGAATTCCCCGGACGCGCCGGCGCCGTGCTCATCGCGGCCGGGCCGCCGCAACAGGTCGCCGGGGTCGAAAAAGGCCCAGTTGTAACGGCCGCGACCGGCCTGCACGAAGGCGCAGACTGCGGCGGGCGACGCGCCTCCTGCCGCCGCGTCCAGCCAGGGCGCCGCCGTCACGCTCAGGGTCGGCACGCCCACCGTCTGCGGCGCATGGGCCATGCCCAAGCCGAGCCCCTTAACGGCGCTGATGCCGATGCGCACGCCTGTGAAGCTGCCGGGGCCGGTCGTCACGGCCAGCGCGGCGATCTGCTCTACGCCGACGCCGGCGTAAACCAGGGCTTGCTCTACTGCGGGCATCAGGTCTTGCGTGTGACGGCGGCGGGCCTGCCAGGTGATCTCCGACAACAGCCGTCGCCGCTGCCGGTCATAGACGGCGACCGAAGCCGTCGCCGTTGCGGTGTCTAGGGCCAGTAACAAAGAATGCTCTCTCCACGAAATCGATCAGATACAGCATGGGCGGGCTGCATATTCCGCTTTTTCGCATAACGCTCGACCATGCTAAGCGGTTGTTGCCCTTTAGTCAATGCCGCGAATTGCATCCCCGGCTATGCCTCACCGCCGGTCATGGATCAGGCGGTCGATGGCGTTCTGAATCCAGATGGAGCGGGCGGCATCGGGCGCGCGCGTGCGCTCGTAGTCGATCAGCCGCTCGGCTGCGGCGACATCACCGCCGACCATTTTGACCAGCCGGGTATAGCGCGAGGCGCCAGGGTCGATCTTTGTCACCGGTGAAGCGACCTCTGTCGCCTCCGCCGGGCCGGCCTGCTCATCCGGCTCATCTGGTTCATCCAGGGGCGGCTCGTGCGCATCTGCCTGGCGAGGCGGCGCGGGCTGGGGTTCCGGCTCGGGGTCGACAGCCCCGCTCGCGGCAAGCAGGGCGGCGCGTTTGCCCCACAGCCAGTAGAGCAGGATGGCGAACCACAGACCGCAGGCAAATCCGATCAGAAAGCCGCCCGCAAAGCTGTTCATGGGCCTACCCCGCAGATTCTCCGGCAGCCAGATGTTCTACCTGGGCGCGGAAAGCAGCCAGCATGGCGCGCACCGTCTGCGGCGCATGTTCGCCCATCAGGCAGATCTGGATCCAGTTGCGTTCGACCAGATAACGGCTCTTGTAGCTCAATTCGTAGCCGGCCTTCAGCAGGGCGTCGCCCAGCGCGACGGAGTTCACCTGCGGCGGCAGGGCAATCGTGGTCACAGTGGGGATAGATACGTCCGCCGCTATCAGGTTAAGGCCCATGTTGCGCAGGGCGCTGCGCACCTGGCGCGCCAGCCGAGCGACGCCGGCGTAGTAGTCTGCGTCGAAAATCTCCAACGCCGCGGCCAACGCATAGACCAAGTTGGACATCAGCGTGAAGGGCACGCCGTTGCGCGCGGCGTAGTAGCCGATGTCCAAATAGCGCGGGACTTGGGGCGAGGGGGCCACCGGCTCATTGTAGAAGACCATGCCCAGCCCGGCGTAAGAGCCTAGGGCCTTGCCGCTGGCGCCGGTCGCCAGGTAGATGCCCGACAGGTCGATGGGCACGGCCCCGATGGAACTGATACAGTCTACACAGCAGCGCACGCCATAGCGGGCGCACAGATCCTTCAGCCGGTCCAAGTCGTTGAGCATCCCCGTCGAAGTCTCGCAGTGGGTGAACCACAGCCAGCCGATGTCTCCGTTGCGGGCGAAGCGTTCCTCCAGTGCGGCGTAGTCAAAGGGCTTGCCCCATTCCGATTCGTAGGCCTCGATGTCGAGTTGCCAGCAACGGGCTTGCTCGACCAAACGGCTGCCGAACTCGCCGTTGGCGAGCATGACGCCGCGGCCGGGCAACAGCGTAAGCTGCGCGGCGAGAGCTTCGTTCGCCAGGGTGGCGCTGCCGAAGAACAACTCCACGTAGCGTGCGTTCACGCGCTCACACAGGATGCGCTTAAGTCGCTGCACGTCCTCTACAAATTGGGCGGCGCGGTGAGAGACCGGCTCGGAGCAGAAAGCGGTACGCACCGCGGCGGGCAGGCTGACCGGCCCCGGCATAAAACTGACCGGCTCGGCGGATTGGGGCAATTCGGCCCACGACGCATTGGAGCAGGCCGCTTCCACCGTGAGGACCAGGGGCTGTACCATCACATCGCCCTCGGCATAAACCGTGCCGAAAGGGGCGAAACCCAATTCGCGGTAGAGAGCGATACGGTCGGCGGGCGCAGCGGTGACGATGAGATCGTGTTGGCGGGCAAGACAGTATTCAGCCGTCATCTCGATCAAGCGTCGCGCGACTTCGGCGCTGCGGTGTTCGTGGGCGATTGCCAGGAAGCGCAGGTCGCAAATGGAGCGGTGAGGCGGCAGTTGGGCGTCGAGATCATCTGGGCCGGCGGCGAGGAAGCGGGGAGTCTGTGAGCGCAGGGCCGCCACGCCGGCGACCTCCTGCTCGTGCAGACAGATGGCATAGACATTCTCGTCGTGATGCGCGTCGACAAGCCGCCGTTCGGGGTTGGCCGGAAATCGCGGCATCTCTTCGACAAAGACCCGATAGGTCAGGCGAGCGATCTGCTCGAACTCCGCCGATTCGGCGGCAAACTTGAAGCGGTACACCTGTGCTCCTCCTTCATGCCCAGCGACGTAGGGCCAGTCGGGGTGCGCGCCCTTCGCCCTATTGTATACCAACTTGGGCGTTTGCGAGGGAACGCTGTAAAGCGCGAAGACAAGCCGCACATTGCGCCAACGAGGCGAAGGGAGCGCTGGGGTTTCGGCAAGCCGCAAAGCCGGCAAGAACACGAGATAGACCCCGCCCTACGCGCGGCACGCTTGCCCCAGGCGCTCATTCGACGGTAGAATAGGGCCAGTCAAAACGGGACGGCCCACGCCCAACCGCGCCGTCTCGCGCACAGCACACTGGCGATTCGAAGTCGCCGCGTCGACCTTTCATCGGAGGACACACATGCCCAGCAGTTACAATGGCAAGATTTTGCACGTAGACCTAACTGAGCGGCGCTGGTGGAGCGAGGAGTTGGAGGAGATCATCTACCGCAAGTATTTGGGCGGCAGTGCGCTCTCCTCTTACTTCATGCTGCGCGACATCAAACCCGGCATCGACCCGCTCGGCCCTGACAATCTGCTCATGTTTATGACCAGCGTCATCAACGGTCTGCCGCTTTCTGGCGCCAACCGCTATAGCGCCGCGGGCAAGTCGCCGCTGACCGGCGGCTTTGGCGAGGCCGAGGCCGGCGGCTACTGGGGCCCCGAACTCAAGCGCACCGGCTTTGACGGCATCATTGTACACGGGCGCGCCGACAAGCCCGTCTATCTCGTCGTCCACGACAACGAGTGCGAGTTCCGCGACGCGAGCAAGTATTGGGGCCAGCTTTCCGGCGAAGTGCAGGACGGCCTCCAAGATGAACTGGGCGACAACCGCATCCGCGTGCTGCAGACCGGCGTCGCCGGCGAGAACAAGGTGCTCTATGCGGCCATTGTCAACGAACTGCGCCACTACCACGGCCGCGCCGGCCTGGGCGCGGTAATGGGCAGCAAGAACCTCAAGGCCATTGTCACGCGCGGCAAGGAGCGCGTCGGACCCGATAACCGCGACGGCGCCCTCGGCGTGGCGCAGTGGTTCCGCGACCACTACGACAAAGAGTCGGACGGCATGCACCTGCACGGCACCGCCGGCGGCATTATGGGGCTGGACGCCGACGGCATCCTGCCCACGCGCAACTTCCGCGACGGCTCCTTTGAACACGCCAAGGCCATCGCCGGCACGACCATGTCGGACACGATCCTGGTTAACCGCGGCACCTGCTTCTCGTGCCTGGTGGCCTGCAAGCGCGAGGTGGAAGTGCCCGAACGGGGCGTGATTCCCAAGTACGGCGGCATGGAATACGAGATCATCGGCGCGCTTGGCTCTGTGTGCGGCGTGGGCGATATGGGCGCGGTGGCCGAAGCCTCGCAGTGGGTCAACCGCTATGTGATGGACGGCATCTCCGCCGGCATGTCCATCGCCTTCGCCATGGAGTGCTACGAGAACGGCCTGATCACCAAAGACGACACCGACGGCGTCGAACTCACCTGGGGCAACGGCGACGCCGTGATCGAGATGATCCACAAGATCGGCCGCCGCGAGGGCTTCGGCGATGTGCTGGCGGACGGCGCTTTGCGCGCCGCGCAGAAGATCGGCAAGGGCTCCGAACGCTTCGCCCTCCACGTCAAGGGGCAGGAATTCCCCATGCACGAACCGCGCGGCAAGCGCAGCCTGACGCTAGCCTACTCGGTCTCGCCCACCGGCGCCGACCACATGGAGGCGGCCCACGACCCGGCCTGGGAGGGCTTGGGCGTGGTCGACAGCGGCCTGAGCGAAATCGGCCTGATCGAGCCGGTGGACCGGCTGGAGATGGGGCCGCGCAAGGCCAAGGCCTTCTTCGTCTCGCAGACATCCTATGGCGTCTATAACAGCGTCGGCATGTGCGACTTCGTGGGCATGCCCATCGGCGCGTTGAAGATGCAGCAGCTCGCCAACTACATCAACGCCGCCACCGGCTGGGACATGACCATGTACGAGTTGATGAAGGTGGGCGAGAAGGCCAACACGATGGCGCGCCTCTTCAACAACCGTGAGGGCTTCACCCGCACCGACGATAGCCTGCCGCAGCGCATGTTCGAACCGTTGCAGAACGGCAAGCTCAAGGGCGTCTCCGTCGACCGCAAGGAGTTCGAGGAGATGCTCACGATCTATTACAACATAGCGGGTTGGGATGATCAGGGCGCGCCCACCTACGCCAAGTTAGCCGAGCTGGATTTGCTCTGGGCAATCGAGCCGCAGGCGCAGACGGCATAGTCCGACCGACCTGCTATCTCGCCCGCAGCCAACGCGCAAACCGGGTTTCTGTAGGGAGACCCGGTTTGCTTTTCCTGACCGGCCCGCGTGACTCGCCGCCAGGAGGGACGCCATCCGCACGCAAGCCGAAGCCGTTCCCGAAGTCAAGCCCGCCGCCTTGCCGCGCGGTCCCAAGCCGGGACGCAGAAGCCGCGTCGACATGACGCAGGGCGCGCTCGCGCCGAAACTGATTACGCTGGCCGCGCCGCTGATCGCCGGCAATATCCTGCAGACGGTCTATAACCTAGCCGATATGTTCTGGGTGGGCAGGCTGGGGGCCAACGCCGTCGCCGCCGTCTCCATCATCTTCCCCACCGAATGGCTGCTCATCTCGATGGCGATGGGCGTGACCATCGCCGGCGCGGCCCTTGTCTCCCAGTGGACGGGAGCGGGACAGCCTGAGGAAGCCAACCGCGCCGCAGGGCAGACGTTGGCCCTGTCGTTCATCATCGCCGTCGCGCTGGCGGCGCTGGCCTATTCCGGGCGTTTTCTCCTGCTGCGCTTTCTGGGCGCCTCGGGCCCGCTCTTCGAGCCGACGCTGGCCTACGTCTCGGTCATCTTCTGGGCTGTGCCTTTCACCTTTCTCTTCCTCGCCTACCGTTCCGTCATGCAGGGGGCCGGCGACACGGTGCGGCCCATGTATCTGGTCATCTTCAGTAACCTGCTCAACATCGTTCTTGACCCGCTGCTGATCTTCGGCGTGGGGCCATTCCCGGCGCTGGGCGTAGCCGGCGCGGCCTGGGCTACGCTCACATCACGCGCGATCGCCGCGGTGATCGGCACGTTCCTGCTCTTCCAAGGCGGCATGGCGATCCGCCTGCGGCCTGCGCATCTGCTCCCCCACGGGCCGACCATCCGCCGGCTGTTGAGCGTGGGCATCCCCGGCGGCGTGGACGGGGCGGCGCGCAGCTTCTCCGCCGTCGCCATGATCGCCATCGTCACCCGTTTCGGTCCTGTCGCCACCGCGGCCTACGGCATCGGCGTGCGCGTCATGTCGCTGGTGTGGACGATCTCCGGGGCGATGGGCCAGGCCGTTGCTACCGGCGTGGGCCAGAACCTGGGCGCCGATCAATCTGCGCGCGCCGCACGCGTCAGCCGCCTGGGTACGGTTATGACGCTGCTCGCCATCGGCATGATGGGCGTACTCGCCGTGATTTTCGCCGCGCCGATCATGCGCGTTTTTGTACAAGATGCGCAGGTAATCACCGAGGGGACGCACTTCCTGCGCATCAGCGGCTGGGGCTTCGGCTTCTCCGGTGCGCTCATGGTCATCCAGGGGGCGTTTCAGGGCGCGGGGCGCACCAGCTATTCGATGGTACTGTCCGTGCTTAACCGCTGGGTCTTGCGCCTCCCGCTCGCCGCGTTGTTAGGGTGGACCTTTGGCTTGGGGCCTGCCGGCATGTGGTGGTCCTTCCTCGTGTCGGACGTGCTCGGCTTTTTCGCCGGCGCAACATGGCTGCAGTGGGGCCGCTGGCAAAAACGGCTCATTGCCGGCGAGTGACGTTTGCTTTCTAGGACTCCGGGAGGGTTGAGATGCCATTCTACGATCAATCCGCGGCAGACGTCCGTTGCGAGTGGGGCTTGCAGGGCGTTGCGCATCTCGCCCCTATCAGCGATGTCGTCGTGATCGTCGACGTACTTTCGTTTTGCACGAGCGTCGAGATCGCTGTCAGTCGGGGAGCGGTCGTCTATCCCTACCGGGGCGATGCCGCCGCCGAATACGCCGCATCTCTGGGCGCGGAGTTGGCCGGGTTCAGGGCGAGCGGTTCGACCTATTCGCTCTCGCCCCAATCGCTCGTCTCCATCCCTGCCGGAACCCGGCTCGTTTTGCCTTCGCCCAATGGATCGACGCTCTCGCTTCACGGGGGACGGGCCGCGACCTTGGCGGGATGCCTGCGCAACGCGCGTGCTGTGGCGCGGGCCGCCGAGAAACTGGGCCGCCACATCGCCGTGATCCCCGCAGGCGAGCGTTGGCGCACCGACGGCAGTCTACGCCCTGCTTTCGAGGATTTGGTCGGCGCCGGCGCTGTCATCAGCAATCTCTCCAGTGAGCGCTCGCCGGAGGCATCTGCCGCAGTTGCGGCTTTCGAGTCAGTGCAGTCCGATCTGGAGCAAGCGCTCCGGGCGTGCAGTTCCGGGAAAGAATTGATCGCCCGCGATCATGCGCAGGACGTGACCTTGGCCGCAGCGCTCGATGCCGGAGCGTCCGCCCCGCTGTTGCACGAAGGGGCTTACGTAGAGGCAGGGATGAACTAGCGCGCTGTCGCCCCGGCGACTGTGCGCAGAGGAGTACGACCATGTACATCTGGCTTCACCGCGCCTATGCCGGCGCACTCAACGCCAACGTCTGGCTGCGGCAGCGCGCCTATCTCTTTATGCTCAGCCGTCGCCGCCATCGCTTGGCGCACGCCGACCTGAGCTATCTGAACCTGCAAGGCATCGACCTGCGCGGCGCGGACCTGCGTCATGCCAACCTGCATCATGCCGACCTGCGTCACGCTCGCCTCGCCGGCGCGGACCTGAGCGGGGCCGACCTGTCGCTGGCGGACATGACCGAAGGCCAACTGGACGAGGTGCGCTCGCTCGCCGGCGCCACCTTGCCCGACGGAACGGTCGTTGGAGATGACGCATGATCGACTGCCGTCAGGCCGGCCCGCAAGACGTTGCGCTCCTGGCGCAGATGAACCGCGATCTGATTCATGACGAGGGCCATCGCAACCCGATGACGCTCGCCGAGCTGGAAGTGCGCATGGCCGGCTGGCTGCAGGGCGAATACGAGGCCGTGATCTTTGCGCAAGACGGCGATGCGGCGGGCTATGCCCTGTACCGGCGGTCCCCGGAATATGTTTACCTGCGCCATTTCTACGTGCGCCCTGAATATCGTCGCCGGGGAATTGGGCGCGCCGCGCTGGCCTGGCTGCGACAGAACACTTGGCGGGATGCGCGCCGCGTGCGCGTGGACGTGCTGGTCCACAATGCGACGGGCATCGCCTTCTGGCGCGCGGTAGGCTTCTCTGACTACGCCCTGACCCTGGAAATGGACCTGTGATGCGAGCCTGTCTCCGCTCGCCTTCCCGTCCCAAAGGAGGAAACCCATGACCAACACAACCGTAGGCATTCTGCACCCGGGACAGATGGGCATTTCCATCGCCGCGTCCGTCCAGAACGGCGGGCATCCGGTCTACTGGGCCTCATCCGGGCGCAGCGCCGGCAGCCGCACGCGCGCCGAGCAGCATGGCCTGCGCGACGCCGGCACGCTTGCCGAGTTGTGCGCGGCCTGCGCCGTCGTGATCAGCGTCTGCCCGCCCGCTGCCGCCGAGGACGTGGCGCATGACGTCTTGGCGCACGGCTTCACCGGCCTGTATGTCGATGCCAACGCCATCTCGCCCCAGCGCGCCGAGCGCATCGCCGCCGCTGTCACGCGTGGCGGCGCCCGTTTCGTGGATGGCAGCATCATCGGCCCGCCCGCCTGGAAGCCCGGCACGACCTGGCTCTACCTCTCCGGCCCGGACGCGGAGGAAGCGGCCGCGCTCTTTGCCGCCGGCCCGGCGCAGGCCATCGTACTCGGCGCGGAGATCAGCCGGGCTTCGGCGCTGAAGATGGTCTATGCCGCCTATACCAAGGGCAGCACAGCCCTGCTCGCCGCTGCCCTCGGCGCGTCCGCCGCGCTTGGCGTGCGCGGCGACCTGGCCGAGCAATGGCGGCGGGAAGGTTCCGGCATGGACGAGGACGCGCCGCGGCGCGCCCGGGGCGTGACGGCCAAAGCCTGGCGCTTCGTGGGCGAGATGGAGGAGATCGCCGCCACCTTCGAGGAGGCGGGACTGCCCGGCGGCTTCCACGCCGCGGCCGCCGACGTCTACCGGCGGCTGGCGCGCTTTAAGGACGCGACCGAAACGCCCCCGCTCGAAGACGTGCTCGCCGCATTGCAGGATGAATCCGTCGATGGTCTCTGAGTCGAGAGGCTCGCGCTATGCAAGACGCTATGACGGCTCACGATTCGCCCGCCTTCGTCCCCGGCCTGGAACTCTGCCGGCGCTTCTACTGGGAGGCGGTGCGCCCCATCCTCGACGCGCATTGGCCGGACTTGCCTCACGCCGCCGCCCTGCTCGGCGGCGGTTCCGAGGTGATCGGCTTCGACGACGCCACGTCGACCGACCACCATTGGGGGCCGCGGGTCATGCTCTTCCTGTCCGCAGAAGATCACGCACAATGGGCGGATGCCATCGACGCCGCCCTGCGCGCGGAGTTGCCCTATGCCTTTCTAGGCTATACGACCAACTTCAGCCCGCCTGACCCGGCGGACAACGGCGTGCAGCGTTTGCAGCCCATCGAGCAGGGGCCGGTCAACCACCGCGTCACGATCCACACCGCAGCGGACTTCGTAGCGGAGATACTCGGCTTTGACCTCGCCCAACCTCTGGAGCCGGCGGACTGGCTGACTTTCCCCACGCAGAAATTGCGCACCCTGACCGCAGGCGCGATCTACCATGACAGCGCCGGCCTGGAGGCAGTGCGCAGCCGCTTCGCCTTCTACCCGCACGATGTATGGCTTTACCTGCTGGCCGCGGGCTGGGCGCGCATCGGCCAGGAGGAGCACCTCATGGGCCGCGCCGGCAGCGTGGGCGACGACGTGGGCGCGGCGCTGATCGCCGCGCGCCTGGTGCGCGATGTCATGCGCCTCTGTTTCCTCATGGAGCGGCAGTACGCGCCCTACCCCAAGTGGTTCGGCACGGCCTTTAGCCGGCTTGCCTGCGCCGCGGAGTTGCTGCCTGCGCTGCGCCGGACGCTGCACGCCCGCTCCTGGCAAGAGGCCGAGGCCGGCTTGGTCCCCGCCTACGAGGCGCTGGCGCGCCTGCACAACAGCCTGGTTGTCACCGCGCCCCTGCCTGAGAGTGTGCGGTCCTTCTGGGGGCGACCCTTCCAGGTCATGGCGATGCACGGTTTTGCCGATGCGCTGCTGGCCGAAATCCGCGACCCGGCTGTGCAGCGCATCGCTGCGCGCCCGCCCATCGGCGGCATCGATCTCATCAGCGACAATACCGACCTGCTCGAAAGCCCCGTCTGGCGGCCCGCCTTGCGCAACCTCTACGACTAAAGACGCCTGGGTATACGGAGACTTCGCCGCAAATATCAGGGATTGCGCCCGTGGGACGAGTCTTGCGGCGATCTCATGGTTTATGCGCCGCCCACACCATTTCGGCGCTGTTGTCGCTTAGTTCGCCGCGCCAAAAGTCGCCATATACGGCATCTACAACGTATCCTGCGCGCGCCAGCAGGTGTTCCATCTCGAAGCGAAACACGCAGTGTAGGGGAACCGGCCCCAGCTCCCAGCGCCCGGCGATCTCGCCGTCTCCGTCGATTTCCTCATATACGGTGCGCAGCGTGGCCGTCTGAGCGGCGCGTGCGTAGGACCAGACATGGCTTCGGCGGATGGCGCGCCCGGTTTGAGGGCGGATCAGCGTGCGTGGCGAGCCTAAGACACCGCGCTCATCCCCGCTGATGGCGGCGAGCCAGCCGATATCCTGGTGGTCAAGATGGACAATTAACTTGCCGCCTGGCATGAGATGCCGTCTGATGCACCCCAGACAGGCCAATTGGTCTTCCGGGGTGATCAAATTCTGGAAGGAGTGGCCGGGGATGATGGCGAGCGCGAAGGTTTGGTTTAGGTCGAAAGCGCGCATATCGCCCTCGACCCAACGCACGCGGGACAGGCTGACGCTCTTTGAGCGCGCTCGGTCGAGCATGGCAGGGGACAGGTCGAGACCAACCACGGGAGCGCCGGCCTGCTCCAGACGCAGGGCGATGCGCCCTGTGCCGCAGGCTATCTCCAGAATCGCTCCGCCTGCGCGCGTCGCCTCGCTCGCCAGGCCGAGATAGAAATCGATCTCGCCCGGCCAGTCGGAAACGGCGACATCATACAATTCGGCGTAGAGTCGCCCAGCGAGATCCGAGACGGATTGGGGCATGGTCGCCTCCGTAGGGGTTGCGGACAGATCTGTATGCAGTGGTCAGCAGAGTAAATTGTATCGCCGCAGGACGTGGCGCGACAAACGACAAGACGGGGACGATCCTGCGATTTGACCATAACCCCACACAATTGGCGCGTCACCCCACAGGTGCTATCCTAGAGGAGCCCCAATTTTGTTTCTCGAACGAGCGACTCTAGCACTAAAGCGCAACGCGACAGGCTCGTATTTCTCGTGCGTGTCGACTTGCGCTGGAAAGGATACTCTGCGACATGAACACCATCAACAGGCTTGGATTCTGGTCTGCAATGATATCAGCTATCTGCAGCGTCCTATGGTTTATCACATTCAACCTCAAAGACGTCCTGGTCCCTGTGCCTCCTTGGCAGGAGTTTGATGCGTATGCGCAGGCTTTTTCGGCGTTGCGCCTTCTTTACGTCTATCCGTCACTGGTGTTGCCGCTCTTCTTCATCGCTCTTCTTGCCTGCATCCATTACAGCGTCGATGAGAAGAAACGCGTTTGGAGTCTGATTGCGCTCTCCTTCGGCATTTTGTATGCGGCTATGGCGAGCATCAACTACAACATCCAAGCAGTCGCCGTTCGGCAAAGTCTTGGCGCCGGAGAGACCCAGGGCATCGCCATGTTTCTTCCCGACAACCCTCATTCGATCTTCAATGCCCTCGCTAATTCCTACGTCTATATGGCGCTTGCCATGTTTGTGGCAGGTTTTGTTTTTGAATCTACAGGATTACAACGTTGGGTTCGACGGATCTTTTTTGCGCAGATGCTGACTGTATTGGGACAGATTGGGTGGAGTATGTTTGACTTGAGCACCGTCGTTTTTCTAGCAACAAGCATGATCTGGGTAATCGGCGCCCCGGTTGCGTTTGTGTTGCTGGCGATTCTATTCACCCGCTCCGGCCTGGATCCCGCCTTTTCCGACAGCCGCAATCATACGCGCTAGATTGCGCTGTCGCAGCCCCTCCTAAGCATCGGCCCCAAACCCGGATGCAAAAATCTCGTTTGTGGGTTGGCGCAGCATTTGGTATGCTTTTGACGCAATCCAAGTTCACCATCGTTATACTCTTTACAGCACCGCAGTTGGGCATGTTGCGGTTCGTTTAGGGACCCGTCCCCCCGCCCGTTCTTCCTAGGTTTTTTACGCACCCGGAATGCTCCTCCCCTTGCAGCGGTGCGTAACAACGGCGTTTCTTGTAGCTGGTCTCGTCTGTGTACTCCCGCTTGAAGAAGTGAAAGGAGAAGGTCATCATGATCGGAGGCTTTGCCAATCGCCTCGCCCGCATCGATTTAACGACGGGCGATATTACGTACGAACCGCTCAACGAAGAGGACGTGCGCAAGTATGTCGGCGCACGCGGCCTGGGCGTCAAGTACGTCCTGGACAACGGGCCGGACGTCGATCCGCTTTCGCCGGACAACCTGATCTGCATCATGAACGGGCCGTTGAGCGGCACCGAAGTGAAGATGAGCGGGCGGTTGTGCGTGGTGACCAAGTCGCCGCTGACCGGCACCGTCACCGACAGCCACATGGGCGGCTGGACCGCAGCCAAGCTCAAGTGGGCGGGCTTCGACGGCCTGCTCATTCAGGGCAAAGCCGAATCGCCCGTCTACCTCTACGTGGAGAACGGCGAAGTCAGCATCCACGACGCCACCGCCATTTGGGGCATGGATACCGACGATGCGGTGCGCTACCTGCAGTCCGAACGAGGCGACGATTGCTCGGTGATGGCGATCGGCCCCGCGGGCGAGCACCTGGTCAAGTTCGCCAACTGGATGAACGAGAACGAGCGCTCCGCCGGGCGCGGGGGCACGGGCGCGGTGGGCGGCTCCAAGAACCTCAAGGCCATCGTCATCAAGGGCGACCGGGCCAACCAGCCTAAGCCGGTGGACCGGCCGGCCTTCCGCGAGGCGGATCGCAAAGCGTTGGCTGCCATTATGAACGAGGAGGTGGTCACGGCCCCGCGTAAGGGCGGGCTGAGCGTCTATGGCACCAACGTGCTGATGAACATCGTCAATGTCGTGGGCGCGCTGCCCGCTAAGAACGCCCAGCACACCTCTTTCGAGCTGGCCGAGAACCTGGCCGGCGAGCACGTGCGCGAGACCATCCTCATCGAGGACCCCACCTGCCACGCTTGCCCGGTCGCCTGCAAGAAAGCCTTCGAGGTCACCGAGGGCAAGTACAAGGTAAAGGGTGAAAGCTGGGAGTACGAGTCGGGCTGGGCCTTGGGGGCTAACTGCATGACCGGCGACACCGCCGCCGTCGGCTACATGATCATCCAATGCAACCGCATGGGCCTGGACACCATCGAGATGGGCAATGTCCTGTCGGTCTTCATGGAGGCGACAGACAAGGGGCTGACCAATGGCGACAGCCTAGCTTGGGGCGATGCTGACGGCCAGATCGCCGTGATCGAACGCGTGGCCCATCGCGCGGACAGGATGGCCGACATTCTGGCCGAGGGCGCAGCCGCAGCCGCAAAAACACTGGGCGACCCCGACATGGCGATGTCCGTCAAGGGGCAGGCCATTCCGGCCTATGACCCGCGCGGCATCAAGGGCATGGGCATCGGCTACGCCACCAGCAACCGCGGCGCCTGCCACCTACGCGGCTATACGCCCGCGGCGGAAATCGTCGGCAACGTGCTTGGCCCGGCCGAGGTAACCGACCGCCTGGCCTGGGAGGGCAAGGGCAAGCTGGCTGCCATCTTCCAGAACGTCCACGCTATGACGGATTGCCTGGATGTGTGCAAATTCTCCACCTTCTCCGAAAGCCTGGACGACTATGCGGCGCAATTCACCGCAATGACCGGCCGGACTGTGACGGCGGACGAACTGCTCACGGTAGGCGAGCGCGTCTATAACCTGGAACGCTACTACAACAACCTGGCCGGCTTCCGCGAGGGCAGCGACTACCTGCCCAAGCGCTTCACCGAAGAGCCGGCGGACGGTCAAGGCTCCGAAGGCTCTCTGTGCGAGCTGGACAAGATGCTGGAGGAATACTACGCCGAGCGCGGCTGGGTCAATGGCGTCGTGCCGGAGGTCAAGCTGCGGGAGTTGGAGATCGATCTGGTGCAGACCGGCTAGGCGAGTTGCGGGTTAAGCCATATTGCCGCCAGGGAGTTGCGCGTTTCCTGGCGGCGCCTTCGCAGGGCGGAGTTGATCCACTCAACTTCGCCCTGTTTGATTGGCGAGTAAACACAGCCCGCCTGTCTAAGTACAATTACACTCGTCCTTCGGGATTGACGTCGAGACCCTTCACTTCGTTCAGGGTGACAGTAGCCCCAGGAATTCGTGACACCGTACCTAGTCCGTGGCGAAGGCGCGCTGCGCGTGGCTGCGCGGGAAGATATCCAACACATGGTCGGGCTGGAGCGGCGTGTCCGCCCCGGCAAGGAGGTCGACGTTGCGCCCGCTGCGGAAGACCATGATGGTGGGCTGCATATCGCCGCGATCGTCGAGCAGGTTGTCGCGCAACGCCGGCGCTATCGCAGCCAGAGCGGTCAGGGCTTGGCACACGGTCGCGCCGGCGGGCAGGTCTACGTCGAGCGAACGCAAGCCGCTGCGCCCGCGCAGTGTGCCGTAGATCCGCGCTTGCATGGTTCAGCCGCCGCCCACGGGCGGGAAGATGGCGATGCTGTCATCCGGACCGATGACCGTGTTCATGCCGTCGAGGTAGGCGATGCTGCGCCCGTTGACCATGATCTGAATGCGGCGCTGCAAATTGCCGTCGGCGTCCAGCATTTCGGGGTGCAGGTCGGGCCAGCGCGCCACCATCTCGTCGACCAGGTCGCGGATGGGCTGGCCGGGCTGCACGGTTGTGGGTACGTCCGCGCCGCCAATGATGGGGCGCAGCGTGGCGTATACTTTCACCTTCACAGAGTGGTTCCTCCGCACGTATTCGATAGGGCCGGGCTGTGATTCTACCACAATCCGTGCTACTTTCGCAGCGAGCCAAATTCACATTTCGGGATTGACAAATGAGCGCGGGGCGCGATAATCGGGGACGTTCGCGCCGCCCTGTTTGTACACGCTTTGCTCTCCGGCGAATCCTCCCCCTAGCCGCACGTCGCACGTCGCCCCGTCTGGGCGGGTGAACGCGCCGTCACATCGCACCGGTGCAGTTCGTGCGCCGGCGCGAGGGGAGAGGATCCGTTCGATATAAGGAGGGAATGATGATTCGCGTGCGTTCTGTGCTACAGACGAAATGGGGCAAGGCGGACGAGGTCGCCGCCGCGTTGAAGGAGGGTATGAACCAGTTGGCAAAGGAGATGGGCGGGCGCAATCCGCACGTCCTCACCGACCTCAGCGGGCCGTTCCACCGCGTGGTGGAGGAGATCGATGTGGAGAGCCTCGCCCACTGGGAGCAGAACCGCGACAAGCTCTTCTCCCATCCCGAATTCGCCAAGATCATGGCACGCGTGGACGGGCTGATCGAGTCGGGCTACCAGGAGTTCTTCACCATCGAGAGTTGAGGTGCGGTTTCGTCGAAATGAAACAGCCGGGCATCGCGCAGATGTCCGGCTGTGTATTGCTTTGGCGCCAGCGAAACACGCTTGCTAGTCGACCGCCAGCATGACCTCGGTCGCCTTGATCAGGGCCGTCACCTCGGCCCCGACTTTAATGCCCAGGTTCTGCACCGACGTCATGGTGATGACCGAGACGATCTCTTGGCCGCCCGCTAACTCCACAACGACCTCGGCGGTGACGATCCCCTCTTTGACGCTCTTGACTTTGCCGGGCAACTGGTTGCGTGCGCTGATTGGCATGGGACGATTCCTTTCTGCTGGTTCAAGCGAACCTTCCGGCAAATGAAAAGCCGGATATTGCGCCACCTTGTTTTTGGTACGGCAACAGTATCACAGTCGAACCGGCAGAGGCTGCAAGCTTGCTACCGGTTGCGCCACGGCTCCGAATCCGAGACGAAGAGCGGCGAACCGAACTCCTCCACGCCGTACTCGCTGATGACCTCCTGCGTCGGCACGGAGATGAACCAGTCGATGAACTGGTTGGCGACATCCCCCTTGATCTGGGGATTCTTGCCCGGATTGACTGCGATTACGCCGTAGGGGTTGAACAGGATCGGGTCGCCTTCGACCAGGACCACGAGTTCGGTCCCTTCCAGGGTGCGGGCCAGGTAGGTAGCGCGGTCGCTGAGGGTGTAGGCCTGCTGCTCGTCGGCCATAGTCAAAACTGCGCCCATGCCCTGACCTGCCGAGATGTACCAGTCGCCCGCCGGTTCGATGCCGGCCGCGGCCCAAATCTGGAATTCCTTGACGTGCGTACCAGAGTCATCGCCGCGCGAGACAAAAGGGGCCTGGGCGCCGGCGATCTGCGCGAACGCAGCGGCTGCATCGCTTCCGCCGGCAATGCCCGCGGGGTCGTCGGCTGGGCCGACAATGACGAAGTCGTTGTACATCACATCTTCGCGGCGGACGCCATGCCCGGCCTCCATGAAGGCGTCTTCGGCGGCGCGTGCGTGTACGAGGACTACGTCGGCGTTGCCATCCTCGCCCAGCTTGAGCGACTGGCCTGTACCCACGGCGATCACGTCAACGTCGATGCCGTATTCCGCTTCGAATAGGGGCAGGATCACATCGAGGAGGCCGGAATCGCGCGTGCTGGTAGTGGTGGCGAGTACGATGCGATTTTCGCCGCCGGGAACGGGAAACTCCGGCGCGGCGGCCGGGGCCGGCTCGACCGGCTGAACGGGCTGGCAGGCCGCGCTCAACGCGACGAGGACGATCAGGAACAGCGAGACGAAGAGCTTGCGCTGCATATGTCTTTCCTTTCCGGGTGAATTGAACGGTTGGCTAATAGATCATCTCGCCACGCACAAAGGCTGCCGTGCGCGGGTCGCCGGGCGACTCGAAGAACGTTTCGGCATCGGCGGATTCGACGATGCGCCCATCCAACATCAGCGCCACGCGGCGGGCCAGCCGTCTGGCCTGAAACACATTGTGCGTGACGAGCACGATGGTTGTGCCGTGTTCGCGGTTGAGCCGGGCCACGATCTGCTCGATCAGCCCTACGTTATAGGGATCGAGATTGGCCGTCGGCTCGTCGAGCAGAAGCGCATCCGGCTGCAGGATCATGGCGCGGGCCAGGGCGACGCGTTGGGCCTCGCCGCCGGAGAGCGTGCGCGCGGGCTGGCGCGCCAGCCCGCCCAAGCCGACCTCCTCCAGCGCAGCGTGGATCTGCTCGCTGCGGTCGCTCTCGCCGCGCAGACGCAGGCCATAGCCCACATTGGCTTCCACTGAACGACGCAGCAACATCGGCTGCTGAAAGACGGTGGTCACGCGGCGGCGCAGCGCGAGCGGGACCTCTTGGCTGTTGTCAAAGGTCTTGCCGTGAAAATGGATTGTGCCGGACGTCGGCGGCTCCAGGAAGTTGAGCAGGCGCAACAAGGTGCTCTTGCCCATGCCGCTTGGCCCGATGATCGACAGGATCTCCCCGCGGCGGATGTCTAGATGCGCCACATCCAACACAGTGCGATCGCCGTAGCGCTTGGTCACATTGCGCACGGCGTAGAGGATGTCGTCGCCGTGCGCGGCATTGTTGTTGCTGGCGTCGGTTTGGGCAGCGTTGCGCGTGTCGATCATCAGTCGAAGGATCGCCCCTGTAGGCGCACAATGAGATAGTTGGTGAGAAAGGCGATGCCGACCAGGATGATGCCCAGGGCGATCGCCAGGTCGAAATTGCCTTTGCTGGTTTCGAGCACGATGGCGGTGGTCAGCACGCGCGTGCGGCCCTCGATGTTGCCGCCGACCATCATCACGGCGCCGACCTCGGAGATGATGCCGCCGAAGCCAGCCACAATCGCAGCGATCACGCCGATACGCGCCTCGTCCAGCACGGCCCACGTCACCTGCCACTGAGATGCGCCCAACGCCCGCACTTGCAGCCGCATCGCCGGGTCCACCCCGCTTACCGAGGCCATCGTGAAGCCGGCTACGAGCGGAAAGGCGATAATGACCTGCGCCGCCACCATCGCCCCTGCCGTGAACAGGCTAGGAACGAAGGACAGGTTCAGGCCGCCCAGAACGCCGCTGCGCGAGAGCATCAGATAGACGAATAGGCCGACTACGACGGGCGGCGCCGCCATCCCCGTATAGACGGCGACGACAGCCAACTTGCGGCCCGGAAAGCGGGTAAGGGCCAGAAGCACGCCGCCGGGAACGCCCAGAGCCGTGCTGATCGCCAGGGCGATGCCCGACACTTGCATGGAGAGAAGAACGATTTCAAATAGGGCCGAGTCGCCGGAGGCAATGAGACGCAGCGCCTCCATAAACCCGCGAGTCAGATCGCCGATAGGTCCGCTCCTTTGTCGTTCGTCTACAATTCGGCCAAGACTTGGCCCATGCGGCTTATCTCGTAGCCGCCCAGTGCGGCCACGCTGCGCAGGAACGCCGGCGTGGGCTTGCGCAACAGCGCCAACAGCGGGGCCAGCAGTTCGCTCGCGTAGTGCTCCACCGGAATCACCAGGTCATAGCGTTCGCTGAACAGCGGGATGAAGTCCAAGTTTTGGGCATGGGCGGCGGCTTGAATGCCCATGCCGCAGTCGGCATCGCCGCCGGCGACCGCAGCGGCGACCGCAGCATGCGAGGACTCCTGCCGGGCGTAGCCGCGAATCCGGGCGGCGTCCAGCCCGCGCTTGCGCAGTTCGTGGTCGAGCAGCAGCCGCGTGCCCGCGCCTTGCTGGCGATTCACATAGCGGATGTCGGGCCGCGCCAGGTCTTCTATGCCGGTAATATTCTTGGGGTTGCCGGGCGCGGTGATCAACCCCTGGCGTCGGTCCACAAAGCCCAACAGCACGACATGGCGGCCGTAGGGCGTCAGCACGCGGCGGATGGCGCCGATGTTGTAATCGTCCGTGTCCTCGTCGAGCAGGTGCGAGCCGGCGAGATGCGCCTCATTGCGCTGCAGGGCCAGCAGCCCGCCCAAGCTGCCCACATGCGCCGAGACGAGCGTGACGTTCGGGTCTTGGGCGTGCAGGTAGTCGCCCAGCAGGTCGAGCGTCATGTCGTGGCTGCCCACGGCGACGATGGTCCCGCGTGCGCGCCGCAGAGCAGGCCGCACGTCGGGCAGCGCGGGTGACGGTGCAATAGCCGGTTCGGTCAAATCCAGGAGCGCGGCCGCGTCCGGCCCGTTGACGCGCAGGTCGGGAATGGCGGGGTAGAGCGCGGGCTCGGCGGTGACCAGCGTTGCATCCAGGCAGAGCGCCTGTGCAGCCAGCATCTGGGCGAGACCCACGGCGCCGCCGCGCTGCCCGCCCCACCAGGTGATGACCTGCCCCAGCCGTTGCGCGGCGTCGGCGTCGAAGTCGACCACGCGCAGCGGCAGCAGAAAGCGCTCCAGAGCGAGCCGGTTTTGCGTCGGGTTGCGGCTGTTTTCGGCGCGCGCCTGGAGCACGGCTACCGTCAAGGCCGATACGGCCGCGTCGCCAGGGTTCAAAGCGGCAAACGCCGGCAAGAGTTGGCGCGGGCGCGTGCGGATCAGATACAGGCAGTAGGAGGTGTCGAACAGGAAGCGCGCGCTGTTTTCTGCGCTCGGCGGGTTATTCAGGGACATCGGCTACGAAATCCTCAGTGAACAGGTCGAGGCTGTCGAAGAGCGATTCCCAGGGCGCGGCGTAGGGCAGGAGCAGGACGCCGTTGCCCAGCCGGTGGACGTAGACCTGGTCGCCCTCGAAACGAAACTCCTTGGGGAGACGCACGGCCTGGCTCTGTCCGTTCTGGAACAATTTCGCTGTTTTCATAGCCCTCCTATGGCGCAGGCGCAACAGATCCACCCGGCGCAGACCGGCCCGGGGGATCGCCGGCCTGCCGGCGTACGCAGGTCAAAGTCCCAATAGTATATATCACCAATATATACTATTGTGCGCGAAGAGTCTAGCCAAAGCGGCGCGTTTGGTCCATTTTAAATCGGGGGCGAGTTGTCATGCTGAGCATAGCGAAGCATCTGTTGGTCGGCTAGACCCTTCGCTCGGGGACCCTCTGGGTGCAGGGTGACAGCTTTCACGTCCTAAAGATGAAATGCACCCGGGCGCGTCGGTCTGTGGGTGCGGCATCCTTAGCACATGAACCGCACGTCCGGCGGCAAGGATGCCGCCTCTACGATCTTTCTGCTAAGAAACGGGGGAAGACTCGAGCCAAAGCGACTATTATGGAAATTTCGCCCGGCAAAAAGACACATCTGCCGGGAAGGCGGCAGTTTCCTGGCAGATGTGTCGGCGCTCCCGGCCATAGGGAGGCGACGCCGGGCCTTTCAAGCGCGAAGTAAGGCTACAATTCGGCCAGCACCTTGCCCATATTGTCTGTGCCGTAGCCGCCCATGCCCTGCACCGCCTGCTTGAAGGCCGAGTCCGGCTCGCGTAGGATTTGCAGCAGGGGGGCGAGCAGGTCGCTTTCGTAGTACTCGACCGGGATCACCAGGTCGTAGC
>CAYXRG010000062.1:0-27291 GCA_964467575.1 uncultured Caldilineaceae bacterium | reverse complement strand
CCTGAGCGTAGCGAAGGGTCTCGACCTGACCTGCGACAAGATTCTTCAGCTCGCTGCCGCTCGCTTCAGAATGACAAGGGTTTGGCGTCACGAGTCAGAAATGACGGATGACGCCTGACTCGTGATGGACGGAGGGCAACCACGAGGGTTGCCCCTACGCGTGACTCTCTACGGCGCGCGGCGGATGACCGCGGGCAGCAGCACGCGGTGCGGCGCCGGCTGCTGACCCGTCTCCTCGCCCGTCGTCTCGCGGAAATGCGCGGTTAACGCGCGGTCGCCCGTCACGGTGAAGCGGTACAGCGCATCGCCGGAGACGCGCGCGCCGTTCTCCCGCCATTCGACGAAGAGCCAGCCCGGTGCGGGCGCGGCGCCGGCCTCGGCCTGTGCGCCGTGCGTGTAGACGCCGGCCCCGCTCACCGTGCCGCCCTGGGGCGGGTCCGCGGCCAGGCTGAGGGTGTAGGTGAGAGCCTCGAACGTGGCGGTGATCGACGTGTTCTCGGCGATTGTGAGGGTGATGGGGTTGGGGACCAGACCGGCTTGGGCGAAGAGGCCGCCGCTCCAGCCCGCAAAGGTCCAGCCCGCGGCCGGCTGCGCCGTGAGCGTGACCGCCGTGCCGTAGGCGTAGACGTCCCGCTGCGGGTCGATCTCCACCGTGCCCTGGCCCGCCGTGCCGATGTGCAGCGTGTAGGTGAGGATCTCGAACGTCGCCGTGACCGTTGTGGCCGCGTCCAGCGTCACGCTGCACGGGCCGACTCCGGAGCACGCGCCGCTCCATCCGTTGAAGGCGGAGCCGGGGCTCGCCGCGGCGGAGAGTGTCACCACCGAATCGTGCTCGTAAAGCCAGGCGCAGTACCAGCCGCAGTCAATGCCGGGCGGATCGCTGCTCACCGCGCCGGCCCCGCTGCCGCCTTTGACCACCTTGAGGGCGTGCATGCCGGGCTTCACCTCGACGAAGGCGGCGGCGACGTGTTTGTCGCCGTCGACGGTCAGCGGGCAGGCCGGCTCCAGGCCGCTGCACGCGCCGCCCCAGCCAAGGAACAACCAGCCCGTCGCCGCCTGCGCCGTGAGTGTCACCGCCGTGCCGTGGGCGTAGACGTCCTGCTGCGGCTGTGCGAGTACCGCGCCCTGGCCCACCGTGCTGGTGTACAGCATGTAGGTGAAGGCCTCGAACGTAGCCGTGACTGCCTTGTTCCCGGTCATCGTCAGGGTGGCGGGGTTGGCAGTCCCCTCCAGGTCTCCGCTCCACCCCGCGAACGTCCATCCCACGTCCGCCTGCGCCGTGAGCGTGACCGCCGTGCCGTAGACATAGTCATCCTGCTGCGGTTGCACGTCCGCCGTCCCCTGCCCCGCCGTGCCGATGTCCAGCGTGAACACATTCGCCGTCTCATACGCGCCCATGTCCACGATGCCGTTGATCACGCGCGGGTTGCCGTCCAGGTCGGTGGCGGCGGTGACGCTGAGGGTGTTGCCCGCGTCGATGGCCGGCGAATCGAGTTGTAGCCGGTAGTTGCCCGTCGTCGTGGGCGCGTAGATGGCGCCGATGGGCTGCACGAAGAGCGGGTCCTCATAGCGCATGCCCGCCCCACACGATGCACCCGTCGGGCAGCCGCCCTGCACCAGGCTGTAGGACAGCACAGGCGCGGCGCCGTACGCGTTGAGGATCTGGGAACCGTTGGTCGCTGCGTTGCCCCACAGGATCACGTTCACCAAGACCGGCCTGCTCACGCCGCTGTAGCCGTCGTTGGCCATCCCGCCGCCGTCCCTGCCGGCGTGGTTGCCGCTGAAGGTGACGTTGGTCAGCACTGGGCTGCTCATACCGTAGTCGCCAGCGTTGACCATCCCGCCGCCGTCTGTGTTGGCACGATTACCGCTGAAGGTAACGTTGGTCAGCGTCGGGCTGCTCACGCCGGCGTAGCCCCAGTTGACCATCCCGCCGCCGAATTCAGCCTGGTTGCCGCTGAAGGTGACATTGGTCAGCGCCGGGCTGCTCACGCCGCCGTTTTGGCCCCGGTTGATCATCCCGCCGCCGTTGTGGCGAGCATGATTGCCGCTGAAGACCAGGTTGCCCAGCGTCGGGCTGCACGCGTTGCCGCCGCCGCCGCCCGCACAGTAGAGGCCGCCGCCGTAGCCAGATGGCTGATTATATTCACTGGCATTCCCGCCCGTCACCGTGAAGCCGTCGATCACCGTGGCCGCCGTGATGTTGGCGCCGGTCTCGCCGTCCAGATAGAGCACATGGAAGGCGTTCGCCCCGGCAATGCCCGCCGCGCTGGTGACCACGCCGCGCGCGTCCACCATGTCGTTCCGGTCGATGTCGCCGCTGAGCACGGTGACGTTGGCCGCCCAGTCGCGCTGCTCGCGCGTGTCTTCGCTCCCCGCGAAGCCGCCGTAGATCTGCACGTTGTCGTGCGTCATGCGGAACGACTGGCCGCGGTCGTTGTCGATGCGTCCGCCGCCCTCGTCCGGGTAGTAGACGCCCGCCGCCGTCCAAATTTCGTAGACGGTCCCGCTGTCGGCGTTGGCGACGTCCAGCGCATCCTGCACGGTCGTATAGGCCGTGGTCCACGAGAGGCCGTCGTGCGTGGCGCCGGTTGCGTCCGTGTCCACATAGAGAATGGCCTGCGCCTGGGCCTGCGCCGTCTGCATCTGTCCCAGGCCTAAGGTCAGCAGCATGGCCAGCAGCGCGGCCAGCGCCGGGGCTAGTCCAGGCGCCCAAAGCGCGCGCTTCGATAAGGTGCGAAACTTCGCACCCTGCATGGTTGGCTGTGTACTCACGACGTCCTCCTGCTTGTGAGAGAGTGAAAGGAAGAGGAGCGCTCGGCAAGACCGCATGGCGCAGCGGCCCTGGAGCCATTTGTTGCGCGTCCTAGACGCTGCTTACAGGATACAACAGATCGCCTCCCACGCCTGACTCGCGCCGCATGACGGATGGCGGGCAACCACAAGGGTTGCCCCTACAACCTCGGCGTATGACGGAACAGGGCAACCACGAGGGTTGCTCCTACGATGGCGCGGATGGGCGTTGGGCGGGAAACCACGAGGGTTGCCCCTACGATGGCGCGAATGGGCGTTGGGCGGGCAACCACAAGGGTTGCCCCTACGACCTCGTCGACAACGAGATTCTTCAGCTCACTGTCGCTCGCTTCAGAATGACAACTACTTGACGATCAAACCGCTTAGCGCGGCGTCTAGGTCGCGGGCGCGGCCGGCGGACAGGCGCGCTGCATAGACGTCCGGCGGCAGGCCAGGCTCCAGCTCGGCCAGCCAGCGGGCGGCCTGTCGGCGCATGGCGTAGGCCGTGAAGCGGTGCGCCGCCACAAGGGCCAGCAGTTCCACCGCCTCCGCACGCACTTCTTCATGCGCCAGGATGCGCGCCAGCCCGGCGATGGCTTCCAACGTTTCCCAGGCGGCGATGCCCTTGCCGGCCAATGCGCCGCGGAACATGTCCTGCGCCTCGCCGGGGTTGCCTTCCGCCAGCGCGGTCCAGCCCAGGCCGAGTACGGCGCCGGGCAGTGCATTACAGTGCGCCGTGTCCGCCTGCCGCAGCACGGCCTGGGCTTCCTCGAAATGCGCCCGTGCGGAAACGATGTCGCCTTGCGCCAGGTCGAGCCGGCCCAAGGCGTTCAGCGCTTCGAGGTGAAAGATCAGGATGCCGAGCTGGCTGCAGGTTTCTATGCACGCCCGCAAGTAGCCGCGCGCTTCGGCGGTGCGGCCGGTCGCGGCGGCAACACAGCCCGCCGCCGCTTGCAGACGCACCGCGTTCGTCCGGTCATTGAACGACTCGACAAGTCGCAGCCCCTCTTGGGCGAGTTGCTCCGCCTGAGCCAGGTCGCCCGTAATCAGCGCCAGTTGCGCATATCTGCCGAGATGCAGACCCTTGAAGCGGCCTTCGCCGATCTCATCGTTCTGGGCTATGCTGCGGGCAAAGAGTTGGCGAGCCGCCGCGTAGTCGCCCAGATACAGCTGCGTGACGGCCAGGAAGTAGTCGACCTCGGCGCGGAAGAATACTAGGCCTGCGGGCGTGCCGTAGAACTGATCGATCTCTATGTGGGGGTCTGCGTACAGGGCTTGCGCCTGCCGCTCTAGGCGCTCGGCTTCGCCGTAGTCGCCCCAATAAAACGCGGTCTGGCCGCGTCTTTGGACGACTTGCATTTGCCAGAAGGTTTTGGCGTCACCCGGTTCCAGCAACTGCGCGGCTCGGTCCATTTTCTCGATGCTGACCCCAATTCCCTCCGGCAGACCGAGGTGCACGTACTGGTTGCGTTGTGCGTCCCGAATCCAAGCCAGCGCCAGCCCTGCCCGGTGTGCTGTACGGGCGTCGGCGTGCGCCTGTCTGGCCTGCTCTTCCAGCACGGCCGCGCCGAGTTCGAGCGTCTGGATCGCCCATGTGAACCAGCCCAGCACATCGGCGCTGAACCAAATGCCGAACACGATCTGCTTGGCCGCGTCGCTGTCAAGATGCTCCACCGCGTAGCGCCATGCCGCCTGCAGGTTGCCAACCTCTGGGACGATCTCGTCATAGGCGTCCCTCTGGAAGTTGAGCTTTTGTAACGCAACCTGCATGATCGTGGCGATGTAGGCGCAGTGCCGGCGGCGCACGCCCGCCGGCACTGCGCCGCAAGCGGCTTCGTGGTCCGCTTCAAGCCGTTCTTCACAACACTGGCGCACAAGTTCGTGCATGCCGTAGCGACCGGCGGCTGAGACGCGCAGCCACGACTTATCCGCCAGCGCAGCCAGGTCGACCACGCTCGCCCCGGCCACTTCCTGCGCGCCGGCGCGCGTGAAGCCGCCGCGGAAGACCGAAAGCCGGCGCAGGAGTCCCTGCTCGCGCGGCGTGAGCAGGCTCCACGAGCGGTCGAACACCGTCTCCATGCTGCGGTGGCGTTCGGGCACGTCGCTCAGCGTGGTCTCCAGCAAGGCCGGGCTGCGCTGCAACTCGGCCAGCACCTCCGCCACGGGCAAGACCCTCACCCAGGCGGCGGATAGCTCCAGCGCCAGGGGAAAGCCGTCGAGCAGGCGGCAGATGCGGGCTACGGCCCCCGCGTTTTCGTCCGTCAGGGCAAAGCTCGGATTGGCCCGGCGCCCGGCATGCACGAACAGTTCGACGGCGCTGTAGCGCTCGAGGCTGCTTGCCTCTTGCGCGGCGAGCGCTGCGTTAGGCGCCGGCGGCTCAGGCAAATCGGGTAAGTCCAGGCCTTCCAGGGGCGCTAACCATTCCACCGACAGGCGCAGACGCTGGCGCGAGGTGACCAGTATTTTCAGCCGCGGGGCCGCGGCCAGCAGATCGGCGAGGTAGAGGCCGCGGCTCGCCAACTGCTCGAAGTTGTCGAGCACCAACAGCATTTCCTTGTCACTCAGGTAGTCGCGCAAGCGCTGTTCGGGGTTGGCCGCGCCGGACGCAGCTGCTTCCAGGGCGCGCAGAATCTCGCCTGCGAGCATCTCGCCTTGCACCACTGCCGCCAGAAAGACGACGAACACGCCGCCGGCGAAGCGGTCGATCTGCTGCGCCGCCGCCTCCAGCGCCAGCCGCGTCTTGCCCACGCCGCCTGGTCCGGCAATGGTCAGCAGCCGGCATTGCGGGCTAGCGAGGAGCGCCGCAACCTGGGCCAATTCCTTCTCCCGTCCGAAGAACGGAACGGTTAGCGCCGGCAGGTTGTGTTTTCGCGTGAGCGTCTCGCCTGGCAGGACCAGAAGTTCGCCGTCCTGGCCGTGCACTGCGCCGAGATCGCCTTGTCCGCTGCGGATGCGTTCGGCCAGAAGCTCGGTTTCCTGCTCAGGCTCGACGTCGAGTTCCTCCGCTAAGATGTGACGGCACGCCTCTGCCTGGCGCAACGCGGCCGTACGCTGACCGCTCACAGCCAAAAGCCAGATGAGCTGCCGGTGGATTTCCTCGTTCCACGGTTGCAGCGCTAGCTGCCGCCGCGTCCACGACACGGCGTGCACATAGTCGCCGTGCTCCACGCTGCCGCGGATCCGGCGCGCCAGCACGCGCACCAGCCGTCGGTTCACCTGCTCCCCCATCACCGCCGCCCATTCCTCGAAGCCTGGGCTGCCCTCCACTTTCAAGCCCTCTAGAAACTCGCCGCGGGCGAGCTCGACCGCCTGGCGACATTCATCCGGCGAGCATGGCCGGTCAAGGCCTGCCAGCACGTTGAACCGGTCCAGGTCGACAAACACGCCCGCTTGCGGGTTGAGTTGAAGGGTGTCGTGGGAGATGAGAAGGAAGGGAGGCTGGGCGGAACGGTCCTGCAGTGCGGTGCGCAGATTCGCCAGGGCGTTGCGCAGGTTGCCAAGCGCCGCGCCCGCCGGCTGGTCCGGCCAAAGCAGCTCGGCTAGGGTCTCTCGCGCATGCGGGCGCTTCATCTCCGCGGCCAGGTAGGCCAGCAAGCCGCGCACCTTGCTGGATTCAAAACCGGTCACCGGCTTGCCGTCCAGCGTCGCCTGGAATGGGCCAAGGAGAGAGACGATGAGACGCGCCATGGGTTTGTCCTGGGAACCGAACCTGCGGCCGCGCCTGCCCTCAATGTTGTCTACTGCAATGTTATCTACTGCGTAGGGGAGTGCGCTATACGGATTATACGACGTCCGCTAGGCGCGCGCAATCGCTTGGCGTCAGGCGTCACGAGTCAGAAATGACGCCTGACTCGTGACCCTTTCTCTGCATCCCTGCCCTTGGCCGAAAAAAGCGGTTGGCCGCATCCTGCGATGTTTGCTACACTTTGCCGCTATCGCTCCATGAGCGCCCCGCGGCGCCCTCTAGCAGCCCGCCTCCTCGGGCGAACCCGTCCACACAGAAACGATATGTGGTTGAACAAGGAGTGTCCTATGAATGCTCATTGGATGGATGATTGGATCCCCCTCCGCCTTGATCGCCGGTTGTGGCGGGTAATCCCCCTGCTCGCCGCCCTATTCTTTCTCCTGGCGCAGCCGCACACAGCCCGCGCCCAGAACGCGTCCTGCGGCGAACCGCAGCGCACGCACGGAACGCTCACGCTGGAACGGTGTGTCAAGCGAACCTTCAACTACGCCGGCCAGACCAAAACCGTCATCGTCTATTTCACAACCGCCAACGGCGAAGCCGCAGACCGCTTGCGCGCCGTGGACTCGGACGGCAACGGCAGCCTCGACCGCAGCGCCGACAGCCTCGCCGGTTTCTTGGCCGACTGGACCGTCAACGCCTGGCGCACCTACCGCGACTACGGTTTCCCGGACCCGCTCGGCCGCAACGATATCAAGGTCATCGTCTATGACATGCGGCCCGGCCTGCTCGGTTGGTGCTGCACCGCCGACGAATGGCAGATCGAGGCCGCCGCCGTCATCAACGCGCTCAGCTTCGGCGGCGACCCGCGCGATGCCGAGTCCATCGCCTACCATGAGATGTGGCATGCCGCCCGTTGGTCAGAGGCGTTCAAGTGTTGGGCCATCGAAGGCGGCGCTTCCCACATGACCGACCATGTTACCCTGGAAGTCGACAACGATCCGACCAACGACTACATGGGTCGGGTCTGGGGCTATCTGACGGGCGGCGCCGCCACCGGGCTGACCGAGCACTGCTACAACGCCGCTTTGTGGTGGCAGTACTTCTCCGAGCGCACCAGCAGCGGCAACGACCCGGTCAGGCGCGGCGTGGACTCGGTTAAAGCGTTCTGGGATCACCCCGCAGCCACTGACTTCACGCGCATGGATGCGATCATCCAGAGCCGCGCGCCGGGCAACACCTTCGAAAGCCTGTGGATTGACTTCGCCGTGGCCAACTACGCCAAAGACTTGCCCGGCCCGAACGTACAGGCTAAGTACCGCTACTTCGACGAGACCCATGCCGGCGCGCCCGATTATCCGCCTGTGATGCTCACAAACAGCTACAATGTCACCCCCGGCGCCCCCGTGATTCCCACGCTGGACAGCATTCAACCCTGGTCGGCTAAGTACTACGAGTTCAGACCGGCGTCAAACGTGCCCATCATTAACCTCGCCGTACGCCAGGAGCTGAACAGACGAGCGGCCTATGTTATGCTCGCCGTTCGCAACAATGACATCGTGCGCGAGGAGCGCGGCATTGGGCAAAGCTTCACGCGCAGCTTCTCCAACAACAGCTTCGACCGCATCATCCTGATCGTCGTGGGCCTCAATGAGCAGGCCAACTTCCGCTACTCGTTGAACGCGCAGATGACGCTCAACATCGTCGATCCCTTGCAGGCGCGACCGGCGACGGTCGGCCGCCATGACGCCCCCGACAAGCTGCTGATCAAGGTGGATGTCTTCGCCGGACCCGGCGGCGAGCCTGTGTCGGGCATCGATCCCGGCCACTTCGCCATCACCGTCGGCAACGCCGAAGTGACGCCGGCCCAACGCATCAGCGCAGCCTACGTCCAGGGCCAATACTGGCTGCTCGTGCGCGCGCCTACCCAATCAGCCGCGGGGACGTACAACCTGACTGTCAGCTTCGCCGGGCTGACCGACACTGAACTGTCGTCCGTGCGCTATCAGGCGCGCAACGACGTCGACAGCGTGGTCGTGCTCGACCGCTCCGGCAGCATGGGCGAGTACGCCAAAATGCCCGCAGCCAAAGACGCCGCCCGCCTCTTTGTCGATTCCTGGCGCGCCGGAGACCTCATCGGCGTCGCCAGCTTCGACGACGATGCAACCGTCAACCTGCAGCTCGGCGCATTTGAGACCGAGCGTAACAACGCTCTCAACGCCATCAACGCCATCAGCCTGGGCGGCGCCACCAGCATCGGCGACGGCCTGCAGGCTGGGCTGGACCAACTCATCGCGCGCGGCAACGCCTCTCATGACTGGACCATCATGATCTTGAGCGACGGCATCGAAAACCGCGACATTACTATCGCCAAGTTCCTGGAAACCTACGCCGCGCGCCGCAATGCCAGCCCGCCGCAGAAGGCGCCGCGCATCTTGGCCGTTGCCCTGGGCCCCGACGCCGACCGCGCCCGTATGGAAAACCTCGCCGCGCAGACCGGCGGCGTCTACTATGTGGCCGCCCTACCCGGACAGGGGCTGGCGGCAGCCGCCACAGACGCCTTCGACCTCAGCACGGACCTCGCCGAAATCTATCGCAGCGCCGCCGAGGTCGTGGCCAAGCAGAGCCAGGTCTATGCCGATATCTGGCCGGTGGACCACAACGTCCCCTCCAAAGTGCATACGATCCGCGTGGACGGAGCCGCCAGCCAAGCCGTATTTGTGGTCAAGTGGAACAAAGACGTCTTGGGACGGGATGTCGTGATTGAGCAGCCGGACGGCACGCCCTACACCCAGCCGCCGGCGCAGACAGACTCCCGCCACATGGTGTGGCGAATTGCGAATCCGCAACCAGGCGCATGGAAGTTGAGTCTCAATGAGTTCGAGAACGCCGCCCACGCCGTCGAACCGGCCGCCATCATCGAATACGCGACCGAAATCCTGGTCGAGGCTGCGGTGACAAGCGACTTGACCTTCGATGTTTTTCTTGGCCTGCCGGTCGAGCAGCGGCTTGTGGGCAAGCCCATGCCCATCTTCGCCGCGCTGGCCGACTCCGCCGCTATCTCTGGCGCGACCGTCAGCGCGCTGGTGCGCACGCCGGGGAGCGGCTTCTACTCGGTCACCCTCTACGACGACGGCAAGCATGGCGACGGCGCCGCCAACGACGGGTTCTACGGCGGCATCTTTTATGTCACCCACCGTCACGGTGCCTATGACGTCGTCGTCACAGCCAACGGCAATTCGCCGCGTACCGGCGCTTTTACGCGGCGCGTGCGCGTGGGGTTCAACATGCTCCAGTCGCGCAGCCTCACCTTCGACCCCAACTTCCCCAACTATGACCCCAACCTGGAATACAACCCGGACGCCCCCGATGCCGCCGACCACCCCAACCGCGGCGTCGTGGACAAGGACGGAGACGGCCTCATTGACTGGTGGGAAGTCGAAACCGGCCTGGACCCTGACAACACACGCGGCGGCCAGCGCTATCAAGACCCCGACTTTGACGGGCTGTCCAACCAGGAAGAGTTCGAGATCGGCACAGATCCCCTCTCCAGCGATAGTGACGGCGGCGGTCAGAACGACGGCTCGGAGTGGACCAGCGGCAACGATCCGCTGGACGCCGCGCTTGACCAGACGCCTTGCCCCATGTACTTCGAGGCCAGTCCTACGCTGCAGGAGCATGACGAACACATCTACACGGGCGCTGTCGTCCTCTACTACGACGTGAACCCGGATCACAGCTACTTCCTCGCCTGGCGGCGGCCCGCTGGCGGGGCGCGCGAACTGATCCCGGAGAACCTACCCGCCACAGGCGTCTATTCGGACACGGCCGTCTCCGAAGGCGTAGTCTATGACTACTGGATCTCCGCCTATGACGCCGAAGGGCACGCCAGCTGTATCCTCGGCCCGTCGCGCGTCGTGTTGTCGCCGGACGCGGTGAAACCCGAAGGCGTCGTCACCATCAACAACGGCGCGGCCAAGACCGACAGTGTGCAGGTGACGCTCCAGTTCAACGCCACCACAGACACGACCGAAATGCAGGTGCGCAACAGCGTGGCGGCCTTCAGCGCCACCGACGGCTGGGAGCCGTACAAGCCGTCGCGCTCATGGACGCTGGCCCCGATCAACGGCATGGCGGCCGTCTTCGTCCTCTATCGCGACGCAGCCGGCAACGTATCTGAACCGGCATCCGACCTGATCGAGGCGGCAGCCGAGACCAAGGTATTCCTGCCCGTGCTGCGCAGATAGCGGCTTCTCCCCGTTCGGACGGCTGCACACAAGCGCACAACCCGTGCAGCCGTCCACGGCGTAAAGTCATGGCGACTTCCGATGCGCAGGCGATGGATCAGCCCCTTCGCCTGCGCATTCTCATGGCTAGCATTGTCCGTCCCCTAGCCTCCCGCAAAGCCGCGCCCGCGCCCAATCCACAATCTTCAATCCGCCCTCTACAATCCCAGGTTCCACACCGACAGCGCCAGCGCATACGCCGCGCCCGCCGCGGCCAACGTCGTAAACTGCAGCCGCGTGCCGAGGGCGCCCTCACGCCGCACCCAGACCACGGCCGCGACCGCCGCCATCGCCAGCGTCAGCAGCGCCCCGGCAGCCGGCAACAGCAACGCCAACCGCAGCGCCAACCCCGCCGGCCGGCCCTGCAGCAGCGCCGCCAGCGCCAGCACGAACGCCGGGACAAACGCCAGGTTGACCAGCGCCATCAGCGCCCCGCTCCACCGCCCCGCGCGGACGACCGGCGCCTCGCGCCGCCTCCGCCACAGCCCCACGCCGTTGATCACAAGCCCCGCCGCGAAGATCAAGCCGCACAGCAGCAGCGCCGCCCACGTCACCCACGGCGCTTCGTACCAGGCGCGCTTCTCCAGCGTAAACACCGCCCGGCTGTTCTGCGACGCCCCCGTCACCCGGCCCGGGCCGTCGCGGTGGAAGAGCAGCGCATCCATCCCGTCGCTGCTCACGAAGTAATCCGGCGCCGTCTCGGTGAACGTCCGCCCGGCGCCGCCGCCGGCAACGCGCAGCCGGCCGTCCTGCGTGGGCTGCATCGTCACCGCCTCGGTCAGAAACAGCGCCTTCTCATAGGTCGTCTGCGCGTGCCGGTTGTTCCAGAAGTACGTTCCCGCATACTCGGCCCCGCGCCCGGCGAAGTCCGCCGGCGCCGTCGTCCCTACGGTCGCCTGTGCAAAGAACCGCCCCATCAGGTCGTCCATGAAGCGCGTCGTACGCAGCACCCCTGCCGCCTCCGCCGAGTTGAACGCCACAAAGACGCCCAACTGCCGCTCGGGGAAGAGCAGCATCATGCTGTGAAAGTAGGCCGTGCTGCCCAGGTGCCCCACGATCCGTTCGCCGTTGCGGCTCATCTCATAGAAGCCGAAGCCGGTCCCGTTCAGCCGCTCGTCGGCGCGGAACTGCGCGCTCTGCATGGCGCGCGCCGTCTCCGGCTGCAGGATCTCGGCGTCGCCGTAGCGGCCCAGGCCCAGGCTCGCCGCCATGTAGGCCGCCATATCCGCCGCGGTAGAGCGCACCGGGCCTGCGCCGAAGGCGGCGATATACTCCGCCGGCTGCGGCCGCATGCCGGCATGGCCCGTCGCCAGGTCGCCCGCGGCGCCCTCTGCGGGGACCTGCTGCGTGATCGTCCGCTCCATGCCCAGCGGCGCGCAGATGTGCGTCTGCAGATACTCGCCCAGCGGCATGCCCGATACCCGCTCCACTACGTACCCGAGCAGCGCCAGCCCGTAATTCGAGTAGCCGGCGGCTTCTCCCGGCGGGCGTACGCGTTCAGGCAGGTTGCGCAGCAGATAGTCGCGCGTCGAGGGCAGCGCCCCCCGCTCCGTGAGGATGGCGCCGATGTCGCGCGCCTCGAAGCCCGAGGTGTGCGTCAGCAGGCGGCGGATCGTCACCGGCTGTGCATAGGTCTGCGGGATCTCGAAGTCAATGTATGCGGACACGTCCTCGTCGAGGTCGATCAGCCCCTGCTCGACCAACTGCATCACCGCTGTCGCCGTAAACGTCTTGCCCAGCGACCCGATGTGCACGACCGTACGTTCGGCATCCATCGGCCTCTGCGCCGCGGCGTCCGCCATGCCGTACGCGCCCAGGTGCACGACCTCGCCATCCTGCACCACTGCGGCGGCGGCGCCGGCGATGCCGAACTCGCTCAAATAGGCCGGGATCTGCGCATCCAAATACGCCGGCAGCGCGTCGAGGTCCGGCGCCGGCTCCTGCGCCAACACGGTCGGGGCTGTCCCCCCCGCCAGGATCGCGGCCCAGGCCAGCAGCGCAGCCAGCGCCATGCGCACGCGCCGCGTCTCCCCGGCGCAACTGCCTCTCCTGGCCGTTCGCGCCCGGCCAACTTGTCCAAACATATGCCCTGTCCCCCCTATAGAAAAGTAAAGGTTGTAGTGGAAGCAGTGGAAACGAATGGTCTCCACAAGGCGCTAAACCGATCACTCGCAGAGACGCCATCCAAGCTATACTACACCAAAGGCCCCTCACGCAGTTTGCTCCGTGCATGTTGATCTGTCTCGTTCAAAGGGCAAGGAGACGAGGTATGCGCCGGGTCCGCTGGTTGCGCAGGATTGTCGTGGCGCTCATTGTGCTGGGGTTGGGGATCGCCCTCGCGATCTACCCGCCGGAGTATGTCTACCGCGTGTTGTGTGGCAGGAGTCTGACGTCTTCGACTGGCAGAAGTTCCCCTTCCATCCCCTACAGGCGTCGCCCTCACCCCACCCCTTCCCCGTCGACGCCGGCCCGCGCGTAGAGACGCTCTTCGCTGAACCCGCTGGCCAATATTGAGCGGACAAGACCGGCGCCGCTGGCCGCCCGCCCTATATGCCCCGAACGCCGATCTCCCTGCCCGACGCAATAGCCCAGGACGATCGTTTGATTTGGCTATCTTCCTTACTATCACATACAATGAGGGGGAGGGTGAATACCCCATGCAGGACGTTCTCGGCCGGTCCGAGGGGTCCAAGCGATGAGGCTCGCGAATTGTCCGGCTCTGATCGGGCTGATGGCCTCTATACGGCTGGCTTGCAGACGTGCAAACGGCCGTATAGAGGCCATTTTTGTTAAAACAAGACAGGAATAAGGCGGTGTCGAAAACAAGCGCAACTTACCAGCAGTTGCAAAACGTCTTGACCAGACCGGGGTGTCCGATCTGCGCTCTCGGCGAGCAGGCGGCCCATAGCTATCTGGACGGTCTGCTCTGGGAGTCGGTCAATGATCCGGGCATTCGTGAGCGCCTGGCCGGATCATTGGGTTTCTGCGGCCGTCATAGCCGTGAGTTGCTCACATTTCCCGGCGAACGCCTAGGCGTCGCCATCCTCCAGCGAGCGGTGCTCCGAGAGGCTGTGAACCGCCTTCACCAGAATCCGGCTGCTTCCCCGCCCGGTTTCGTCCAGAGCATACAGGATAAACTGTCCGGCAGGATCGACCGCACAGCGCCGGAGTCCGGCCCGTCTCAGTCAATGCGGCCCTGTCCGGCCTGTGTGCAGCAAGACCAGGCGGAAGCGCTCGCCTGCGAGACCCTGCTGACTCATTTTACCGGCGATCTGGATGGGCCGTTGCTGTCGGCCGGCGGTCTGTGTTGGCCTCACCTGCAGCGGGCCCTCGAGTCTGAAGGAGAGACGCCGGTGCGGGCCGCGCTTGTACAATTACATCGCCGGGCATGGGAAGCCGTCGCCGCGCAATTGGATGAGTTGATCCGCAAAAACGATCACCGCTTCCGCGCTGAGAAGATTACCGAACAAGAACGCAGCGCCATCGACCGGAGCATCGCTATCTTGACCGGCGCCTATCCGCTGCGCTGACAGGCTTGAGCGCGTCAGTATGATGGGAAACCCGAATTCATGATGCAACAGGATAGAGAGGGCGCTAAACATCAGTTGGCGACCAAGTCGGCCATCGCTTTCGTCGTATTGTTGGGCGTGGTGAGCCTCTTCGCCGATATGACCTACGAAGGCGCACGGAGCATCACAGGCCCCTTCTTGGCGACATTGGGCGCCAGCGCAACCGTCGTCGGCATTGTGGCGGGATTTGGCGAACTGGCGGGGTACGGATTGCGCCTGATCTTCGGTTATCTGAGCGATCGAACCGGCCGCTACTGGGTCATCACGATCGTCGGGTACATGATCAACCTGGTAGCCGTGCCTTTCTTGGCGCTTGCAGGCAACTGGCCGCTAGCCGCCGCGCTCATGATTACCGAGCGCACCGGCAAGGCGATGCGTACGCCGGCGCGCGATGCCATGCTTTCCCACGCGACTCATGTCACAGGCCACGGTTGGGGTTTTGGCCTGCACGAGGCAATGGACCAGATCGGCGCGGTCTTAGGCCCCTTGATCGTTGCCGGCGTGCTCTCTTCACGGCAGAACTATCGCGCCGGTTTTGCTGTGCTAGTCGCACCGGCTGCGCTGGCCCTAGTCGCTTTGGCGGCGGCCCGCCTGCTCTATCCCCACCCGCGCGATTTTGAGACGGAACCAGTCGCGCTCGAGAGCAAAGGAATGCCTCGCTCGTTCTGGCTCTATCTGCTCGCGGCGGCGTTGGTCGCCGCAGGCTTCGCCGACTTTCCTTTGGTCGCCTACCATTTCGAGAAAGCCTCAGTGGCAAGCGAAAGTCGCATCCCCTTGCTCTATGCGATGGCGATGGGGTTCGACGCGCTGGCCGCGTTGGTTTTTGGCCGCCTCTTCGACCGCCTAGGTGCGGTTGTCTTGATGGGGGTTGTAGCCGTGTCAGCGCTGTTTGCTCCATTGGTTTTCTTGGGTGGGGCCGCCGCCGCGTGGGCGGGGATGGCCCTTTGGGGCGTCGGCATGGGCGCTCAGGAATCCATCTTGCGCGCCAACGTCGCAACGATCGTTCCCGCCGATCGCCGCGGCGCAGCGTATGGGCTTTTCAATGCCGCCTACGGATTGGCCTGGTTCGCGGGCAGTGTGCTGATCGGCATGCTATATGGCCGATCTGTTGTCGGGTTGGTGGTGTTTTCCGTGCTCGTCCAGTGGTCCGCCCTTCCTGTATTGCTGCGAGTTAAGCGCACCATCGGCTGATGGGCACGAGAGGCGGAATCAACACGGCGCAAGGCGGCTCGTCTCAAAGGCCGCACGTCCGGCGGCAGGCGGCAATCGAGGCTTTGCATACGAACACTAGAGGCAGTGTAATGGCGGGTGAGGAGATGATATTGGCACGTTTTCTTTGGATTGGCGCCGGCGCCGTGCTCGGCGCCAATAGTCGCTATCTGGTCGGCTTGTGGGCCGGAAGCCGTCTCGGCGTCGGCTTCCCATACGGCACGCTATGGGTCAACTTAACGGGCAGTTTTATCCTGGGGTTTCTCGCCGCGGCAGTTAGCGGACGGCTGAACATTTCCACGGAAGTGCGCCTCTTTCTGGTCGTTGGCTTTCTCGGCTCCTATACGACCTTCTCGTCCTTCAGCGTGGAAAGTCTGACGCTGCTGGAGAGCGACAGCGCCTGGTTAGGTCTCCTAAACCTATTGGGGAACAACCTGGGCGGATTAGCGTGCGCACTGCTCGGCGTTTTCTTGGCACGCTCCATCGCATAGATGGAGAGGGAGGGCGAAGATGCAAATGCAGGGCAAGGCACACCGCGTAGCCATCTTTATCGGAGAACACAGCCACTACCAGGGCAAACCCCTCTATTTGGCTGTGCTGGATTATCTGCGCAAGGAAGGCGCCTTGGGCGCAACGGTTCTGCGGGGGATCGCCGGTTTCGGGGCGCACAGCCACATGCATACGGCGTCGATCGTGGACCTCTCCACGGATCTGCCTATCGTGGTGATCTGGGTCGATCTGCCGGAGCGCGTGGAACGCCTGCTGCCCCATATCCGCAAGATGGTCGACGATGGGCTGATCATCTTGGAGGAGGTGGATGTGGTCCAGTACGCGCCCGGCCGCGGCCCGGACCCGCTGGGCCGGCCGGTGCGCGACATCATGCGCACCGAGATCTTGACGGTCGGGCCTGACACGCCTGTCACCGACATCGTAGCCATGTTGTTAGAGCGCGGCTATCGCAGCATCCCTGTGGTCGAGGAGGATGGGCGCTTGGCGGGCCTGATTACCGACGGCGACCTGCTTCAGCGCACCGGTCTGGCGGCGCGACTGGACCTTCAGGCCGGCTTGGCGGCCGGCTATCTGCAGCGCCAACTGGCGGAACTGCGGCAGCAGAGCGCGCATGCCCGCGACATTATGACCCGCCCCGTGATTGCCGTGCGACACAATGATCCGATCCGTGCCGCCGTCCACCTGATGGCCGATCACCGCCTAAAACGTCTTCCGGTGACGGATGAGGCGGACCATCTGGTTGGCTGGATCAGCCGGATCGATATCCTGCGCTGGGTCGAATACCATCAACGCGGCGAGGAGCCGGCGGAGGAGACGCCGCGCAGCGGCGTGTCGGTGGCGGAACTGATGTACGCCAATGTTCCCACGGTCCAGCCGCAGGCCCGGCTGGACGAAATACTGCATGCGCTTGAGACTAGCCGGCGTCGTCGGGCGGTCGTAGTCGACAGCCAGCGCCATGTGCTCGGCATCGTCACCGACGGCGATCTGCTCCGGCGCAGCCGGCACGCCCAGCATCCTAGCCTCGTGAACCGCCTGCGCGCGCTCGTAAGCGGTCAGAAGCCCATCGCTTCGCCGCTCCCGTCGGGCGACGAGACTGCGGCGGATCTCATGACAACGCCCGCCGTGACCATTCAAATCGACTCGACGCTGCCGGAGGCGCTGCGCCTTATGGTACAGCACGGCATCAAGCGCCTACCCGTAGTGGATGGACAGGGCCGGCTGGTGGGCCTGCTGGGCCGTGCCAGTGTGCTGCACGGCCTGCTGCAATCCGCGCCCCCCCAGGAAGAGGGCGGCGACGAGGCGTAGTCCCGATTGTCGAGTCCGCCGAACCATGATGACACAAGAGGAGATAGGCCATGAACACCGCTATTGATCGCATCGTCGCCCGTGAGATTCTGGATTCGCGCGGGAATCCTACCGTTGAAGTCGAAGCGTTTCTTGCCGGCGGCGCCCGCGGCCGCGCTGCGGCTCCTTCAGGAGCGTCAACCGGCGTCCACGAGGCGCTGGAATTGCGTGACGGCGACAAAAACCGCTATGCAGGCAAGGGCGTGCTCAGGGCCGTCGCGCACGTAGTAGAGGACCTCGCTCCGGCCCTCCAACAGATGGACGCTCTAGACCAGGCGAGCGTCGACCGGAAGATGGTCGAACTGGACGGCACGCCCAACAAAGGCAAGTTGGGCGCCAATGCCATTTTGAGCGTCAGTCTCGCCGTAGCACGCGCTGCAGCGAACGCCGTAGGTCTGCCGCTGTACCGCTACCTGGGCGGCCTTGCGGCGACGCTTCTGCCGGTTCCCATGTTCAACATCCTCAACGGCGGCGTACATGCCAACTGGCAGGGGACCGACGTACAGGAGTACATGATAGCGCCGGTGGGCGCGCCTTCGTTCCGCGAGGCGCTGCGCTGGGGGAGCGAGACGTATCAAGCCCTCAAGGCGGTGCTCAAGGCCAAGGGCTATTCCACCGCGGTGGGCGATGAGGGCGGTTTTGCCCCTGTGCTGCAGGCCAACCGCGAGGCTCTGGACCTGATTGTGCAGGCCATCGAGCAGGCCGGTTACCGCCCGGGCGAACAGATCGTGATCGCCATCGACCCGGCGTCGAGCGGCTTCTATGCCGATGGCGTCTACCAATTGCGGCGCGAGGGGCGGCAGTTGTCCGCGCCGGAGTTGATCGACCTCTACGCCGCATGGGTTAATCAGTACCCGATCGCCGTCATCGAGGACGGGTTGGCGGAGGACGATTGGGAAGGATGGCGGCTGCTCAACCAAACCTTGGGCGATCGGGTGGAATTGGTCGGAGACGATCTGTTCGTGACCAACGTGGAGCGCATTGCCCGCGGCATCAGCGATGACATCGCCAATGCCGTTCTGATCAAGCTCAACCAAATCGGAACCCTGAGCGAGACGGTGGCCGCTGTGCAGTTGGCCGACCAGGCCAACTGGGGAGCCATGGTCTCCCATCGCAGCGGCGAGACCGTCGACAGCTTCATCGCCGACCTCACCGTCGGCCTGGGCACAGGACATCTCAAGACCGGCGCGCCGTGCCGCGGCGAACGCGTCGAAAAATACAACCAGTTGTTGCGCATCGAAGAGGAGTTGGGCGACGCAGCGATCTACGCCGGCCGCAAAGCCTTTGTGCGATAAGGCGCACTTCCCCGTCCCTCCCTGGTGTAAGGCGATTCCGTGCGTGGGGGAGTTCGCTCGCACGCCCGCCTTCCGGAATAATTGAGCAAGTAGGCGATGAGAGGGAACATCGTCACCGTCTTGCGCAACGGCACGCCCGAAAACATCGAGGAGGAGGATTTGCACAGGGGCGATATTCTCCTCCTGCAGGCCGGCGACATCGTGCCGGCCGATCTCCTCTTGAGCGAAGCCAGAGGTCTGGAGATCAGCGAGTGGGACTTGACCGGCGAGATCGCGCCGGTCGTGAAGCGGGTCGACGGGCAAGAAGGCTATGTGTACCGGGGCAGCCGGGTTATCAGGGGCAGCGGCAGCGGCGTTGTGACCGCAATCGGAGAGGAGACCGAATACGCGGCGTGCCTGAAGCAGCTTTGGGAACAGACCCCGCATGGGCCGCCGCCGCTGGTCAGGCGGGATTCCTTGCCCCTACTGATCCTGCTGTTGCCGCCGCTGATCCTGGCGCTGTTCGTGCCCGACCGTGATGCCTTGCTCGTGGTCCTCGGCGCAGTGGCGGCGGTCGCAGCGCTGTTTGCGGCAAACGGCGATCTGTTCGACTTTCTTGTGACGGCGAGGGAAGCGCGAGCAATGGAGCGCGCCGGCATTCGCCTCCGCGATGCCAAGGCGCTGGCGACAATCGAGCGCGTACATGTCGTATGTCTAGACAAGACAGGCGTGATGACGACGCGTGACCTCAAGGTGAAGCAGATTTTCCTGGTCGATGCGACGCCCGGTCCGGCCTTTATCTCCACAGGTGAAGAAACGGCCGAGCTCATCCGACTGGGCTGTGCGCTTTGCAATGATGTCGTCTATGCCGTGAAAGAGACCCAGGCAGACCCCGTGGATCGCGCGCTTATCGAGTTCGCGCGGGCCCATGGGATCGACATGGCGGAGGCGCATCAGGAGTATAGGCGGATTTATGACAAGCCGTTCGCCTCTGAGGATAGATATATGGCCTGCGGGTTCGAGGCGAGAGGCAAGATGCTGTACTTTGCAAAGGGCGATCCGGAGGCGCTTCTGAAGAAGTGCGTACGTTATATCTCGTCGGCGGGCGACGAACAAGGCGCCGATCTCCTGTTCCGGGGGGCTGTCCAGCGACGCAGCGAAGCCATCGGCCGCGCAGGAGATGTCGTCATCGCCTTGGCCTACGCTGCGGGGGCTTACGTGAACTCGCCGCCGTCCTACACGCTCCTATGCTTGCTGCAACTGGAGAATCCCTTGCAGCCGAACCTCCCAGGCGTACTGCGGACTCTGCAGGGCGAGGGAATCCGGGCGATGATGCTGACCGGCGATAGGGCGGAGACGGCCCTAAAGATCGGCGCAGAGGCGGGATTGATAGCCAACGGCGAGCACTGTCTAACCGGCAAACAGATCGCGCTTATGGGTTCCGGGCACATCGGCGAACAGACAGAATTTGTGTCCGTCTTTGCGCGGCTGCTTCCGTCTCAGAAGGCTCTGCTGGTCAGAATTCTGCAGCGAAAAGGCAAGATCGTAGCGATGGTGGGCGATGGAGTAAACGATACGCTGGCCTTGAAAGCGGCGGACGTCGGGATTGCCTTCGGCAAGGACAGCTCCCCCTTGGCGAAAAGGGCGTCGCCGATCCAGATCAACGATTTGACCGCCCTGGTAACGATTGTGCAAGGCGCCAGAAGAGTCCGGAAGCGACTTAACGAGTTGTCGGCCCTTCGCACCTTGCTGCTGCTGCTGGCCTATAGCGGGCTGTACGGGTGGATGTTCCTGCGGGTGCTGCCGCAGCGGTAGCGCTGCCGGCGAGATGATCCGCCCCTTTCTCCAGCATAGCACTGCGGTCTGGCAACCCGCCTGGCTGGAATGCCGGCATAGACGCGTTCAAATCGGGACGTTTTTGATGCCTAATGTAGAGTGCGTGGCCTGTTGCGCGGCGCGCAGCAAGCCGAAGGCGCGCTCGTGGAAGTCCGGCAGGCGCTGAGAGATGACGTGGCAGACCCTTCGGGAAGACTCTTCGGCGCGGCTAGTGTGGCGTAACGCCGCCTCGCCGGCAGCGCTCACCCAGTACACCTCCATCCGGAGGGCATGCGCTGTTGCGTCTAGGCAAGACGCAAGGCAATCGCCCTCCGCCAGCATGCGGCCGACAGCGGTCTCGTCATAGCCGGTCGGCAAGGCAGGCAGGCCGGGCGGAAGAGCCAGTGCGGCGTAGCCGTTGGTCAAGAGCAGTTCGCCGGCGAACGTCTGGAGAAAGCTCCCAAACCCGACTCGTTGTCGAGGCGTCAGCGCGACTGAGACGGCGGGCCCCTGCCATCCGTCGTGCAACCGTGCGCTACCCTCCGGCGTACGTTGTCCTATCGCCTGCGTCCACTCGCGAAGGGCAGCCTGCAGTACTGAATGCCCCGCCGCCAGCGCCGATGCCGCTGCAGGGTCCAACCGTCCGTACTCGCGCACAGCCTCTGGACGGCCATAGGCGAGGGAATCATATAGAGTCAGTATCTGTGTATGCAGATACCGTTCGACCGGAACCGGCTGCCAATGCAGGTTCATGACCTCCATCATTGCCTGAACTTGCGAATTGGCGTCGGCAATCTCTTGGCATACCGCCTGATGGCGATGCACGCCGGCGCTTGAGACGTCCCTTTCCTGAAGCGAATTCAATACGGCGAGGGTGACCGAGAAGGATCGAGCGGCTATCGACAGATCTTGTTCGATTTGCCAAGAGAGTCCTCGGCATTCTAGGGCGGACAGCGGTATTGACATGATACTTCCGTTAGCCGCAGCGGCGTGTGCAAGCAGACTTTCTGCGGCAGGCGCATAGGAACAGGTGCATCTGTCGTCGGATGCGTGTTTCCGGCTGATGGATGCGGTCAAGGCCGGCGATCCGGCAGCGGGCGCACCTTGCGCCCGCTGCCGGATCGGATGGGTTAGAAGATCGGGCCGCTGCCGAACGTACCGGCGAACACCAGACTCACGATGCTCATGAGCTTAATGAGAATGTTGAGCGACGGCCCGCTCGTGTCCTTGAAGGGATCGCCAACGGTATCACCCACGATCGCCGCCTTGTGAGCGTCCGAGCCTTTGCCGCCCAGTTGACCGCTCTCGATCCACTTCTTGGCGTTGTCCCAGGCGGCGCCGGCATTGACCATCATGACCGCCAGGGTGAAGCCCGAAGCAATCGCGCCCACCAACATACCGGCCAACGCCTCAGCGCCTAGGATATAGCCAACAGCCAAAGGTGCAACAACGGCCAGCGTGCCGGGCAGCAGCATCTCGCGCAGCGCGCCCTTGGTGCTGATGTCGACACAGGCGCGAAAGTCGGGGCTGGCGGCGCCTTCCCTCAGCCCTGCAATCTCACGGAACTGGCGGCGCACTTCGTGGACGATGCTATAGGCTACCTTGCCGACGGCGGTCATGGTGAGCGCCGTGAAGAGGAAAGGCAGGACAGCGCCGATGAGAATCCCGGGCAACATGGTCGCGTCCAGCAAGTCGAGGGAGAGCGTCGCCGCTACGTTGGGACGGACGGTCTCCACATAGGCCGCCATGAGCGCGAGTGCAGTGAGCACGGCTGAGCCGATCGCGAAGCCCTTGCCCGTAGCGGCGGTGGTGTTGCCCAGCTTGTCCAATGCATCAGTGCGTTCGCGCACATAGCCCGGCAAGCCGCTCATCTCGGCGATGCCCCCTGCATTGTCGGCTACGGAGCCGTAGGCGTCACTCGCCAGGGTCACGCCCAAGGTGCTCAACATGCCGACTGCTGCCAAGGCCACCGCATAGAGCCCTGTGGTCATGTCACGCACTGCCGCCCCCAAGTAGAAGGCGAGCAGGATTGCGCCTGCCACAAGCAGAACCGAGCCGACCGTACTCATCATGCCGACGGACAAGCCCTGTATCAGAAGAGTTGCGGCGCCGGTCTCAGCGGTCCGGGCGATCCCCTGCGTTGATCTTTCACCATACGTGTAATACTCGGTCAACCAGGCGATGCCGTTGCCAGCGATCAGACCGGCAAGAATGACAAACCAGAAGCGAAAGTCGGTCCCGGACAGAGGCACAACCACGGCGCTCAGCGCCAACACGATTCCGGACGCTCCCCAGATTCCTCGGCGCAAGCCGCTCAACAAGTCTTGATGCGCAGCGTTTGGGGGAGTCTTGACGAGAAAGACGCCGATGAGGGCGGACAGAATGCCCACGCCGGCGACGAGGAAGGGCAAGACAATCAGGCTGGCGAAGGCGCCGTCCGCAGCGGCGATGGCCGCGCCGAGCGTCGCCGCTGCGATGATCGAGCCGCTGTAGCTCTCGAAAAGATCAGCGCCCATCCCCGCGACGTCGCCCACATTATCGCCTACATTGTCGGCGATGACTGCCGGATTGCGCGGATCGTCTTCCGGTATCGACTCCTCGAGCTTGCCTACCAGGTCGGCGCCTATGTCGGCAGCTTTCGTGTAGATGCCGCCGCCCACACGGGCGAAGAGGGCAATCGAACTGGCGCCGAAGCCGAAACCGGCGATGTACTGGATGTTGCCGTCGAAGACCAGGTAGAGAACGGTGAGGCCCAGTATAGCGAAGCTGACCACAGCGATGCCCATGACGGAACCGCTGCTAAAAGCCACACGCAGGCCGTCACTGAGACTGCGTTGCGCGGCCGCCGTCGTACGGACATTGGCGCGCACCGCCACCCACATCCCCAAATAGCCGGCGGCGGCTGAGGTGGCGGCGCCGGCCACGAAACAGAGAGCAGCCTGCCAGCCTAAGAAAATGGCGATGACTGCTGCGACAACCACAACGAAGCCCGACAGAATCGAATATTCACGATTGAGAAAGGCGGCAGCGCCCTCCTGAATCGCAGCCGCGATCTCTCGCATCCTGTCGTTGCCCGTGTCTTCGGCCATGACATTTCTGACTTGCCAGATGACAAAGGCGATGCCCGCCACGCCAAAGGCTATGGCGATGAAGATGGCCAGCGTTCCCTGGATCATGATATCCTCCTTCGGCTTGATTGAATGGATCTTCAGTGAACTGGTGTTGCACGCTGTCTCGCCGACTTCCGCGCCATGCCGGAAATGCCTAAGCTGCGAACGTACGATGGCGGGCGGCGGGAAGCGCCTTCCCTTCTACACGCTCTCCGGCGAGGCGCTTCGCTCGAATAGAATCGGCATACCTCCAGGCCTCGTGAGGGCCGCATATCGAAGACGTCGCAGACGCGCGCGTAAGGGTTCTCAGGCGGAGGCGTCCGACAGGGCGCCGGGTCTGCGACTCTGCTCCGCCGGCGCAGGAGACTCAAGATGCGGCGATAAGCTCTTCACCTCGTCCGTTGCGAATGTCTGGCGATACAGGTCTGCGCCATAGCTGGTTTCCAGTGGTTCTCCAGGCCGCAATTGGAAAGTGCGTCGGCCGTCGGGCAGTCTTTCGGCCCGTAAGAACAGGGAAGTCCGCGCCGCTTTGGCATAGAAACCGCGAGCAAACTCGTACATGTGCGTCACGAAGAACACCTTGACGCGTGCTTCCAGCAGAGCGCTGACGATCTGGCGGGCAATCTCGGAGCCTTCGCGCTCGTTGGTGGCGGCAAACGACTCGTTGAAAAGGATCAACGAGTCGGGCGCGATGGCGTCGATGAGGACGCTCATGCGGCCAAGCTCTTCGTCAAATTTGCCGCTTTCCATCGTTGCATCTTCTTCGCGGCGATAATGGGTGAAGACGCCGCGGCATAGATTGGCCGAGAACGATCGCGCCGGGACGAACAGCCCGCATTGCATCATCAACTGGGCCAGGCCGATGCTCCGCAGAAAGGTGGATTTGCCTCCCTGGTTAGCGCCTGTGACGATCACAAGGTCCTTGCCGTCGGCGCTGAGGTCGTTGCCCACCGCCTTCCGGTTCATGGTCAAGGCCAGGGCTACGTCATACAGCTCAAGGCACGAGAGCGTGCGTTGGCCGCAAGGAGCGGGCTGAGGAAAGGCGATGGGTTCCTCCAACTGTGCGAGATGCTCGGCCAGATTCAAACACCCGACGAAAAAGGCCAAATCCTGACGCAGCATGCGCAGGAAGCTCTCGATATGATCGGCGGACTGTGCAACCGCATTGGCGACCAGATTGAGGCCTCGATCGCGCAGATCGCCGAGGGCGCGTGCGCCGGCGTCATCTCGAGGATGGAGGGTGAAGGAATAACTGGGGGACTGGCGCGAAAAGACCCGCTCTAGCCAATGCCGGTCTTCGAAATCGGATTCACGCAGAACGTAACTCGTGCCTTCGTTTCCCCTGCCGAGCTTGGCGCTGACCAAGACGCCGCCGCGGAACCTGAGCTTTTTAAGGTGGGTGTCCACCAACGCAAAATAGTCGTCGTCCAACTCTTGCCGGATCATGGCGAAGAAACGCCGAAAGCCCGACGACTCGAATTCGTCCGCATGTGCATCGGCGAGCAGCTTGAGGGTTTTGAGCATGTCCACATAGATCTCGAGCATCGTCAGCGCACTGGTCAAGATGCCGCTGGGGAAACTGGTAAAGATGCCCAACCACTTGCCGCGCTTGGCCTCCATGGCTTGGATCGGAATTTGGTAGATCCGGCGGATGACATCGGGATGTTTCAGACAGTCTCTGAGGATATCCTGCCGATAGCGGATCACCTCCAAGTCATTCGTGCCGCAGAGGACAACGTGGCGGGCCGCTTTGAACAGATAGTCATCCCCTCCCGCCATAGCGTTGAACAAGGTGTTCAATTCCAGGTCTTGCGTCAAGTCCGCGTGATTGGACGGGAGTTCCTGCTCCAAATCGAAGTCGTGGTCGGGATAGAGCAAAAAGACCTTCATGAGCGCATGCGCTCCTTGATCTGTTGATAGGTGAGGCGATGCTTGTGGGCAATGGAGAGGGCATAGGCTAGGCCGTCGGCAGGTCTTCTGACAATCTTGAATGTACGTACGGCCGGATTGTCGGGGACGATGGCGCTGACCATGCTGACAGTTTTCTCGCTCAAGGCCGACAGCTCATCGATGAAGGTCACCCACACGCATAACAAATCCAGCTCCATTACCTTGAGCATGATTTCCTTGCTCAAGAAGACAGCGTCCTTCAGAGCGGTGGAAGCGAAAAGCTCATTAAGGATCAGTATGCTGTGGGGAGAGGCGACGGCGAGAATGTTGTGAATGCGCGCCAGATCGTCCTGAAGCTTACCGCGCAGGGTGCGAATATCTTCCTCCTGTTCGAAGTGGGTGTAGATCTGATCGAACAGAGGGAGCTGCGCATCCTGGCCCGGCACGGGGCAGCCGAGACTGGCAAGATAGTGAACCTGGCCAAACATGCGGGCGAAGGTGGTCTTGCCGCCCTGATTAGGGCCCGAAATCACGATGATGCGCTCGGGCCCTTCGAGGGAGAAGTCATTGCAGACCACAGGCTTCTGGGTAGGGAGGAGAGTGAGCGCCAAAGCTGCGTCAAAGGCATCCGCTACGTGCACCGCTCGGCTGGCTGCGTTCATCCGGGGATAACAGAAAGACAGCCCTTTGCGTTTAAGGCCGGCGGCGAAGTTCAGATAGGCGACATAGAATTGGATCTCGCGGTCGAAGCGGCGGAGGGCGTCATCCATGAACGCGCTGTGTTGCTCGCAGAAGCGGTCGAGGCGGGCGAACTGCGTGGGAAAGAGGCGGGCGACAAACTCGAGGATTTTGGCCTCAATGTGGCTCATGCCGGTCCCCTCGGAAAGTCGCAGCCGGTAATCCTTCACAGCGCCTTGCTTGAACTTCTCGAACGTGTACTCCACTTCGACGCTGTAGTCGATCTCTCCTTCGTACCGGCGGACCCTGAACTTGCCTTCCTGGATGATGACGCAATAGTCGATCGCGGACAGCTCCCCTTTGACGTGCAGCGCCTCGGCGTGCAAGGACTGGAAATCCTGAGAGCCGGCGTAGGATGTGACATGCCGGCGGAATGCCAGGAAACCTCGCGAGCGCAGGTCCGTCTGCTCCAGTGCGCGCGCCAAGTCGGCCACAGCGCTGCAATAAACGAGGACCGCCTCCACGAGCCAGCCTTGCTTGTGGTAGATGGAGTCGAGTTTCTCGACCAAGCCCAAGAAGCGGCGCACGACGATCATGTGTTCGGCGAAGGCTTCGATGTGCGCCATGAGCGTTGCGTCTTCCATGTCCTGCATCACCTCTTGGCGATAGCGGATGGTTTCGGCGTCGTGCAGAGGCGTGTAGAAGAAGGGCGTTAGGTTGTATTCCTGCTTATGCGCGGTAAGGGCGTCGATCACCTGGTCGAGATTGAGATCGGCGAAGAATGCGGGCGGGTCCGCGGTCTCCTGCTGCGCCGGGCTGCCATCGAAGAGGATGCTTGGCGTGAACATTAGGGACGATCCCATGAGCGTTGGATCTCCTTCAGAATGCGGCGGGCGGGGGAATGAACGGCGCTGCGCTGGGGGGCTGTGGTCCATGCTGCGCCATCTGTATCCGTCGCTTTCCAGAACAGAGGCCGAATTTCCCGGAAAAAACAAGAGGCCTCTATTGAAGCATCGCTTCAATAGAGGCCATCAGTCGGGCAGACGGTTTGCGGCGAGCCTCATCGCCTTTGTTCGATTCTATTATACAATCATCTGCCTTTGTAGCGCAATTGGATCTGATCCGAGG
>CAYXRG010000061.1:0-27331 GCA_964467575.1 uncultured Caldilineaceae bacterium | reverse complement strand
GATCGCCGTGCTCGCCATCTACATGACGGCTGTGGTCGTGTTATATCCGCCGGCGACGCGACGCGAGGAAGGTGTAAGTCCGGCGGCCTGGGGCGGGCGGCGCGTCTGGGCGCTCGGCCTGATCGGGGCGCTGGTTGCGCAGACGGTCTACAGCCAGCTTGATGCCGTGACCATGGGTGCCAAGACGAATTTTATGTGGTGGTGGATGTTTGGGTTGGTTCTCTCGTTGAGTAACCTGTCGTTACGCCTATCCGAGCCGCGCAGCACAGGCTTCTATGCAGTCAGCTCCGAATCTGAGGAGTTGGGCTTTAGCCGTTCTGGTAGCGCTTCGTTGCGCAGCGAGTAAAACAATCGCTCATACGCATCTGTTACTGAATCCCAGGTGTAGACGGTATCGGCCCGCTGTTTCGCTCGGCGGGCGTATTCCGCGACCAACCCTGGGTCTGCCAGAAGGCGAGCGAGGACACGCTCCAGATCCTTGGCGCCCGCCTTGCCGTCATAGGAAAAGCCCGCCTCTCCGATGGTCTCCAGGTTCTCAGCCGTATTGTGGGTGATCACGCAGTTGCCAAAGGCCATGGCCTCGACCAGCGCCGGGTGGGTTCCGCCTACGCCGGAGGTTTCCACAAAGATGCGAGCGTTAGAGCCGAGTTCGTGATACCCTTTGCCGAACAGGTAGCCGGTGAAGATGATGCGCGGATCACCTTCAGCCAGAGCGTGGAGCGAGGCCTTGTATTCCTCTGCATAGGCGGCATCACCCACGATCACACACTTCAGGTCGGTAGAGAGATTGCGGAAAGCTTCGACCAAGTGATGGGCGCAGTTCTCCGGCACCAGTCTGCCCACGAAGAGCACGTAACCGCCTGGCTCCAGGCCATAGCGCTCCAGCGTCTCGCCCGGCGGCGTGATTTCCACATCGGAACCGTAAGGAATATAGGGCGGCGCGCTGCCGTAGGTATCCCGGTAGTATTGCTGCACGACGTTGGAGTCGGTCAGATAGACGGTGGGGAGGCGTGTGGCAAGGTATTCGGAGAACTGGATGTACTTTTTGGCGAGGACCGGCCATTTTTCGCGTTTCCAGTCCAGCCCGTCCACGTTGAGCAGCGTTTTTGTCCCCACTATGCGTGGAATCCAGGTGACCGGGCTATTGCCGGCGATGAAGTAGAGTGCAATGTCATATCGTTGCGGCAAAGCATGGACAGACGAGACGAACGAGTGGACGATGGTGTCCAAGTATTTGTTGGCGATGGTCGGCAGCTTGACCAGGCGCATACCCAGATAGGTTTCCTCTGGGTAGGTGATGTGATGCGAGCGGCAGTAGACGGTGACCTCGTGCCCGCGCTGGACAAGCCGCTTGCCGAGTTGTTCGACGCACTGCTCAAAGCCGCTATAGCTGGCGGGGATGCCGCGGGTACCCATCAGAGCGATCTTCAATGCAACAGTCATTTCGATCTCACTCGGTCTTGCAGAGCGAAACGCTATCAGCTCGTGTCCAGTTCAATAAACGTATGACATCATGCGCGGCCTAGATTCCCAGAAAGGGGAAGATGCCGGACCTTGTTCATCTAGCGACGCTAATCCGGAAAGCCAGCATACGCAGTATAGGATTTATCTATACCATATAGTCGCTCTACATAAATCTCGGCAGATGGGAAGAGGGATTGGAATTCTCTTTTTGTCAGCATGATAGTGGAGTCCGACTGCAACAGGCACTCCCTATAGGTTGGCTTTGTTGGGAAGTAGTTGATTCTTAATTTCCAGATCATTAATGCGCGTATTGATCGGGGCACGAACTGGAAAAACGGGATACGCGAATGAGGTTCCAATGGAAACCAATATGACGGTGTTTGAACATAGTACGCTTTTCCCACACGCATGACCTCGGCGGCCATCAGGCGCTGTCCATGTCTTGACCCCATATGTTCAATGACTGAATTGGAGAACACAACATCAAAGGAGTCATCTCCGTAGTCCAGTCCCATAGCATTGCCGGCCACGGCAGAGAAGCCGCTCGACCCAGGCGGCAATAGTGAAGCAGAAAGATTCAGTAACGTGAGGTGGCACTTGTTTTTGTCTAGTAACCCACTGTTGAACCAGTATTGGTATGTACCTCCGACATCGAGAATGGCCAATTGTTGGCCATGATAGAGTTTTTCCAACAGGTTGCGAAAATGTTGCATTCTTTGGCGACGGAGGCTATTCACATAGGAATTTGGGTTGTCGTAGTCCAGCAGGGCTCTAGCGATTTTTGTCATGGCAATCCTCTTTCACAACATTCTTCTTTACCCTATAGTGCGTATCGAAATGCAATACAAGGACTGAGATGCCATTGACATTCGCGTCTCAAACATTCCAGCGTGAAGCCGCTGTAGCTGTCGGGAATGCCGCAGGATCAGGAGGGCGGTTTGCATTGACCCGGAAAATCCTTAGGCTTTGTTGAACAGGTCAATGCTCATCGCTAGAGTTCAAGCACACGGCCCCTGCTAGTGACCGTTTGTCGATATATGTCTAGTGTCATTGCTGCGGTCTTCGCCCAGCTGAAGTCATTCGCGCGAGCCCTTCCTCTTTGATGGAGTTCATGACGCAGATCCTCGTTATTCACCACGTGCTCTATTGCCGTGCGGATGTCATCAACTGAATAGGGGTTGACTAGGAACGCAGCATCTCCTGCAACTTCGGGCATCGAAGAGCAGTTACTTGTGATTACCGGCGCCCCACAGGCCATGGCCTCCAACACCGGCAATCCGAACCCTTCATACAGTGATGGATATATGAACGCCTTGCAGCGGTGATACAGAGCGTTAAGCGTTTCGTCCGGGACATAACCAGTGAAAATAATGTCCGCACTATATTCGCTCTGATTGGCGATCTTGTATATTTCCGAGTGTTGCCATGCCGCGCGCCCTACGATCAGCAGCTTTGTCGCGATGGAGCCACGGGTTCGGGCGGCAATATATGCCTGGATTAGACGGGCAATATTTTTGCGCGGCTGAAGTGTACCCACCGATACAATAAACTCCGATCCCCCAGTCAATTCCTCACTCATCCTCCAATCAGGCTCAGAATCAATGATAGGTCCTGGGGCTAAAGGCGTGACCTGTATCTTGCCCCGTGTAAAGGGGTAATACCGCTCAATATCGTCTCTGCTCGTTTCGGAAATCGTGATAATTTTTCGAGCCTTCAGCATCGTCAGCGGCAACAAAGAGGACAGAAGGAGACGTACTCTTCGAGAAAAATACTGAGGAAAGATTCGGAAGATCACGTCATGGACTGTGACCACCACAGGGGGCTTCAGGAAAGGCGATGCATTGTATGTTACATGAACAAGATCTGCACTGAGTTCACGACAGCGAGCAGGCATGGTTGCAAAAACCCGACTCCAGTTATTGCCGTCATTGAGCCGGCTGAAATGTAAACCTTGTGTCTGGGGGACAGTCGGCTGGTAGTGAGGTCCGTGCAGAAGGGTCAAAATGTACCGTTCCGGCAAGTCAAGGTGGCCGAAACCTTCGATCAATCCGGCGACGTACGTCTCATTTCCGCCTTCCTGCTCGCCCAGCATATGGGCGTCTATGAGCACTCGCATAGGACGATCTTTCATGCCTCATGTTCCTCTCTCCGTCCAATCACCCTGGCCGGTACACCAGCTACAATGGTGTATGGAGGCACATCCTTGGTAACAACGGCGCCCGCGGCAATGATGCTTCCATCGCCGATGTGAGTCCCAGCCAGGATGACGCTGTTGCCGCCAAGCCAACAATCGTTCCCAATCTTGATAGATTCGCGCGTAACACCTTGGTCCTTGATCGGTATTTCTGTATCGACAAAGTTGTGATTCTCGGCAATGATGGTCACGCGTGGTCCCATCAGGACATTCTCCCCGATTTCGATTTTGCCGGAGCAGCCGATGTAGCAATAGGGGCCGATATTCGATCGCGAGCCGACTGACAGGCCGATTCCTGTTTCTCGTCCGTAGTATCCGCTTGGCCGAATCATGGCAAAGCTGCCAATCGTCACGCCGTCACCGAAGCGTATGCCCGTTCGTGACAGTCCCTGGATCTCGCAGTAATCCTCGGCCACGAAGTTGTTGCCGGTTACAATGTGTTGGGGATTTCGAATCGCTACGCCTCGCCCTATAAGCACTAGTCCTGATGACTTCTTGAACCACAATCTCCACCAAAGTCCGCGCAGCAACATGGGAAATGCCTTACGTAATGTCTGAGCGTGTTCCCATCTTGATCGATGGTTAGGGATAGTGTTTAGCTTTGTAAAGCGACTGAGCAAGGTGCGCATGGCTAGGAGTCCGAAGACGAGAATACTAGCATCTATTGGTGGAGAGAGTCCAGGTAGGATGCCAACACTTGGGTCTGCCGGCCGCGTTCGAATTTCTTGGCATATTCCAGAGGCCTGCTGCCGCCAAGCGCATGGGCCTTATGCAAGCTGATGATCTGTTTAAGCGCAGCTTTAAGCGCAGATGCATCGTATTGCGATACGACGAGACCATCTCCGTATTCATTCACTATTCTGGCGGCGGCAGAGGTGAATGGACACAGCGCAAGGACGAATCGCCCGGCGCCCATATATTCGTATAGCTTTCCCGGAACAGCTATGCGGCTCCCTTCCGCTTCCGGAATGATCATCAATGCCACATCTGACATCAGTATTTGTCGCAGGCTTTCGCGGCGAGACACAAAGCCGTGGAACTTCACAATGTTGGCCAAGCCCATAGCCTGGCTCAAATCGGAGAATTCCGCGCGCGCATATCCATAAAAGTCTAGCCGTAGCAAATCGTCCATCCCGAACTCGTTGTGGATCTCTTGCAGCGCCTCGAAGAGGGCGGCAGGGGATCTGGTTGCCCCAAGAGTGCCTGTGTAGACGATGCGCAGTCTCTCATGTTCTCGTGGTTCAAGTTCATCACGGATTTCACTGATCTCTTCGGCGTCATATCCGTTGGGCAGAGATCGAAACTTGTCAGGAGCCGCTCGCGGGTACTTACTTCGAAACGATTCCCTTGATTCGCGGGTGACCGAGACGACGGCAGCAGATCTATTCACTAATCTGCGCTCAAGGAACCTGGCCAGGGTGCGACGATGCCAGGGTCCCGGATCGAATAGTGGATTGCCAACCCAGTCATCGCGTACATCCCACACAAGCGATCTGCCTGACAACCAGCTAAGTAGTAGGGCAATCACCCCGGCAGAATGGGGCGGGGTTGTGCAGACTATGACATTTATCTTATGTTCTTTGATCATCTGCAACCCGGCACGTAAGGCGTGCGGCAGCCACAATATGTGCTCATCAGGAATGGCAAGGATCCGATAGATCTGCCGCAGAAAGCCCTTGACGTATTTATCGAACCACTTGCCGGAGGTTCCAACACCGTAGACGTTGGCCAGAACTTGTTTGGCCAGGGATCCTTTGGGTTCCAGTGAGTTCGTGCGGACGATGGTTAAGTTGCCGGCGAACTCCCTAACCAGTTCTTCGTCTTTTGTGAACGATAGATAGTAGTCATCGCGTACTGTCAGAACAAAAGGCTGCCAGCCATATGTGGGAAGGTGTCTGGCAAAGGCGCGTGCACGCTGGACCCCGCCCTCGGCGCATGGCGGAAAGAAATAAGCTATAAGCAAGACTCTATGCATGGTGCATCGACTGCATTCTAGCTGTGAAGTGGGTCGTGACAATGCCCATGAGGAACCAAAAGTGCAGGGCTAAGGGAAAAGTCTCAATCGGCTGGTTGGCCATGCCAATCGCAGCGAAGGCCACAAAAGCAGCAGCGGCGCTGAACATGGGGCTTTTTTGCGGTATGAGAAGCCGAGACTTGCTATATCTGTAGATATTGGCGAAAAAGCCAATCCAGATCGCGACGAAGCTTATCAGTCCAATCACTCCGGTCTCAAGCAGAATCTGTAGGTACATGTTGTGGGGCGAACGTCCCCACTCCGATCCTCGAGTGGCAGAAGTGGCATGAAAGGAACCCAACCCATATCCTAACGGATTATCTAGGAATTGTTTCCAATAGAGCGGCCAGTACTCGGTCATGCGTCCGGCGAATGTTCCCGATCTAAACGGATTGAGCAGCTCCAGCAGACGTCTCTGGATAATGGTATCCTCGCTCCAGGGAATTGTCTCCGGATCTACCTGACTGATGCCCCAGATTATCAGGATGAATAAAGGAATGGAGACAAGAAATACGCCTATCCCGAGTCTCCTCCTGGTTCGAAGAAAAATGACAAGTCCAATACCAACGCCGGCCATTCCGATCGCTGAACGTTCGTTGGAAAAGGCCAGAAAGAGTAAGCCACAGAGCAAGGCGAGACGCCGCAGAATGCGCCATCGCTTGGAAAGCGTGCTGCTTGGAATAAAAAGAGCCCACAAGAACAGAACAGGAATCAGAAAACCGCTTGATGTGTGACCTTCCGTTAGGGCAGGAATGCGGGCTTTGCCGGCGATGAACATACTCGCCTCGACCGCCATGGTGCTTTGTCCGGCTGTAAGCGCTTGTACCCAGGCTTGTTCAAAGCTTGGGTACCCTGCCAAAGCCTGATATGCTCCGTAGCCGGCCTGCAATAGGAGCAGCACAATCATGTACTTGTTCACCTGGTCTATCATACCCGGTTTGCCGGCAATTGCGCGGCCAATATAGTACATAAAGATCGGAATACAGACCCAGCGCCAGCCGTATATCGTGACAAGCGGTTCCACATAGAACAGGTTCAATACATAGAGCGTGCAAAGAAGCAGATAGACACTGACAACAACATCCAACCACGATTTGCGTATCCTGTACCTTTGGCGGCGTTTTTCGAGCCTACTGCCAACTATTAGAACAAAATAGAACAGGATACTCAGTTCTAGTGCAAGGCGAACGAAGTCTGACGGCGGTGACTGTCCAGTCGCGTGAATTACCAGGCGATGATAAAAGCCGGTTACCGAGCTAAACCCAAGAATCCAAAACACGCCGGACGAGTATGAGTTGCCCACCAGCAGCATAGCCATAATCAGCAGCGCCAGTGCAATAATAACGTAGGCAAATCGACCTGCGGTTAGGCTGATTGCAGCGAATACTAGCCCGACGACAATGATAACCCATGGGCGCGTGGCATTTCGCCGAATCCAACCTCCGATGTCCAAACCTGAAGGGCGAGAGCGATGCGCGTCTAGACTCACCATAATGAGTTCATTCAGCCAGGTAGGATTTTCGGATGAAGGCAGCCATATCGTTTGCCTCTTTTAATTGAGGATTCAGAGACGCTGCAGTTAGATAAGCCTCAACCGCTGACTCGTATTCTTTGGCCTGGAAATACAACTGCCCCAGGTGCATCCAAGGCCATACGCTTCGCGGATCTAGCTCGATTGCAGTACGAACCTCGCGTTCAGCCTGGTTTAGGTCACCCCACGCAGCGTAGAGTGTCAATCCCAAAATGGAATGCCCCATAGCATATTCTGGCATTAGCTCGACTGTGCGTTGGGCTTCAAAAACTGCGCGTTCGCTGTCCTTATTGATGAGAAGCATGGCGAGCGCTTGGTGACTTAACACACGGCGCCACTCGTTGTGGAAATCGTCGATTTCCGTAGCGCGTGAGTATGCCTCAATGGCCTGAGGCAAGTCGGCGAACTGCTGTTCGTAGATTTGGGCGATGCTATAGTGGATTTCTGATCGACTCATAAGGTCATCATGCGCCGTAGAAAGCATGAGAGATTGCTGGTAGGCATTCACAGACTTAGCGTATTCTCCGATTTTCTCATAAGCGGCGCCTAGCCTTTGCCATTCTACAGGAGCCGAAATGATCGCTAGAATTTCTTGTTCCCATATTGGGCTCTCGACCGCATTTGTTCGAGTGAGTTCATTTAGCGCTACGTCCACGGCGAACGCCGTTATGCCCGTAGTGCGCCACTCTTGCATTGCGCCGGCGATATCTCCTTTGGCTTGCCGTACCCTGCCAAGCAGCCGGCGAGTTGCAGTGCTTTCCAACAGAGCCAGCGACTGGTTCAGCCGATTCTCGGCAAGGTCAAGGTGATCTGGGGCAAGTACGTCGATCAGATGTACTGCGCCGATATTCCGGGTGAGTGCTGCACCCGCATCGCGAATCTGCATGATCATCAGCACGCTCAATAGTATCGCTGTTGCGCCATGCAACCAGTGCAGCCATGACTTATGATCAGTTTGTGCCTGCCACATGTTGCAACACCTCACGGTACCGTCGATATGCCGTCGAAACCCGCTCTCCATCTGCGACAGCGAGGGGCGACTCTGCGGTCAGCGCAAGTACGAATTCGGAACTTTGTTCCTCCCATTCCCACACCGCAACGGACGCAGCTTGCTCGATACCATAGCCAAGCGAAACATTACCGCTGGTGATGGCAGGCAGGGATTGCACCCCATGCAACGCAGAGAGAAAGACGGCGCTACGTCCATTGTCCGCCCGTATCTTAACACTGCCTATCGTCTCATTCACAATTTGCAGGCGAAGGCCAGGCGCAAAATGTAGATGAGTCGCCGCTTGATGGCGCCTGCGGCCAAGCAACCGATCGTGTATGATCCAGGCAGATTGCATCCTATCATAAAAGACAGCCCTTTCGTGGATCACAGGTGGAGACAGCCGAGCATAGCCATGATGCTCCCCGACAAAGAGCGTATAGTCGTCAGTGGTTTGCCAGACCTTCACTCGGGTCCGTGCGATATCCGGCAGACGAAAAATGTCCCGATACGATGACGAAAATGGATTCTGCTCTTTGGCATCAACCGCCACGGTATTGTGAAAGGCAGTGGAGCGGTACCGGTTACGCGCGTCGTAGTCCTGTGTGTAGACATAGGATCCCGGATCCAAAATCCAGGTTTGATCGTTGATGTGCAGTTCAAAACTCAGGCTATCATTATGAGCATGTCCGCCGTTCCCCTTCTGTCCGTTTGGGCCGGCGCCTATGAGCAGGTACTGGTCTTCATGGCGCATAACAAATAACCCGGCATCGGGGAAGGCTCGGGATGCCAATCTCAGGTTAGAACTTACTCGTGTCTGCATCGCTAGCTTGAAGTCTATCGCTTGCTTGCCGCAGAGCCAGATCGCTTCCTCCCATTGGTCGTCGGCTGCCTGGGCAAAGTCCTCGCGTCGAAACAGCACTGCACCGATAGCAAGCAAGTACCGAAAGTCTGTCCACTCCCGTTCAGGCGGATCCCACACCTTCAGCCGATGTAGCCGTCCGTTGTCATTGTCTCCGAAGAGAGGCGCCGTGCCGTCAGGCTTGGTTAGATACATCAGAAACCCAACCATCTTTTCGAGGCGTTGCATGTAGCTGTAGCTAAAGCTGTAACCATTGCGCTGGGCCAGTATGGTAGCGGATAGGAACATTTCCAACACTAGACGATGATAACTCGTGGAGGCTTCATAGTTCACCCCGTCGGGATAAACTTGTTTGAACATCTCCTTCTCAAGCTCGCGCAAGCCGAAATCCCGCCACTGGCGAGCCTCCTTGAACTCCGGGCAAAGAATGCCAAGGTACGCCAGCCCCACGATGTTAGAGAGGTAATGATTTCCTGTGAAATCCCCTTCGTTCTCTAGGTTACGAAAGATGTGCCGTCCATGAATCAACAGGCTTTTGTAGAATGATAGGCGGAACTGGTTGGAAAGAGTCGGTGATTCTTGGAAAAAATGGTACCCCCAAAGCCAGTTGACCACGCGAATGGCCACGTCCATCGTGCAGGTCCAGTTGACCCCCCACGGGTAGGGGTTGTTCTCGATCCAATCCTCGACCTGGGCGACATACCCCTCTGCATATTTCTCGTCTTCCGTGAACCAGTAAGCCTGCCCCAACCAGGCGAAGTGCTGGCACCGACTCAATTCCCAGGGAATCTTGATGTCATAACCGCCAGGGTATGGAGCGGGGCGTACATCGGCATAGTATTGGTGCGGGGAAAAGCGATGGTTAGTCTTGAAATCGATGTGCCAGTCGATCTTGTCGCCTAGTCTGGTAGGGCCTGAGCCAAGAAGGTCGAAGACGTGATCGCTGACTCTATTGGCTGCTTCGACCTCAAGCGCTTCGAAAGAAGGGTAAAAAGTCCGGAAGGAGTCGATATAATCCTGACGACGGTTCAGTTGTAGGAAGAAGAGCGATTCCTCTTTGCTAGATACTTGTTCGAGCAAGGAAGTAGCTGTGATGAGGCGCTCGTCCAAGGCGCACAAGAAAGATGCATCGGAGATTGCAGATTTTGACATTCGCGCGTGGAGTCGCCCAACGGTTCGTGCGAAATATCTCCTTAGTTTACGCCAGGCTATACTCAATACAATATGGGGTGGTAAGGTCGATAGTAGTTCCCTATACTTGCGGATCAGTTTTACAGCACCCAATAGCATCATGCTTGATTAAGTGGCAGGGCTTTTCACCCTGATGTATTAACGAATCGCGTATTTATGGAATATGACGTAATGAACGGCTATTTGCCTCATTACCAAGCTCACCAACATGGAAATAGTTGTCGCCCATGCTGCACCCATGATCCCCCAAATCGGAATCATGAGAAGGTTTAACCCGATGGCTGACGCTGCAGCAATTACGCCAGAATAAAACGAAATATCCGTACGGCCCAAAGCATCGAGGTAGGTGTTGTCCAGAATGTAGAGACTGCGCGCCACAAATCCAATTACCAACACTCGAAAAGGGGCGATTGAATCTGCAAACTCCTGCCCAAAGATTGGAAAGAACCAAGGAGATAGAGTCCACGCTACGATGGACATTCCTATTGCCAATCCACCCACCTTGCTAAACAATTCCCGATATTGCTGTTTTAATTTTGGTAGATCATCCTTATTCTGCGCTACAAATGGAAAAACGACGCTTGTCACTGCCCCCGGAACTATCATCATCTGTAATGCGACTAGGGCTGCAGTATTGTAGGTGCCCGTCATAACGGGATCCTTCAGCAGGGCGCTCACCGACAGAGTATCAAATTGCGTAACGAGCGCGCCAATGATTTGGTGGAGAAAGGCGAAGCTTCCGATGGTTGCCACCTTCTTGGCTACGCTACTGCTCCATCTCCAACTTAGTACTCGTCTTAGGTACCAAAGCAGCAAGCCGAAACCTGCAATTATGACGATAACCTGATTGAGAAGCCAACCATTGATTGACCAGATATAAGCCATTGGTACAACTACAATTATAGCGATCAGCGATAGCCCGATATCCACCCCCGCTATAGCCTTCATGCGACGCTGTCCCATCAGAGCGTTGCGCATGATTTCCGTGAATATCATCAGTGGCAGGAACGGTACAAGGACACGTAATAGATGATTGGCAACTAGGTCATTTACCGAATCTGTATAGACGAGAATGAACCATGAGATAAGGGAAGCGACCAACGCTGTGATCGAATTTATCCAAAACGAGGTGCCTATTACTGTTTTTTGCGCCTCCTGATTGTCAATGTTCTCGGCAACCAGTTTATTTACGACCGTATAGGTGCCAACACCGGCAGGCAGACGGATAAGGCTCAGCACCGCAGTTACTACGGCAATATGCCCGATATTCTCTGCGCCAAGAATTCGGGCGAGCAGAATTCTCTGTGCAAGCGCTGTGAACCGCATAAAAAACCTGGAAAGCCCAACATGCATCACGCCTGCTCGCCAAGCACGGCGGATGTCGCGGTATAGCATGCCTCCAATTTTGATGTCGACAGGAAAATGATTGGGCATTTCAGAGTTTGGTGGGGCAGTGTGGTTTCGGCAGGGAGGAACTTGATGCCTTTGTGGCTATTAACAATAGTAGACCGAGGTAGAGGCCATAGTTGCTTGGGTGTAGAAGCCACCTTAACATCTGGATGAAATGACGGGCGCCGTACTTCCTGATCCTGCGGACAAAGGATGGCAGATGATTGCAGAAATGCGGCCAGGAAGCCTCGCGCAGCCAAAAGAGTCTATTTACTTGGGGTTTTAGTGGGGCGGAGATCCAGTCAAGATACTTCAGGAAGGCTACGGCGTCTTCCTGCGATGCAAAACACGGCCGATACTCGACATCTATTTCGATTGGTATGCATTCATACTGGATCGGCGCAGCTGATGAAAAACTGATTAACGCAATTATGCCCCAACGAGCACACGGAAAACGTTGTTCAAGATTACTGGAACTCTTGAAGTTGAAATTGCCCAGAGAGTAAAAGATCACGCCGTTCTTATATGTCTCAATGCCTTGCACAATGTGAGGATGGTGTCCAATGATTACATGGGCCCCATAATCAATAATCCGCCTGGCAAGATTCTGTTGTTTCGGGGAGGGATATATGACGTATTCTGTACCCCAATGTAAATTTACGATTATTCTTTCAACATTGCGAGACTGTAGTCTTTCAATATCCTTCTGAATCTGTCGTTCTCGTAGAGGGGCTATGCCGAAATCGTCTGTGCCCCCGCCAGCGAAATAGCCCAGAATTCCTGTTTTGTATCCATCTATCTGTACGATGTAAGGTTTCTGTTCTCCTTGGTGAAGTACGCCTACATACAGAATTTCATTGTCGTCCAGCGCGGCGCATGTCGCGCGGAATCCCTCCTTGCCATAGTCCATTGTGTGGTTATTGGCAACATTAACCACATCAACGCCGGCGTCTCGCAGATACTTCGCGCTGCTTGGGGGGACCCGTAAAGTGACGGCCTTTTCTTCCGGCTTCCCGGTATCTGCTAACACCGTTTCTAGATTCACGACAACGCAATGCGAGTCTTGGAATAGGCTCTCAATTTCTGAACCAAAAGGGCGCGATGAAGAGGATTTGGTCTTTAGAAATACATCACCAGCAGCGATAATGTGATACTTCCGAACCGTTTGCAATCCTATGCTCCTGCGCGAGAACTCAATTTCTGTTCCAGGAATTGTTGTTTTCCTCGTTGGGTTCGTGGAATCTCATCCACTAATTCGATCTCACAATGGAATTCGTCCCCTAGTTTCTCATGCACCTGCTGGCGAATTTTCTGCGTATCATTATCGGAATATGAGTCTTTACACACGAGCCTCAGTTTGATTTCCCCCGGAGTATCTTGATAGAACTGAAATTGCCTAACATTGCTAAAGAAGTCGACGTACCAGTCCGTAACAAGGGGAATCATTCTGCCGGATTTTGAGACAAGAGAATGGTGGATACGTCCGATAATGGTAGATAAGAGCATGAATTGTCTTCTGCAATGAGGGCATCCACAGCCGCCATATTGAGCCAGATCTTCCGTCCGATAGCGGATAAACGGTGTGCCGAAATTCCAAAAAGAGGTTCCTACAAGTTCGCCTGTATCGTCCTTGTCTACAGGCATATTCTCGCTATTGAGAACCTCTGTTAATCCATAAAAGGGCCAGATATGGTATTCCGCACTGTATTCGCACCATGGCGCCAAGATTGCTTGCTCGGTATGTCCATACCAATCAAACTGACGGCTGCTCGGAAGAGCGGCTTTTATCGTGTTTATTTGCCATTCATAGACGTTTTCTGAACCCAGAAGGACAGTGTCGAACTTGATTTTGTTGACATCGTTGTTGTCTAGAATCAGATCTGCTAACAACGAAACCGCGGATGGGTAGGCGTGTAGGTGTTTAGGCTGAACCTTCTCAATTTTCGAGATGTACTGAGGATAGGTGTGGTTCGTTAAGCAGTAACTGGACATGTGAAGTTCGTTTGTGACAGTATCGAATTCCCAAAACTTGTCTTCGGTCCCTACATATTTTCCCCGTAGTACAACGGTAGAATCCCCCAACGTCCAACCTACACGCTCCCAACCACTATGCATAAAGGCGTTTTCCATCCATGTGTTAGTAGTTGTATGAAAAAAGCCGAAGGGAATGCCTGTCGATCCGCCGGTTGTAACATACCTCCGTCGCCATCTGGGAATGTTGCGGGCCGTGAAATCGTCTAGGTTGTCGCGCAGAAGTTCTCTTGTCGTAAAAGGCAGCAATCGCACATCTGCTAGAGTTACAATATCATCGGGTTTTACTCCTGCTTCTTGATAGAGCGCGCGGTAGCCGGGCGTGTTTTCATAAGCGTACTGCACAATTGACTTCAGTTTCTCAAGTTGCCACGCTTCGATACGTTCGCGATCCCACCACTGGGCTTCTTGGAGAAACGACTTCAACTGCCAATACTTTGCGCCCATCCGAATCTTTAGCGGGATGCGGGAGTATATGACACGCCTTAGTGGAGCACGCAGTCTGTATGGCATTATTGACCGAATAAGGTCGAGCATGCCTCTTTGCCTCCTTCCATAACCAGGAGACTCACTCGTGTGGTTTCAATCAGGCTATCAAGTCCGTTGAGTGGCTCGCTCCCGCCGCGCAGCCGGCCAGCAAATGCCCGCAGCTCCTCCAAGTGTCCCTTATCTTGCACGGGAGAAACATATTCCTTGGCGGGCGTCCCATGTACCCGCAAAACGCGATAGTCATCCATCACCAGGACTTTACCATCGGCATAAAGTTCCATATACTCTTTGGGAAAATCGGGGGAACCCAGTGCTGTGTAGAGCAGTGTCGCAACAGAACCATTGGCATAGCGTAGCGTTACGGAAACATTGTCGCTGGTAAGAATGTGCTCTTGCTGTGGGAGAATCGTTGTGGCATTCACCTCGGTGACTGGCGCATTGACTAGAAACCGAAAGAGGTCAAAGATGTGGCACGCTTCCCCAATGATGCGTCCGCCGCCTTCTTCGGTTTGGGTCCAATGGTCGGGCGGCAGGAAGCCTGCATTCATACGATAGAAGACCATAAGCGGATTCTGAGGCGCGCCGATGATTTCCTTGGCACGTAACGCTATGGGCGAAAAGCGTCGATTGAAGCCCACCATAAAAGGAGCCTGCGTCTCTGCAAGTACGGCAGCTAATTGATCCAGTTCCTCTTGATTGACTGCCATCGGTTTCTCGACAAAGACAGCCTTGCCGGCCCGGGCAGCCTGCATGGCTTGTTGCGCGTGGAGATGATGGCGGGTGCAGATCAACACGGCATCCACATCGGGGTCGTCCAGCACATCCTGATAATTTGTGCTGGCATAGTCGGCGCCAAACTGCTCGACGGCGGCTTTGGCATTGCTGCCCGTTCTGCTCATTATGGCCCGGATGTGATAGAGATCGGAGAGTCTCTGCAGGTTAGGCAGATGCGTGTTCTTGGCGAAACTGCCAGTGCCGATCACTGCAATGCGTATTTTATCGCCCGCCCGCCGGGATTGTAAGGCCACCTTTGTTGTCTGTTTCTGCGCCTGTATGCTCTCGTCCTTAACGAGATAGCGCAGGAGCACACCCAGAGGCTTATCATTAGCAGCTTGGAGGGCGGCATAGGCTTGGGGCGCCTGATCTAGTTCATATTCCTGTTCGAGAATATGTCCAAGCTTCAACTTCCCCTCGGAAACGAGGCGCAAGTACTCCTGCATGTTGCGGTTTTCCGTCCAACGCACATATGCATAGGGATAGTCTAGCCCCTTTTCCTCGTACTGTTCGTCATAGCGCCCCGGTCCATAGGAGCAAGAAATGAGGAAATCGATCTCTTTTTCGTAAAACGGGGAGCGCTGTAGTCCCAGGCCTACATCACCCACTACTACCACCCGCCCTTTTCTTCTGGTAATCTGCATTGCTTGGGCTACAATTTCGTTGCTTCGCGATGCTGCGGTGATGATGGTTGCGTCAATACCGTGGTCCCCGGTCATATGACGGATTTCATTGATTACGTCTACAGATGCCGGATTCAGGGCGAGATCAGCCCCCGACTCCTTGGCCAAATCAACCCGGCGATCGTCCAGGTCTAGCCCGATCACTCGGCAACCTGCGGCCTTTAGCAATTGCACTGTGAGTTGGCCCAATAGCCCCAGCCCGATCACAGCGACGATCTCGCCCAAACGCGGGTCAGCCCGCCTTACGCCCTGCATGGCAATCGCCCCCAGGGTCACCGAAGCCGCATCTCGCAAGGCACAACCGGCCGGCAATTTTACCAACAGGTTATGAGGCGCCAGCACGATTTCGGCATGGTTGGCGATCCCGGCCCCAGCACAGGCAATCCTGTCACCAGGATGGATGTTCGTAATCCCAGCGCCTACTTGTACGGCAATGCCCGAACATGAGTAGCCGCTAGGGACGCTCTCCCCCCGTTGGCGGTTAATCTTGGCAACTGTTTTGCGAATACCCTGAGCCTTAAGATGATCGATGAGCTTGTGAATCCGTTCAGGCTTTTCCAGGGTGCGCTGAACTAATGATTTGCCCGATTGCGTCACCCCTGCTATCTCGGTGCCGGCGCTGATCAGAGAGTAGGCCACCTCCACCAGCACATGGCCAGGTTCTACCAGCGGAGCAGGGATCTGTTCCACGCTAACCTGCCCACGACGAATCAGGACTTGCCGCATCTAGTCTGCCTTTCGTAGTGCATCGACAATTCGATCGGCTGCCTTGCCATCCCAAAGCGCCGGGGGGGCTGAGTTCACGCTCGATAGCCTGCGATCTCCATCTAGTTGAGCTTTGGCTTCCTTCACGATTGCCGAGCAATGGCTCTTGACTAGACGATTGGTGCCGAGACTGATCGTGACCGGACGTTCCGTATTCGGGCGCGCTGTCAAACAGGGAATGCCTAAATAGGTAGTCTCTTCTTGCACCCCCCCTGAATCGGTCAGGACTAACGCTGCATGGGCCTGAAGTGCAAGGAAATCGAGATAACCAAATGGTTCGAGTAGACGAATGCCAGAAATCGTAGCTCCGAACCCGATTTGGGCGAGCTTGCTTCGTGTGCGTGGATGTACGGGAAAAACTACCTGGATGTCTCTGCCTAACTGCTGTAGAGCCTGCATGATTTGTGAGAGGGTAGTTGGATCATCTACGTTGGAAGGCCGATGCAGGGTTACTAGCAGATAGTCCCCTAACTTGAATTCTCGGAGCAGATTTGGCCAGCGCTCTTCGGCTTTAGGGAGCAGCCGAACCAAGGTGTCGATCATGACATTGCCGACAAAACATATTCTGGCTTCATCGATGCCTTCGCGCTGCAAGTTCTGGTCAGCATCTTTCGAAGGTGTAAAGAGGAGCTCGCTTATTTGGTCCGTTAGGACGCGGTTGATCTCCTCGGGCATTGTCCGATCGAAAGAACGCAGTCCCGCTTCGACATGAGCAATCTTCGTGCCGAGTTTGGCCGCTACCAGGGCGCAGGCCAGAGTCGAGTTGACGTCACCAGGGACAACAAGCCAGTCGGGCTGGTATTCTAGCAGAATAGGCTCAAATTTCTGCATCACCACCGCAGTCTGCTGTGCATGAGAACCCGAACCCACTCCCAGATTTACGTCTGGCCGCGGAAGTCCTAGTTCTTCGAAAAAGACATGTGACATATTGGCGTCGTAATGCTGGCCCGTATGAACTAAGAGTTGGTCGAACTGGCCTGGTTCGCGCGCCATGGCATGTACTATCGGAGCGATTTTCATGAAGTTAGGGCGGGCGCCAACTACGTGTAATACTCTTTGCATCTTCGTGAGGTATTTCCCTCTTCAACAATTAAGCCCTATGTGCTGTCTGCGCCACGTTAACACAGACATATCGTCAATATTGGCAATAGCTAGCGGTTATCTATCGCGAGCCGATATGCTCGCTTTACCATAGACAACTTATGCACCTATCTCAGGTGTAATAAGCATGAGCGGAACAGATGAATGACTGAAAATTCAATCATCCACATACTTCACCCACACCGGCTCCCACGCCTCGAAGGGGAAGTTGGTGATCTGCCGCTGGTTCTGGCCGCCGGCGTCCATGATCCAGAGCTGGCGCGTGCCGGTGGTGCGGTTGGACTCGAAGACGATCTGCGTGCCGTCGGGCGAGAAGCTCGGGCTGCGGTCCCATTCCCACTCGTTCTGGGTGAGTTGCACAGCCGGCCATTGGTTGCGCTGCGCCAGCCAGATCTCGTCGTTGCCGCTTTCGCTGGAAACCAGGACCACGGTCTCCGACGAGCGAGGTGAGAAGGCGGGCGCCCAGGCCGTGCCCGCGCCAAAGTAGGTGAGCTGGTGGCCTGTGCTGCCGTATTCTGCGTCGTCCCAGTATATCTGAATTAATCCGGAACGACCACCCAGCGGCTCGCGCTGGGCGTAGGCGTAGAAACGCTTGTCGGCCGAGTAGGCGTCGCGCGCTTTGGCGCGGTCATAGAAATGGCGGTTGGTGAGCAGCGCCAAGCCCGTGCCGTCCGGGTTAATCATAAACGCGTTGGGGCGGGTGGCGTTGGCGGCCAGATAGGGCGACAGAAACAGGATCTTGCCCACGAGTTGCTGCGGAATGACAGGGGTCGGCGTGCTCGTGGGGAAGAAGAGATCGTCTACATAGGCGAAAATCGGCGTAGGCGTCCTCGTCGGCGCGGGTTGCGTCGGTGCGGGGGCCGGCGTGTTCGTGGCGGTTACGACCGGTACGCCCGCCGGGAATGGCGTCGGCGTGCCCGTGGTAAAGGCCACGGCAGTGGCAAAGAGGGCTTCGTAGGTGGCCGTGGCGGCATTAGCGGGCTGTGGCGTGTTCGTGACCACGAGCGGCGCAGGCGTGTTGGTCGGCGTCGCCATGTTCTCCGGCGTAGCGGTGGCAGGCCCCAAGACCATCGCCCACTCGGTCGCCATTGCCGCCTGCGTGGCCGCGGCGAACACATCCGCCGGCGTAGGCGTAGACGTGACCACGATCAGGCTGGGGCTTTCCTCGGCGGCTTGAGCCTCGCTCTCTTGCGCAACAGGAGCAGGTTCCGCCGCCAGCGCCAGCGGCGTCGGCGTTGGCAGCGGCGTCGGCGTTGGCAGCGGCGTCGGCGTTGGCAGCGGCGTTGGCGTCGGCGTTGGCGTGTCCGCCAGCGGGGGCGTCGTGACGGGCGTGGGCGTGTCGGTGGGCGAGAGGTCGGTCGCCTCCTCATCCGCCGGCGCGGGCAGGATCGTCACGGCCAGATTGCGCAACTCGATCCAGGCGTTGGCGCCGGTAAGCGCCCACTCGATGCCCAACTCGACGGCGACCGCATCGGCGGAAATGGCGCGGCTGACCGCGTAGTCCGTCCACTGCACCTGATCCATGCGTACGCTGCTGCTCGTCCACACTTCGCCGTCGTACTCGCGGATGGCGAGGGTGACGCCGTCCGGCGGCGAGAAGGCTCGCGCCTGCGCGGCCAACGCCACGACCTGGCCCGCGGGCAGGGCGGGGTCGACGCCGTCCAGGGAGAGCGGCCACGCCAGGCGCAAAAAGCGGCCGGGCGCCTCCGCCGCGCTGTCGGGCAGAATGCGGATGACGTCGCCGTCCTCTGCGGGGATATAGCTGAACTGGAAATCGCCCGCCGCCTCTATGACCTGCAGCGGCGGGGCGACGTCGCCTAGTTCGTCGATCGAAACCGTGGCCGCGCCCTGCCAGTAGCTCGGCAGCGCGTAGCGGGCTTCCTCGGTGGCAGGGGGCGCGCTCTGCGCCAGACCGGCTGCCAACACAGAAGCATTGTGCCAGGCGCCGAACAGAAGACCGGTTGCGCTGGCGATGAGCAGAGCCATCCGTATGAAGCGAAAATAAGTGCGGGTCATCGGTGCGGCCAAGCCTTTGCTGCTGATGTGATTGGCAATGGTTTCATCTCTGTGTTACGGCATTGCGCCGCTTGATTATACGCTCTGTCGGCGAAAAACGGTACGGCATGCGCCGCGGGTTAATCAACTGACACCCCCTGCGCAGAGATGGCCGCCTCCCACAGGGCGAGCGGCGTCTGGGCGTAGCGCTGGTTGAGGGCGTTGGCTAGTTCGGCGATTGCCTGCGCGTGGCGTACGACGACGATGGCGAAACCGCCGCCGCCGGCGCCTGCCAGCTTGCCGCCGGAAATGTAGGGTTGCACAAATGCGAACAAGTCGTCGATAAACGGATTCGTGCAGCCGGGGTCCATGCGCTTGTTGAGCTGCCAGTGCTCGGACAGCAGCGCGCCGAAACCGTCCGCGTCCCCGGCCTCGAGCGCGTCGCGCATGGCGACGGCCAGCCGGCCGATCTCGCCCAGGATCCAGACCATCTCGGGGTCGCGCGCCATCCAACGGCCCATGACCGCGCGCAGCAGGTTCTTGGCGAGGCGCTGTTGGCCGGTGTAGACGAGCAGCAGACGCCGGCGCAGCGCGTCTTGCGCTGCGGGCGAGAGGGGCGTCAGGGTGAGTTGTTGGGGCAGGCCGGGACGGCTCGTGACCAGCTTGACGCCGCCGGTCAGGCCGCCGGCCTGGTCCTGCCAGCCGCCGCCGGTCGTCATCATCTGCTCCAGACAGAGGACCTGGTCAAAGAGCGCTTCCGCGTCGGACTCTGCCGCCAGATCCGCCTGGCCGAGCAGCCTGTCCAGCGCGGTCAGCACGGCGCCGGCCATGATCGAACTCGTGCCCAGTCCGGAGCCGCGCGGGATGGCGGTCTGGGTAACGAGCTGTATGCCGCCGGGAAGCCCATCAAGCAGGGTCGAGAGCGGCGCGGCGGGGTCCGCGCCGGCGGGGACGACGCCCTTGAGCACGAGCGCGGCCTTGACCAGGGCGAACGGGTCGGCGGGGTTGCGGTAGTCGAGGACTTCTCCGGCGACTTCGGGGCGCAGGGTCTCGTCGATGTCGCGGCTGACGAGCAGCAGCGCCGGCTCCTCTAGCCAGGACGACTCGGCGATGATGGGAGGGCGGCCGCGCAGGGTGACTGCGGCGTTGAGGACGATGCCCCCGCGCTCGATGCTGTAGGGCGGGGTGTCGGTCCAGCCGCCGCCGAAATCGACACGGGCCGGCGCGGCCACGCGCACCGCGCCATGCGCCGCTTCGGCAGGTTGCAGGGCGGCGCTTGCCCGGCCCAGGCGGCGATTGACGTCCGCTTCGATGGCCTGCGCCAGGTTAGCGAAGGCGCGGTCTTCGTAGGCGGCGTCGCCCGTCGCCGCGGCGAGGGCGGCCAGGCCGCGCCAGGGCAGCGTCTGCGGCCCCTCCTCCAGCCGTTTTTCGACCAGGCGACAACGGCGAGCCAGGGCGGCGGGGTCACGCGTGGTCAGGGCGCGGGCGGCTTCCTCGGCGGGGCGCTCTTGGCGAATGGCCGCGGTCGCGTGTTCGGCTGCGATGGCGTCTTCGACCGCGGTGATGTCGTCGAGGATGCGCGCGCCGCCGGCGTGGGTGAAGCCCTCGGCCAGGGAGAGACGCTCGGCGGCCTTCCAGCGGCTGCGCCAGGCGGCAGAGGCCGCGGCAGGGGCCTGCAGGGGCAGCGTCAACTCCAGGCTGGCATCGCGGTCATCGGTCACCGGGTAGAGCCGTGCATGCCACAGGTTGCGCTGCTGCGGCGGCACGTGCGGCCATAGGACTTCAGGCGCTTCGCCCAGTTCGGCCAGCCAGCCGCCGAAGGGCCGGTTGAGAAACGTCGCCTTGTCGTCGCTCCACAGCCGCTTGGGGTCGTCGTCGAGGCCGAAGAGACGCGTGACGAAGCCGTTCGTCACCGGCAGTTGGTGCAGCACGAGGTCTGCGCCCAGCGTCACATCGCGCTCTGTGAGCAGGCCGGCGACGATGGTCCGGCCCTGCCAATCGAGACGGGGCAGGCGGCTGTCGGAGATGAGGGCGGGGAGTTGCGGGCTGCCGGGTTCAGGCTCGGCGGGCGGCGCGTCGAGCGCGGCGTTGATCAGCACGAAGGCGTCGCCCGCCTGCTGCGCAGCGGGAGCCAGCCAGGCGCCGGCATGGCGCGACCAGCCGCACAGGTGCGCCAGCGCGGTGTCGCCGGCGACCATGCGCCAATACTCGGCCGACGTGCCGAAGTGGACAAAGACCGCGGGTTCCAGCCGTTCAGCCGTCAGGGGCGTGCCGCGCAGCCGTGTCCAGATGGCCTGGCGGGCGGCGCGCAGGCCGGGCGTCGCCGGGCCGTCGCTCTCGTCGCCCAAATACGCCAGGCGTTCGGTGGATTCCGCCAGCGGCAGGAGCAAGTCGCCGTAGAGGTTGATGCCGGCGGCCCCAACGGCCTGGCCCGCGGCGAGGTCGCGCACGGCGGGTTCGGCGAGCAGCGCGGCGAACTGGGCCGCGGTCGAGGCGTCGAACCAGGCCAGGCCGGTGTCGATCGGCACGGTCTCGGCGGCGTCGATCGCTCCCCAGCGTTCCAATTCCTGCCGGGAGGCTTTGTGCAGAAAAGCGGCGACGTTCTTGCTGCCGGGCGAGGTGACGTAAACGCCGTGGCGCAGCCCCAACTCCGCCGGCGCGGCGATCGCTACGCCGGTGACGCCGTGGCGGTGAAACGAGAGTTGGAGATGGTCAAAGACGAGCATGACGTCGCCCGAAACGACGAGCGCGCCGGGCGGCGCGGCCGCGGCGATGCCGCTCAGGTTGATGAGCATCTCGTCGAAGATGGTCGAGGCGCGGCCGTCCGGCAGGAGGTGGGGGATGCGGGCGAAGAGCTTGCCGACGGCGGAGCAGTGCGGCAGCCGCCGCGAGTCGCCGCCGGAATGGATGATCAGGGTGCGCTGCCGGTCTGTGGCCGTCTTTGCCAGGTCCAGCAGGTCCGGGTCCGCATCAAGCTCTGCAAGTTGCTCTACGGGCTGGGACAGCGCGGCCAGAATGCGCAGGGTGGCCCCGCCGGAGCCGATGCGCCTGCCGCCGGGGTCGGCGATGACATGGAAACGCGTGGCGGCGGGCAGCAAGCCCCGGCCGCGTCGCCAGTCGAGCTGGCGGTGCATCATCTCGGCCTGATTGCGGTCGCTGGCGGTGAGGACGCACAGATCCCAGCCGCGGGACGCGTGCGGGCCGGGCTTGGGTTCGAGCGATTCGAGGTAGCGCTGCCAGTTGTTGCGGCGCGCCTGCTGTAAAAACGCGTCGCTGCCGCGCAAGGCGTGAGACGGCATAACGGTTAACCCAAGGCGTGACGGGTGTCGACGATCAGGCCGGTTTCTTGGCGGATTCGGCTCCAGTCATAGGTTGAATGGTCGGTGGCGATGATCACGCAGTCGGCGTCGCGCAGCGCGGCGGGCAGGTCCGGCACGCTCGCCATGCGCGCGGCGTCGATGCGCAGTTCCGGCACATGCGGGTCATGATAGGAGACATCGGCGCCCTTTTCATGCAGTAGGTGAATGATGTCGAGGGCGGGCGACTCGCGCAAGTCGCCGACGTCTTTCTTATAGGCGACGCCTAACACCAGGATGCGGCTGCCCTTAACCGGCTTGCCGCGGTCGTTGAGCGCATCTTGAACTCTCTGCACCCAGTAACGCGGCATCTCGGTGTTGATCTCGCTGGCCAGCTCGATAAAGCGTGCGTTATATTCCACCGTGCGCAATTTCCAGGAGAGGTAGTGCGGGTCGATGGGAATGCAATGGCCGCCCAGCCCCGGCCCCGGCGTGAACTTCATGAAGCCGAAGGGCTTGGTCGCGGCCGCATTGATCACCTCCCACGCGTCCAGTCCGAGTTTGTCGCACATGAGGAGCAGCTCGTTGGCAAGGGCGATATTGACCGAGCGGAAGGTGTTCTCAAATAACTTGACCATCTCCGCGGCGTCGGGCGAGGAGACGGTCACGATGGTTTCGATGGCTGAGCTATAGTAAGCGCAGGCGACGGTGAGGCAGTCCGGCGTGACGCCGCCGATGACCTTGGGCGTGTTACGCGTGGTCCAGTCGGTGCGTCCCGGGTCGACTCGCTCCGGCGAAAAGGCGAGAAAGAAGTCGCGGCCGACGTGCAGCAGGCCGTTGCCGTTGGCCGCGGCGATAGCGCTGTGTTCCTGCAGGATGGGCAGCACAAGTTCCGTGGTCGTGCCGGGGAAGGTCGTCGATTCGAGGACGACGACCATGCCGCCGTGCAGGTAGCGGCCGATCTGGCCGGCCGCGTCGGTGATATAGGAGATGTCCGGGTCGCCGGTCTTGTTGAGCGGCGTGGGCACGCAGATGGATACGGCGTCACAGCTGGCCAGCGCGCCGTAGTCGGTCGTAGCGTAGAGCGACCCTTGTCGCGGCGCACTGGCGGGGCGGGGCGGGGCCTGGGATGCGGCTGCTGCTGTGGCCGGCGCTGCGTGGGCAGCGCGAATGAGCGGCGCCAGTTCGGCGGACGGCACATCGTCGATGTATGACTCGCCGCGGTTGACGGCCGCGACCTTGGCCGCGTCCACGTCGATGCCCGTCACGTCGTAGCCGGCCTCGGCGAAGGTCACAGCCAGGGGCAGGCCGACATAGCCGAGGCCGATGACGGCGACGCGCGCCTCGCGACGCTCAAATTTGGCTATAAGTTCGTCTTTTTTCATCTTGGCGATACGTAGCGCTTTCAGTGTTTGCGTCCTGGCCGAATGCGTCTTGGGCGACTTGCCGCGTACCCGGCGACGTTTCGGTCCGCTGTTATCGTTTCCATGCTATAACGGCGGCAACAACTCAGCCGCCGATCAGCCCGCGACGCGTCATTTCCTCTACGATGTATTCGACGATGTCGTCCACGCTCTGCACATCCGACTCGACGAGGATCTCCGGGTTTTGCGGCTCCTCGTAGGGCGCGGAGATGCCGGTGAATTCCTTGATCTCGCCGCGGATGGCTTTGGCGTAGAGGCCCTTCGGGTCGCGGCGTTTGCACACTTCGATGTCGCACTTAACGTAGATCTCGAGGAAGCGGCCTTCCGGCAACAGGTGCCGGGCGAACTCTCGCTCGGATCGATAGGGCGAGATGAAGGTGCAGAGGGCGAGATGACCGTTCTCGAAGTTGAGCCGGGCCACTTCGGCTACGCGGCGGATGTTCTCCTTGCGGTCTTCGGGCGAGAAGCCGAGATCCCCGTTCAGCCCGTGGCGCACGTTGTCGCCGTCGAGGAAGGAGGTATGCAGGCCCATGTCGAAGAGGCGCTGTTCGAGGCGGCGCGCGATGGTCGATTTGCCGGAGCCTGACAGGCCGGTGAACCACAGGACGGCGGAGCGATGGCCGTTGCGCCGCTCGCGCATCTCGCGCGTGATCTCGCCGCCTTCCCACACCACGTTGGACGAACGCTTGCGCTCCGGTTCGGCGGTAACGACCTCGTCCAGCGTGCGCGCCCGGCGGCGGATCATGCCCGCGGCTACGGTGACGTTGGTGTAGGGGTCGATGAGGATAAAGCCGCCGGTGTTGCGGTTGAGGCGGTACGGGTCGAAGAAGAGCGGCTGCGTCGTCGTGATCTTCATGCGCCCAATCTCGTTCAACTGCAAGGTTTTGGCCGGGTCGCGGTGCAGCGTGTCCACGTCGATGCGGTAGTTCAGCTCGGAGATGAAGGCGCGCACCTGGCGGGTGGTGTGTTGTAGGATATAGGAACCGCCGGGGTTGAGCGGCTCTTCGTTCATCCAGCAGACCGTGCATTCCAACTGGTTGGCGACGTGCGGCAGGTTGTTCTTGCGCACGATCATGTCGCCGCGGCTGATGTCGATCTCGTCTTCGAGCGTGAGCATGACCGAATCGCCCGCGGCGGCCTCGTCCAGTCCCTTCTCGTAGCTCAGGATGGAGCGCACGCGGCTGGTGCGGCCCGACGGCAGCACGACGATCTCTTCGCCGGGCGAGATGGTGCCGGACGCGATCTGCCCGGCAAAGCCGCGCAGGTCCTGGTGGGGGCGCACGACCATCTGAACCGGGAAGCGGAAGTCGACCAGGTTGCGCGTGGCGCCGACGTTGACATTTTCCAGGTGGTGCAGCAGCGTGGGGCCGTCATACCACGGCATCTTCTCGCTCTTGTGGACGACGTTGTCGCCGAGCAGCGCCGAGATGGGGATGAAGGTCATGTCCTGCACGGACAGCTTGGTGGCGAACTCGGCGTATTCGGCCACGATCCGCTCGTAGACCTCCTGGTCATAGTCAACCAGGTCCATCTTGTTGACCGTGACGAGAACGTGCGGGATCTCCAGCAGCGAGGCGAGGAAGCCGTGCCGTTTGGACTGCGTGACGACGCCCTTGCGCGCGTCGATGAGGATGATGGCGAGTTCGGCGGTCGACGCGCCGGTAACCATGTTGCGCGTGTACTGGATGTGTCCGGGCGTGTCGGCGATGATGAACTTGCGCCGCGGGGTGGCGAAGTAGCGGTAGGCCACGTCGATGGTGATGCCCTGTTCGCGCTCGGCGCGCAGGCCGTCGGTGAGCAGCGCCAGGTCCACGTAGGGGTCCCCGCGCTGGCGGCTGGCGCGCTCCACAGCTTCGAGCTGGTCCTCGAAGATGGCTTTGCTGTCATACAGCATGCGCCCGATCAGCGTGCTCTTGCCGTCGTCGACGCTGCCGGCGGTGGTAAAGCGCAGCAGGTCCATGGCGAGATACTGGTTGCGATCCGAGCCGATCGCGGCGGAGACTTCCGGTTGGGGTGCGCTTTTCTCTAATGATATAGACATAACGTTCTCTTTGGCATTCAGCTACAGGCGTGACAACACGAAAGCGACAGGCGGCAAGCGGCGGGCTAGAAATAGCCGACGCGCTTGCGGTCTTCCATGGCGGCCTCGGAGCGTTTATCGTCGGCGCGCGTGCCGCGTTCCGTTTCGCGCGCCGCGGCGACTTCGCGAATGATGTCGTCGAGGGACGCGGCCAGCGACTCGACCGCGCCGGTGCAGGTCATGTCGCCGATGGTGCGGAAGCGCACGATCTTGTTCTCCGGCTGTTCGCCGTCCATCAGGCCGATGTAGGGCGAGGCGGCGAGCAGGACGCCGTCACGGCGGATGACATCACGGCGGTGCGAGTAATAGAGGACAGGAATCTCGACCTCGCGCAGGGCGATGTACTGCCAGATGTCCATCTCGGTCCAGTTGCTGAGCGGGAAGACGCGGAAATGCTCGCGCTGGTGCTTGCGCCCGTTGAACAGGTTCCACAACTCGGGGCGCTGGTTCTTGGGGTCCCACTGGCCGAAGGTATCGCGGTGCGAGAAGAAGCGTTCCTTGGCGCGCGCCTTCTCTTCGTCGCGGCGGGCGCCGCCGATGGCGGCTTCAAACTTGAACTCGGCAATGGCGTCGAGCAGGGTGACCGTCTGCAGCGTGTTGCGGCTGGCGTTCGGTCCCGTTTCCTCGACGACGCGGCCCTGGTCGATGGAATCCTGCACATAGCGCACGATCAGGTGGGCGTCGAGTTGCTCGACGAGGCGGTCGCGGAAGTCCAGCGTCTCCTCGAAATTGTGGCCGGTGTCGATGTGCATCAACGGGAACGGGATCTTGCCCGGCCAAAAGGCGCGGCGGGCGAGGTGCGAAAGGACGATGGAGTCCTTGCCGCCGGAAAAGAGCAGGACCGGACGTTCAAACTGGGCGGCCACTTCGCGCAGGACGAAGATGGCTTCGGACTCAAGTTGGAGCAGGTGGGAGCGTGAATACATACTCATGGCGTGGCAAACTTTTCCGTGTAGACTTTCCAATGTTCGGCAAATACCTGGGGCGCAATGGCGTGCAGCATGACCAGGACGTGCTGCCCCATTCTGCGAATTTCCCACTGCGCGGCTTTGTCGACGGC
>CAYXRG010000060.1:0-27390 GCA_964467575.1 uncultured Caldilineaceae bacterium | reverse complement strand
GCGCTTTGGCGCCTCTCCCCAGATCGCATTGCTGACATTGCTGCCGGAATAACCGCCCCGCGCTAGCCTAACTAACCGCACAGCCTCCAAGCGCGAAAATGCATATCCGCCCGCCGTGCGTGCGCGATCTCGGCGCGAGTTTGTATCCTTCTCTACGGCAAACGCCTGTACAGCCGTGTACAATAGCCAACCGTAAGCACGTAAGCAATTCGGCTAAAAAATGCGCTTCAAAATTCTCGAAACAGCATCAAGGAGGGAACAAATGGCTTTTACGCTTCCGAATCTACCGTATCCGGCCAACGCTCTTGAGCCGACGATCGACGCGCGCACGATGGAAATCCATCACGACAAACATCATGCCGCCTACATGAACAATCTGAACAACGCCATTGCCGGCACAGATCTCGAAGGCAAGGACATCGTTTGGATCCTATCCAACATAGACAAGGCGCCCGCCAACATCAAGACCGCAGTGCAGAACAACGGCGGCGGCTACGCCAACCACAACCTGTTCTGGACGATCATGAGCGGCAACGGCGGCGGCAAGCCGTCCGGCGATCTGGCTACAGCCATCGACAGCGCCTTCGGCAGCTTCGACGCCTTCAAAGAAAAGTTCAGCAACGCCGCGGCCACCCGCTTCGGCAGCGGCTGGGCTTGGCTGGTCGTTAAGAGCGACGGCAGCCTCGACGTCTACAGCACCGCCAATCAGGATAGCCCCTACATGCAGGGCGACACCCCCATCCTTGGGCTGGATGTCTGGGAGCACGCCTACTACCTGAACTACCAGAACCGCCGGCCGGACTACATCTCGGCCTGGTGGAACGTCGTCAACTGGGATGCTGTGAGCAAGAACTACGCCGCGGCGAAGTAAGCGCCTCGCCAACAGACCAATATCCCTATACCCTTGTGATCGCGAAGACCGGCGGGAATGTCCGCCGGTCTTCGCCTTGTTAGGTTGCAGTTGACAGCCGCTTCATGCGAGCAAAGCGCGGTCAGCGTGCAGCCGGGGCGCCGCTCCGCGTCGCCTGCAACGATTCGCCGAACTTGAGCAGCGCCTTCTCCACCTTATCTGGCATGGTGCGTGTGCGTTGCTTCAAAAACTCGACGATACGCGGCGCCATTATGCCCTCGTGTGCAGCGCGCTGCAAGCTCTGCTGGCGAATCTGGTACACATAATGCGGGTAACTCGACCGCCACTCGGCAAAGCGCTCTACCCGGAAACGGTCGATCAGCGGCGTCCCATACGGCACAACCACGGTGAAGTCTTCCTCCACTCCCAGCGGACGCCGCGGCGCCTCATGCGGCTGCGGGACGTCTTCGCCCAGCCAGTGCGCACCCCACTGGCTCAAGGAGATGCCGTAATCGTCTCCGGCGGACGGCTCGGCAAGGTCCATCGCCTGCAGCCAGTGCAACGGCCCGCGCAACATAAAGCGCAGTAGCGCGCCTTCCACCGCATCCCACTGGTCGAACCCCTTGAGGAATTCCTGCGTATCCGTCCGGCGAATGTACCAGGTGTCGTAGTCGCCCGTAGGCCGCTGAAAATCCGGCTCTGTCGCCTTGAACGCGTCGATCACCTCGGACTGGCTGTACCACGCGCCGGGCTGCAGCGTCGCCAATATGCGCAGCACGGCCGCGCGCGTCTGTACGGGGTCGTTGCTCCAGTTGCCCGCCTTGGCGCATTCCAGCCCCGGTGTGCGGCACAGATCGTTCCAATCCGGCGAATCACGCCAGGCCTCCCACAGCGTCACACGCTGCTCGGCCCGCGTTTGGTCCAAAAAGGCGTGCACGCGATTGCCGGTCAACTGCACGGATCCGTCATCGGCGCGGCGCAGCCACCCCAAACGGTTGGCAATATGCAACAGTAGCGCCAGCCGCACGTTGAGATCCGCCTCATCGGCGAAGGGCGTCTGCAAGCGCTGCACAAAGCGCTCGATATCCGCCGGGTCCGGCCCGGCCGCGGTCAGCCGCAGACGCTCTGTGTGCAAGAAGCCGATCAGCGTGCCCGCGTCCTCCAGGAAACCGTCATCGGCGGGCAGCACGCGGCCGGCAGGCGGCGGCGCGACAGGCCGCACGTTCAGGCCTTCCTCCGACGCAGGGTTGAAGGGATGCGGCAGCCACGGGCTGACGTCGTTGGGGATATAGACCGAAGCGTGCGCTTCCGGGCCTGCTCCACGGAATCCCGTGCCGATCAAGCCATAGTAATAGAGCAGTTCGGCCACGCTCTCCGGATAGAACCAGGGCGTTTCGCGCTCCAGGCGCGCCGGCCCCATGCGCCGGATGCCGCCGAACTCACGGCTGAACTGCGCCTCGGCCATCTCGCCGCCCTCGCGCAGCAGCGTCTCAATAGCCTGCTCCACCAGCGGATACGTCTCGGCCAGTTCGTCGTAGGTCATCTGCACCGACGTCGGCTCAGTGACCTGCGCCGCCAGCATCTCGATCTTCTGTTCCGGTGTATCGGCGCCTTCCAAAAAAGCCCCGCGCAGCTCCGCCATCACTTCCAACAACTGATCGGGATAGCCGCGCAACATCTGCACTGTCGTAGGCATGCGTTCAGATCACCGTCTCGCCGGAGCGCGCAACTACGCGCCTCCTGAAGTTCTGTTCCGCCACGAATTCATGGCACTCCTGAACCAAACCGCCGCCCGTTTCGTATTATCTTCGCGTGATCGACAAGACTGGCGGCCTCACTCTGCACCTGTTGCGCCGCAGCGGCGTGTCCTTCGCATCCCGCAGGATCGCCGCTCAGTTGTCAGCGCGCCCGAATTTCGTTATACTTGTCTCACTTTGGTTGTTCAACAAGGAGTTCTCGCATGAACGGCAATTCAACCTATCGCGCCGGCAAGCCCAACGGCGGCTTCTTCGGGCTGATTCGCGACGTGGGCGTGGCCTGGCGTCTGTTGTGGGATCCGGCCGTGCCTGGGCTCCTGAAGCTCGTGCTGCCGATCTTGGCCCTCGTCTATTGGTTTTCGCCGCTAGACCTGATGCCCGGCTTGCCGTTTGACGATATCGCCATTCTGCTATTGGCCGCACGCATGCTCGTATCGCTCGCCCCTGACGACAGCGTTCGCAACGCCTACGCCGGCCGCAACGCGTCTACAGCGCCGCCAAACCGTCCGGCCGACGATGACGGCGATGTCATCGACACGACCTGGCGCATCGTCGACGACTAGCCTTTTCCCGGTACAGCCACATGACCGATGGCGCTCCGCAGCCCTCTAGCCCCCACGAAAGACTCTTCTCATCCGAAGAGGTGGCCGGCCATCTCAATCTTTCGGCGGACGCATTGCAGCGGATGAGCGCACGCTTCTCCCGCTACCTCAGTTCCCACGCATCGCAGGAAGCCCCTGCCTACACCAACGCGGATATCGCCGCGCTCGTCGCCGTGCAGAAACTGCTGGCCCAGGGCTACAACGACGACCAGGTCAACCGCTACCTCACCCCGTTACGCATGGAGGATAGCGCACACGCCGCGCCCGCTCTGGCCCACACAGCCAACGGGCAAGACGCCCCGACCGCCGGTGATTCCTTTTTGCCGGTTCTGAGCGAAATCCTCAACACCATCGTCAGCAACCAAGAAGCGTTGCTCAACGCCCAGGCCACGCTGCGCGAAATGGCGAACGTCGTAGTCCAGGACAATTTTAATCTGAAGGACGACAATCGCAAACTGCGCGAGCGAATGCTGGAGTTGGAGCGCGTCCTGGCCGAATACCAGCGCCGCGAAGAAACGCGCAAAGAGCGGCTGGAAAGCCGTCTGCGCGCTGTAGAAGGCACGGTCGGCGCGTTGCAACAGCAACTCGCACAGCTTGTACAACTCTACCGCACCCAGAGCAAGCGCGGCGGCTGGTTCGGCTAGTCCCCGTCCGGCATGGCGCTGAGCAGAATCGTATCCTTCGTACTCGAGAACGTCTCCGCGATCAACGGCTCGCCCACTAGGTCATACTCCATGGCGCCGGTGATCACCACTTCCAGCATCTCGCCCGCGGGCAGCCCTTCCCAGCCTGGGATCAGCACTAGGCCGTCCACCTCCGGCGCATCGCGATAGCTGCGTCCCAGCAACAGGGGCGCGCCGCTTCCGGCGACCTCGCCCACGCCCTCCGCCAGCACCTCAAGCCGTCGCCCGGTCTGTTGCTGGTTCTTGCGCAGCGAAATGGGCTGCTGCAGTTCCATCAGCCGGGCGTACCGCTCCTCTTTCACCTCATCCGGAACCTGGTCCGGCAACGCGGCGGCCGGCGTACCCGGCTCGGCGCTGAAGGTGAACGCGCCGACCTTATCGAACTCGATAGCCTGCACAAAATCCAGCAGACCCTGAAATTCCTCCTCGGTCTCTCCCGGATAGCCGGCGATGAAGGTCGTGCGCAGCGCGATATCCGGCATAGCGGCGCGCAGCTTTTCGATGTGGTCGAAGACCATCTCGACGCGGCTGGGCCGGTGCATACGGCGCAGCGTGCGCGGGTCGCCATGTTGTAGCGGCATGTCCAGGTAGGGGACGATCTTGGGTTGGCTCGCCATCACCTCCACCAGGGCATCGCTCACATGCCCTGGATAGGCGTACATCAGGCGCACCCAGCGCAGCGTGTCCGGCGTGCGCTCGCAGATAGCGGAGAGCAGGCGCGGCAGGCTGTCGGGTTCGCCCTGATCGCGGCCGTAATCGGTCGTATCCTGCGCCACCACCACCAGTTCCTTGGCGCCCGCCGCCACGAGGTCGAGCGCCTCGTCCACAATGGCCTCGAGCGGGCGGCTGCGCAGCTTGCCCTTGAAGGTGGGGATCGTGCAGAACGCGCATGGGGCGTTGCAGCCGTCGGAGATCTTCAGATAGGCGCTGCCGCCGGTCACGGTCGAGCGCGGCGTCGCCGTGTCGAAGGCCTGGCTCGGGTCGCCGAGCAGCGCCGGGACCGCACGCTTGCCTTCGCCCAGCATGTCGTATTGCGCCAGTTTGCGCGCCTGGCGCCCGCCGCGCACATGCTGCAAAAGCTCCAGCACGTCCATCCAGCGCCGCGTCCCCAGCAGCCCGTCAACCTTCGGCACGCGGCGCAGCACGTCCTCGCCGCTGCGCTGCACCAAGCACCCCGCCGCGATCAGCAGTTGGTTACGGCGTTTGCGCCGCCCCAGTTCGCGCAGCACACCCAGAGATTCCTCCTTGGCCGCCTCTAGGAAGCCGCATGTGTTCACAATGAGTACATCAGCCTTGTCCGCCGATGCGCTGCCGGCGTAGCCGGCCTGGCGTAACAGCGACTCCATGCCGTCGCTGTCCACCTGGTTTTTGGGACACCCCAAGGTAATGAGGTGATACTTCAAAGCCATAGGCTCCTCACGCCTCTCCAAACCGCTCATCCTGCGCCCAAAGTTCAAGCGCGGAGATCATATCCGCGAAGCGCCGCTCCGCCAAACGGCGGGCAGGCGCGGTATTCATGCTTGTCACGGAGCGGGACAGCACCGTCTGTGTGTACTCGGCGATGTCGCGCCGCCGCTCGGCTAGGGTTCTGCCCTGAACAAAGGGCGCGCTCAGGCTATAGGCCACCGCCTCTAACCCCAGTTTCGACAGCTTATCCGCATCCCACAACACCGCGGCTTCCAGCGGCTCCAGAGGCGGCGCGCCTTCCGGGCGGAACAGCCCGGCGTGTTGGCGAATAGCCTCGACCACTAGCGGCGCCTTGGCCGCGGGGAAGTCGCTGTGCGCCAACACAGCCGCGGCTGCCACAGCGCCGGCCTGCCCGTGATCGGGCTCCCCCTTGCGGATGTCGTGCAGCCAGGCCGCCGCCTCCGCCGCCTCCGGGTCGGCGTCCGTCTCGACTGCCAACCATAGAGCAAGCTGCACCACGCGCTGCACATGCTCCCAGCGATAATTGAACGGCGCATCTGCGCCGTCCTCGATCTGCCATGCGATTTGCGCCTCGCGTTTGGCCTGGAAGGCCGCCTCCTGGCGGCATAACTCGCGCCAAGCATTCGCTCCCTGTGCTTGCACCATCGCCTCAGCGCCTCCTTCCTGGTTCAAGTTCAAGCAGGCGGAACGGATAGACATTGATCACCTCCGTCTCCTCGAACTGCGTAACGGTGGTGACATCGCGGCGGTACAGATGGATGTGCCCGTGCAACAAATAGCGCGGCTTGAACCAGCGCATAAAGGTGAGAAAGCTGCGAAAGCCCTGGTGCGGCAGGTCCGGCATATCGTGAATGCCAAACGGGGGCGAATGCGCCACCAGCGCGTCGAGCCAGCGGCCATGGCGCAGCCGGTTGCGCATCAGCGCAGGCGCCAGCCGCAGAATGTTCGCCATCATCTCGTTCTCGGTATATTGAAACCGCGGCGCGTCATTATAGCGGATCGACCCTTCCAGCCCGGCCAGCAGCAGAGAATCTTCGCGCACCGTGCGCATGTGCAGGTTGACTGCGCCCTGCGGCGCACTCTTCTGCTGCCAGTCGCCGCCCGAATACTCGATCTCGCGGCCGTGATTGCCAAACACGTAGTAGCAATTCTTATTGATCATGCTGACTACGTATTCAATATAGTAAAAGGGCAGGTCGCCGCAACTTAATATGAGGTCGACCTCGCCAACACGCCGGCCAATGCCCGCGCTGTAGATAATGGGTTCGACTTTGTCCGAAATCGCCAGAACGCGCATAGGGCGGAATTGTAACACTCCTATGAGATGTGGTCAAGGCGCAGCACAAAAAATTGGCGACTATGCCCGTATAGAAACCGCTAAGTTGTTGCAACCTTTTGGCGCTGCCTGCGTACTGATTGTTACAAGCGGTAAAGCCATGCAGCCCGAACGGATGAGATCGCCCGCATCCGCTGGCTGCAGAACGATTTGAGGAAATTGGAGAAAAACCGATGAATACTGACGATCTGAAAGACGATATGAAACAAGAGGATTGGGAACGCCCCGGTTCGCCCGAGACGCCCGGCGACGCCCCGCAGGAAAACGTTAGGGCCGCAGGACGCGCCGTCGACACGGCACGCGAACAGGCAGGCGAGGCGGCAGACGCCCTGCGCCGCGGCGAGTTCATGCGCGAGGCCGCCGTCGACCCGGAAGCCTCCAGCGACGACCGGCTCATCGCCCTGCTTTCCTACATCACGCAGATTCTCATCCCGGCCGTCATGCCCATCATCGTGCTGCTCAGCGCCAGCAGCAAGCAGCGGCCCTTCCAGCGCTACCACGCGGTGCAAAGCTTGGCCCTCACCATCGTGTTCGTGGGCCTGGGAATTGCCCTCGTCATCGGGACCGGCATTCTCCAGATCGTGCCGGTTATCGGCTGGCTGGTCGGCCTGGCGATGGTCTGTCTCGCCCCCATCGGCTACCTCATGGCCGTGGTCGCCCTTCTCTACTACGGCTACCAGGCCTACCAGGGCAAACGGTTCGCCATTCCCGGCCTGACCTCCTTCCTACGCGACCAGGGCTGGCTGTAACAAGCCCTCCTCATCCTTCACCACGCCGAACCGGGCGGGACAGCCGCGATAGCTGCTCCGCCCGGTTTTTGTTTTTCATGAAACCACCTCCCATTTCCCTAACATCACATCCTATTTTCACATTAATCTCATTCTATTTTTTTGATTTCCTAAACTCACTATTGACAATTCAAATACTCTGCGCTATTCTATTGCCAGATCGGCGCGCGCCGCTCGGAGTTCCGAATGCGCCCGCTCGGCTTGTCAAGCGCACACAGCCCGGCGGACGCCTAGTTGCAAGCACATGTATGGAGGCAGCCCTATGCTTTCCCTTCCACCCCGCAGCCCGTTCGACGGCGGCGAGATTGTCGTAACCCGCTTCTACTGTCCGGGCAGCGATGTGACCGTCGAAGGTCGCTTCGCCGTCGCCGTCCCTTTCCCCCAACTGAGCCAGGAGCAACTGCGCTTCGTCGAGATTTTTCTCAAATGCGAAGGCAAACTGAGTCGCATGGAGGGCGAACTCGGCCTCTCCTACCCTACCATCCGCAGCCGCCTTCACGAGATCATCCGGGCGCTGGGCTATGAGCCGGGCAAGGAGGAGGCCGCCTCCCAGGTAGATCGTCGCTCCGTTCTCGACGAACTGGACTCGGGCGCGATCACGTTTGAAGAGGCCATGCGCCGTTTGCGTGGAGAGAGTTAACCATGAACAACGAAGAACGGATTCCGATAGGTGAGGCGACTGTCCTCATCTTGCAGCATGTGGCAGGCCATGCCGACATCCGCGCCGGAGAAGATGGAGAAGAACGCGAGATCCGGGTGGTCGCCGGCGACGGATTGCAGATCGACGCCACCGGCGACGAGCTATCCCTGTCCTGTCAGGGGGCTTGCACGCTGACCATGCCGGCCAACCTAGACCTGCGCTGTGTCGCCATTCATGGCCACGCCCAGATCTACGGCATCGCCGGCGCTATCACCGGTGACGCAGTCGACGGCCGTTTGCTGCTGCGTCATACCGGCCCGGTCCAGTTGCGCGCCGTCGGGGGCGACCTGGACGCGGACGACGTGGCAGGCGACCTGATCGTAGACAAGGTCGGCGGCGATCTCCGCACCGTAGACGTTCGCGGAACGCTTGCGACCGACGCCGGCGGAGATATTATCGCCAACGGCATCGAAGGAGTCGTTCGGGCATCCGCCGGCGGAGACGCCCGCCTCACTTTCGCCTCGCTCACACAGGCCGAGCATTCGGTCCGCGCCGGCGGCGACATCGTTTGCCGGCTGCCCGCCGATGCGGACGTCGCCGCCCGTCTGCGTTGCGGCGGCCGCGTGCGCGTGTACGGGCAAATCGCGCTTCAACCGGAAGGCGCAGGCGCGGTTCGCTTTGTCCTGGGCGACGGAGCAGCAGCGCTCGACCTGAAGGCCGGCGGCGACATTCGCGTTGGCTTCCAGTACGCGCCGGGTGAAGAAATGAGCGACGACAGCGGCATCGGGCATGAGTTCGCACGGCAGATGGAACAAGCCGCCCAGCAGATCGCCGGCCAACTGGAGGGCCAACTCGTCGCGCTGGCCCGCCAACTCGAAGCCAAACTCACCGAGTCCGGCGCAGGCGACGAGATTGCCGCGCGCGTCCAGGAGAAAGTGCAGGCAGCCATGCGCCGCGCCGAGAACAACATTGCCAATGCCCTGCGCCACGTCGAAAAACAAGCGCAACGGGCTGAAGAACGGGCGGCGCGCATGGAAGCTCGCCAAATGCGCGGACGTCCGGCCTGGCCCGAACCGCCTCCGCCGCCCCCGCGACCCGCGCCGATCAGCCCGGAACAGCGCATGAAGATCCTGCACATGCTCAACCAGGGCAAGATCACCGTCGAACAAGCCGAGCAACTGCTCTCCGCCCTGAGCGGCAAAGGAACGTCGACATGATGCAACCGATAGTGCGCCCTGCCGTACAGCCGATGGCGCGACCCGCCTTTGAGACGCCTCGCCCAGCAATCGCTCAAGAACATCCTGAAGGAGACTACGACATGCCTGCTAGCGAAGAACGCGCCATGATTCTACGCATGGTAGAGGAAGGAAAAATCAGCGCCGAAGAGGGCGCAAGACTCCTAGCCGCCTTGGGCGACGACGGGCAGACGGTTCCGCCGCGCAGCAATGCCCCCGCCGACGCCTCGTTCGACACGTCGACCGCACTGCGCATCCGCGTATCCGACGCCGTTACCGGCAAGCCCAAGGTCAACGTCAATGTCCCCGTAGGCCTGGTTCGCCTCGGCCTGCGTTTCGTCCCCAAATCGGCCAACATCGACGTCGAGAGGATCATGCACGCGCTCGACACCGGCATAAAAGGGCGGATCGTCGATGTGGTGGCGGAAGAAGAGGGCACGCATGTGGAGATCTACGTTGAATAGAACGCGCCCAGCCAAGACAACCTGGCCCGAATAGTCATTGCACGCCTTCCAGGGAGCTGCCCGCTTCCTGGAAGGTCTTGTTTCACCAGGACGCTTTTCTCTTACCCTTTCACCTCCAACCCAAATCAGCTAAATCGCCTCACCAGTGTATAATAGGGTTTATCACCCACTCGTTCTTTGTACGCACAGCCGAGACGGGCGAAACGTGCGCCAGTACAAAACAATCTGCCTGCCGAGGTGCAGCCGCATGTCGCAGTACTATCCGTGGATATGGATTGCCTTCGCCCTAATATTCTTTGCGGCGGAGATCTTCACTGTGGGCTTCGTGCTCTTCTGCTTTGGCATAGGCGCGGCTGCCGCCGCGGCTGTTGCCTTCCTGGGCGCAGGGCCGGCCTGGCAACTGGCCGTGTTCGGCTTCGTCTCCGTCATCGCCGTCTTCCTCTCGCGCCCGTTCGCCAACCGCATCAGCAACCCCAACACGCAGCAAGTCGGCATCGATCGCGTTTTAGGCCGCACCGGCGTGGTGCTTGAGACCATTGACCCCAATGCCGGAACCGGCGTCGTCCGCGTCCGCACCGAAACCTGGTCGGCCATCGCCACAGACGGCAAACCGATCCAGGCAGGCGAGCACATTGTCGTGCTGGCTGTAGAGGGGGCGCATCTGGTCGTGCGCCGCGAAGACTCCGGCGGCGTCGCATAATCTATACGGCGGCGCGGCCCGCCCAGGTCGACCGCAGGGCGAGCCGCGCCGCCCTCATTCTTGTTGTCTCTGAAGGAGAATGGCTATGGAACCAATTGGAATCCTTGTCGTGCTGGCCGTCGTGATCGTGTTCATTATCGTCGTCGCGGTCAACAGCCTGCGCGTGGTTTCTCCCTACGAAAAAGGCGTCATCGAGCGAGTGGGTCGCTATCAGCGTACGGCTCAGCCCGGCCTAACCCTCGTCGCGCCGTTCTTCGACACGCTGCGCAAGGTGGACATGCGCGAGCAGGTGGTCGACGTGCAGCCGCAGGAAGTGATCACGAAGGACAACGTGGTCGTGACCGTCGACGCCATCATCTACTACGAAGCCACCGACCCCGTCAAGCTCACCTACAACGTGGCTGACTTCTACAGCGCCGCCACCAAGCTGGCCCAGACCAGCCTGCGTAACGTGATCGGCGAAACCGAACTCGACGAAGCCTTGACTTCGCGCGACATGATCAACGCCAAGCTGCGTGAAGTCCTCGACGATGCCACCGACAAATGGGGCGTGCGCATCGTGCGCGTCGAGATCAAGCGCATCGACCCGCCGGTCGACGTCACCGAAGCCATGCACCGCCAGATGAAGGCCGAGCGTGAGCGCCGCGCCCAGATTCTCGAATCCGATGGTCTGCGCCAGGCCCGCATCTTGCAGGCGGAGGGCGAAGCCGAAGCCATCCGCCGCGTGGCCGACGCCCAGCAGTACAAGCTGGAGGTCGAAGCTGCGGGCCAGGCCCACGCCATCACCACCGTCTACAACGCCATCACCGCGGCCAACCCCGACGACAAGCTGATCGCCATCCAATATCTGGAGGCGCTCAAGGACGTCGCCCAAGGCCAGGCGACCAAGATCTTTCTGCCCTTCGAAGCGTCGGCCATCCTCGGCGCATTGGGCGGCATCCAGGGCATCTTCCAAAATGGCGAGGGACCGCAAGGCCCATCCGCTCGCTGACCCCCATAGACGCGCACGGCCCAGGGAGCAGAAGTTCCCTGGGCCGTCATTCGTTGTCGCGCCGTTCCACATTCACGCCTCAACCCAACGCACGCCCTCCTTCGTCTGCGCTAGGCGGCCGGCGCCTCGTATGTGCGTGGCAACGATCAATGCGTCTTCGGCCAGCGCTCGCACCGCCAACGCCTCGCGAATGGCGCATATCCCCTCCAGATCAGCCCACGGCGCAGCCCATCCCGGCTGCTCTACCTCGATGGGGTGGTGGTAGACATCGCCCACGCAGTACAAGGTCTGTCCAGTCGACGACACGCGCACCATCACATGGCCGGGCGTTTCCCCCGGCGTGGGGATGATCTCGATGCCGGGTGCGATCTCCCGCCGCCCCTCCGCCAGCACAAGCCGGCCTAGTTGGGCGATGACGCCGAATGTGCGCGCTTGCAGCGTCTTCGGCTTGGTCAGTGCTGCCCGCATCTCCGCGCTTTCCCAGTCGGCGCGGCCCATGTAAACCGACGCCTGCCCGCAGATCGGCGCCCTGCCCCCGCCCGCAGCCGGCACGGTCAGCCCGTTGTAATGGTCCCAGTGAGCATGCGTGATCACCAGGCTCTCGACTGCATTGACGTCGATGCCCGCCGCGGCCATTTGCTCCGGCAAGGACGCGGGCGGCGAATAACCGGCGATGCGGAACGGCGAATCCGCTTCTATCTCGGATGACGCCGCATCCACCATCACCACGGCTTCCGGCGTCTGGATGTGGATGCACTGCATGGGCACATGAAGGGGTGCGCTCACCCTTGCGGCGTAACGCTCTTCCAAAAGCGCCTCATCCGCGATCAAGTTTTCTGCCAAATTGTACTGAATGTCTCCGGCGTTGAACACCGTCACCGCCGCCTGTCCAATCGTAAACCGCTGAGGGCCTGCTTCCATCTCAGTTCCTTTGCTGCTATATCTGGCGCTACTGCGCCATACGTATATTGGACGAATCGCCTGCCGCAAAAAGCAAAGCTAGGCGATCAGTTCGAGCCCCAGTTCCTCTGCCAGCGCGTACGCGGCCGCAACTTCGCCCTCCGGCAGCATCTGCGCCACCCCCCCGCGTGCATGCGCCGGCGGCACGTACTGGTCAAGCAGGCTGACGCCGATGCCGCGCCGTTGCGCCAGCCACCGCAGCACAGGCTCGGTGCAGCACGCCATGTGCCCCGGCATGAGCAGATGGCGTACGATCAGCCGCTCGCCGCGGCGATACAGCCGGTCGATGCAACCCGTCACCGTGCGCCAGTAGTCCGGCATCCCGCCGATGCGCGCCCCGCATCCGTCCGGACCGTCCGCCGGGCCGAACTTCAGGTCGGGCAGGTAGATATCGATGGCCCCTTCCAGCAAGTCCAGCGCTTCGGCGGTCAGGTACAGATTGCTGTTCAGGACGGTTGGCGCCTGTTTGCGCTCGCCTAACTCCGCCAGCGTCTGCAGGATAAACGGGATATGCGGGGCCGGATCGCCGCCGATAAAGCAGATTGAGCGAGCTCCTTCGGCTTGGCGCTGCACGATGCGCTGGGCAAGCTGCGCCGCCATCACCGTCACGCCATAGGTCGGGTGAAAGGCGTATCTGGCCGCCGTACAGAAGCTGCACTTGGCCGTACAGCCGCTGAAGAAGATGGCGTGCGCCGGGTGCAGGACTTCCTCCTCGCCCATGTGCAGCATCTCGCTGGCGATGTAGCTGGCGCCGCCCACACGACACACGCCCCGTCCCGAGGCACGCGCCTCCCCGCAAAGAAACGGGCAAAGACGGCAATCGCTCAGATGGCGCTGCGCCAGTTCAGCGCGCCGGGCTAGGTCCACGCGGCGTTCAGTCCCCCGTCCACGTAAAGCGATCGCGCAGCATGTCGGCCAGAGTAATCCGGCGTGCTGCCACGACCTTGCCCACGCGTGAGCCGCGCTCCACCGTCACGACCGCGCCTGACAGCAGCCCGCTGCGTCCCATGTAGATCACATAGCGCCGGTTCTCGGCGCGCACCCAATGAAACTGCCGCACCAGTTCCGCGACCGACGGATGTCCGGCACACGGCTCCTGCTGCATGTCCACGGGTTCGCCCAACTCCGCGATGCCGGCGCATGTCTCGCACAGACCGGTCTTGCCGATACAGACCGAGCAATATTCTTGACCGCAGCGCCGGCAGATCGCCGTGTGTCGCTCACACACGGGCTGTCCACAGATGGCGCACCCCTCGTTACACAGAGTGCAGATCTGCTCACCGCCGCCGGCACAGCGCGCCACATGCTCCGCGCAAACTACGTGCCCGCAGTCTTCATGCCGGTGCACATGCTCTCGGCAAGACCAACGCCCGCACACGTCGCACGCCGCGCCGCAACTGTGGCAACAGACGGCGCCGCACGTCGCACAGGCGAACGTCTCCGGCGTCAACGCGCCGCACGCCGGGCATTCGGTCATGCAGCTATGGCAGTAGGCCTTTCCCGTCCCTTCGTGCACCTGGTAGAAACCAGGCCCGACGCGCTTGCCGCACTTGGTGCAGGCGACGAGGCAGTTGGCGCAGAAGCGCTGACCGCTGGCCTCACACGTCTCGATAGAGGCGCTGTACTGCATACAGCCGGGACAACGCACCGCACAGGCGGCACAGACCAACCGGTACTCCCCGTCCGCCGTGCGCACCGCGTCCGTGTGCAGATGGCTGCGACACTGCCGCGTACCGCAGTGCGCGCATTCGGACTGGCAGGCGTGACACACGCTGTCGCCACATACCGGGCAGCGGCTGATGTGCTCCGGACAAGCCCGCTCCCCGCACGCCCAACAGAGTTCGCCGCAAAAATCGCAATTTTCCTTGCCGCACACCGGGCATGACGCCACGCCACATGCCGCGCAGACGATCTCACCACAGGCGGCGCACTGCCGGATGCAGTCGTCACAGGTGATATGCCCGTTGCGGTCGATCGCAACCGCGCTCGCCTCTTCACCGCACGCATGGCAGCGCGGACGCTCCAGCGCGCCCGAATAGCGGTTGCGCGCTACGCGTACCGCAGCCTCGCGCTTGCCGTCGCTCAACGTCATTTCGGCAACGGCCACCGGCAGATTGAACACGGCATAGCTAAACAGCGTCACTTCGACGCGCAGGCGATGGTTCTCCACCTCCTCGGCGATCTTGCGCTCCAGATCGACCTCCAAGGCGCGGCGCTTCTCGCCCGTGGGATCGTGGCTGTCGTAGACTTCTTCGATCTGTTGGCCGTAATAGGTCGTCAGCCGGTTCAGCGTGCGGTAGAGCCGCGGCAGCACGTCGGCCTCGTGCGTCACACAGCGAAAGTCGGCGTGATAGATGGCGATCTTGCGTGCGGTTTCCGCCAGGCGCACCAGTTGCGTCATGGGCGGCAACGGGCGCGCAGACTGTTGTCCGTTCGCCACATGCTCGCCGCTATCGGCCGCGCCGTTGGCGTGCTCGGCTGCGTCCGCGAAGAGCGCACTCAAGTCCAGCGCGTCCGCCGGGGCGTCCGGCTCGCCGGCCAGGCGCAGCCGCTCACCATCTTCGTTCAGCGCAACGGTATACAACTCCTCGCGCTTGTCGTCCGAACGATAGGTGATGCGCCAGTTAAAGATGAACAGCCGCCGCGCCTGCTCGCTCATGCGCAGGTTGGCGATGCTGGCGTTGAGCGGGCGTACAGCGGTCAGCAGTTCCTCGCTGCTCGTGTAGCGGCCGGGCAGGTCCAGCAGCGTCGCCGCGCCGCGCCCGTTCAAATAGGCGAGCATGCGGTCGAATGTCCGGCTGCCGTGCGCCACCAGATCATAGCCCGAAACGCTATCGGCGTTGTGAAAGCAGATGTGCAGCACCGGCTTGCCGAAATGCTCGGCCAGGTCTTCGCCTAGTTCCACCATAAGGCAGCCGCCGGCAGATGCGTCCACGTCGCGCACGACGGCCCCAAAGCAGGAGAAAAATTCGGTCGTGAACCGGCGCAACTCGGCGCCGCTCTTGACCGGCTGGCTCTTACTCTTGCGCCTAGACATTGTCGCCCATTATAGCACAGCCCTCTTGATCCTTTTCGTTTTTATGCAAAGTCATGATACACTCCATTTGTATCCGGTCGCAGTGGTCCCAAGGAGACAGCACATGAAGCGCCAGGTTGCACAGTTCCTCAACTATATGGTGAATGAAAAGAATTGCTCAGCCAACACCACTGCGGCATACCAGAACGATCTGTCCCAATTTCTGGAGTATCTGGAAGGCTACGCCGCCCCGTCCGGCCAGGACATCGCAAGCTGGCGCGATGTGGATGAGCCCGTTGTGCAGAACTACGTGCTATTCCTCAAGCAGCGTTCCTATGCGTCGTCCACCGTAGCCCGCAAGGTGGCCTCGGTCAAGAGCTTTCTACATTTTCTCGTCAATTCCGGCCACCTCCACGCGGACCCGTCCGACCGTCTAGACTCGCCCAAGGTGAAGAAGAACCTGCCGCGCGCCATCCACCCGGACGAAATCGTGCGGCTGATGGCCGCGCCGGCCGGCGACCACTCGCCCAAGGCGCTGCGCGACAAAGCGCTGCTTGAAATGCTCTACGCCACCGGCATGCGTGTCACCGAGTTGGTCAGCCTCGACCTGGAAAGCGTCGATCTGGCGTCCAAGATGGTGACCTGCGGCGAAAGCGGCAAGCGCAAGCGCACCGTGCCGATCTACGACGGCGCCTGCCAAGCGGTCGAGGCATATCTGCGCGAGGGCCGGCCTCAACTCCTGGTCAACCCCTCAGAGCCGGCGCTTTTCCTCAACCATCGCGGCCAACGGCTGACGCGGCAAGGCCTATGGCTGATCATCAAGCACTACGTCAAAGAGATCGGCATCAAGACGCCGGTCACGCCGCACACCCTGCGCCACAGCTTCGCCGCCCACCTGCTCGACTCCGGCGCCGACCTGCGCGAGGTGCAAGAGCGCCTCGGCCATGCCAGCGCCAGCACAACCCAGGTCTACCGCCATGTGGCCGACGAAAGCGGCCCCGAACTGGTGATCGACGGGCGAGAGGTTGACGACGAGTAGAGCGCGCGCAGCCCCGTCCCAAACCGTTGCGCCACAACCAGGAGAGTCCATCATGGCCGCCAGCTTCGCACTTGGACACTACGACGAATCCGCCCGCCATATCTTGGCGCATGCCGGCGTGCATCCCCGCGTCGGACTGATCTTAGGCAGCGGCCTGGGCAGGTTGGCCGGCGCCGTCGAGAACGCCGTTGCCCTTCCCTTTGCCGATATCCCTCATTTCGTCGCCAGCACCGTGCCCGGCCACTCAGGCAAGCTTGTCCTCGGCACGCTAGCCGGCGCGCCGGTCTGCGTCATGCAAGGCCGCGTCCACTACTACGAAGGCTATACGCTGCAACAAGTGACGCTGCCCGTTCGCGTGATGCAGCGCATGGGCGTGCGCACCCTGATCATTTCCAACGCCGCGGGCGGGCTGAACCCGGATTTCTCGGTAGGCGACCTCATGATCCTGGACGACCACATCAACTTCGTGGGGATGGCCGGCCACAACCCGCTCACCGGCCCCAACCTCGACGAGTTCGGGCCGCGCTTCCCCGCCGCCAACCACATCTACTCGCGCAGCCTGCGCCAACTGGCCGACGACGTGGCCGCACAACAGGGCCTTAGCCTGCGGCATGGCGTCTACATCATGCTCTCCGGCCCCAACTTCGAGACGCCCGCCGAAGTGCGCTTCCTGCGCGCCATCGGCGCCGACGCCGTGGGCATGAGCACCGTGCCCGAAGCTCTGGTCGCGCATCACGCCGGCATGCAGGTGCTGGGCATCAGCACCATCACCAACGTCGCCATCGATCAACTGGACGCGGCGGGCGAGCCATCGCACGAAGAGGTCCAGGACGCCGGCCATCTCATCACGCCGCGGCTGAGCAAGCTGCTGCTCGGCATCCTCGGCCACCTGGCGGACTGAGCGGGGCTTACCAGGCGCTTTCCTGCACGGCGCGGTAATAGGCCATCAGGTTCTCGAACGGCACGTCCGGCGTAATCGTGTTGCTCGTCATAAATGCCAGCCCAGCGTGATCGCGGCATAGGTCGATGGTGCGCTGCACCTCGGCGCGCACGTCCTCCGGCGTACCATGCGGCAGCGTCTCCGTCACCGACATGGCCCCGAAGATCAGGAGCGGCTCGCCGGTGCGCGTGCGCAGGCGGCGGATCCGCTCTAGCTCCATGCCGCACTCGCGCTGAAAGCCCTGCAAGCCCCCGATGCCGCTTGCCAGCACATCGTCGAGCAGCGGGCGATAATCGCCGTCACAGTGCCACACGACCCTGGCGCCCACCGCTAGCAACGGCTCCAGCGCATACTCCACCCAGTGCCAATACTCGCGCCGCAGATAGTCCGGCGACACCAACGGCCCGCGCTGCGCGCATAGGTCCTCGCCCGTGAGCAGTGCGCGCGGCAACATCCCTTCGCGCATCATACGCGCCCGCACCACGGCGCGCTGCCGGCCCTGCACCGCGCTCACCTCGATCAGCTTGCGGTAGCGGTCCGGGTACAGCGCCAGCGCCGTCAGGGCCGTCTCGTAGCCGAACTGCTCGTACCACAGCGCCTTGGGGATCAGCTTCCAATCCGCCGGACACCAGACCATGTCGCCGCACGCGGTCTGGCGCTCAAGGTGCTCAGCCGCCATCTCTTGGTAGAGCGCCTCCGCGTCGAAGCCGGCGCGCAGCGTCGCCGCGTCGGGCATGACCTCGATCTCGGCCAACATACGCTCCACTGTATAGGCCGCACGCCTATCCAGCACGCGCTGGTCGACGCAGCGATACTCCCCGCGCGAAACGGGCGTGAACACGTCGATCAGGCCGTCGCTATCCAGCGCCTTCTCCGCGGCCAAGGACCACGCTAAGGGGTCCTCCCAGTATTCATCTTGCGTACAGCCGGTCAGAGTGCAAATATGCTGCGGCGCGGCCAACCAGCCGCCCAGAATAGGCGGCCTATCCGCAACCCTCAACGCAAAGACGGTTTCCACGCGTGTGCGCTTGTCCATGACGGTCTGCGGCTCCATCTCAGTTGTGTGGTGATTGGTTGACCGGCGTGCGGCGCGATACCCGCCTAATAGACCGTCAAATAGCGGTCAAGCTCCCACTGGGTAACTTGCAGCCGGTAGTCGGTCCACTCCAGCAGTTTGGCTTCGACATAGCGCTCGTAGACGTGCTGGCCCAGCGCGTCCTGGATGACGGCGTCTTTCTGCAGCGCGGCAATGGCCGCGCCGAGATCGCCCGGCAGAGTCTCTAGGCCGGAACGCTGGCCATCCACATGATAGAGGTCTTCTTCCGACGGGCTAGGCGGCGTCATGCGCCGTTCGATGCCGTCCAGCCCCGCGGCGAGCATCACCGCGAAAGCCAGGTAGGGGTTGGCGCTGGGGTCGGGGCAGCGCAGTTCGCAGCGGCTGCTGCGCGCTCGCCCGCCGCTGATGCGCGGGATGCGGATCAACGCGCTGCGGTTGGTGCGCGCCCACGATATGTAGACAGGGGCCTCATAGCCGGGCACAAGGCGCTTATAGCTGTTGACCAAGGGGGCCAAGATCGGCGTCATTGCCGGCGCGTGGGCCAGTTGGCCGGCGATAAATTGAAGCGCCGTCTGGCTGAGGCCATACTCGTTGGCCGCATCGTACATGACGGTTTCGCCGCTGTCCTTGCGCCAAAGGCTCTGATGCACGTGCATGCCGGAGCCGGCAATCCCCGTGATCGGCTTGGGCATGAAGGTGCAGTGCAGGTTGTTTTTCTGGGCGATGGCCTTGAGCGTGATGCGGAAGGTGATGGCGTTGTCTGCCGCGGTCAAAGCCGGCCCAAATCGGAAGTCGATCTCGCTCTGCCCGATGGCTGTCTCGTGGTGCGAAGTCTCGACGTTGATGCCCATCGACATCAGCGCATCCACCATCTGGCGGCGGATGCTGTGCGAAAAATCGGTGCTCACGTCGAAATAGCCGGCGTTGTCATGCGGCTGCAACGGCAGCAGCGAGCGGTCGGGCCTGCGCTCGAAGAGGAAGAACTCCAACTCCGGCCCCACCTGATACGCCAACCCAAGTTGCGCCGCCCGTTCCAGTTGCCGTTTTAAGACATAGCGAGGGTCCCCGGAAAACGGTTCGCCGTCCGGCAGATACACATCGCAGATCACGCGCGCCGTAGACAGATCCATCTCCCACGGGATAGCGGCAAATGTGTTCAGGTCGGGCACCAGATACATGTCGCTCTCGGCGATGCGAGCGAAGCCCTCGACCGAGCTGCCGTCAAACCAAATGCCGTGGCTCACCGCGGTTTCCCAATGGCCGACCGGGATCGTCACATGCTTGGCGACGCCCACGATGTCGGAGAACTGGAGCCGGATAAAGCGAATGTCGTTGCGCTTGATGATCTCGTCGACGCGCTCGAGGTCTTCCACGCTGTTCTTGATAGCCATTGACCAGAAATCTCCTGTTCTAACAAAGTCGGGCGACACGCGCCGGGCGCTCCCCCAAACCGGCGTCTCTCATTGTAGCATTCTCCGGCAGCCGCCCCAACCGGCTTAACCGCTAGACGCAAGGCGACGGCCCGCATCCCAACCAACCGGATACGGGCCGCCGCCTACCAACTACGCTCAACATGACGCCTGTCCGGCGTCTGAGAGGGGAACAGACAAGGCGCTAGATGCCGTAGTACATCACAAACTCCTGGGGATGAGGCCGCAGGCGCACGGCATCCACGTCGGCGATACGCTTCTGTCCTACATAGGTTTCCAACAGATCGGCGGTAAAGACGTCGCCTTCCAGCAGATAAGCGTTGTCGTTCTCTAGCTCCGTCAGCACGGCTTCCAGTGACCCCTTGACCATCGGGGCCTTCTTCAACGCCTCCGGCTCGTACAGGTCGATTTCGGCGGGATTGCCCGGGTCGATTTGGTTCTTGATGCCGTCCAGACCGGCCATCAGCATGGCGGCAAAGGCCAGGTAGGGGTTCGCCGCCGGGTCCGGGCAGCGGAACTCGATGCGCTTCGACTTGGGCGAGTGCGAATAGGTCGGGATACGGATGGCGGCCGAGCGGTTGCGGGCGGAGTAGGCCGCCACCACCGGCGCCTCGTAGCCCGGCACCAACCGCCGGTATGAGTTGGTCGTCGGCGCGGCAAAGGCCAGCAGCGAGTCGATGTGCTTGAGAATGCCGCCGATGTACCACAGCGCCAACTGGCTCAGACCCGCATACTTGTCGCCCGCAAAGAGCGGCTGCCCGTCCTTCCACAGGCTTTGGTGCGTATGCATGCCGGAGCCGTTCTCCTGGAAGATCGGCTTGGGCATGAACGTGACCGACTTGCCGTTCTTTTTGGCGACGTTCTTGATCACGTACTTGTACACCTGGATGTTGTCCGCCATCTGCACCAGCGGCCCGAACTTGATGTCGATCTCGGCTTGGCCGGCCGTGCCCACCTCGTGGTGGTGCACTTCGATGTTCAGCCCGGCTTCGATCAGGGCGCGCACCATCTCCGAGCGCAAGTCCTGGTTGGCGTCATATGGCGCAACCGGGAAATAGCCGCCCTTAAAGCCGATCTGATGGCCCAAACCGGGGACCCCCGAATTCCACGGCGCTTCCACCGAATCGACCGCGTAGCCCGCTGCATTCTGTCCGGCGTAATAATGCACCTCATCAAAGATGAAAAATTCCGCCTCCGGTCCCATGTATACCTCGTCGGCGATGCCAGTCGCCCGCATATAGGCCAGGGCTTTGCGCGCCACATTTCGAGGGTCACGGCTGAACGCCTCGCCGCTGATGGGGTCCACCACATCGCAGATCAAGCTCAACGTCGGCATGGCGCAGACCGGATCGATCATGGCCGTGGTCGGGTCAGCGATCAAGTTCATGTCGCTCGACTCAATCGTCTTGAAGCCGCGGATCGACGAGCCGTCGAAGCCGTGCCCCTCGACGAACAGCGCGTCGATGTCAACTTCCTCGATCGGCATGGAGAAGTGATGCCACTGGCCGTATAGATCTGTGAACTTCACATCCACAAACAGAATGCTATGATCACGAATGGCATCCGCAACGTCTTGCGGGGTCTTGCAATGCAAAGCCATTTCTTGCTCCTCGTTTCAATGTAATGTTTGATGATAATTCCACAGCGCAGCGCGCCCTAGCAAAAAAACTCCGGTCAGAGAACCCGAAAGGGGCCGGCGAGAGCATGCCTCCCGACCCCAAACTCGGCTTGTAACCGGAGCGTACAATGATCAATGACCCGCGAATGCTTCAGCTTATTCTGATTTCTTGACCAAAAACTTCGGCGCCACAACCCACATCGTGAACAGAGCGGCAAATCCGCCAAGGGCGAGCAACAGTTCCATGTCCAGTCTCCTTATCATCCGTGTGCCGGCGCACCGGCTCGTTCTATATGGCTGACAGTATAGGCTTGCGTTCGCCGTCCTTCCATCGCAAGTTCGACCAAAAAATCGCCGCCCCCTATTGTGCATCTTGCACAATTCGGCGCCGATCCCGAATCTCTCCGCACCCGGCCCTTGCCAGAAGCGGCGGATCTACAAGACGATAGTGCGCTGTTTGCCCCACGCCGATCCCCTCTGCTACACTACCCCGGCGTAGGACGCAATCGTATTTGCTTTCCGTGGAGCGCTCGATGGGAACTACTCTCTTAAACCGATACCAATCCGACCCCAACGTGCAGATCGTCACCGGCGTCTGCCCGCACGACTGCCCCGACTCCTGCTCATGGCAGGTGGCGGTTGACCGCGCCACGGGCCGCGCCCTCGACATCTGGGGGCATCCCGACCACCCCGTCACCGCCGGCGCACTCTGCACCAAGGTAGACCGCTACCTCGAACGCACCTATCACCGCGGCCGCCTGACGACGCCCCTCAAGCGCACCGGCGCCAAGGGCGAAGGCCGCTTCACGCCGGTTTCCTGGGACGAGGCGATCGGCGGCATCGCCGCACGGCTGCAAGAGATCATCGCCCGCTACGGGGCCGAGTCCGTCTTGCCCTATTCCTACGCCGGGACGATGGGCCTGTTGCAAGGCGAGGGCATGGCGCAGCGCTTCTTCAACCGCATGGGCGCCAGCCAACTCGCCCGCACCATCTGTTCCGTCGCCGGCGGCGAAGGCTACGCCTACACCATCGGCGCCACCGAAGGCATGGAGACCGAAGCCTTCGCCCGCGCCAAGCTGATCCTGATCTGGGGCAGCAACACGCTCACCAGCAACATGCACCTCTGGCCCTTCGTCCAGCAGGCCAAGAACGACGGCGCCCGCGTCGTCGTCATCGACCCGGCGCGCACGCGCACAGCCCGCGCCGCCGGCGAGTGGTTCCCGCTGCGCCCCGGCACGGACGCCGCGCTCGCCCTGGCGATGATGCACGTTATCATCGGGGAAGATCTGATCGACGCGGACTACGTAGCGCGCTACACCCTCGGCTTCGACGCCCTCGCCGCCAGGGCGGCAGAGTGGACGCCGGAACGCGCCGCAGAGATCACAGGCGCGCCCGCCGAGCGAATTCGCGAATTGGCGCGCGCCTACGCCACGACCCGGCCCGCCGCCATTCGCGTCAACTACGGCTTGCAGCGCCATGCCGGCGGGGGCATGGCCGCGCGCACCGTCGCCTGCCTGCCCGCGCTGGTCGGCGCATGGCGCGACCACGGCGGCGGCATCCAGTTGAGCGCCAGCGGCGCCTTCCGCCATATGGACCGCACCACACTCCACAGGTCGGATCTGCTCACCGGCGAGCCGCGCACCCTCAACATGATCCGCCTGGGCGACGCACTCAGCCTGGACCCGGACGCCATCGCCCGCGCCCATCACCACCCGCGCCCCGTCGACGCGGAGACCCGGCCCGAAGACGCCGGCCCGCCCGTCAAAGCGCTGATCGTCTACAATAGCAATCCCGCGGCCGTTAACCCTGACCAAAGCGCGGTGCTGGACGGGCTGCGCCGCGACGATCTCTTTGCCGTCGTGCTCGAACACTTCCAGACCGACACCGCCGACTACGCCGATTATGTCCTGCCCGCCACCACGCAGTTGGAGCACTGGGACATCATCAAGCCCTACGGACACCTGCATCTCGCGCTCAACCGGCCCGCCATCGCGCCCGTCGGGCAGAGCCTGCCCAACAGCGAGATCTTCCGCCGCCTCGCCGCGGCCATGAGCTACGCCGAACCCTGTTTCGCCCAAAGCGACGAGGAAGTTCTGCGCCAGCTGGTCGAGAGCCAGACCCATCCGACCTTTTCCGGCATCACCTGGGACGCGCTGCTCGACAAGGGCTTCATGCGCCTCAAGCTGCCGCAGCCCTACCTGCCCTTTGCCCAGGGCGGCTTCCCCACGCCGAGCGGCAAGTGCGAATTCTACAGCGAGCGCATGGCCCAGGACGGCTATGACCCCCTGCCGGCCTACACCCCGCCCGCCTGGCAGCAGGCCGGCGAACCGCCAATCGACACGGACGCGCCGCTGGTCTGCATCTCGCCGCCGGCGCACTCCTTCCTCAACAGCAGCTTCGTCAACGTCGACCGGCTGCGCACCCGCGAGGGGCAGCCCCTCCTGCGCATCCACCCGGCGGACGCCGCGGCCCGCGCCATCACCGAAGCCGCAACGGTGCGCGTTTGGAACGAGCGCGGAGAGGTGCGCCTCGTCGCCGCACTCGACGACGGCCTGGCCCCGGGTACGGTCCTCGCCCCTGGCGTCTGGTGGGCCAAGTTCAGCCCGGACGGGCGCAACGTCAACCAGCTCACGCCCCAGCAGCAGTCGGACATGGGCGGCGGGGCCTCCTTCTACGATGTACGCGTTCAAGTCGAGCCTGTCGCCCCTCCCGCCGAGCAGGAGGACGCCTCACCCGCCGCTGTCGCCCCCGCCGCCATGCGCGGCGACGACTAGCCGGCTTGACTGACGAGCGGAAAGGGCCGCCGCGATGAAAAAACCACAGGGCATCGAAGCATTTACAGACGTGCAGTGCATGATTGTCGTGGCCGCCCACCCCGACGACCTGGAATGCGTGTGCGGCGGGACCGTCGCTCTGCTCGTGGCGCGTGGGGTTGAAGTCCATTCGGTCAACTGCACGCTGGGCGACATCGGCACGCAGGACAGCGACGCGCGCCGTCCCGCCCTCGCCGCCACCCGGCTGGCTGAAACCGACGAGGCCGCCCGTCTGCTCGGCATTCGCAGCACGCACAACCTCGGCCGGCATGACGGCGAATTGGTCCCCGACCTGGAACTGCGCGCCCAGATCGCGCGCCTCTACCGACTGACCCAGGCCGACACGCTGCTTACCTTTGACCCCTACTGGGCGGGCCAGATCCACCCGGATCACCGCGCCGCCGGCCAAGCCGCGCTCGACGCCTACATGCCCTCCAAAATGCCGCTCTATCGCCCGGAGCAGTTGGCCGAACCGGGCGCAGCGCTGAGCCGCCTCGAACGCGTCTTTCTCTTTTCCACCGACCGCAGCCCCGATGTCGTCGTCGACATCGCCCAGGCGCAGCAGGCCAAACTGGCCGCGTGCATGGCGCACCGCACCCAGTTTCCCAAGGGCGAAGAAAGCTTGCAATGGCTGAAAGAGATGGACGCAGAGGCGGGCAAGCCGATCGACGTTGCCGCGGCCGAGGCGTTTAAGACGATGCGGGTGTGGTAGCCGCCGGGCGAATCGCCGATCGCGCCAGCAGTCCCGGCAGCCCCTCGCTCTGGAAGACGCCGCGCATACGCTGCGCCGGGTTGGCGCGGCGTTGCAGACGCTGCCACACAGGCCCCAGCAGCCGCTCCTCGCCATAGCCGCGGGCGCGCAGTCCCTCCTCGGCCCGGCGCACGACCTCCGTCACGAAGCCCGGCGCAGGCTCCGGCGCAGCTAGGCCGCGGCCGATCACCTGCCGGTGATAGGTGCGCATCCGCTCCCAATATGAATCGCCCAGCGCATCCTGCACATACGGCATAATCGTATCCGCCGCTTCTATCAGCCCCAATCCCAGCGCGGCCGCGGCCATCTGCTCGGACCAGGGCTGCTGGCAGGCAGGGCGCAACTCGATGGTGCCGTAGGCCACGCGCAGCCGCGCGCTGTTCCAGATGTAGTGCTCGTGGTAGAGAAACGCGTCGAGGTCCGCGCCGTGCTCCGCCAGATACTCGACAAAGTGCTGCGAGCTAGGCACGATCTCGCCGTCGCTTTGCAAGATCAGGTATTGCGACCGGCTGTTGCGCAGCACGTATTCCTCAATGCTGGCATAAGGGGCGGCGGGCATGCCGTGGCGCGCCTCGTTGGCGTGGATCAGCGCCATCTCGCCTTCGCGCCCGCTGCAAAACGGGCTGAGCGTCCCCCCGTAGACCGGCGAATTGGCGCACAGCGCAATCAACACCGGCGCCATCAAGTTGCCGAAGTTGAGCATGTCCACCATCTCGTGCCGGGCCACGTCGACCTGCACCTGGTCGGCCGCGGTCACCGTATACCACAGCCACTCGCGGCCCATCGCCCGGTACAGGCTCTGGTAGCGCTGCTTGGGCGACATGATCGGCAGGCTAGGCGCGGAGACGGGCTGGATGCCGTAGCCCAGCACGCGCCAGCCGAAGGTCAGCGCCGCCCGCACCAGCCGGCTGACCGCATCCTCCATGATGCGCTCGACGGAGAACAGGTTGCGGCATGGCGCCGTGTTGACCTCGATCGTGCCCAGCCCTACCTCCAGCGCATAGGTATACTCCTCGCCCGCCAGCGTCACAAGCAAGTTCGGGTTGCCCGTGTCGTACTTTTCGGCATAGTCGCCCTGTGCGATCAGCAGATCCCACAGCCGGCGCACGTCCGCGGCCTCGCCGCGCGCGTCCACCACCGGGAACTCGGCCTCGCGCCCGACGATGCGCGGCCAGGCGATTGTCTCGCGAAAGCGCGCCGTGTATTCCGCCGCCAACAGAGCGACGGCACGCGCAATCACGTCGTTTTTCGTGGGGTCAGCGGGGCCAAAGGACACGAATCTCTGCCGGTTCCCGAAAGGATGGGTTAGCGCAGACGCCGGATCACGGCGGGCAGTTCGCGAAAATCACGACACACGGCATTCGCCCTAGACGTCGCCGCGCCCCGGTCGCGGATGCCCGTGTACAGGACGGCGCGCATACCGATCGACATCGGCCCGGCGACGTCGTTGCTCTCGCGGTCGCCGACATGCACAATCTGTGAAGGGTGAAAGCCCAAGCCGATCGCGGCCTGGCGGAAAACGTCGGTAGAGGGCTTTGCCTTCCCCACCTCGTCCGAAAAGACGAAATAGCTGAAATATTGCAGCAGCCCTTGTTGTTGCAAGAGGTGGCGCAGCCCGCGCCCATTGGTGTGAATGGTATCGGAGATGACGCCGAGCCTGTACTCCTCGGCCAGCATCTGCAAGGCATTGTGGACGCCCGGTGCGAAATCGGGCGGTATGCGGATCTCCATCGTCTCGATCTCGCGCACGAGTTCATCCACTTCCTGCACAAGGCCGGCGTATTTGCCCGGCGCCGGCGCCAGGCCCAGGCGCTCGTAGGCGTAGTAGAGGCGCACGGGCACGCCCGGCGTATGGTGGCTTACTTGCCAGTCGTGGTTGAAACGGTCGTTGGCCGCGCGGTATGCCTCGGTCGCCTGTTCGAGCGTGATGTGCGGGTAGCGCGCCGTGATCTTCTTAGCAAAAAGATGTTGGCGCGCCTGCGCCTTGGTAGGCAAACCCAGCGCCGCACGCTTCGGCTCGTCCGAGTCGTCCGCCGCCAGCGTATCCCAGAAATCAAACGTGATGGCTGCGATCGTCATGGCGGCATCATAGCACAGCGCCGCCGCCCGCCCCAACAGCAAACGCCCGCCGGCGTACGCTTCGTGGCGACGCCTTTCATTTCAGATGTGCGTAAATTGTCACCCTGAGCCGTGAAACGGCGAAGGGTCTCCATTTCCACGAGAGGATGCTTCGCCGTGAGTTCTTGCCTGCAAGAACCCAATCGCCTAGAATGGCCCATAACGCAGCGCACA
>CAYXRG010000059.1:0-27624 GCA_964467575.1 uncultured Caldilineaceae bacterium | reverse complement strand
CACAGGATGTCGGCCCGGCCGCGGCGGCGTTTCTTGCCTCCGCGCCGCAGCAGCCCTTCTTCCTGGATGTGGGCTTCAACGAGACGCACCGCGAGTTCCCCGAACCCTCTGCGCAGGAGGACCCGCGCTACACGCTGCCCTTCGCCGCGCTGCCGGACACGCCGGAGGTGCGCCGCGACGTCGCCGCCTTCAAGGCCAGCGCACGCCAACTGGACGACGGCATCGGCGCGGTGCTGCACGCCCTACACGAAGCCGGCCTTGCACAGAACACGCTCATCCTCTACACCGCCGACCACGGTCCCGCCTTTCCGGGCATGAAATGCACACTCACCGACCACGGCATCGGCGTTTCTCTGATCATGGCCGGGCCGGAGCCTTTCGGCGGCGGACAGGTTTGCGACGCTCTTATCTCCCACGTCGACGTGCTGCCCACCCTCTGCGCCTACCTGGGCATCGACGCGCCGCCCTGGCTGCAAGGCAAGTCCTTTCTGCCCGTGCTGACCGGCGACGCAGCGGAGATCAACGACGCCACCTACGCCGAAGTGACCTACCATGCGGCCTATGAGCCGCAGCGCAGCGTGCGCACGCCGCGCCACAAGTACATCCGGCGTTTCGGGGGCCGCACCACGCCGGTCCTGCCCAACTGTGACGACAGCCCCAGCAAGAATGTCTGGCTGCAACACGGCTGGCGCACGAAAACCGTCGACGAAGAACAACTCTTCGACCTCGTCTTCGATCCGCTCGAACGCCACAATCTGATTGCAGAGCCGGGCATGGCCGATGTGCGCGACGACCTGCGCGAGCGTCTCTCGGCATGGATGCAGCGCACACATGATCCTCTACTGCAAGGGCCTGTCCCCGCGCCGCCCGGCCTAGAGGTCAACGACCCGGACGGCCTATCGCCGCAAGAGCCTGTGCACATCGTCGCATGAAGCCTGCCGCCATCATCACGCCATGAGTTCTACACCCAACGCCTACAAGCCGGTCTCCCTGCGCGGGTCGGGCGACTGGCGCATCCTTGTGCGCTGCTTCCGCTTCCTGCGCCCCTATTGGCGGATGGTCCTGGGTTCCTACCTGGGCCTGCTGCTGATGTCGGGCATGACCATACTCATCCCGCAGTTCATCCGCTGGATCATCGACACGGGCATCCGCGCCGGCAATGTGCGCCTGCTCACGGCGGCGGTCTTTGTGCTGCTTAGCCTCACGCTGCTCAAGGGCGTGATCGCCTATCTGCAGGGCCGCTGGACCGAGACAGCCTCGCAGAGCGTAGCCTACGACCTGCGCAACGCCATCCACCACCGCTTGGCGGAACTCTCCTTCGCCTACCATGACCGCTCGGAAAGCGGGCAGCTTCTTTCCCGCGCCGTGCAGGACGTGGAGCGCATCCGCTTTCTCACCGGCCGTGCGATACTGCGCCTGGTCGAAGGCATGGTCCTCTTCTTGGGCACTGCGGTAGCGCTCCTCCTAATGAACCCGCTTCTGGCCCTGTTGAGCCTGGCGGCGATGCCCCTCCTTGCTTGGCGGGCCCTTCATTTCGGCAGACAGATGCGCCCGCTGTCGCTCGCCATCCAACAGCAGTTAGGCGTTCTGACCACGCGTTTGGAGCAGAACCTGCGCGGGGCGCGCGTCGTCAAAGCCTTTGCCCAGGAGCGCGCCGAGATCGAACGCTTCGAGCGCGAGAACCAACTGTGGTTCGATCTATCGGCCTTCTCAGTGCGTCTGCGCGCCGTCAACGTGCCGATGCTCGACCTGATCGCCAACATCGGCACGGTCTTCATCATCTGGTATGGCGGCCTGCTCGTCATCCGCGGCCAGCTTACCCTGGGCGAACTGGTGGCATTCTCGACCTACCTGGGCCAGTTGGTGATGCCCGTGCGCCGCATCGGCATGATCGTGCCGGCGGTGGCGATGGCCGCCTCCGCCGGCGAACGCGTCTTCGACATCCTCGACGCGCCGTCGCCCGTGCAGGATGCCGACGACGCCGTGCCCATGCCCCCGATCGAGGGCGCCGTCCGCTTCGAGCACGTCCATTTCTCCTACTCGGAGCGCCACTCCGTGCTGGAAGACGTCACGTTCGAGGCGCAGCCCGGCCAGGTCATCGCCCTGCTGGGGCCGACCGGTTCCGGCAAGTCGTCCGTGCTCAACCTCATCCCCCGCTTCTATGACCCGACGAGCGGGCTCGTTCTGATAGACGGCATCGACGTGCGCACGGTCACGCTCAACTCGCTGCGCGACCAGATCGGCATCGTGCTGCAAGAAACCACGCTGTTTGCGGTCAGCGTGCAAGAGAACATCGCCTTTGGCCGGCCCGGCGCCTCGCTGGACGAGATCGTGGCCGCGGCCCAGGCAACCCAGGCGCACGCTTTCATCAGCGCTATGCCGGACGGATACCAGACCCGAGTCGGAGAAAGAGGCGCGACGCTCTCCGGCGGGCAGCGCCAGCGCATCGCCATCGCCCGCGCCTTGCTCAAGAACCCGCGCATCCTACTCCTGGACGACGCCACCGCCAGTGTCGACACCGAGACCGAACGACAAATCCAAATGGCGCTGGAACAACTGATGCACGGCCGCACCTCTTTCGTCATCGCCCAACGACTCAGCACCGTGCGCGCCGCCGACCTGATCCTCGTCCTGGAGCGCGGACGGATCGCGGCCATGGGCAGCCACAGCCAGTTGCTGCAGCGTTCGCCGCTCTACGCCGAAATCTACGAGCGCCAACTCCGCCCGCAAGAACAAGACCGGCAGATCTTACGCCAATCCGCCCAGGATGCCCCTTAATGAAAACCCAGTTCAGCCGCGCGCTGTTGCTCGTTGCCCTCGCCCACCTGATCATCGAATTCAGCAACAACTTCCTGCCGGTGCTCTACCCGCGGCTCATGCCCCTAATGGGGCTGAACTACACGCAGGTCGGCGTCATCGCCCTGGTTGCAGGCACCAGCATGGCGCTGGCGCAGCCGCTCTTCGGCTATATCAGCGACCGCTGGGGCGCCGTCCCTCTCACCACCCTCAGCATCATGTGGATCGGTGTAGCTATGGGCTTGGTGGGCTTCGCCCCCTCCTATGGCATGCTGCTCGTCCTGATCGCCTTGGGCAGCCTCGGTTCCGCCGCCTTTCATCCGCCGGCCGCGGTGATCGCCGCCTCGAACAGCGGGGCCAAGCGCGGCTCGGGCATCTCCGTCTTCTCCGTCGGCGGCAACATCGGCGCAGCCCTCAGCCCCCTGTGGATCGCGCTGGCCTTATCCTGGTTTGGGCTGCCCGGCGTCATCACCATCCTGCCGCTCGGCCTGATCTTCGGCATCATCTTCTACCTCAACCTGCGCACGAGTTCGTCAGTTGCGGCGCGCGCAGAAAAGCCCATAGCCGCCGCGCAGGGCGACACATTTATCGCCGGCCTGATTCTCATCGTCGTCGCCATGATGTTTCGTTCCTGGTTCCAAGTTGGGCTGACCACCTATCTGCCCACCTGGATCGAGTCGACCGGCGGCACGGTAGCGGCAGGCGGCAGCATGCTCGCCGTCTTCGCCTTCTCGGTCAGCGCCGGCAGCCTGCTCGGCGGGGCTGCGGGCGACCGCTTCGGTTATTGGCGCATCTTGGTCATCGCCCTGGCTCTTTTACCGCTGACCTTTTGGTCGTTCCTCAACAGCGCAGGGCCGGTGCAGATCGCGGGGCTGTTCCTCTCCGGCGTAGCGGTGGGGACCACGCTCCCCAACAGCATCGTCCTCGTGCTGGAAGCGCTGCCGAACCAAGTCGGGGTCGCCTCCGGCCTGCTGATGGGGCTCGGCTGGTGGCCCGGCGGGCTGGGCGCGTCGTTCACGGGCTACCTGGCGGACCGCTTCTCGCTTTTCACCGCCCTATCGACCCTGACTTTCGTCCCGCTTTTTGGTCTGCTCTGTCTGTTCGCGTATGGGTTGCTGGCGCGCGCCCGCAGCCGGCAAACGCCCAAACCTGTGGGCGAGCAGGTCTGAACACCCGGCTGGCGCTCCTGGGACGCCCCTGTGATTTACTTGCCGATTCAACCCAATCATGGTACGCTTTCCATGAGTCCTGTACCTTGCTAGCGACCAACGGCATCAGACGTTGCCCCGGGGCCTATGCGCCGGCCGGCTGACGCCTGTCGTCGCAACCCTTCGTTCGCGAAAGGAGACTACCATGCGGCAGCCACACCTTGCGACTCGCTGGATTAGGCGCGTCATGCTCGTTGCGATCGCGCTTGCGGTCGCGCTCACCCTATTCATCCCCAGCCAGGCAAACGCCGCCCCCGCGGCCGGCCCGGCCCAACCCGGCGCGGCGCGGTGGAGCGGCCACCCGGCGTATCATCGACCGGCCCAGCCGGTCCGCGTTCAGCCGGCGCGCGTCCAGCCGGTCCGTCCTCAAGGATACTACTACTGTGTGCAACGGGGCGATACGCTCTCGGCTATTGCCCGCCGTAGCGGCGTATCCGTCCAAACTCTGGCGCACGTCAACCGCATCCCCAACCCGAATCGCATCTATGCCGGGCAGATGCTGCTGATCCCTACGCCCCCCTATCACTGGAGATAACTGCACCGGAGACGGGGCAAGTTTGACGTCTGCGCACGAAAAACGCCGGTTGGTCAGACCAGCCGGCGTTTTTTAAGTTTCCGCCCCTAACGCGGGTTGCTCGTCCTGCCAGGCGCCTAAAAGGTCGTACGTAACTCCTGTGCGGTCCCCGTCTGCGCCGAACGATAGGCTGCTTCGATGATCTCGATGACGTGACGGGCATGCTCCGCTGTGGCGACAGTCGGCGCGCCCGTGCGAATCCAGTCGACCAGTTGCATTACATCTTCGAAGACGTGGGCCTCCTCCACCTCGCGATGGCGATCGACCACATGCGGCAGCGCGGCAGTATAGCCATACCGCTCGGCGATCTCGCGGCCCGGGTAGTCTATCACCTCCCCGTTCAGCGTACCGCCGTTGATCGTTCCCTTTGTGCCGAAGATGAGCGGGCGCCCCATGTTCGGGAGACCGCCCGCAGCCACGCCATAGACAAAGGCAAAGAGCGCTCCGCCGAAATCCAGCGCCATCAGCGTCTGATCGTCCATATCCGTCGGCAGCATCTGCCCCAGAAATTCGCGCTCCCGAATGCGAATGCCGGAGAAGGCCGTCACGCGCTTAGCCGGACCCAAGACGCCCGTCAAGGCATGCAGCCCGTAGACCGTCATGTCGTAGAGCGGGCCGCCGCCCGGCTTGCGAAAGTACCAGGCGGGATTGACGTTGGAGAGGGGATCGCTGCCGTGACGCACGCCCGCTTCCTGCTCATGATAGCGGCCAAACGAGGCGCCGGTAACCGCCCAGGTCAGCGCGCCGAGCGCGCCTTCGTCGATCAACTGCTTGACGCGCTGTAGGCGCGGGTTGAGCATCTCGCCCGGCGAGGCGACCAGCTTCACCCCCTTGCTGCGAGCGCGCGCGATCAGGTCGTCGGCCTCTGCCGCCGTCGTGGTCATCGTCTTGTTGAAATGTACGTGAACTCCGTTCTCCACGGCTAACAGGCCCTGTTCATAGTGCAAGCCAATCGGAGAAGCAATGCTGACTGCATCCACTCCGCCGGCCTCGAGCATCTCCTCGAAGGCGGCGTAGGCATGGTCAACGCCGAACTTCTCCGCCGCCGCCTGCGCCCGCTCGATAACCGGATCGCACAGCGCCACGACCCGCACGCTCTCCTGGACGTCTTCCATGGTCAATTGGGGCAGCAGCCCGCGCAGCGTGATGCTGCCCGCGCCGACAATGCCAAGCCGCACTACATCGCTCATAGACATACATTCCCTGTTTTTCTAGGCTGCCGGACGCACTGCACAATTGTTATGGGTCATCGATCATGGGCGCCTGGCATGGGTCAACTCGCGGTCGAGCGGTATCACGCTGCGTCCGGCGCGTATGCATCTGCTCAACCAAGCCATCTACCAAGCCATTGGATGATATCACAAGTGGGAGAGGGTGTTGCATTCCGCCGCGCGATGCGCCCAAACAGAAAACGCCGCCGGCCTGTCATCAGAGCATGGCAGCGCTTCACACCTATTGAGTTCGCCCAGCGCGGCGTTCTCCGCGCTACCCCTTCAGCGAACCGGCGAGCAGCCCGCGCAGGAAGAGCTTGCCCAGGGCAAGGTAGACGAAGATCGTCGGCAGCGCAGCGATTAGCGCCCCCGACATCTGCACATTCCATTCCACAAAATAGCTTCCGGCAAGGTTCTGTACCGCAACGTTCACTGGGGCTCGCGATGGATTACTGAGCACCACCAGGCCGATCAGGTAGTCATTCCAGATCGTGGTGAACTGCCAGAGAAGCACGACGGCAAAGGCCGGCAGCGAAATGGGCAGCAAGATCCAGCGGTACAGCCCGAAAAAGCCGCAGCCGTCAATCTTGCCGGCGTCGAGAAGCTCGTTGGGAATACCCGCATAGTACCCGCGGAACAACAGCGCCGTGATCGGAATACCGAAGATGCAGTGAACCATGACCAGTCCAGGCATCGTTCCGTACAGCCCGAAGAATTGCAGGGTGCGCACCAGCGGAATCAGAACGCCCTGATAGGGCAAGAACATGCCCACCAGGAAAAGGATGAAGACCGTGTCCGCATGGGGGAAGCGCCACTTGGCGAAAATGTAGCCGTTGATCGATCCGATGAAGGCGGAGATCAGCGCCGCGGGCACAGTGATGCGCACGCTGTTCCAGAAGTTGGGCGCAACCGAAGTCCAAGCCCGGAGAACTCCTTCGAGAGTGGGGTTCTGCGGCAGTTCCCACATGCGTGCAATCTGGACATCTGCGAAGGGCTTGAGGCCCGTAATCAGCATGACGTAGAACGGCATGAGGTAGTAGGCCGCAAACGCTATCAGGAGAAAGTAGATCGCACTGCGGGTCCAGATACGCTGCAGGTTCATCTTTCCACCTCGCCGCGCATGCTGCGCAGATAGGGAACCACGAGGAACAGCGACAGAAGAATCATGAAGGAGCCGATCGCCGCGCCCAAGGAGAAGCGATAGGAGCCGAAAGTGGTCTGATACATGTTGAAGGCGAGCGTATCAGTGGCAAATGCCGGGCCGCTCCCTCCCATCGCCGCAACCAAGTCAAAGATGCGGATCGAGTTCATGCCCGTCAGAACGATCACGACGAATGTGACCGGGGCGAGCAGCGGGATGATCACATAGCGGTAAATCTCAAACGAATCGGCGCCGTCAATGGCCGCCGCTTCACGCAACTCGTACGATATGCCGCGCAGGCCCGCCAGATACAACGCCATGACATAGCCGGTGAACTGCCAAGCCGCGGCGATGGACACGGCCAACATGCCGAATTTCGCATGGACGAACCAAGAGGGCTGGAGATTCTCTAGACCAACGGCGGCGAAGAGGAGGTTGATCCCGGTCGTAGGCTGCATCAGCCATCGCCAGGCGACGCCAGTCACGATACCCGAAACGGCAAAGGGAAAAATGAAGATCGTGCGAAAAAGCGCCTCACCCTTGATTCTAAGGTCGAGCAGCACGGCCAGGAGAAAACCGAACACAATGCACTGCGACATAAACCCTAAGGCATATAACAAGTGGTTGCGCAGATCGCTGTGAAAGCGGGCGTCATTGAACAAGCGCTGCCAGTTCTTCAACCCGACGAAGGTATAATCCACAACCGCCGAGTCCCATTTCACAGTCGAGATGTAGAAAGTCCAACCAATAAAGCCGTAGATGAAGATTGCCACGAGAAAAATAGACGGAGCCAGCACGACAAGGGCGATCAGCATTTCGCCGCGCAGCCACCCCGGACGTCTGCGTTTTCTTGTGGCGGGGGAGGCGGCTAGGCCGCGCTCCCCTTCCACACTTACCGTCGGATACGTTCTATTCGCCAAATCCTGCGTCCTCCGCCGCTTGGACGAGCATGGCCTGCCCCTTGGCAACGTCTCGGTTGGCAGCGACCTCGTTTATCGCGAAGTCGTAGTCAAGAATAAAGCTCTGCTTGGCCGCCGCGCCGTGCTGGATGCTCGGGACGAGCGTATTCGATGCAAAGTCATCCATCGCAGTCAGTTGGTACTCGTCGTAGAGGCTTGGGTCGCCATCGACGCGTGCCGGAATTGAACCCTTGATTGGGTTAAAGGCATCCTGGCCCTCGCGTGAGCCGACCACCTTTAGGAAGGCGATGGCGTTGTCGCGGTTCGGCGCGTTCTTGGGCAGTCCGAAGGAGTCGGAGAGGACGATGAAGATGCCGTCCGTTCCCGGTGAGGGCGCCCAGGAATAGTCTGTGTAGCCCATCGCCTTGAGCTGACCGTGTGACCAGTCGCCGCTGATGAACATCGCTACGCCTTCATCGGTGGCGAAGGCGCTGACCATCTCGCCCTGTCTTACGCTCAGGTAATCGGGGTTTACATAGTCAAACATCTTGTTCAAGATTTCCAGCGCTTCGGTGACGCGCGCGTCATCCCAACCGATGGACCCGTCGAACAAGCCGCGATAATCATCCGGCCCGAACACAGATACGAGAATGCTCTCAAAGATATGGGCCGCCATCGTCTGATCGGCCTCGCCAAGACCCATGGCAGGAATGCCGACTTCCTTGAGCTTTTCTGCGGCCACAAAGAACTCGTCCCAGGTGGTCGGCACAGCTTCGACGCCGGCCGCGGCTAGTCTCTCTGGGCTATACCACAACATATTGGAACGATGGATATTGATCGGCACCGAATAGGGATGCCCTTCGTAGGACGCGATGTCGATTAGGTCTTGCGGGAAGACATCATTCAGACCCTCTTCCTCAAAGAGGAAGTCCAGCGGTTCCATGCGGTCGGCAATCACATGGCTGTCGATCAACTCGCGGCCCAGGTGAACCTGGAACGAATCGGGCGGTTCGCCGCCCATCATGCGGGTTTCAAGCAGGGCCTTCATCGCCCCGCCCTGTCCGGCGCCGCCCACCAAAGCAGCGTTCTCAATCTCGATCTCCGGGTAGCGCTCATTGATGATGGCGTACACGGCATCGAGCGCTTCCACCTCGCCGCCTGTCGTCCACCAAGAGAAAATCTCCAGCGGACCGGAAGGAACGCCTTCTGCTGCCGGCGCTTCGGCCGCAGCTTGTTCAGCAGGCGCTTCGGCAACGGCAGGCGCTTCAGCGGCGGGCGCCGCAGCGCAGGCCGCCAAACCAACCGCCAACGCAGCCACTAATACATACATCAACCAACGGCGTACATTACTCATCGATGAGCCTCCTTACGGCCAATTGTTGATACGGCTTGCGATATGGGTTAAAACAACACTTACAACTCGAATAAGCCTGTTTGGGGAAAAGACGTGTTACAGCCCTACGACACGCGTTCGCCTGAAGACGCTCGAAATCGCGATGCTCGATTTCGAGACGCCAAGGCTAAACAGACTGCACGCACGCGGGATAGCGACGTGACGCCAAGCCTATCGATCAGGGTAGAGTATGGATGGCCTCAACGCTTCCAGTTCATACGGACCTGGAGTGCACAGCCGATGTAACACGATGGTGTCGCGATGGGAAGCTAGCTGTTGGCTTGGAGTATAATACAGGTCACGCGCCGCCGCAAGTCCCATTTTAACTGCCCGCTCACTCCCTTTGGTGCCTGCCCTTATGACTGTCAATATGATCCGCGACCGCCTGCAGCATGTATACTGGATGGGCGGCTCCCCCTGCGCCGGCAAAAGCACGATGGCCGGCCTCATCGCCGCCGCCCACGACCTCACCCATTATCACATCGACCAGGAACTGCGCACGCGCTTGCCCAAGCCGAACCCAGCGCGCCAGCCTTGCCTTGCCCGCTGGTTCTCCTCCACATGGGACGACCTGTGGATGCGCCCTGTCGATGCCCTGCTCGACGATGTGATCCGCTGCTACCAGGAGCAGTTCGACCTGGTCATCGCCGACCTGCTGGCAATGCCTGCCGGCGCGCCCATCCTGGTCGAAGGCAACAGCCTGCTCCCCGATAACCTCGCGCCCCTCCTGCAAGACCGCCGCCGTGCGCTCTGGGTGATCCCCACTGAAACGTTCCAGCGCCGCACCTACCCGAACCGCGGCGAGTGGGTGCTACACATCCTCAGCCAGTGCAGCAACCCGGAGCAAGCCCTGCAAAACTGGATGGATCGCGACGTCGCCTTTGCCGCCTGGATCGAGGAGCGCGTGAAAGACCTTGGTCTGGCGCATTTCACGGTCGACGGCGTTCAAACCATCGAACAGAACGCACAACGCGTGATCGACTTTTTCGGTCTCGCCGGCAAGCCGGTGAGCGGATGAGCGGAAAGGACCAGCCAAACATGACCGATCAGCCTGACCGCCGCGACGCCAACGCGGCCACGCGTAACGCCTGGGAATCGAGCGCGGCTTATTGGGACGAGTATATGGGAGAGGGCAACGACTTCGTTAATCTCCTCATCTGGCCGGCAACCATGCGCCTGCTAGACCCACAGCCGGGCCAGCGCATCCTCGACATCGCCTGCGGCAACGGCCTCTACGCGCGCAGACTCGCCGCGCTAGGCGCAGAGGTGGTCGCATTCGACTTCTCGGCGGAGATGATCCGGCGTGCGCAAGGCCGGGGTACAGCCGCGGCGATCGACTATTGTACGATCGATGTCACAGACGAAGCGCAGCTCTTGCACTTAGGTGAGGCGCGCTTCGACGCGGCTATCTGCCAGATGGCGCTCTTCGACATCGCGGACATCGAGCCGCTTATGGCCGCGCTGCCTCGTCTGATGCGCCCCGGCGCTCCCTTTGTCTTCTCGATCATGCATCCCTGCTTCAACAGCGTCCACGTAACCCATGTGGCGGAAAGAGAAGACCGCGACGGAGAGTTGATCACTACGCACTCGCTGAAAGTGCATGCCTACATGACCCCGTCCGTCCATCGCGGGCTTGCCGTCCCAGGCCAGCCGGAGCCGCACATCTACTTCCACCGGCCTCTGGGCGAGTTGCTTGGCGTCGCCTTCCGGCACGGCTTCGTGCTCGACGGTCTGGAAGAGCGCGCCTTTTCCGCCGGCCAGCCGCAGAAGGGCAACCCTCTGAGCTGGGGCCCGTCCTACAGCGAGTTCCCGCCCGTCATCGTCGCACGCTTGCGCCATGCGCCCGCCGCCTAGCTTTGCCACGTCCGGCAGTCTTTATGGCGACAAATCCGGCGCTTTCGCCGAGATTCCCGGCTAAAATGCTGCGGCGCACAAACACAGGCCATCATTTTGGTGGTATAATGGGCAGTGAATGGGGATCGTATGCCGCTCTTCGCGGCCCGATGCGCGATGCCTGGCGCGCAGATGCGCCTATCCGTGCAGCCTATTCGCATCGGCAACCCTCTCCTTCGAACAGGAACCCGCCATGACGTTCCAAAACATCCGAATCATCCTCGGCTTCTTCGTCGGCTACGCGACGCTGAGGTTCGGCATCCCGATCTTTTTCACCTGGCTCGTCAGCCGCGTCCTTGGTTCAAGCGGCGCAGCCCGCGCCAGATGAGCAACCGCATGCAGGTTTGGCGCTAGACGTCCGTTCAATTCGTCTTTCTTGCGGCTGTCGTTTCTCAATAAAAGGCGACCTTCGCCTGGTGCGAAGGCCGCCTTTCTCATTTCTCCAGGATCATCCGATCGGGCGTGCACGCTCCGCGAACTTGTTGCGTCAACCGGGCAGCAACATACGCGCCGCCTCTAGGCTGCGCGGCACGCCGATGGTCAGCGGGTCCTGCCCGCCCTCATATTCCAGCGACAGCCAGCCGTCGTAGCCCGCTTTTTGCAGGATGTCCACGATCACGGGCAGGTCCACCTGTCCCTCGCCTACAACCGTACCGGTAAAGGCCGCGCCGTCCAAGCCGTGATAGACATGCTCGACATCCTCCGGCCCGGCCTTGCGGAAGTCCTTCAGGTGGACCAGCGCCACCACATCCGCCAGGCTGCGGGCGGCATCGGTGGGGTTTTGGTTCACCAGCAGGAAGTTGCCAGTATCTAGGTTGGCGCGCAGCGACGGAAACCCGACCGCGTCGATAATGCCGCGCACCTGGTCGCTGCGGCCCGCCATCAGGCCGTGGTTCTCCAACGCTAGGACGACGCCGTGACGCGAGGCATACTCTGCGCCCTGGATCAACCCGTCCACGATCCACCCCAAGCCATCCTCCAGGCTGTAGCCTTCCTTGGCGTTGCCGCTGAAGACGCGCATCAGCCCGACCTCCAGTGCGTTCGCCACGTCTACAGCCTCGAGCATTGCCCTGACTTGGCGAGCGCGCTCCTCGGGGTCTGGCTGGAAGAAGTCGTTGCCGACAGAATACACCGCAAGTTCCAGGCCCGCATCGCGGATGCGCTTCTTCACCTGCGGAATCTCCGCGTCGCGATCCGTCCAGAAAAAATCGAGAAGCTCGACGCCCTGCGCCTGCTGCTGCGCGGCATAGTCGATAAAGCCGGGCAAATCGATCTTCCCGGTCCTCACAGCCGATACCACACTCCACATCGAGAGGCCAAGTTTCATGGCGATAAGTCCTTTCAGAACGTGTGGTTAGGTGCGGCGAGCCGAGGCATACGCCGCCTCGATGACCCGCATGACAGCCAGACCGTCCTCTGCGCCGGGATGCGGCGTGCGGCCGGACCGGATTGCAGAGAGAAAAGCCTCGGCCTGGCGGATGAAGCGGTTGGGCTTCTCGAAGGGCAGCCGGGTCCACTCCTCGTCGCCGGCCAAGCGGTAGGCGAGGCCGCCGGGCTGGGCGTAGTCGATCACGGCCTCGCCCTCTGTGCCATAGATGCGCACCTCCGCCTCGGAGACAGGCGTAACCCAGCTACAGGTGAGCGCACCCACCGCGCCTGACTCCGCGGTCACCAGCATGGCCGCGCTGTCCTCCACAGCTATCGGCAGCGTCGTCCCCACCGCGGCGTCCACCCGGCGCACCTCGCCCGCCAGCGCGCGGAAGATATCCACGCTGTGCACGAGCGTGTCGATGAGGATGCCCCCGCCTGATGTCTCCGCGTCGGTGAACCAGGAATGACCGGCACGCGCAAAGCGGAACCCGAAACGATTGTAGACCTGGATCACCTGGCCGAGTTTGCCGGATGCGATCAACTCCTGCGCCTGCTGCACAGGCTCATGAAAGCGATGGCAGAAAGCGAACTGGAGCGGCGCGCCGTACGTGCGACAGGCCTCGACCAGCGCTTCGGTCTCGGCGAGCGTGCGCGCCGGGGGCTTTTCGCAAAGGACGGCGACCCCGCGCCGCGCCGCCTCCGCGACGACGGGCGGATGCATGTTGGGCGGCGTACAGATGCTCACCGCGTCCGGCTTTACAGCGTCCAGCAATTCGACGAAGTCGGCATAGGCGGGCGCGTTCAACGGCGCAGCGCGGTCCTGCGCCGCCTCGAGCTGGATGTCGGCCACGCCTACCACCCGGCACAGTTCGGGCAGCGTGGCGTAGGCATCCAAATGGACGCCGCCGATGCCGCCTGCGCCGATCACCGCCACGCGTACTGCGTTCATGGTCTTTGACTTTCTAGGATGGGGCGCCGTTCCGACGCCCACGGCGGATTATCCCTTGATCCCGGTCAGCGCGATGCCCTCGATAAAGGTGCGCTGTGTAAGGAAGAAGAGGACGACGGTAGGAATCATGGTGATGGTGGCCGCGGCCATCATCAACTGCCACTGCGCGCCGTACATGTTCTTGAACATCTGCAAGCCCAGGGAGATGGTCCACTGGCTCTGATCGGTCAGATAAATGAGCGGGCCGAGGAAGTCGCGATAGGTAGCGACGAAGGTAAAGAGGGCTACCGTCGCCAACGCCGGCTTCAGCAGCGGCAGCATGATGCGCGAGAAGATGCCGAGTTCGCTGGCGCCGTCGATGCGCGCCGCATCGGTCAATTCATTGGGGATGGTCATAAAGAACTGGCGCAGCAAGAAGACGTACAGCGCGTTGCCGAAAAACGCCGGAATAACCAGCGGCAAGATCGTGCCAACCCAGCCGAACTGGCGGAAGATGATATACAGCGGGATCAGGGTCACCTGCGCGGGCAGCATGATGGTGCTGAGATAGGCCATAAACACCAGGTTGCGGCCCGGCCAGCGCACGCGGGCGAAGCCATACGCAATGAACGCGCTGGAAACCACCATGCCCAAGATGGTCAGGGCGCTGATCACCATCGTGTTCCACATGTATTGCCAGAAGGGAATATACGTGGTGGACAGCGGAAAATTCTGCCACTGGGGGCTTTCGGGCAACAGCGACGGCGGCACGCGAAAGATCTCTACGTCCGTCTTGAGCGCGGTTACGACCATCCAATAAAGCGGGAAAACATAGGCCACAGCCACCAAGGAGATGATGGCGTACACCACGAACCGGGTCAGACGATCCTGATTGGTGCGACTTTCCAGGCCGTGAGAGCGGTTCTGAGCGACGACCGGTTGCGCAACGGTTTTGGCTGCTTTCATGGGCTACTCCTCAGAGCGATAGTATACCCAGCCGGAGGTGCGGAAAACGATGACGGTCGCGAGCAGCACGATGAGAAAAAGCACCCACGCCTGTGCGCTGGCATATCCCATCTTAAACTGTTGGAAAGCGGTCTGATAGAGATACATGGCGTAGAAGAGCATGGAGTTGAGCGGGCCGCCGGCCGCGCCATCGCGCGTGGCGGTCAGCACCCACGCCTCGGTGAAGTACTGGAAGTAGCCGATCACGTTAATGATCAGTGTATAGAAGATGACCGGGCTGACCATGGGCAGCGTTACGTGCCAAGTCTTGCGCAGCGCGCCCGCGCCGTCCAATTCCGCGGCCTCGAGCAGGGAAACGGGCACATCGCGCAGGCCCGCCAGGTAGATCAAGATGGTGTTGCCGCCGAACCAGAGGCCCATGAAGATGAGCGAAGGCTTGGTGTAGCGCGGATCGGTCAGCCAGCCGATGGGCTGCACGCCGAACCAGCCGACCACCTCGTTGAGCACGCCATACTGGCCGTTGAAGAGCCACAGCCACACGATGACCGAAGCTACAACCGGCGTGATCGACGGCAGATAGAAGATCGTGCGGTAGATCGACAGACCGCGGATGCGCATGTTCAGCAACAACGCCATCAGAAAATCGAAGACCAGGTGGACCGGCAGGCCGATCAAGACCATGTACAGCGTGTTGCGCACGGCGATGCCGAAGACGCGGTCGCTTGCCAGGTCCCGGTAGTTGTCCAAACCGATGAAGAACGGCGGCTGCAGGACATTGTAATACGTGAAACTGTAGTAGAAGGACTGGACAATCGGCCAAGCCGCGAAGAAGATCACGCCCAAGATAGCGGGCGAAATAAAGGCCAGCCCCGTCAGGAGCGCGCGCTGCTGCTTCTTGGTCCAACCGGAATGCCGTCGAGGTGCAACTGCTGTCGCCATGGCAGTAAGCTTTCTGGGGTCGGTTGCAAGCCGCCGGTGCGCGGCGCAGCGATTCGCGCCGCGCACCGGTCTCAGCGTCACAGATCCGAGTTGCGCAGGTTGAGCGCGCCTAGCCTAATCGTTCGAGCGTGCGGTTCAGCTCTTGCTGAACTTCCTCGTTCACCCGGTCGAGCGCCTCCTGTGCAGTCAACTGCCCCTGTTTGACCGCGCTTTCGGCCTCCGCCAAGCGGTTGAAGAGCAGATCGTTGACGGCCATCTTGGGCGGGCCGAAGGCGTTCTGCCCATTGAGCAGATCGACCGCCAGCTGGAAGCGCGGGTCAGCGACGAAGCGCTCTTCGCTGGCAGGCGCAAGCTTGGGCGGCACGTTCTGGATGGCAAAGCAGAAGTCGCCCATATTCTCCGGCTTGCTCAGGAACTTGATGAACTCCCAAGAGGCGTCAGGGGTGCGAACGCCGGCGGGAATGGTGAAGACGCTGCCGTCGAATATGGTGCAGTTCTCGCGACCGCCGTCCGGCGGCGGCGCAGGGATGAAGTTCATCTCCAGGTCCGGCGCAAACTGCTTCTGGAATTGAATGAACCACTCGCCGACCTGGGTCATGGCCTCCTTGCCGGCGAAGAAGGAATTCTGCGTGCTCATGTAGTCGCCGAAACCGCTCTGGAAGGCCGCCACCTTTTCAGGCCCGAGCCGGCTGTGATAGCTCGCCATCCAGTCGAGGGCGTCGACGTTGGCCGGGTCATTGGCCGTCACCGCGGCGTTCGCTTCGTCGTAGAAGTCGCCGCCGAAGATGCGCCCCCACCACAACATGCCGCTGGGCAGGATGCCGACGCGCTCGATGTTGCCGTCGGCGTCCACCATCTCCAGCGCTTGGGCCTGCTGGTCTAGCTCGTCTACGGTCGTGGGCGGGCTGTTGGGGTCCAGCCCCGCTTCCACCCATAGGTCGGGGCGCCAGGCGATGACATTGCTGTTGGCCGTTATCATCATGCCCCACAGCTCGTTGTTCCAATTCCAGGCTTCCCAAAACTGCGGGAAGTACTCGGAGGAGTCGATATTGTCACGCTCGGCCAGCGCAGTGATGGGAATCAGCCCATCGCGCGCCGCGATCGACACAAGCTGGTGCAGCCAGACCGCGGAGACGACGTCGGGCGGATTGCCGCCGGCGATCGCCGTCAACACCTTTTCGTACTGGCCGAAAACGGTCGTCATGTTGACGAAGATGTCGTCGTTCTCTTCGTTGAACTTGTCAACCATTTTCTGGAGTTCATCGAACTCGAATCCGCTCCAGCCCGTCCAGTAGTTCAGAAAAGCCTGCTCCGGAGCGGCAGGCGCTGCAGGTCCCGCCTCCGTCCCGGCGGTTGGCGGCGCAGGTGCAGCGCAGGCCGCCAACGCTGCGGCAGCCCCGCCCAGCCCCATCATATGCAGAAAACTGCGACGAGAGATCGGCTTGCTTACTTGCGTGAACATCATACTCTCCTTTGGATTTGGTAGATACGCAGAAGATAACGATCGGCAAACCCGCCGACAGGACGGGTCAGGCTGAACGCAGGGATGTCAAAGCAAGCTGAGATGTAGGAGCGATGAAGGCAGAATGGTCTGCCCGCTACGGCACATCATAGAGCCGAAGCGGGGCACCCGTCAAATGCGCTTCCTGGGCACGGATGGCGCAGGAAACGCCGCCATCCCTAGCGGCAAAGGGCATGCAAGAATGCCGGAAAAGATGCCGGCGATCCCAGAAGCGCTTCCCGTAGTTTGGCACATTCCACGCGCGCACAGCTCACGCCGCGGCGCAGAAAAATCGCGGGTTGGCGTGCAGGCAGCGCAGCGCCGCGTCGACGAGTCCCGGCGCGCTGATTAATCGCAGCCTCGCCTGGCCTACTATCGTCTCGGTTTGCAGCCCTCTTTCTTCGAGCAGAGGCTCCAGAACGCCGAAATTGCGCGGCGTCCCATATCTATGCAGGAAATAATGTCTATACACCGGCGCTCCTTCCATGATCAGTTCGGCGCGGACGAGTTCGCCTTGCATGTGGTAATCGGCCCCGGCGATCTCCTCTACATGATGAAGGAGCGTCAGCGACTGGTAGCTCACGCCTAACAGCAGTACGTAGCTGTTCGACAACTCGGCCAGCTTGCCGTAGGGAGACCGTTCATCGCAAGGCGTGATGGAATGGATATGCTCGCGCGTCAGGCTTTCCGCGTCTCGTCCGATGGCGGCGACCGAATGCGTCGGGTGGAGGCTGCGGATGGCGTCGGGTCGCATACGGAACGTTTCCGGTATGCGGCCGGTCCAGCACGACGACGAACGCGGGTCGAAGCGCGGCGGGTTGGCGGGAGACAGCGCCTCATCGCCGGTCAGCGTGGGGACGAGGACGGTCCCCTCCGGCCCGACTGCATTCAGCAGGGCGTCGATCACGGTCGGCGCGCCGCCCTCCACATAGCCGAAACTGCTCAGCGAACTGTGCACCAACACCCTGTCGCCTGGGCCCATGCCTAGACGGCGCAGTCCCAAAACAATGTCGCCAGAAACGACCAAAGACGCATCATGCTCACTCATAGCACCTGATTCTCTCTAGTTTCTCTTGTACGGGAACCTTCACCGGTATACGGCGCTGCGACCATCATAGCATCATCAGCCGCGGTGGCGCGACTGGGAATACTCGTTCACCCCGCCATCGCGCCGATGCATTTTGGCCGAACGCGCATGCTTGACAATCCGGGCAAAACGTCACATAATTTCCTCCCAAATTGATTTGGCCGCTTTCTACAGCAGGTTTGTTGCTTGCCTGTCCCCAGTTTATCCGCCAGACCACGCCGCAAAAGGAGAGACGCGAACATGAAACATGGTGCAAAAAGGTATCGATCAATCCTTGCATCGTTGGTGCAGGGGCTTCTTGTCGTTCTGCTAATGGCATCCTGTGCAGCGCCGGCCTCGCCGGCAGATAGCGGCGCGGCCCCCGCCGAAGCCGCAGAGGGCGGCACGCTGGTGATCGCCCGGCCAACCGATGCCGTCGGCCTTGACCCCAAAGTTGAGACGACCTCGCCCGGCAACTGGGTCACGACCAATGTCTATGAGAACCTGGTCAAACTCGACACAGACCTCACCTTCCAGCCGGCGTTAGCGGAAAGCTGGGAACAGATCGAGCCGGACCGCTGGCGCTTCTATCTGCGCCAAGGCGTCAAGTTCCATGACGGGACTGACTTCACCGCCGACGCCGTGAAATTCAGCATCGAGCGCATCAAGAACCCGGATGACCCGGGACGCAGCGCCAGCAATCTGCGCCCCATCATCGCGGTCGAAGTAGTCGACGATTACACCGTGGATATTGTCACGGACGGCCCATACGGCCCGCTGCTCAACATCATGTCCCTCGTCTACGCCACGGGCGTCGTCAGCCCGGCGGCCGTCGAGCAATATGGCGAGGATTTCACCCGCAACCCGGTGGGCACCGGCCCCTTCCGCTTCGTCGAGTGGAGAACCAATGACCAGATCGTGATCGAACGCTTCGACGATTACTGGGGCGAAAAGGCCAAGCTCGACCGCGTCGTCTACCGCGTCATCCCCGAGGAAAGCGCCCGCATGTTGGCATTGGACACCGGCGAGGTGCAGATGGTGATGGAGCCGGCGCCGTCACAGTTGGACAGCTATCGCGACAACCCCGATTTCGTCATCCACGAAACGCCAGGGGTGCGCGTTGTCTACTTCGGCATGATGACCTCTCGCGCGCCGCTAGACGACGTGCTCGTGCGCCAGGCCATCAATTACGGCTTCGACCGCCAGTCGATCCTCGACAACGTACTCGAAGGCGTCGGCTATCTGCCGCAGGCCTACATCTCGCCGCCGGTCTTCGGCTTCGCCGATGTCAGCGAGTACTTCGTCTATGACCCCGAGAGAGCCGCGGCGCTGCTGGATGAAGCCGGCTGGACGGACAGCGACGGAGACGGCATCCGCGACAAGGACGGCGAGCCGCTTTCGCTGCTTCACTACAGCTCGCGCGGGCGCTACCTGAAAGATGCCGAAATCGGCGAAGCCTTCCAGGCGGCCATGCGCGAATTGGGCGTAGACGTCAAGCTGGAAATCCTCGAATGGGCGACGCTCTTCGAGCAATTGCGCCAACCGAACTTCCCGGCCGACTTCTTCACACTGGGCTGGTCCACCGCGACCGGCGACGCCGACTACACCCTCGGCCCGATCTTCGGCTCGAACAGCATTCCGCCGGCGGGCTGGAACTCACACGAGTACCAGAATCCTGAGTTCGACGAGATAGTCGAGGCCGCGGGCAAGAGCACGGACCAAGAAGAACGCGCCGAGCTCTACGCCCAAGCGCTGGATATCTTGGCGCGCGATGCCGTGATCGTGCCCGTGTACAATTCCAAAGAGACCATCCTGACCAGCTCTAAGTTGACGGGCTTCGTTCAGCACCCCATCGACTATTACCTCTGGTTAGGCAAGGCTCAGTTGGCTCAGTAACGACAGCCGACGCCTAAAGACCGGACTGTCGCAGCCGAAACCCTCGACAACGCTGCGACGGTCCGGCCCCTCTGCGCTTTGCGCCGGATCCCGCATCCGTCATTCAGCCGGGTTCTCTGCCGGTGTGAAGCCGGCGTTTGCTTCCAGCAAGATTCGACGACACTATGCCCCGCTTTATTGCAAACCGCCTGCTTGCGCTGATCCCGGTGATTCTGGGCATCATCTTTGTCACCATGCTCGTGATGGACCTGATCCCCGGCGACCCTGTAGCCCTGATGTTAGGCGAAAACGCGCGCCCCGAAGAGGTGGCGGCGCTGCGCGCCAAACTGGGGCTGGATAGCCCGCTCCTGGTGCGTTATGCGCGCTACATCGCCGACATAGCTCGCGGCGACTTAGGGCGCTCGATCCTCTCCAACCGACCCGTGATCGCGGAAATCGGCGACGTCTTTCCGGGTACGCTGCGATTGACGCTTGCGGCCATGCTGCTGGCCGTCGTGCTGGGCATCGCCAGCGGCGTCATTTCCGCCATGCGCCCCGGCGGCTGGGTAGATGCAGGCGTTCGCCTGTTGTCGCTGATCGGTCTGTCCATGCCCATCTTCTGGCTGGGCCTCGTGCTGATCTATGTGTTCGCCTACTACCTGCGGCTTTTCCCGGTGGGCGGCACAGGGTCATGGCGTCATCTGGTGCTGCCGGCAGTCGCCCTATCTGCGCCGAGCATAGGCATCGTCTCGCGCATGACTCGTTCGTCCATGATGGAAGTGATGCACGAAGACTACGTGCGCACCGCACGCGCCAAGGGACTCAACTACGGCCGCGTGATCCTGCGCCATGTTCTGCGCACCTCTTTGATCCCCATCATCACCGTCATCGGCCTGCAATTCGGCCAGATGATGGGAGGCGCGGTTCTTACCGAGACCGTCTTCGCCTGGCCCGGTCTCGGTCGCTTGACCGTGCTCGCCATCTTTGCGCGTGATTACGTGCTGCTCCAGGGTTGCGTCCTCATCTTCGCAACCAGCTACGTCCTGATCAATCTACTTGTGGATGTCTCCTATGCCTACATTGACCCGCGGGTGCGCGTATGAGCAGCCGGAATGTTGAGCGTCTGGCTCAAGCCGTTTCTTCCTCCCCGTCTTCGCCCGGTGAGACGCGTCGCTTTCGCTCCCCGATGGGGGACGTCGTTCGCCAGTTCAGCCGCAATCGAATGGCCGTCGCCGGTCTTGTCATCGTTCTGCTTGTGGCCTTTACCGCTGCCTTTGCCCCATACCTGGCGCCCGCCGACCCAACGCGCCAGCACCTGGAAGACAAACGGTTGGCGCCCAACAGCGACTACCTATTGGGCGCCGACGAGTTCGGCCGCGACATCTTGAGCCGCATCATCTATGGCAGCAGGGTAGCGCTATTCGTCGCGCTCGTGGCGGTAGCTATCGCCATGGCGTTGGGCGTCTCCATTGGGCTTGTGGCCGGTTTTGCCGGCGGATGGCTGGACGGCGTGATCATGCGCATTGCGGATATCATGCTGGCGTTTCCCTACCTGCTGTTAGCCATCGCCTTGGTCGCCGCGCTGGGCGCCGGCATCCAGAACACGACGCTGGCTGTGGGCATATGGGCCACGCCCTCGTTCGTGCGCGTGACGCGCAGCCAAGTGCTTGGCATCAAACACCGGGAGTTCGTCACGGCTGCACGCGCAACGGGCGTGCCTACGCTGCGCCTGGTGTTGCGCTACGTATTGCCCAACTCGATCCCGCCGATCATCGTCTTTGCCACGCTCTACATGGCCAATGCCATCTTGCTCGAAGCGGCGCTCAGCTTTCTGGGGCTAGGCGTGCAACCGCCGCAGCCCTCTTGGGGGCTGATGGTGGCCAACGGGCGAGATTACCTGCGTGTGGCGCCGCACATCGCCACCTTCCCCGGCATCGCCATCATGATCGCTGTACTCGGCTTCAACCTCATGGGCGACGGCCTGCGCGACGCTCTAGACCCTACCCTGCGCGGCAGAATCTAAACAAGCCGTCGCAGCGGACGCGGGCAAGCTCTACCGGCGCGCAGCTTGCCGGCCAATGTTGTGCACCGGCAAAAATGGCGCGCAATGCGGTCATGGGCGACAATATATATGACCCATACACGAAACGGCGCTCACCGCATTGACAGCGCCTTCCGCCTTTCGGCCACTAGAATGAGGATACAGATAATGAACGCAGACAACGCACAGCGCAATCGCGAGGCGGCTCTGGCCGCGCAGGTCTCGCGCGACACATTGATGGAGGTCAACACAACGTTGGCCCAATGGGTGCGCAATTCGGGCACGCCGGAAGAACGCCACGCCTTCGACTACATGCAGCAGTTGCTGGACGGCTACGGGCTGGAGACCACGCTGCTGGAGCACCCCGCCCTGATCAGCTACCCGCTGGAGGCGAGCCTGACGATTGTAGGCGGGGCCGTCGAGCCGGACGTCGCCGTTGCCTGTCTTGGCACGGCCATGAGCGTCTCCGTCGACGGGCTGGAAGCAGAGGTGATCGATCTCGGCTTCGGCACGGCGGAGGACTATGCCCAGGCCGGCCCAGAGGTTGCGGGCAAGATCGTGCTGCTGAACGGGCTGGCTACGCCCACGGCCGTCTACGCCGCGGAAAAGGCGGGCAGCATCGGGCAGATCTTCATCAACGACGACCATCTGCATTACATGATCGTCAGCAGCGTGTGGGGAACGCCCACGCCGGAGTCGGCAAAACGCCTGCCGTCAACCCCCTCCGTCTCTGTTGTGGAGAATGACGGACACGACCTGCGCCGCCGCATTGCCGCCGGGCCGGTGCGGGTGCGCTTCCAGACCAAAATCTACCGCGAATGGACGCAGACGCCGATCCTTTTGGCCGAACTGCCGGGCGCGGAAAGCGACGAATTCGTGCTCTTCAGCGGCCATCTCGATTCATGGGAGGTGGGCGCGATGGACAACGGCAGCGCCAACGCCACCATGGCCGAAGTGGCGAGGATCCTGAGCGCCAACCGGCAAGACCTGCGTCGCGGTCTGCGCATCGCCTTCTGGAGCGGCCACAGCCACGGGCGCTATTCCGGCTCGACGTGGTATGTGGACAACCACTGGGAGGAGTTGTACGACCGTTGCGTCGCCCATGTCAACGTCGACTCCACCGGCGCACGCGGCGCGACCTTTTACGGCGCGTTCCCGGCCCACATGGAGATTGCAGGCTTTGGCGAGGAGATCGTCAAACGGTACACGGGCCAAGAGCCCCACGCCCACCGCATGAGCCGGGCAGGCGACATGAGCTTCAACGGCGTCGGCCTGCCCTCGCTCTTCATGGGCCTCAGCCAGGTCCCCGCCAGCGAGGCCGACACCGACTATGTGTCGCTGGCCTTTGGCTCGCTGATCGGCGGCAAGATGCCGTGGTGGTGGCACACCAGCGAAGACACAATCGACAAGGTCGACCCGGACGTGCTGGCCCTGGACACGCAGATCTATGTCGGCGTGCTGTGGAATCTGTGCGCGCGGCCGCTGCTGCCGATGGATTTTCGCCGCGTGGCAGCCGACATCGCGGATACGCTGACGGAGTTGCAAAGCGCAGCCGGCGATCACCTGGACCTAAGCCTGACGCATCAGCGTGCGGCGGCGCTGGCGGAAGCAACCGCGCAATTGGCCGAGAGATGTGCTGCGGCCGCGGATGCGGAGTCGCTCGACGCGACCGCGAAGCGGCTCAATGACCAAATGATGGCCCTGTCGCGCATCCTGATCCCGCTTACCTACACGGCTGCCGGGCAGTTCGAGCATGACCCGGCATGGGGAATGCCGCACTTGCCGGCTCTGCAGGACGCGCGCCGGCTTGCCGCGCTGCCGGCCGACAGCGATGATTACCGCTACCTGCAGACGCAGCTTGTGCGCGCCCGCAACAAGGTCAACATAGCCCTGCGCGACGCGCTGCGCGTGTTGGACGAGTAAGGAACAAACACCCGATAAGGGTTAACGATTCACCGGCGGAGGCGCCTCCCCTGACTACAAGGTCAGGCGGGACGCCTCCGTCGGTTGGCGCTATCCCATAGTCCCATACTCAGCCGCACCCGCCGCGCCCATAACGAAAAAGCCTCCTGGCCACTACATACAGTAGTCCAGGAGACTCCTCCGCGCTGTATATTGCGTTTTAGCTCCTCGGGTTGGACTCGAACCAACAACACTCCGGTTAACAGCCGGATGCTCTGCCGATTGAGCTACCGAGGACCGCTATCGTCTGCAATTCCGGCATTATAGCCAGGGTGCGGGCGATCTGTCAAATTCGGCCCGCACCCTAAGCCCTCATTTACCCCAGGTAATCGCGCAGCTTGCGGCTGCGCAGCGGATGGCGCAATTTGCGCAGCGCCTTCGCCTCGATCTGGCGCACCCGCTCGCGCGTCACCTCAAACTCGCGCCCCACATCTTCCAGCGTGCGCGTCACGCCGTCTTCCAAGCCGAAGCGCATGATCAACACCTTGCGCTCGCGCTCGTTCAGCCCGTCCAGGATCTCATGCATGTGTTCCTTCAGAAGCCGGCGGCTGGCCGAATCGACCGGCCCCGGCAAACTGTCATCCTCGATAAAATCGCCCAGATAGCTGTTGTCCTCATTGCCCACAGGCGTGTTGAGACTCAGCGGCTCCTGGCTCAGACGCTGTATCTTGCGCACCTTAGCCGCCGCCCGCTCCAGCCGATGCTTCAATTCCGGCTCTAGCGGGGCCTCCGGGTCCTGCTCCCAGGCGGCAAGAGCAGCTTTGGCATCCTCCGGATCGACGAACTCCATCTCGACCGCAATGCGTTCGAAAGACGGCTCCTGGCCTAACTCCTGTTGCAGACGGCGCTTGATGCGCGCCTGGCGATTGATGGTCTCCACCATATGCACCGGGATGCGGATCGTGCGCGCCTGGTCGGCGATAGCCCGGCTGATGGCCTGGCGGATCCACCAGGTGGCATACGTGCTGAATTTATAGCCGAGCGTATGGTCAAACTTGTCTACGGCGCGCAGCAGGCCCATGTTGCCTTCCTGGATTAAATCGAGGAAGTTCAGGCCGCGGCCGATGTAGCGCTTGGCGACGCTGACCACCAGACGCAGATTGCTGCGCGCCAGCTTATCGTGCGCTTCCTTGCCCAGGTGAATATCCAGTTCCAGCTTATCGCGCTCATCCAGGTCGGTCGTTTGGTCGAGCAGCGCTTCAGCCTTCTTGCCCTCGGCGATGCGCCGCGCCAACTCCAGTTCCTCTTCGCCTGTCAACAGCGGGTGACGCCCGATGTCGCGCAAATACATGCGCACCGGGTCCAAGCTCTGGCTGAGCTCCGGAACATCCTCCACCAATTTCTCGAGTGGAACATACTTCTCCTGCTCGATTTCTTCTTCCATCTTGGTGTCCCGCTCGATGCGCGGGATAGGGACATCCTGCCCTTCCTCTTCTTCCTCTTCCTCCTCATCGGGAATATCGTCGAAAAGGTCTTCCTCCGCCTCGCGCTCCTCGCCAAGGTGGATATATTCATCCAGCTCGCTTTCGGAGCTGGTGCGCCGCAACGGCATAACCGGCTCTTGTTCCGAACCGTCTGTTGATGTCTGGCGTCGCCTTGCCATCTGTCTCCCTTACTCGCACCCTGCGGACTAACGAATCTTGACGCCTTTTTCGGCTCGTCCCTGTACGGCGAGCACGCGGGTCAGCCCGACCCAGGTGTCCTGTAAATGTGACAACATGCGCAGGTTCCGGTTATTAGCGGCATCGAACCGGCGCACTGCCTCAAGGTCGTCGCCGCGTTGCGCATCGTCGATCAAGTATCTGATCTGCGTATTATCCGATTTTATCCGATCTATGCGCATCCGCACCAATACCTTGAGCAACTCTGTCGGCAATTCCTCCGTGGGGGTTGGCGGAAGCAGCGCCGCCTCGGCGAGCAACATCCCCAGCCGCCCATGCAAATGGTTCGTCAGCCCCTCCTGAAACGCCTCCACATCCCACTGGGCGTCTCCGGCAATATAACGCTTGAGCGCCCGAAAGATCTCCTGATTCTCCACATGCTGCCAATCCTCGACTGCCGGCGGTTCGATATTGCCTCGCTCCGCCGCAACGGCCAACGCGATCACCAAGTCCGGGTCGTGCAGCAGACACGCCAGCATGTAGTCTTCCTTGCCGAAGCTGCTGCGCGCAGGCATGGCGGTGCGGAACGCGGCAGCGGGCGCCATGCCGTACTCCGGCGGCATAGGCTCGTCGTCCGGCGGCGGGCCGTAGCCGTCGTAGAGCGGCGGGAAGCCGCCCGGCGAGAGACCGGCTTTATCCGGCGGCGCAAGCCGTCGCTGCGGCGGGCGCGGGCGCCCTCCGGGCGACGTCGATCGCGGGCGCACCGGCACGCGGCTGGTCCGCGCTGCGGCTTGCACCCTGCCCGCCACAGTCAATTCGTCGATCTGGACAAGCCGGCTCAGTTCCTGCACATAATGCTGGCGTTCGATCTCGTCGTCCAACTCGGCGATCAACGGCGCCAGTTCGCTCACCAGCGCGCCCTTTCCCGCCGCGCTGGACAGGTCGAGCTGCTTGGCCGCCACACCCAGGTAGTATTCAACCAGCGGTTTCGCCTGACCGACCAACGACTCCCACAGCGCCGGGTCGCGGCGGATCACATCGTCGGGGTCCTGGCCTTCCGGCATTGAACAGACGAGCAGATTGGCGCCCAGCCGCTCTTCAAAGCGCAGACCGCCGCCCGGACGGACCGCGGGACGGCTCACCCGATCCAATGACTGGCGCGCCTGGTTCAGCCCGCGGATGGTCGCCTGCTGTCCGGCGCTATCTGCGTCCAGCGCTAAGACGAAGTTGCTCGTATAACGCTGGAGTTGCCGCAATTGCTCCGTGGTCAACGCCGTGCCCATGCACGCGACAACATTGGCGAAACCGAACTGGTGCGCCGCAATCACGTCCATATAGCCTTCGACGATCACCACGCGGTCGGCGGCGCGTATGGCTTCGTGCGCCAGGTCGATGCCGTAGATCACGCTCGATTTATGAAAGACAGGCGTTTCCGCGGTGTTCAGATATTTCGGCTGGCTATCGTCCAATACGCGCCCGCCAAAGCCGATCACGCGCCCCATGCGGTCCCGAATCGGCGTGATCACCCGGTTGCGGAAGGCATCGTAGATCGTACCGCGTTCTTCGTGGCGTTTGACCAACCCGGCGCGCAACTGCGCTTCGACATCGTACCCCTTCTCGCTCAAAAAGTCGCGCAGCCCGTTCCAGCCGTCCAGTGCGAAGCCAACACGAAACTTCTCGACGGTCGCAGCGTCGATGCCGCGCCGGGCCACGTATTCCCGCGCGGGACCGGCCGCGGGATGGCTGCGCAGAATGTCGGCAAAGTAACTCGCCGCCAGTTCGTTCACGGCGTAGAGTGACTCGCGCTGCGAGGCCTCCCCACTCGGCTCGTCCAACTGGACGCCGGCTTCGCGCGCCAGGAGTTGCAGCGCCTCGCGAAACTCCAGGTTCTCCTTGCGCATGAGGAAGGAGAACAGATCGCCGCCTGTGCCGCAGGCGCCAAAACAATGCCAGGTGCCGGTAGTGGGAAATACGACGAAGCTGGGCGTGCGTTCCGTATGGAAAGGACAAAGACCCTTGTAGGTGCTGCCGGCTTTTTTCAGCGGCGTATAGCGCGAGATGAACTCGACAATATCGATCCGCTGTTTCACCTCGTCCGAGACGCTCACGTGACTGCTCTCCTGCCGTCGCTGCGCCGGCCCACATGGGTCGCGCCCCAGGCGCCTGCATTATAACTGCACCCAATAGGGGTGTCAAAGCGTATAGCCGAAAACGGGCCTGCCCCCAAACAGGCGTTTTGAACAACGATGACAACGATAA